>NZ_BAAAQI010000001.1:0-684881 GCF_039531585.1 Streptomonospora arabica | reverse complement strand
GGGAGTCCGGGGCGCGGCGCCGGCCGGGCGCCGCGCGGGCTCCGGTACGGTAATGGCCGTGATCAAGGTAGGAGTGTTCGGCGCCTACGGGCGCATGGGGTCCGAAGTCGTCAAGGCGGTCGAAGGCGCCGCCGACACCGAGCTGGTCGCCGCGGTCGACGACCCGGCCGAGCGCGGCGCCGTACGCGGCGCCGACGTCGTCGTCGACTTCACCCACCCCGACGAGGTCGTGGGCAACATCCGCTGGCTCGCCGAGAACGGCATCCACGCCGTGGTGGGCACCAGCGGCTTCGACGACGCCCGGATCGCCGAGGTGCGCGAGACCCTGGCCGCCAATCCCGGTCCCAACGCGCTGATCGCGCCCAACTTCGGGATCGCCGCGGTGCTGATGATGAACTTCGCCGCCAAGGCGGCGCCCTACTTCGAGTCCACCGAGATCGTCGAGCTGCACCACCCGAACAAGGCCGACGCGCCCAGCGGCACCGCCTACCGCACCGCCGAGCTGGTCGCCGGCGCCCGAGCGCGGGCCGGCGCCGAGCCGATGCCCGATGCGACCACCTCCGAGATCCCCGGCGCCCGCGGGGCCGACGTCGAGGGGGTGCGGGTGCACGCGCTCCGCATGACCGGGATGATCGCCCACCAGGAGGTGGTCTTCGGCACCCACGGCGAGACGCTGCGCATCCGCCACGACTCGATGAACCGCGAGTCGTTCATGCCGGGCGTACTGCTGGGCGTGCGCCGCGTCGCCGGGCTGCCCGACCGGGTGACCGTGGGCCTGGAACCCCTGCTGGGGCTGGACTGAGCGCGGCCGGGCCGGCGCGCCCGGCCGCAGGCCCGCGCTCCGCTAGACCGTGAACCCCAGGAGTACGAAGGTCTGGGCGGCCAGCACACCGCCGATGATCGGGGCCACAATGGGCACCCACGCGTAGGACCAGTCCGAGCCGCCCTTGCCGGGGATGGGCAGCAGCGCGTGGGCGATGCGCGGGCCCAGGTCGCGCGCGGGGTTGATCGCGTACCCCGTCGGGCCGCCCAGCGACAGGCCGATGGCCAGCACCAGGAAGCCCACCAGCAGCGGGGCGAAGCCGGTGCCGAACAGGTCGGCGAGCGTGCCGTCCTGGATGTTGCCGAGCGGGTTCATGTTGGCGTTGATCCCCAAAATTCCGAAGATCAGCATGAACGTGCCGATGACCTCGGTGAGGAAGTTGGCCCCGATGCTGCGAACCGCGGGAATGGTGCTGAACACGCCGAGCTTGGTCTCGGCGTCGGGGGTTTCGCGCCAGTGCCGCAGGTAGGCCAGGTAGACGATCACCGAACCGAAGCAGCCCCCCGCGATCTGCGCCGCGATGTAGCCGGGCACCTGGCTCCAGGGCATCTGGCCGATCGAGGCCAGGCCCATAGTGACGGCCGGGTTGATGTGGGCGCCGCTGTACTGGCCGACGGTGTAGACGGCCATGGCCACGGCGAGGCCCCAGCCGAAGGTGATGACGATCCAGCCGCCGCCTGCGGCCTTGGAATGGGCGAGCGTGACACCGGCGACGACGCCGCAGCCAAGCAGCGTGAGGATCGCCGTTCCGACGAACTCGGCCAGATAAATCATGAGGACCTCCGCCGTTACGCCGCCGCGGCCGGTTGGGACGCGGAACCGGCTGCGAGGGCGGCGTGCTGGCCGTCCCGCGGCCGCAGCGGACCCGCACCGGGTGGGACCGGTGCGGAACGCTGAGACGAGTGTGATTCAGGTCACATTCGATGTCAACGACTGCTCCGGGCCCCGCTGCCCAACATGCGGAAATCCGACGCGATAGGCATTTCCTCCCACACCCCGCCGCAAACAGCGGGCGGCCCGCCTATTGCACGCGCAAGCCGCGATGCGACACCCGGTGCCATACGCCCGGCGGAGCACCGCCGCGGTAGAGCGCGCGGAAGGGTCGGTGCGCAGCTCAGCACCAGCGCCGGCCCGCGGCCGAGCGCGGCGCGCCGCTCGCCCCCGCCGTCCGCGCGGACCGGACGGGATCAGCCCAGAGCGCCCAGCGCCAGCCCGGCGGTGAACAGCGCGCCGAACACCATCTGCAGCCGCCCGGTCTCGCCCAGCCCGGCGACCAGGTCGCGGCCCGTCTGCCCGCCCAGCACCCGGCGCACCGGCGGCACGGCGGCCGGCGCGGCCAGCAGCACCAGCGCCACCCACCAGCTCGCCGCCGCGGTCGCCAGGGCGCAGACGAAGGCGCCCCCCACGCACCCTGCGTACAGCCGGCGCGTGCCGGCCTCGCCCAACCGCACCGCAAGCGTGTTCTTGCCGGTCAGGGAATCGGTGCCGAGGTCGCGCAGATTGTTGATCACCAGGACCGAGCAGGAGAGCAGCCCCACCGGGACGGCCGCCACCCATCCTTGCCAGGGGACCCCCTCCACCTGGACGAACACCGTGCCCACCACGGCCACCAGGCCGAAGAACACGAACACCGACACCTCGCCCAGCGCGCGGTAGCCGTAGGGGCGCCGCCCGCCGGTGTAGAACCACGCCGCCACGATGGAGACCGCGCCCACCAGCACCAGCCACCACGCCGTGGTCGCCGCCAGCACCAGGCCCAGCGCCGCCGCCGACGCGAAGCAGGCCCAGGCGGCCGAGAGCACCCGCCGCGGCGCCGCCAGCCGGGCGGCCGTCAGCCGGGTCGGTCCCACCCGCTCCTCGGTGTCGGTGCCGCGCACGCCGTCGCTGTAGTCGTTGGCGTAGTTCACGCCCACCTGCAGCGCCAGCGCCACCCCCGCCGCCAGCAGCGCCTTCCACCACACGGCGCCGCCGGCGCCCACCGCGACCCCCGTGCCCACCGCCACCGGGACGATCGAGTTCGGCAACGTGCGGGGACGCGCCCCCGCCACCCACTGGCTGACCGTGGCCACGCGTCGACCCTTCCTCACTTGTGCCGGCCGCCCCGAGCGGTGCGCCCGGGGCCGGGATTCCACGTTAGCGCCGCCGCGCCGCCCGCCCGCGCGGGGAGGGGACGAGGCGCCGGCGCGCGCTCAGCCGCTGACGGCGGCGTGCAGGCGCACCATCGGCAGCGGCGCGCCCGGGTCGAGCTCGCGCGTGGCGCCGTCGGGCCGCCACCCGGCCGCCTCGGCGAAGGACCGCAGCGGGTTGGCGGACTCCAGCACCCACAGCAGGGCGGTGTGGAAGCCGTCGTCGACCAGGTGGTCCACGGCGGCGTTCAGCAGCCGGCTGCCGTGGCCCTCGCGCACGTGGTCGGGGTGCACGTGCAGCGCGTAGACCTCGGCGTCGGTGCCGGGCCAGCAGTCGGGGTCCTCCGCGGGACCCAGCGCGGCGAACCCCACCACCGCGCGGTGGTCGGTGGCCACCAGCAGGCGGTGCCGGGAGGTCGGCGGCGCGGTCAGCGCGCCGTGCCACTGCTCGCGGAACCGGGCCGCGGCCTCCTCGCTGCCGATCTCCGCCAGCACCGGCTCGGGCAGCAGCGGGCCGTACATCGACCGCCAGGCGGCGACCTGCACCTCGACCACGGTGCCGATGTCGGCCTCCCGGGCCGGCCTGACAAAGCGCTCCGTCGACACCGCTAGGTCCTCGATCCCGTCCTCGAATCCACGGGCGGGCCCGCCCGTCCCGGCGAGCTCCGCGCCAGGCATGCTTTCAGTGCGCGCCGCGCCCGGCAAAACCGCGGCGCCGCTTCGGCCCCCGACCGCCTCTCGGGGCACCCCTGGGAAACCCCGCAATACCCGGTCGCCGCGTTCCCCCGGCGCCGGGAGCATGGCAGCATCGTGCGGGTGAGCATCATCATCAGAGTCCTCATCAACGCCGTCGCCCTCGGCGCCGCGGTGTTCCTGATCGACGGCCTCAACGTCGGCACGACGTCGACGAGCGAGGCGGTCATCGCCTACATCGCCCTCGGCGCTCTCTTCGGCGTGGTCAACGCGGTGATCAAGCCGATCGTCAAGACGGTCGGCTGCGCCTTCTACATCCTCACCCTCGGACTGATCTCGCTGGTCGTCAACGCTCTGCTGCTGCTCCTCACCGGGTGGCTGGCCGGGATGCTCGGCCTGGCGTTCACCATCGACGGGTTCTGGCCGGCCTTCTGGGGCGCCATCGTCATCTCCGTCGTCAGCTGGGTGCTGAGCCTCCTGCTTCCCGGCAAAGACTCCGACGAGGACTGAAGCGGCCCGCGGGCGGCGGCACCGGACCACGGTCCCGTGCCGCCGCCCGCGCGTGTCCGCGCCCTCACCGCAGGAAGGTGATGCACAGCGAGGCCGCGACGATGCCGAAGACCATCACCACCGCGCTGTAGCCCAGCACCCTGCCGGCCCGCAGGCGGGTCAGGGCCAGCAGCGGCAGCGCCCAGAACGGCTGGATCCCGTTGGTGAGCTGGTCGCCCATCGCCACCGCCATCACGCCCACCCCCGGCTCCAAACCCAGCGATGCGGCGGCGTCGGTGACGATCGGCCCCTGCACGGCCCACTGCCCGCCGCCGGAGGGAACCGCCAGGTTGACCAGGCAGGCGCTCATCATCGCCCAGAAGGGGTAGGTGAGCGGCGTCGAGAAGGACACGAACCACTCGGCGATCGTCTCCAGCAGCCCCGAGTGCTCCATGATGCCCATGATCCCGGCGTAGAAGGGGAACTGGATGATCACCGAGGACGCGTTGCGGGCGCCCTCGGACGCCGCTGAGGCGTAGCCGGCGAGCGTGCCGTGCAGGGCCAGGCCCAGCATCAAGAACGTGAAGTTGAGCAGGTTGAGGTCCATGCCCACGATCCCGCCGCGCACCAGTTCGGGGACCAGGTAGACCGCCCCCGCGGCCACGACGACCAGCACCGGGACGCGGCTGTGCATCAGCCGCTCGGCGGGCGAGAGGGACCGGTCGCCGGAGTCCGCGGGCCCGCCGGTCCCGTTCTTGCGGCCCAACTGCTTCTTGCGGTCGCGGCGGCGCCGGGCGCCCGTCTGCGGCCGGTCCGCGGACGCGCTGCCGGCGGCCTCCGCGGCGGCGCCCGCCGGCTGCTCGGCGATCTCCTCGGCGTCCTCGGTGCGCGGGTGCATGCTCAGGATGAGCAGCGGGGCGCCGATGAGCATCACCGCGAGGAAGACGAGGTTGAACGGCTGGAACAGCGTCTCGCTCAGCGGCAGCACGCCGATCTCGGACTCCAGGAAGTGTCCCTCGGTGTTGACCAGCAGGGGGGCCGACCCGGAAAGGCCGCTGTGCCAGACCATCAGGCCTACGTAGCCGCCGGCGGCCAGTAGGGGGAAGTGCACCTTGATGCCGCGTGCCTTGCAGGAGCGCGCCACCTCCACGGCCAGCAGCGCACCGGCGATCAGGCCCAGGCCCCAGTGCAGCATGCCCAGCACCGCGGCGCCCGCCGCGGTGAGCACGTAGGCCGAGCGCGGGCCGCGGGGCAGCCCGGCGAGTGCCGCGATGCCGCGTTTGGCGGGGGGAGAGGACGCCAGCGCGTACCCGGTCACCAGCACCAGGGACATCTGCATGGCGAACTCCAGCAGTCCCCAGAAGCCGGAGTACCAGTCGTCGATGAGGGTGAGCGGCCCGTGGTCGGTCAGTCCCAGGGCCAGGAGGTAGACGAGTACCGTCAGCGCGATCGCGAAGACGAACGCGTCGGGGATCCACCGCGTGCTGAACGCGGCGAGGGCATTGCCGATGCGGCGCAAGACGACCCTCCATCGGGTGCGGGCGGTGGGGGAGCGGGCCCGGCTCCCGGTCGGGGAGGCCGCGCTCCGGGGAGGCGAGGCAGGGGAACGGGGAGAGAAAACGGGAGACAGGGGGCGGCGACGGGCCCGCCGCGACCGGGCTGCCCGATGTGCGCTCGAAGTGTGTAACGCAGTTCACTGCCGAGTCAAGATCGTCGGCGCCCGCCGGCCGGCGGAAGCCATATGTCGGCCTCCCACACCCCGACGCGGTCAGGGCGCCCGGTGCCTGCCGCAGCGCCCGCATGCGGGCGGTCCGCGTCCGCGCCGCCCCCGACGCGCCCGGCGCCGCGGCGCACGGCACTCACCGTCCGCTCGCCGCCGGAACCGGCTCCCAACAGGTCGGATCATGGGTGAATGCGGCGAAAAAACCACTTCGGTGGGGGTCGCATGGGCGCAGGTGGGGCCGCGGCGCGGTACGTTTTCCCTATGTCAGGCAGCACTTCGCCGAGCGCGCCTTTCGGCCAGATGTTGACCGCAATGGTCACACCGATGCAGGAGAACGGCGACGTCGACTACGACGGCGCCGCCCGCCTCGCCACCTACCTGGTCGACGAGCAGCGCAATGACGGCCTCATCATCAGCGGTACCACTGGAGAGTCGCCGACCACCAGTGACGAGGAGAAGGACCGGTTGCTGCGCGCCGTGCTGGAGGCCGTCGGCGACCGGGCCGTCGTCGTGGCCGGGGTCGGGACCAACGACACCCGCCACAGCAGCAGGCTCGCCCAGAGCGCCGAGCGCGCCGGTGCGCACGGCCTGCTGCTGGTCACCCCCTACTACAACAAGCCCCCGCAGGAAGGGCTGATCCGGCACTTCACGTCGATCGCCGACGCCACCGAGCTGCCGGTCATGCTCTACGACATCCCGCAGCGCACCGGCACACCGATCGCCTCCGAGACCCTCGTGCGGCTCGCCGAGCACCCGCGCATCGTCGCCAACAAGGACGCCAAGGACGACCTCGGCGCCAGCTCCTGGGTGATGGAGCGCACCGACATGGCCTTCTACTGCGGCTCGGACATCCTCAACCTGCCGCTGCTGTCGGTGGGCGCCTCCGGCTTCGTCAGCGTCGTGGGCCACATCGTCGGCTCCGACCTGCACGACATGGTCGACGCCTACCAGGGAGGCGACGTCGCCCGCGCCCTGGCCATCCACCGCCGCCTCACGCCCGTCTACACCGGAATATTCCGGACCCAGGGCGTCATCACCACCAAGGCGGTGCTGAACATGTTCGGCCTCCCCGGCGGGCCGGTCCGCACTCCGCTGGCCGACGCCTCGCCCGAGCTTCAGGCCCTGCTGCGCGAAGACCTCGCCGCGGCCGGTGTCAAGGGACCGATCGGTCTGGCCCCCCACCAGGCGGTGCCGGCCAGCGTCGTAGGGGTCGAACGGCTGACGGAAGGATCCGCATGAGTCATCCCCACCCCGAGCTCGGCCCGCCGCCCCCGCTGAGCCCCGACGCGCTGCGCGTCGTGGCACTCGGCGGCCTGGGCGAGATCGGCCGCAACATGGCGGTCTTCGAGTACCGGGGCAAGCTGCTGATCGTCGACTGCGGCGTGCTGTTCCCCGAGGAGGAGCAGCCCGGAGTCGACCTCATCCTGCCCGACTTCGACTACATCCGGGACCGGCTCGACGACGTTGAGGCCCTCGTGCTCACGCACGGCCACGAGGACCACATCGGGGCTGTGCCGTTCCTGCTGCGCGAGCGCCCCGACATCCCGCTGGTGGGGTCGCGGCTGACGCTGGCGCTGCTCTCGGCCAAGCTCGGCGAGCACCGCATCAAGCCCGAGACCGTCCAGGTAGCCGAGGACGACCGCCGCTCCTTCGGCCCCTTCGACCTGGAGTTCCTCGCGGTCAACCACTCCATCCCGGACGCGCTCGCGGTGGCCGTGCGCACCGAGGCCGGCACGCTGCTGCACACCGGCGACTTCAAGATGGACCAGCTGCCCCTCGACGGGCGGCTGACCGACCTCGCCGGGTTCGCCCGGCTGGGCAGCGAGGGCGTCGACCTGCTGATGGCCGACTCCACCAACGCCGAGGTACCCGGGTTCGTCACCAGCGAGCGCGACATCTCGCCGGTGATCGACAGCGTCTTCGACCAGGCCGACCAGCGCATCATCGTCGCCTGCTTCGCCTCCCACGTGCACCGCGTCCAGCAGGTGCTCGACTCGGCCAAGGCCCACGGCCGCAAGGTCGCCTTCGTCGGCCGCTCGATGGTGCGCAACATGAACATCGCGCGCGACCTGGGCTACCTGACCGTGCCCGCCGACCTGCTGGTCGACGTCAAGCAGCTCGACGACCTGCGCCCCGACGAGGCCGTGCTGGTCTCCACCGGGTCCCAGGGCGAGCCGATGTCGGCGCTGACCCGCATGGCCAACCGCGACCACCAGATCCGCATCGAGCAGGGCGACACGGTCCTGCTGGCGTCCTCGCTCATCCCGGGCAACGAGAACTCGGTCAACCGCGTCATCAACGGCCTGACGCGCTGGGGCGCCAAGGTGGTGCACAAGGGCAACGCGCTGGTGCACGTCTCCGGCCACGCCCCCGCCGGCGAGCTGCTGTACGTGCACAACATGGTGCGGCCGCGCAACTTCATGCCGGTGCACGGAGAATGGCGGCACATGCGCGCCCACGCCCGCGTGGCCGCCCTCGCCGGGCTCGACGAGGACCGCATCTGCCTTGCCGAGGACGGCGTGGTCGTCGACCTGCACAAGGGGCGGGCGCGCATCACCGGCAAGGTCCAGGCCGGCTACGTCTACGTCGACGGCGCGTCGGTGGGCGACGTCACCGAGTCCGCGCTCAAGGACCGGCGCATCCTCGGCGAGGAGGGGTTCATCTCGGTCATCGTGGCCGTCGACTCCACCTCCGGCAAGATCGTCGGCGAGCCCGAGATCCACACCCGCGGGGCGGGCATCGGCGTCGAGGCCTACGACGAGGTCATCCCCAAGGTGCAGGACTCGCTGGAGAAGGCCGCCTCCGACGGCATAACCGACCCCCACCAGCTGCGCCAGCTCGTGCGGCGGGGGATCGGCCGCTGGGTCAACGAGACCTACCGCCGCCGGCCGATGATCGTCCCGGTGATCGTGGAGATCTGACCCGCAGGCAACCCACGGGCGCCGCCCGGTCCGCTGGTCAGAGGCGCCCGCCCGGGCGACACGCCGGGCGGGCGGTGCCGACGAGCGGGCCGGGCGCGCTGTAGGCTGCCGACCATGGCCACCCGTGCGCCCAAGACCCCCCAAGGATCCGGCGGCGGAGCGTCCCGGGGCGGCGCGACCGGCGGCTCCGGACAGAAGCGGAAGCAGGCGCCGGCGCGCAAGACCCCGGGGGCCTCCGCGCAGCGCACCCGCGCATCCGCGGCCAAGCGCAGGCCCGCCGCCGCCGAAGGCCCCGTAGCGCTGCTGTTCGTGTGGACGGGCCGCGCCCTGCTGCTCGTGTGGCGGCTGATGGCGCACACCGTCGGCGGACTCGCACGCGCCGCCGGGCGCAGCGCCCGCGACCTCGACCCCGACCTCCGCCGCGACGGGCTCGGCCTGGTGCTGCTGGCGCTCGGCCTGCTCATCGCCGCCGCTGTGTGGTGGGACACCCGGGGTCCGCTGCCGGAGGCCACCCGTACCGTCGTCGTCGGCGCCTTCGGCACCTTCTCGCCGGTGCTGCCGCTGCTGTTCCTGCCCTTCGCCTGGCGGCTGATGCGCACCCCCGGCACCGGCGAGACCGACGTGGGCCGGCTGTTCATCGGCTCCACCGCACTCCTGGTGGGCCTGCTGGGGCTGATCCACATCGGCCACGGCATCCCCTGGCCCGCCGACGGGCCCGAGGCGGTGCGCCGCGCCGGCGGCATCATCGGCTTCGCCGCCTCCGGTCCCCTCAGCCTGCTCATCACCCCTTGGGTGACCGGGGTTCTGCTCGGGCTGCTGCTGCTCTTCGGCCTGCTGGTGGTCACCGCCACCCCCGTCCACCGCATCCCCGAGCGCATGCGGGCCCTCTTCGGCGGACTCATGGAGCGCGAGGGGGGTCCCGACGCCGGAATGGCCATCCTCGACACCCCCTCCGAGGCGGAGGCCGCGCCCGAACGGCCCAAGCGCAAGCGCAGGCCGCGCGCGGACGAGGCGGTCGCCAAGACGGCGGAGGACGGCGGCGCGGGCGTGGCCGGCGCCAACGAGCGCCCCTACGACACGCCTGTCGTGTCCGCGACGGACAAGAAGGCGCAGGCCGCGGTGCCCGACCACACGCCGCCGCCCGAAGCCGCCGAGCAGCTGTCCATCCCGCCGCGCGTCGTCGACGGCGACTACGAGCTGCCGCCGCCGCCCACGCTCAAGCCCGGCACGCCGCCCAAGCCGCGCACCAAGGCCAACGACACGGTGGTCGAGGCGCTCAACGGCGTGATGGAGCAGTTCAACATCGACGCCGAGATCACCGGCTTCACCCGCGGGCCCACCGTGACCCGCTACGAGATCGAGCTCGGCCCGGCCGTGAAGGTCGAGAAGGTCACCGCGCTGACCAAGAACATCTCCCTGGCCGTCAAGAGCGCCGACGTGCGCATCCAGTCGCCGATCCCCGGCAAGTCGGCCATCGGCGTGGAGATCCCCAACTCCGACAAGGACATCGTCAGCCTCGGCGACATCCTGCGCTCGACCCCGGCCACATCCGACGAGCACCCGATGCTGGTGGGCCTGGGCAAGGACATCGAGGGCGCCACCGTGGTGGCCAACCTCGCGAAGATGCCGCACGTGCTGGTCGCCGGAGCCACCGGCGCCGGCAAGTCCACCTGCATCAACGGGCTGATCACCTCGATCATGATGCGGGCCACCCCCGACGAGGTCCGGCTGATCCTGGTCGACCCCAAGCGGGTCGAGCTGACCATGTACGAGGGCATCCCGCACCTGATCACCCCGATCATCACCAGCCCGAAGAAGGCGGCCGACGCGCTGCAGTGGGTCGTGGGCGAGATGGACCGCCGCTACGACGACCTCGCGGCCTCGGGCTACCGCCACATCGACGACTTCAACGCCGCGGTCTCCGCCGGCGAGCTCACCGCGCCGCCCGGCAGCGAGCGCGAGTACGAGCCCTACCCCTACCTGGTGGTGATCGTCGACGAGCTGGCCGACCTGATGATGGTCGCCCCCCGCGACGTCGAGGACGCGATCGTGCGCATCACCCAGCTCGCCCGCGCGGCGGGCATCCACCTGGTGCTCGCCACCCAGCGCCCCAGCGTCGACGTCGTCACCGGGCTGATCAAGGCCAACGTGCCGTCCCGGCTGGCCTTCGCCACCTCCAGCCTCTCCGACAGCCGCGTCATCCTGGACCAGCCGGGCGCCGAGAAGCTCGTCGGCAAGGGCGACGCGCTGTTTCTGCCCATGGGTGCGGGCAAGCCCATCCGGCTGCAGAACGCCTGGGTCACCGAGAAGGAGATCCGGGCGGTCGTCGAGCACTGCAAGAAGCAGGCCGAGCCCAGCTACCGCGACGACGTGGGCGCCGCCGAGGCCAAGAAGAAGGAGATCGACGAGGAGGTCGGCGACGACCTCGACCTGCTGCTGCAGGCCATCGAGCTGGTGGTCACCACCCAGTTCGGCTCCACCTCGATGCTCCAGCGCAAGCTGCGAGTCGGCTTCGCCAAGGCCGGGCGCCTGATGGACCTGATGGAGAGCCGCGACGTGGTCGGCCCGAGCGAGGGCTCCAAGGCGCGGGACGTCCTGGTCACGCCGGACGACCTGCCGGGCGTGCTGGCCGTCGTCCGCGGCGACGGCGGAACCGGCTGACCCGACTCCACCCGCGCCGCCGCCCGTCCCGGGTGCATTGACCTAGTTTTAACCGCTTCATGGGGTGTGTCAGGGTGCCTTTCCGGCAGAAGGTACGCAGAGTGGTGAAAGACCTACTCTGCGGTGTTGCGCAGTCGCATGCGACCGCGCACCGGAGCGGGGCCGAGGGTCGCGCGCCGCCGTCGTGCGGGCACCGCGACCGTACCCCCACCCTGGGAAGGGGCGGAGATGAGCACGATCGGCCGGACCATCGCCGCGGCTCGCGAGAGCGCCGGCTACAGCCTCGCCGAACTGAGCACCCGCACCTGCATCCGGAGGCCGGTGCTCACCGGAATCGAAGACGACGACTTCCGCGCCTGCGGCGGCGACTTCTACGCCCGCGGCCACATCCGGGCCCTGTGCCGCGAACTGGGGATCGACCCGGCGGAGCTGATCGAGCTCTACGACCGCGAGCACGCCAAGGAGCGGACCGTCCCGGCGTTCACCGACAGGCCGGTGACCGGCCGCGGCGACGACTCCGCGGACGACCGCGGCGCCGACGCGCCCGAGCGGACACGGGAGGGCGCCGACAGCGGCGCTCAGCGGGCCGGCACCGCCCGCTCGGAGGACTCGGAGCCGCTGCCGACCGTGCCGGCCCCGCGGACCGCCCACAGCGCCTCCGGCGCTCCTCAGGGGGGCGCCTCAGCGGCGCCTCGGGGCGGCGGCAGCGGCGGGTCCGGCGAACGCACCGGTGAGGGATCGCGCCGGTTGGGCCGCAGGCGGCGCGGCGGTAGGAGTGCCGCCGCCGGCGCGGCGGGCGCAGGAGCAGGAGCCGTGCCCCGGGGCCGCCACAGCGGGTCCGGCGGCGCGGAGCAGGGGCGCGGCAATGGCGCCGATGCCGAAGGGGCGGAAACCGCTGCCGCGGCCGAGGGCGCCGTCCCCGAGCCGCGCCGCAAGCGCAGGCCGTCACTGCTGTCGGCGACCCTCGCCGCGGCGCGCCGCTCCTGGCCGCTGGTGGTGGTCGTCGCGATCGCCGGAGCGGCGGTGGGCGCCGCCCTGGGCGCCTGGCCGGACGGCGGTTCCGGGCAGACGGCCGGCGGCCTCGTCCAGCGCGAGGAGCGCCCGGCCGACGCCGTCCCGGCACCCGAGCCCTCACCGCAGCAGCAGTCCCGGCAGCCCCAGCGGCCCCCGGAGGCCCAGCGGCTGCAGGACGCCCAGGAGCCCCGGAATTCCCGGCAGGCGCGGGAAGGCCTGCAGTCCCGGGGCGGCCAGAGTCCCCGGGGCACCCGCGAGGCCGGGGGCGGCGGTGACCGCTCGGCCGGCTACGGCACCGGCATGAGCAGTGTGACCACCAGCGAGCGCAAGGCCGAGGAGGTCCGCCTCACCGTCAGCGCTCTCGATCGGGTGTGGCTGCGCGTCACCGACGCCCAGGGCGACAACCTCTACACCGGGGTCCTGGACAAGGACGACGTGCGCGGCTGGACCGACCCCGACGAACTGCGGCTGCACGTGGGCAAGGCCTCGGCGGTGCGCATCACCGTCAACGACGAGCACATCGGCAGGCCCGACTCCTCCGCCCGGATCGGCCGCTTCACCTTCTCGGCCACCGACCTGCACTAAGGCGTTTTCGACGGGTCCGCTCGTTGCGCGCCGTGCACTCGGGTGCGCCGCGCCCGGGGCGCGAAGGGCCGTTGTTCGGGCGCGGGCGCTGCGATGGGGACCGGTGCCGCGCTCGCACGGCCGGGGAGGGAGGCGGGGGTCTCCGCCGGCTTGGAAGAACGCGGCGGGAGTTTGTGCCGGTAGTGCCGGGGCGCCGCGCAGTGGGACAGCGACCCACCGGACACGCCCGTGCGCGCGGCGGCGCGGCGGACGGACGGTGCGGGGAGGGGTCCTCCCGGCGGGCGAACACCGGCCGGGAGGACCTACCCTGGTAGAGGCGGGGAGTCCCGCCGCCCACGATCCGCTCCCCTAATGTTGGAAGCCATGTCATCGCGCCGCAAAGTCTCGCTCGTCACCCTCGGCTGCGCCCGGAACGAGGTCGACTCCGAAGAGCTCGCCGGACGACTCGAATCCCAGGGCTGGGACCTCGTCGGATCCGACGGCGGTGAGAAGGCCGACGTCGTCGTCGTGAACACCTGCGGGTTCATCGACGCGGCCAAGCAGGACTCCATCGACGCCCTGCTCTCCTCGGCCGAGGACGGCGCCAAGGTCGTCGCCGCCGGGTGCATGGCCGAGCGCTACGGCTCCGAGCTCGCCGCGGAGCTGCCCGAGGCGCAGGTCATCGGCTTCGACGACTACGCCGACATCTCCGAGCGCCTCGACGACGTCCTCGCCGGCCGCAGCCTCACGCCCCACGAGCCCCGCGACCGCCGCACCCTGCTGCCGATCTCCCCGGTCGAGCGGCCCGAGGGCCGCCAGGCGCACGTGCCCGGCCACGCCCCCTTCGACCCGGCCGAGCCGCTGCCCGAGGGGGTGGCGCCGGCCTCGGGCCCGCGCATTCCCCGCCGCCGGCTGACCGGGGGACCGGTCGCCAACCTCAAGATCGCCTCGGGCTGCGACCGCCGCTGCACCTTCTGCGCGATCCCCGCCTTCCGCGGCGCCTACATCTCCCGCCGGCCCGACGACGTCGTGCGCGAGGCCGAATGGCTGGCCGGGCAGGGCGTCCGCGAGCTGTTCCTGGTCAGCGAGAACTCCACCTCCTACGGCAAGGACCTGGGCGACCTGCGCGCACTGGAGACCCTGCTGCCCCGGCTCGCCGCAGTCGAGGGCATCGAGCGGGTGCGCGTCAGCTACCTCCAGCCGGCCGAGATGCGGCCCGGGCTGGTCGAGGTGCTGACCTCGACCCCCGGCGTGGTCCCCTACTTCGACCTGTCCTTCCAGCACGCGAGCGGGCCGCTGCTGCGCCGGATGCGCCGCTTCGGCTCGCGCGAGCGGTTCCTGGAGCTGCTGGCCACCGTACGCGAACGCGCGCCCGAGGCCGGGGTGCGCTCCAACTTCATCGTCGGGTTCCCCGGCGAGACCGAGGACGACCTCGCCGAGCTCACCGCCTTCCTGCAGGAGGCGCGGATGGACGCCGTCGGCGTCTTCGGCTACTCCGACGAGGACGGCACCGAGGCCGCCGGACTCGACGGCAAGCTCCCCGACGAGGACGTCGCCGAGCGGGTCGACCGGCTCAACCGGCTAGCGGAGGAACTCATGGCGCAACGGTCCGAGGAGCGTGTGGGCTCCACCGTCGAGGTCCTCGTCGAAGCCGAGCTGGACGACGGCGTCTACGAGGGCCGCGCCGCCCACCAGGCCCCCGAGGTCGACGGCAGCACCGTCGTGCACGCGGTCGGCCTGTCGCCGGGCGACGTCGTCACCGCCACCGTCACCGAGGCCATGGGCGCCGACCTGGTCGCCGAGGCCTCCGCCACGCAGGGGTCGGCACCGCGATGAGCACCCACGAATCCGCACCCGGCCACGTGCCGCTGTGGAACATCGCCAACATCCTCACCGCCAGCCGGCTGGTGATGGTCCCGGTGTTCGTCGCCTTCATGTTCCTGGACCACCCCGCCTGGCGGTTCGCCGCCTTCGCGGTGTTCGTCGTGGCCGCCGTGACCGACCGCGTCGACGGCGAGCTCGCCCGGCGGCGCAACCTGGTCACCGACTTCGGCAAGGTCGCCGACCCCATCGCCGACAAGGCGCTGACCGGCGCCGCGCTGATCGTGCTGTCCATGCTCGGCGAACTGTGGTGGTGGGTCACCGCGGCCATCCTGGTGCGCGAGCTCGGCATCACCCTGCTGCGCTTCGCCGTCATCCGCTACGGGGTGATCCCGGCCAGCCGCGGCGGCAAGCTCAAGACCGTGCTGCAGGTCGTCGCGATCTCGATCTACCTGTTCCCGCTGCCCGAGCCGCTGGCCTTCCTCGCGCACGTGGCCATGGGCGCCGCCCTGGCGGTGACCCTGTGGACCGGCGGCGACTACGTCGTCCAGGCGGTGCGGCTGCGCGGCCGCTCCTCCGGCGCGGCCGGCGGATGAGCGCCGGCGGCCCCGCGCCGCGCCCCGCGCTGCCGGGTGCCGAGCCCGCCGCGGCGGCGCTGCGCGCGCTTGAGGCGGCCGGCGCGACCCTGGCCACGGTGGGGTCGCTGACCGGCGGGCTGATCGGGGCGGCGCTGACCGGCGTCGCCGGCGCCTCGGCGGTCTACCGGGGAGGGGTTGTGGCCTATGCGACCGACCTCAAGGCCGGCATGCTCGGGGTCCCCCGCGACCTGCTGCGCGACCGGGGCGCCGTCGACCCCGGCGTCGCGCGCGCCATGGCCGAGGGGGCACGCGACCGGCTCTCGGCCGACTTCGGCCTCGCCGTCACCGGTGTGGCCGGGCCCGACCCCCAGGACGGCCATGCCCCCGGAACCGTCTACGCCGCCGTCTGCGGCCCGGGCGGCCACTGCCGTGTGAGCGAGTTCTCCCTCACCGGCGACCGCGCCGCCGTGCGCACCGGGACCACTGAACAGGCACTTCTTCTGCTGGGCGCCGAAGTGGCGGCCATCACGGGCAGATAACGGCCTCCATGCAGTTCCAAGGCGCCGTTCCAGGGAACAAACCGTCACCAAGATCGTGTTATCCCTGCAGCGAACAGGAAGCCGTGAGGTGCGACGATCGGGCCAGAGGCAGGTACGGTGTTCTCCATGAAGGTCGCTACCGGTGGGAGGGAGCGCGAATGATGGTCCTGCTTCGTCACCTGACTGGTGACGTGCTACGGCGGCTAAGGCAGCGACAGAGCCGCACCCTCCGCGAGGTGTCGGCCGATGCTCGAGTGTCATTGGGGTATCTCTCCGAAGTCGAGCGCGGGCAGAAGGAGGCCTCCTCCGAACTGCTCTCCTCGATCTGCGGGGCCCTGGGCGTGCCGCTCTCCCAGGTGCTGCGCGAGGTCGCCGACCAGCTCGCTCTCGCCGAGCTGCAGGAGGCCGCGCTCCTCAGCGGATCGGTCCCGGCCGACTCCGTCCCCTCCCACGACCACCTCGGCATCGACTCGGTGCCCGACCGTGTTCCCGATGTCGTCGACATGGTGGGCGTCTGAGCCCGCCTGACCCCGAACCCGCAGCCGTGGCCCCACGGCGAGCAGACGGCGAAGGCGCCGACCGCGAACCCGCGGTCGGCGCCTTCCGCGTATCCGCCGCCGGTGGCCCCACCCGGGTTTCCGCTCCCTGCGCCCAGGGCAGCAGCGTCCGTGGAGGCAACGAACGCCACTTCGGGGGATGATCGCCATGACCAAGATTCACGGACCGCTGGACGACGGCGCCCGCAAGACCACCGGCGAGGCGCTGCAGACCGCGGTCGTGGACCTCATCGACCTCTCGCTGACGGCCAAGCAGTGCCACTGGAACGTGACCGGCCGCTCCTTCCGCTCGGTCCACCTCCAGCTCGACGAGCTCGTCGACGTGGCGCGCAAGCACACCGACGTGCTGGCCGAGCGCGCCGTCGCGATCGGCGTCAATCCCGACGGCCGGTCCTCCAAGGTCGCCGGCGACTCCAAGGTTCCCCAGGCCGATCCGGGCTATCTGCAGGACGACAAGGTGATCGCGCTGATCACCGACGTCCTCAACGGCCTCGTGGCGCGGTTCCGCGAGCGCGTCGACGCCACCGCCGAGGCCGACCCGGTCAGCCAGGACCAGCTCATCGCCGCGTCCGAGGAGCTCGAACAGCAGCACTGGATGTTCGAGGCCATGCGCTGACGCTGCGGCGAGGAAGCGGCGCCGGGCCCTGCGCGCACGCGGGGCCCGGCGCCGTCGTTTCAAGGCCCGGGCGCTCAGCTGGCCCAGGCGTCGGGGTCCTCCGACAGGGTGCGCACCGTCGGCGGCAGCCTGCCGGTCGAGACGTCCTCCAGCGTCACGCTCTCCAGGATCGAGCGCTCGCTGGCCCGCAGCGCGATCCACACCTGCTGGAGGCTGCGCGCCGCACCGTCGTAGTCGACGTGCTCGGGGCGCTCGCCGCGGACGTTGGCCAGAGGGCCGTCGACCGCGCGGATCACGTCGGCCAGCGAGATGTCGGCGGGGGACCGGGCCAGCCAGTAGCCGCCGACCGGGCCCCGCTGGCTGCGCACGAGCCCTGCACGGCGCAGCTGGGTCAGGATGTTCTCCAAGAACTTTCCGGGGATGGCCTGGGCACGCGCCAGCTGTTCGGCCGTCACCGGGCCGCCACTGGCGGCGGCGAGCTCGGCCGCGGCACGCAATGCGTAGTCGACCCGGGCAGAAAGGCGCATGCTGCGATTATGCCGCGGGAGCGGGGTTCGGCGCGCCAGCGGGGCCGCGGAGTGGCGGGGAAGCGGCGGTGAGCTGCATCAGTGGTTCTCCTAGGCGCGAGTCTGCGGCGAAGCGCGCTCGGCGGCGCCCGGCCGGCGGGCGGCGCCGAGCGCCCCCGCCCTTCTCACCCTACCGACGCGCCCGCGGGCGCCCCCAGAAGTTCGGCCGCGCTCTGGCCGTTGACCCGCGCCGCGCCGTAGGTGCTGATGTGCGCCCGGCACCGCGGGCGCCACGCCGGCAGGCCCATCTCGACCACCACCAGCTCCGGGCGCAGCCGGCACAGCTCGTCGACGAACTCCCGTGTGTCGGGATAGCGGTGCGCGTCGCGCACGACCACCACCAGGTCACGGGAGCGGGCCGCCTCCAGCACCTCGGCCGCGTCCGCCGCGGCGGCGTCCAGCCGCCGGGTCCCGGGAAACCACGGTGACAGCCCCCACGGGACCTCGCCCACCGCGATGCCCGGCGGCGCGTCGATCTCGACCACCACCGGGTCGCGCAGCGAGCCCAGCTCGCCCTCGACCCGCACCGCCCGCCGCGCCGAGTCCAGCCCGATGTGCTCGGCCACCTCGGCCGTCGGCCGGTCGGCCGTCCAGGCCCGCAACTGCGACGTGCGCCAGGCCGCCTCCTCCAGGCGCTCCGCGCTCAGGCGCCCCTCGGCGACCGCCTCGGTGATGGCTCTGCGGACGGCGGCCACTCCGTCGGCGTAGACGAACCGGCCCAGGCACAGCAGGTCGCATCCGGCGATCAGCGCTTGCACCGCCGCTTCGGGGATGCCGATGCGGGCGCTGACCCCCTCCATCTCGATCGCGTCGGTGACGATCGCGCCGTCGAACCCGAGCTCGGTGCGCAGCAGCCCGCTCACGACGCTGGGCGCCAGCGTCGCCGGGCCGCTCAGCCCCAGCTCGGGCAGGCGGATGTGGGCGGTGAGGATACTGCGCACGCCCGCCTCGATGGCCGCCTGGAAGGGCTTCAGCTCCCGCTCGAACAGCAGCTCGCGGTCGGCGCCCACGACCGGCAGCTCCAGGTGGGAGTCCTGGCGGGTGGCGCCGTGGCCGGGGAAGTGCTTGGCGCAGGCCGCCACGCCGCCCTCCTGCAGTCCGGACACCGCGGCCGCGGTGTGGCGGGAGACCAGCGCGGCGTCGGCGCCGAAGGAGCGCGTGCCGATGCCCGGGTTCTCCGCCTCCGTGTTGACGTCGGCCGAGGGCGCCAGGTCCATGGTGAAGCCCAGCCGGCGCAGCTGCGCCCCCAGCGAGCGGTGCACCGCCCGCGTCAGGTCGGCGTCGTCGACCGCGCCGAGCGCGGCGTTGCCGGGGTAGCCGCTGCCCCGCCTCTGACCGATCCGGGTCACGTCGCCGCCCTCCTCGTCCAGCGAGATCAGCGGCGCTTCGGCGGCCTCGCCCAGCTGCGCGTTCAACCGCGCCACCTGCTCGGTGTCGGCGATGTTGTTGTGGAACAGGCAGACGCCGGCCATGCCGCCCGCGAGCCCGTCGAGTACCCACGTCGGGGCGTCGTAGGACTCGAACGGCACCAGCAGGGTGGCGTTGGCGAGGCGGTCCAGGCGCGGATCAGCGGGCATGGGGACTCCGTTCACGAGGAAAGGGCGGCGGTGCGGGCGCGCGGCGGCGGCCGGTGCCGCGCCCGGGCGGGTGCGGCACCGGCCCGGGACGGGACGGGGCGGGCGGGTGGGTGGAGGGCCCTCAGCCCTTGACCGCGCCCATGGTCAGGCCCGACACCATGCGGCGCTGGACGAACAGGAAGAACGCCATCACGGGCAGGGTCAGCAGCGTGGAGGCGGCCATGATCGAGCCCCACTCCGTGCCGAACCGGCCGAAGTAGTAGGACAGCGACAGCGGTAGCGTGTACTCCTCCGTGCTGCGGCCCAGGAAGGTCAGCGCGACGATGAACTCGTTCCAGGCCGTGATGAAGGCGAAGATGCTGGCGGCCACCAGGCCGGGGGCGACCAGCGGCATGAGGATCCGCCAGAACACCGTCCAGGGTCCGGCGCCGTCGATGGCGGCGGCCTCCTCCAGCTCCTTGGGCACCGCCGCCACGAAGCCGCGCAGCATCATGATCGTGATGGGCAGCGACACCGCCGTGTAGACCACGAGGATGCCCGACAGGTTGCCCAGCATCTGCAGGCCGGTCGCGTCCTGGAAGCGCCGGAAATTGATGAAGATCGAGATGATCAGCGCCTCGGCGGGCACCATCTGGATGACCATCAGCAGGATGATGAAGGCCCCGCGCATCCGGAAGCGGAACCGGGCCACCGCGACCGCCGCCAGCAGCGACAGCACGGCGCCCGCCGCGACCGAGCCCAGCGTCACCATCAGGCTGTTGGCGAGGAACTCCCAGAAGCGCACGCCGGGGATGAGCTGGCCGTTGATCACCCGGTCGAAGTGCTCCAGCGTCAGCGTTTCCGGGAACAGCCGGGTGTTCTTGGAGAAGATCTCGCCGACCGGCTTGAACGCGGTGGCCACCATCCAGTAGACGGGGAACACCGAGAACAGGAACACGGCGGCGCCGGCGGCGTACAGGCCGGCCCTGCGCACCAGCACCCCGGCGGGGGCGCGGCGCCGGCGGCGCGGGGCGGCGGGCGCTGGGCGCGCCCCGGTTGTCGCGGTCATCGGGTCTCCCCCTGGCGGATCATGATGCGCAGGTAGTAGGCGGTGACGGCCAGGATCATCACGGTCATCACCACCGCGATCGCCGAGCCCATGCCGTAGTTGGCCGGGCTGGCCGAGAACCCCTGCTGGTAGATGTAGTACGAGAGCAGGTAGACCGACTTGTTCTGGAAGCTGTTGGCCAGGATGTAGAGCTGGGTGAACACCCGCAGGTCCCAGATGATCTGCAGCACCAGCAGCAGCGCGAACAGCGGGCGCAGCATCGGGAAGGTGACGTTCCAGAACGAGCGCCAGCCGCCGGCGCCGTCGACCCGGGCGGCCTCGTAGAGCTCGTGCGGGATGCTCTTCAGGCCGGCCAGCACCGAGACGGCGATGAACGGGAACGACTGCCAGACGATCACCGTGATCAGCACGCTGAACAGCGACACCGGCTCCAGGAACCAGTTGTAGTTCAGCCAGCCGCCGCCCACGAGCCAGTCCGGCAGCCGGTCCAGCGCCACGTTGACCAGGCCCCGCTCGGGCAGGAACAGCCAGCGGAAGACCAGCGAGGCGCTGATCGCGGGGGTGGCCCAGGCCAGCATCATCCCCACGGAGACCGCCACCGAGAACCAGCGCGGCAGCCGGTGCAGCAGGATGCCCACCAGGGTGCCCAGCACCATGGTCACGCCCACCATCAGCACGCACACGACCACGGTGTTGCGCAGGATGGTCCAGAACTCGGGGTCGCTGAGCAGCCGGCGGTAGTGCGCGAAGTCGTTCCACTCCGGCGCGGGCGCGTTGGGCAGCAGGTGGCGGATCGTATAGGAGTGCAGGGAGTTCCACACCATCTGCACCACCGGCCACACCAGCACCAGCGCCAGGATGACGAGTGCGGGGGCGATCAGCAGGTAGGGCGTGGGGACCAAGCGGCGGCGGCGCCCCGGACCGGGGCCGCCGGGCCCGGCGGGCGGCGGCTCCGGCGGGGTCTGCTCCCGCACCGCTTCGGCGGTCTGTGCCATGGGGACTTCGCAATCAGGTCGGGTCCGGGGCGGCGGGAGGAGAGGGCACCGCCGCCCCGGCGATCACCGCGAGGGCTGGGGACTCAGGCGACCGGCTTGTTCAGCGTCTCGGTCAGCTCCTTGTTCGCCTGTTCCAGGACGGTGTCGGGGTCCTTGCCCTTGACGATGTCCAGCACGGCGCCGGGCAGGATCTTGCCGTCCTGGTCGGCGGAGTTCCAGTTCGGCGTCGTCGGGAAGAACTGGGTGTTCTTCATCTGCTCGGCGGCGGCCGCGGTGACGGGGTCGGACTGGTAGGCCTCGTCGTCGAGCATCGCGGGGTAGGCCGGGAAGTAGCCCGCCGCGTCGGCGTAGCCCTGTCCGCCCTTCTTGTCGCCCATGACCGTGAGCAGGTCCCAGGCCGCGTCGGGGTGCTCGGTGGTGGAGAACAGCGTCAGCGCCGAGCCGCCGGCGAAGGCGGGCGCGGTGCCGTCGGCTCCGGGGATGGGCGCGGCCTCGATGCTCTCCAGCACCGACGGGTCCTCGGCCTGCTCCTCCATGGAGGTCAGCGCCCAGCCGCCGTCGATGTACATGCCGACCTCGCCGTTGGCCATGTCGGCCAGCGGCACCAGTTCGTTCTCGCCGACGTAGGACTGCGGGGAGATCTTCTCCTCGGAGGTCAGCCCGGCGTAGAACTCGATGGCCTCCTGGGTCTCGGCGGAGGTCAGCCGCCCCTGCCACTTGCCGTCCTGCTGGACGGCGATCTCGCCGCCGTTGCTCCAGATGAAGCTGGCGATGCCGTTGGTGAAGTCGGTGGGGGCCGCGAAGCCCGACACGTCCTTCTCCTTCTCGATCGCCTTGGCGACCTCGACCAGCTCGTCCCAGGTCTGGGGCGGCTCCATGCCGATGTCCTTCAGCCAGTCGGCGCGGTAGTAGAGCGTGCGCACCCCGGAGAACCAGGGGATGCCGTACTGGGAGCCGTCGTAGGTGCCGTACTCGACGGCCGCCTGGTCCATGTCGGCCACCGCGCCCCAGGACTCCGTGCGGGAGGTGATGTCCATGATCGCGCCCTGGGAGGCCCAGTTGGCCACCTGGTCGTTGCCGACCTCCAGCACGTCGGGGGCGTCGCCGCCGGCCAGCGCGTTGTTGATGGACTGCTGGGCGTCGGGCCAGGGGATGAACTCCACCTCGACCTTGGTGCCGGGGTGGTCCTTCTGGTAGCGCTGCTCCACGGTGTCGAAGTACTTCTCGATGGGCTTCTGGGCCGTGCCCATGACCCACACGGTCAGGCTGTCGGGAGCCTCGGATTCGCCGCCCTCGGAGCCGCCTCCGCCGCAGGCGGTCGCGGCCAGGAGCACCGCTGTCGAAAAGGCTGCGGTCTTCAGGGATCTCATGCTGGTCTCTCCCTTCACGCGTTGCCGCGCGCGACGTTGCGTCGAGAGGACGCCCCCGGCCACCTCTGGGTCGGCTGCAAGCGCGATGCGGGCTTCGTCGTCGGTTCGAGTGTGCTGGGATAGCGGGTGTGCGTTCGGAAGAACCGCCCTGCCCACCGCCGGGCCCGGCAGGGGTGAGGCGAACGGCGCCGGGTGGGCGCCTCCGCTGATTGGCCGCTAAACTAACAAGAAACTTTCCTAATGGATAGAGAACGGAGTGTCACGGTTATGTCTCGACGTCCGGGGACTCCGCGCCTGCTGCGCCAGCTCAACGACCGGGCGGCCCTGGAGCTCCTGCTGGCGTCGGGGCCGCTGACCCGCACCCAACTCGGCCAGGAGACCGGCCTGTCCAAGGTGACCGCCTCCCAGCTGCTCGCCCGCCTCGAAGAGCGCCGGCTCGTGCACGTCGTCGGCAGCCAGGCCGGCGGCCGCGGACCCAACGCCGCCCTCTACGCCGTCGTGCCCTCCAGCGCCTACGCCTTGGCGCTGGACATCCGCGCGGGCGAGGTCACCGGAGCCCTCGCCGACATCACCGGCCAGATCACCGGCGAGTTCACACTCGACCCCGGCGACACCCCGGACCCCGTCGCCCAGGTCAACCGCGCCGTCAAACGGCTCCTGCAGACCTGCGAGGTCCCCCCGGACCGGCTCAGCGCCTGCACCATCGGCACCCCCGGCGTCGTCGACCCCCGCACGGGAGCCGTACGCTTCTCCTTCGACCTGCACACCTGGCTCGAAGACGCCTTCCAGGCGCTGCGCACCGACCTCGGGCCCGTCGTCCGAATCGAGAACGACGTCAACCTCGCCGCCCTCGCCGAACACGCCGAAGGCGCGGGCGAGGACGTCTCCGACTTCGTCCTCATCTGGCTGGGCGGAGGCGGCGGCGTCGGCATGGCGATCATGCTCGACGACCGCGTCCACTGGGGCACCACCGGCGGCGCCGGCGAGATCGGCTACCTGCCCGTCCCCGGTGCCCCGCTGCCCGGCGACGTCGGCCTGCCCGGCGGCTACCAGTCCATGCGCCGCACCGCGGAGCGGCCCACCATCGCCCACGGCTTCCAGGCCCTCGTCGGCGCCCAGGAGATCCTCGCGCTCGGGGAGTCCCACGGATTCGCCGGCAGGACCGTCGGCGACGTCCTCACCGCCGCCGCCGAAGCCGGCCCGCCCGGCGAAGGCCTCCTCGACGAGCTCGCCGAACGCATCGCCCGCGGCGTCGCGGCCGTGTGCGTGGTCCTCGACCCCGGACTCGTCGTGCTCGGCGGCGAGGTCGCCCAGAGCGGCGGAGACGTCCTCGCCCGCCGTGTCGCCGACGCCGCCGCCCGCATCGGACCCAACGCACCCCAGGTCAGCGTCGGCCGCGTCGAGGCGCCCGTCCTGCGCGGCGCACTCCTGTCCGCCCTCCAGCACGCCCGCGAGGACGTCTTCGACTCCACCGTGGAATGACACGCGGGGAGGCCGCCACTGCACCGCCGCCGGTCCGGGGCGGCCCGACCGCCCCGGACCCCGACCGCTCCCTCCGAGCGCACCGGATGCAACGGATCGGTAACCGCACCGTGGCCGGACAGCGTGAAGTGTGCGCTTTGGGGCTATGGACAACGTCGAACGAGGCCGAGCGCTCCACGGCGTGCGGGTCGCGGTGCCGGCCGGAGACGACGGCCACGCCCTGCTCTGGTTCGCCTACTGCCCTAACTGCCAGGCGACGGTCAATACCGACCGGGACTTCATCGCCGACTGCTGGAGCTGCGGGCGGCCGCTCCCCAAGCGGTTCAACTCGCGGATGGAGCTGCGCGTGGAATGGGTCCTCTACGAGGACATCCTGCTGGGACGGCACCACGCCGACGAGTGGTACTGCAACTACTGCGGTACGGCCAATCCGATGAGCAATCCCATATGCAGCAAGTGCAAGCGTTCGAAGCACTCCACGGGATCGTGACCACGGCCTGCCGCGGCGGTTCCTGAATCCACCCCCTGTTCACCGCCGCAGCCGCAGCGCCTTCGGGGTGGCGTGGAAGCCCGCCCCCAGCAGAGCGGTCTCCAACGGCGTCCCGAACACCGCGCCGCCGTCGCAGCGCTGCACCGACACCGACGCGACCCGTCCGCCGTGCACCAGCTCGGCCAGCGCACGCGCCGCACGCTCCAGGTCCCCGGCACCCGAGCCGAACGTCAGCGCCGAGCGCCCGCCGCGCTCCAGGTACAGCGTCGGCGCGCCGCCGTCCAGAACCACCAGCGCACCCGCCTTCCGCCCCGGGCGCCCCGCCGACTCCGCCACCGGCGGCCACGGCAGAGCCGCGCCGTAGACGTTGGCCGGATCGGCCGCCGCCAGGACGAGCGGGTCGCCGCCGTCCCGCGCACCCGCCGGAGCCTCCTGGCCGCCGAGCGAACGCAGCCGGTCCACGGCGCCGGGAAGCGCGAACTGGGCCGCCCCCAACCCGTCGACGAAGTACCCCCGCCGCGCGCGCCCCGCGTCCTCGAACCCCCGCAGCACCGGATACACCGCGCTGAAACCGCCCGCGCCGCGCCCGCCCGAACGGCGGTCGCCCCGCCGCACCTGCTCGGCCACCACCGAGCCGCGCGTGACGACCCCGTAGCGGTCCAGCAGCGCAGACGTGCCCGCCGCCAGCCGCCGCGTGGCATCGGGCTCGCGCTCCGGCAGCAGCCACCACCGCCCCGCCGCCGTGGGCGGGCCCGTCCGGCTCGGCATCACCGGCCGCCGCGACCGGCTCCGATGCGCCGTGGACCCGGACCCGAGCAGCGCGCGCAGCGCCGACAGCGAGTCGTTGCCGACCAGCCCCGACCACACCAGGTCCCACAGCGCCGCCACCACCGCCGCATCCGAGACCGCCGCCGCGCCCTCGGGGCGCACCACCCGGTCGGCCACGTCCCGGAAGAACAGCGCGCCGCCCGCACGCAGCGCCGCCAGCACACCCGCCCGCGCCCGCGACGCCCCGGACTCCTCCGGCGCCGGCTCCGGCAGCAGCAGCTCCGCCTCGTCGGCCGGGACCAGGCACACCCACCCGTCGTTGCCCGCCAGCGGCCCCGCGCCCGCCCACAGCACCTCGCCGGCATGGGTCAGCTCGTCCAGCAGCGCCGGCGCATACCCCTCGACCCGCGCCGGCAGCACCAGGGACTCCAGCGCCGACGCCGGCACCGGCGCCCCCCGCAACGACTCCACCGCCGCGAACACGCCGTCGGCGCCCCCCGACCGCCGGCCCGGCCCCACGCGCTGCCACGCCGGGACGAACCGGCCCAGCGCCCGCTGCGGCACCGGCTCCACCTCGCGCCGCAGCCGCGCGACCGAGCGCCGCCGCAACGCACGCAGCACATCCGTCTCGCACCACTCCGTCCCCCGGCCGCCCGGCCGGAACTCGCCCTCGACCACACGCCCGGCGACCGCGAGCCGGTGCAGTACCTCCAACGCCGCCTCGCGTTCGACACCGAACCGATCGGCCACCCCCTGAGCCGTGAACGGCCCGTGCGTGCGCGCGAACCGCGACACCAGGTCGCCCAGCGGATCGGCCACCGGAGCCGCGAACGCCTCGGCCGCACCCGCGAACGCCCCGTCCGAGGTGCCGGAGGCCTCCGACAGCCACTCCGGCAGCCGCACACCCGCGCCGTCGCGCAGCCGCGCGGCGTCCTCCACCGCCGCCCACCGCGGCTCACCGCCCACACGAACCGGAACAGCGCGCCCCGCACGCTCCAGCTCCGCCAGCGACTCCGCGCCGGCGCCGCGCTCCTCCGCCTCCTCGGCGCTCAGCGGCCCCAGCTCCCGCAGGAGGTCCGCTGCACCCTCGCGCCCCCACGCCGGATCCACCCGCCGCTCCGGCGCAAGGCGCTGCAACCACGCCTCGTACTCGGCCACCGCCTGCCCGTCGAGCAGCTCCCGCAGATCCGCCTGGCCAAGCAGGTCCGCCAGCAGCCCCGAGTCCAGCGTCAGCGCCTGCGCACGCAACTCCGCCGCGGGGGCGTCGCCCTCGTACAGGAACGCCGCCGTGTATCCCATCAGCAGCGACTGCGCGAACGGCGACGCCCGCTGCGTCTCGACCTCGACCACCCGGACCCGCCGCGCACGCACATCGGCCATCAGCGACGCGAGCGAATCCACGTCGAACACGTCGCGCAGACACTCCCGCGCCGCCTCCAACACGATCGGAAACGACCCGAACCTGCCCGCCACCGACAGCAGCTGCGCCGAACGCTGCCGCTGCTGCCACAACGGCATGCGCCGCCCCGGACGCCGCCGCGGCAGCAGCAGCGCGCGCGCCGCGCACTCCCGGAACCGGGCCGCGAACAGCGCCGAGGACCCCAGCTCCGCCGAAACCGCGTCCTCGACCTCCTCCGGGTCCACCATCAGCGACTCCACCAGGCCGCCGCCCGACCGCCCGGCGGCACCGGCCTCCTCCACATCCGGCAGCCGCACCACGATCCCGTCGTCGCCGTGCACCACCTGCGCGTCCATCCCGTAGCGCTCGCGCAGCCGCGCGCCCACCACCAGCGCCCACGGCGCATGCACCCGGGCGCCCAGCGGCGAATGCACGACCGCGCGCCAGTCGCCCAACTCGTCGCGGAACCGCTCCACCACGACCGTGCGGTCGTCGGGCACCCACCCCGTCGACTCCGCCTGCTCGGTCAGATAGTCCACCAGGTTGGCCGCCGCCCACCCGTCCAACCCGGCGCCCCGGGCGCGCTCGACGGCCGCGGACTCCTCCAGCCCCCGCACCTCGCGCGTCATCGCGCCGATCGCGCGCCCCAGCTCCGCCGGGCGCCCCAGCGCATCGGCCTTCCAGAACGGCAGCCGCCCCGGGCGCCCCGGTGCCGGCGACACCATCACCCGGTCCGCGGTGATCGACTCGATCCGCCACGCGCTCGCACCCAGCACGAACACGTCGCCCACCCGCGACTCGTAGACCATCTCCTCGTCCAGCTCGCCCACCCGCGAGGGCCCCGCGCCCCCCGCGGAGGCCAGGTGCACCGCGTAGGTGCCCCGATCCGGAATCGTCCCGCCGCTGGTCACGGCCAACCGCTGCGCGCCCGGCCGCCCCGACACGGTCCCGCCCGAGCCCGCGCCCCCGGCGTCGCGGTCCCACACCACCCGCGGCCGCAGCTCTGCGAACTCGTCGGAGGGGTAGCGCCCCGACAGCATGTCCAAGACCCCCGACAGCGCCGAGTCCGGCAGCGACGCGAACGGGGCCGCACGCCGCACCAGCGCACCCAGCTCCGCCACCTCCCACTCGTCCATCGCCGCCATGGCCACGACCTGCTGCGCCAGCACGTCCAGCGGATTGCGCGGCATCCGCAGCTCCTCGATCCGGCCCGCGCGCATCCGCTCGACCACCACCGACGCCGCCAGCAGGTCGCCGCGGAACTTCGGGAACACCACCCCGCGCGAGACCCCGCCCACCGTGTGGCCGGCGCGCCCCACCCGCTGCAGGCCCCCGGCCACCGACGGCGGCGACTCCACCTGCACCACCAGGTCCACCGCGCCCATGTCGATGCCCAGTTCGAGGCTGGACGTGGCCACCACGCACGGCAGCCGCCCCTCCTTGAGGTCCGCCTCGATCACCGCGCGCTCGTCCTTGGACACCGAACCGTGGTGCGCCCGCGCCACCACGCCCGCCTCGGCGCCGTAGGTCTGGCCCGCCTCGGCCATCACCTCGGCCGGCGACAGGCGCGCCCGCCCGTTCGGCCGGCCGCCCGGTGCGAGGGAAGGCGCACCGGGCGGACCCGCCGCCCCCGAAGCGCCGGCCGGACCCCCGCCGGCGCCGCCGCCCGGCGCCCGGCGCTCGTCGGCCAGCTCGTTCAACCGCGCGCACAGCCGCTCGGCCACCCGCCGCGAGTTGCAGAACACGATCGAGGAGCGGTGCTCCTCGACCAGGTCCAGCACCCGCTCCTCGACATGCGGCCAGATCGAGGTCCGCGCCTTCGACGCCCGGTCGTCGGCGCGCGCCGACGGCACCGCCGCCTCCAACTCGGTCATGTCCTCGACGGGCACCACGATCCGCACGTCCAGCGACGGAGCCTCCGCCGCCGCCACCACCGAGGCGGGGCGCGGCCCGCCGAGGAACGCCGCGACCTCCTCCGGCGGCCGCACCGTCGCCGACAGCCCGATCCGCTGCGCCGGCGCGCCGAGCATCGCGTCCAGCCGCTCCAGGCTCAGCGCCAGGTGCGCGCCCCGCTTCGTGCCCGCCAGGGCGTGGACCTCGTCGACGATCACCGTCTCGACCCCCGCCAGGCCGGCG
Organism: Streptomonospora arabica; assembly: GCF_039531585.1. Lineage (NCBI taxonomy): Bacteria > Bacillati > Actinomycetota > Actinomycetes > Streptosporangiales > Nocardiopsidaceae > Streptomonospora > Streptomonospora arabica. Next base: position 655,925 of record NZ_BAAAQI010000001.1, on the reverse strand, counting down.
CGCGCCTGCGAGGTCAGCACCAGAAACAGCGACTCGGGCGTGGTGATCAGGATGTCGGGCGGCGCCGAGGCGAGTTTGCGCCGCTGGTCGGCGGGGGTGTCGCCGGTGCGCATCGCGACCGACACGTCGGGCGCCCCGAGGCCGGCCGACACGGATTCGCGCCGGATGCCCGACAGCGGCGCCCGCAGGTTGCGCTCGATGTCGGCGGCGAGCGCCTTCAGCGGCGAGACGTAGAGCACCCGGCAGCGCCGCACCCGCTCCTCGGGCACCGGACGCGACGCCAGGCCGTCCAGCGCCCACAGGAACGCCGACAGCGTCTTCCCCGACCCCGTAGGGGCCACGACCAGCGTGTTCTCACCTCGCGCGACCGACTCCCACGCGCCCGTCTGCGCGGGGGTGGGACCGGCGGGAAACGCACGCTCGAACCAGGCGCGCGTGGGTCCCGAGAAGCGGCCCAGCGGACCGCCCCGCCCGCGGGCGCCGGAGCCGCCGGACCGGGAGCCGGGATCTTCTGCCGAGGACATGTGCCCAGTCTGCAACGCCCTGGAGACGAAACCGCGGAGACCGGCCCGGGCCCGTTCCCAGGGGGCGTCGGCGGAGGTGACAGCACCGGGGCGGCGGCCGATACTGGAGGGGATGAGACTTTCACACTTCTGGGAGCGCATGAACGGGCAGTTCGGCGAGGCCTACGCCGCGAGCCTTGCCCGCGACCACGTCATCGACTCGCTCGGCTCGCGCACGGTCGACCAGGCGCTCGCCGACGGCATCAGCGCCAAGGAGGTGTGGCGGGCCGTCTGCGAAGCATTCGACCTGCCCGCCGCCGCACGCTGACGGCGCAAGCAGGCCGCAGACCCGGGCCGGAGCGTAATGGGCCGGCCGGTCCGCCCGGGCGGACCGCCGCGCAGGCGACGCGCCCGGACGCCTGGGGAGGGCAGGCGATCGAACAGAGGTTCGGGTAGGGTTGCGGTGTATCCGGGGCCGACCATCCCGAACCGCAAGGTGCGGTATCAGCCTCCGGCGGACCACGACGCCCCGGCGGGCGTCCGCGAGTGGACACGCACCCGGCGGCAGGCACGCGGCCGCCGAGCACTTGTCCACAGGCGCGCCGACGCGGTCGAGGTTTGTCCCCGCCGCCGCGTAGCGTCACACCCAAGATGAACAAGAAGACGACGACCCAACAGGGGTTTCCCGTGGCTGCTGCTGATCGAGAGAAGGCTCTCGAGACCGCGCTCGCTCAGATCGAGCGCCAGTTCGGCAAGGGCTCCGTCATGCGCCTAGGCGATGACGACCGCCCGCCGGTCGAATCCATTCCATCCGGCTCCATTTCCCTCGATGTCGCATTGGGTATCGGAGGAATTCCCCGCGGGCGTGTTGTAGAGATATTCGGACCAGAGTCGTCGGGGAAGACCAGTGTGGCGCTGCATGCCGTGGCGAGCGCACAAAAGGCCGGAGGGATTGCCGCATTCATCGATGCGGAGCATGCGCTCGACCCCGAATACGCCAAGAAAATCGGTGTCAACACCGACGATCTGCTGCTTTCCCAGCCCGACACCGGTGAACAGGCGCTGGAGATCGCCGACATGCTGATCCGCTCCGGCGCGGTCTCCATCCTGGTCGTCGACTCCGTAGCCGCCCTCGTGCCCCGCGCCGAGATCGAAGGCGAGATGGGCGACAGCCACGTCGGCCTCCAGGCCCGACTGATGTCCCAGGCCCTCCGCAAAATCGCGGGCGCATTGCACCAGACTGGAACGACCGCGATATTTATCAACCAATTGCGGGAGAAAGTCGGTGTCATGTTCGGATGCGCATCCTGGGATACTTGGGTGACGTTGGCTGACGGGACTCGGGAACGCATTGGAAAAATTGTAAACCAAAAAATGGACGTAGAAGTCCTTTCCTACGACCCTGAAATCGGAGAAATCGTTCCACGGCGTGTCACCAACTGGTTCGACAACGGCCGAACGGAAGAGTTTCTGCACTTCAGGGTAGAGCGCGCCGGAGGTGGAAGGGGCTATGGGAGTGCCTACATGGACCTCACCCCGAACCACCTCGTGCGGACGCCGGGCGGTTGGCGGGAGGCCGGCGACATCATGCCTGGGGACCGGGTCATGCTCGCGCAGCACTACTATCTGAACGAGGTTCAAAAGCAGGTGGTGCTGGGTTCACTGCTGGGGGACGGGTGTCTGTCCGCGCCTGTGGGTGAGGACGCAGAGAGCGGACGATTTCGGATGGGGCACGGTGCCAAGCAAGCGGACTACCTGAATTGGAAAGTCGCTATGCTGGAAAACATCCCTCACTCGGTGACATCGAATGCGAAAGGTGCCGTCTTCGCTGACTTTACTCCACTAGCCGAATTGGGCGAACTTCGCCGGACGGTTTATGCGGGAGGCGGTAAGAAACACATAACCTGGGACTACCTGAAGAGTCTGACGCCACTGGCACTGGCGATCTGGTATATGGATGACGGTTCATTTGCGTTGCGAACCGATGGGCGCCAGGCTCGCACCGAGGGAGGTAGCGGACGCGTCGAAATCTGCGTCGAGGCCATGAGTCCTGGATCGAGGCAGCGGATCGCCGACTATCTTCGTGATACCTTCGAGTTCGACGTAAAATTGCGTCCGCGAGGTGCACGGAAAATCAACACGCTTACATTCAGTGCAGAGTCCTCCAAGAAATTCCAAGAATTTATTGCACCCTATATTCACCCATCGCTGGATTACAAGCTTCTGCCTGGGCTTCGCGGCTACTTCAATGCCGAGCCCGAATTGTCCGAGCCCGTTTTGCGGCCTAGTCCAGCAGTGGTGCGGGAAGTTACTCCGAAGGCTCCGACCGCGGGGCGCACCGGACGATACGACATCGAGGTGGAGGGCAGCCACAATTACTTCGCCGACGGGGTCATGGTGCACAACAGCCCCGAAACGACCACCGGCGGCCGGGCGTTGAAGTTCTACGCGTCGGTGCGGCTCGACATCCGGCGGATCGAGACGTTGAAGGACGGGACCGACGCGGTCGGGAACCGCACGCGGGTCAAGGTCGTGAAGAACAAGGTGGCGCCGCCGTTCAAGCAGGCGGAGTTCGACATCCTCTACGGCGTGGGCATCTCGCGTGAGGGCGGGCTGATCGACCTCGGTGTGGAGCAGGGCGTCGTGCGCAAGTCGGGCGCCTGGTACACCTACGAGGGCACCCAGCTCGGGCAGGGCAAGGAGAACTCCCGCAACTTCCTGCGCGAGAACGTCGACATGGCCAACGAGATCGAGAAGAAGATCAAGGAGAAGCTGGGCGTGCCCGGCGCGGGCAACGACTCCGCGGACTCCGCGGCCGCCGCCGACGCCAAGGGGCCCGACTCCGCCAAGGCGCCCGATGCCGCCAAGGCCGCAGGGGCGAGGGAGACCGGCGCCAAGGAGGCCGCGGTCAAGGAGACCGACGCCGCCGCTCCGGCCGCCGCACCGCCCAAGCGGGCGAGCAGGACCAAGGCCACCCCGCCGCCAGCGGATGCCTGACACGCACGAGCCCTTCGACAGCGACACCGACACCGATACCGCCGCCGATGCGCCCGAGACCGGCGCCCGGGCGGGCGGGTCCGCGGACGGCGAGGATCCCGAGGCCGGCGCGCGCGGCATCTGCCTGCGCCTGCTGACCTCGGCTCCGCGCACCCGGGCCCAGCTCGCCCAGGCGCTGCGGCGGCGGGGCGTCGACGACGACGTGGCCGAGTCGGTGCTGGGGCGGTTCAGCGAGGTCGGGTTGATCGACGACGCCGCCTTCGCCGACGCGTGGGTCGACTCCCGCCACGCCGGGCGCGGTCTGGGGCGCAAGGCGCTGGCGGCTGAGCTGCGGCGGCGCGGGGTGGCCGAGGACACGGTGCGCGACGCAGTCGAGGAGCTGAGTCCCGAGCAGGAGGAGGAGACCGCCAGGCGGCTGGCGCGGCGCAAGCTGGCGGGCTCGCGCACGTCCGACTCCGCCGCGCGAGCGCGCCGGGCACTGGCCATGCTGGCGCGCAAGGGCTACTCCGCGGGACTGGCCTACCGGGTGGTGCGCGAGGAGCTGGAGGCCGAGGGCGCCGAACTGGAACTGCCGGACCCCGATCCGGAGTAGCGGCGCCGGGCCAGAGCCGCGACGGTGCGCCGCCAGACGATCGGTTGCCCGGTGGGGTTGTCTCTGTGACCGCCTCCGTCCGGCACCGCTCGAACCGGGGCGCGCGGCGTCACCGCAGCGCTGCCGAGGCGCTCGCCGGGTCTCGGCGGTCCGATCCGGCGGGCATGCCGGGACGACCCGGCGAAGGGCGGCGGCGCACGGCGGTGCCTCGGGCTACGCGGTGGGCACGTCGGTAGAGGCGCCGTTGGAGAAGGCGCCCGGCAGGGCGTATAGCTGCTCTCCGCTGCGGTACCCAGCGCACGGCGCCGCACCGGACTGACCAGTGAGCGGCCCGGTCGGGCCGGTGCTACGCGTCGGGGTTGATCGCCTGGTAGAGGATGTGCTCCCGCCAGCTTCCGGCGATGTGCAGGTACTGCGGCGCCCTGCCGTAGGCGGTGAACCCGTTGCGCAGCAGGACGCGCTGCGACGCGGTGTTGTGCGGCAGGGTCGCGGCCTCGACGCGGTGCAGGCCGAGGTCGGCGAAGGCGGTCTGCACGGTTTCAGCGACGGCCTTGGTGGCCAGTCCGCGGCCGTTGCAGGCTTCGGCGACCCAGTAGCCGATGGGAGCGGACTGGAAGGCTCCGCGGACGATGTCGTTGACGGTGACCTGGCCGGCGATGCGGCCGGTGTCGTCGAGGACGGCCAGCGGGAGCAGGCGCCCCGCGGCGTGCTGGGTGAGGGCGTATTCGAGTCGGGCCCGCTGGGCGTCGGCGGTGAAGTAGGAGTCGTCGCGGACCGGTTCCCAGGGGGCGAGGAACTCGCGGTTGCGCTGCAGAAGCTCGGCCAGTTCCGGCGCGTCCTTCGCGGTCAGGAGCCGTGTGGTGGGCATCGCGCCTTCCTCTCCTCGGGGGTGCGGCCGGTACGCGGGCCGGGGCGGGCGGGCGCGGTCGGCGGGGCACGGCCGCCGCTTCGGGAGGACAGGGCGAGGGCAGGGCGTGTCCGCCGCGTGTCGCTGTCCGCGCGGCACGGGTAGGCCCCGCGGATCCGCCGAGGGCTGTGGCGGGGCCGCGGGGCCGTACCGCGCAATCCCAGCCGCCATGCGACGAGGGGCGCCGCGGCGGCACCGGAGAGGTTACGGACGGGCCGGGGCGGCCACAAGGGCCGGATGCGCCGGGCGTCGGCGGGCGGTGGAGCCGGGGTTGACAGCGCTTCCCGCGCATTCGGGGGGCAGGGCTCGCCCGGCCCGTGGTATAAGCACACGTGCGGGCCGTGCACCAGGGCGTTCGTTCCCGGGTTTCGGGGCCGCAGGACCCTAGTCCGGTCGCGCTTTCCTCCGCAGCGCGTTCCGGACATCGCAGTGGCCGGATCCGGTCATTCCCTTCACGGGTGCCCGCGGTCGGCCCGCCGCCGAACGGCACGGCCCGGCCTGGGGGACGCGGTACGCGGCAGGCGCCGGGCATCCGGCGGGGCCGCTCCCGCCCTCCGCGCCGTCGGCCGCGCTCCGCGTCCGGCGCCGCGGCGAGCCTCCGCGGTGCCGGAACGCGGTCGCCGGTCACGGCCGGCGTCCTCGGGATCGAACGGCTACGGCCGCCCGGCCTGCTCGTCGGCGGTGCGGCTCTCCGCGCCGCCGTCGCCGTCCAGCGGCGGCAGCGGTTCGGCGACCAGGTCGGCGTCGGCCTCCTCCCCGGAACCGCCGGCCCCGTCAGCGCTCGGGCCCTCCGCCCCGTCCGCCCGGCCGTCCTCGGCCGCGCGCCCGGTGACCAGTTCGATCGCCGGCACGTCGGGCGGGGTGAAGCCGAGCACCTCGCCGTAGAAGGCCAGTTCGGCCTCCAGCGCGCGCTGCTGGTTGGCGGCCGAGCGCAGCCCGTGGCCCTCGCCGCCGAACTCCAGCAGGGCGTGCCGGATCGACCGCTCGGCCAGCCCGGACGCCAGGGCGCGGGCCTGGGTGGGCGGAACGACGGGGTCGTCGGTGCCCTGCAGGATCAGCACGGGAGCGGCCAGGTCGGCGACGCGGTTGATGGGGGAGCGCTCGCGGTAGGTGGCCGCGTAGCCGGGCAGCGGTCCCACGAGCCCGTCCAGGTAGCGCGACTCGAAGTCGTGGGTCTCGGCGGCCAGTCGCAGAAGATCGGTCACGCCCCACGAGGAGGTCCCGCAGGCGAAGGTGTCGCCGCAGAGCGCGAGCAGGGTGGTGAGCCCGCCGGCGCTGCCGCCGCGTACGGCCAGGCGTTCGGGGTCGGCGACGCCTTCCTCGACCAGGGCGCGGGCGGCGGCCGTGGCGTCCTCGACGTCGATGACGCCCCACTGCCCGTGGAGCCGTTCGCGGTAGGTTCGCCCGAACCCGATGGAGCCGCCGTAGTTGACGTCGACGACGCCGATCCCGCGGCTGGTGAAGTAGGCCTTGGCGAGGTCGAGGGAACCGAGTGCCTTGGCCACGGGACCGCCGTGCACCCACACCACGTAGGGCGCCCGGCCCTCGCCGACGGCGTCGGGGTTGGCGGGCGGGTAGACGGTGGCGTGCACGGTGCCGCCGTAGCGGCCGCTGAACTCGGTGGTGCGCGGCGTGGGCAGGTACCGGGGATCGGGAAGGTCCTCGCGGGAGCGCCGCAGGATCTCGGTGCGCCCCGTGCCGGGGTCCAGCCGGACGAGGCTCTGCGGGGTGTGCGTGCCCGCGGCCAGGCCCACGACGGTCGTTCCGTCGCCGGCCAGGGTCTGCCAGCTCTCCAACCCGGTCTCCAGTGGGAAGAGCTCGGCGGTGCCGGGGTCGTAGACGCCCGGGGTGAGGTCGGCGTGGCCGTGCAGGGCGACCAGTCGGCCGTCGTCGAGGAGCCGGTAGGGCTGCAGGCCGAGGGAGAAGCCGTGGGTGAACTCCTCTTCGGCCGGATAGAGCGCGATGGCCGGGCCGGTCAGCCCGATCTCGTAGAGGTTCCACCAGCCCGGCCAGTCGGAGAGGAACACCAGGGTGGTGGAGTCGCGCCAGAGCGGGGAGAGTACGGACTCGGCGACACCGCCCTTGAGGGTGTAGGCGCCTGTGACGGGGCCGTCGCCGTCGAGGGAGCCCACGCGCAGCTCGGTGCCGTCCCAGGGCATGCGGGGATGGTTCCAGGCGATCCAGGCCAGGTGCCGCCCGTCGGGTGCGGGGGAGGGGCTGGCATAGAAGTCGGCGCCGGAGACCAGTTCGGTCACGGCGCCGGGGTCGTCGGCGGCGCGGCCGGACAGCGGTATCGACACGATCGAGCGGACGGGGCGGTTCTCCTGCGCGTCCTGTTCCGCCGTGCCGCGGGCGGGGTGGCGCTCCTGGACGCAGACCAGGCTCGTGCCGTCGGCGCCCAGCGCGGGGTCGGCGTAGCGCAGCCCGCCCGGGGTCTCGGGCTCGGGGCTGATCGGCACGGGCGCGGTGGCGCCCTCGGTCAGCAGGTAGAGCCGCTGGTCGGCGCGGTTGGCGAAGACGATGCCGTAGCGGGTGGCGGCCGTGTCGTCACCCCGCGGCACGGGGAGGAATGAACGCCCGCCGTACTCGTGGACGCGCGTGCCCGCGTCCCATTCGGGCCCGAGGAGCTCGGTGAGGGCGCCTTCGGAATCGCGGTGCATGACGGTGGTGCGCCCGCCCTCGTCGGGGCGGGACTCCTCCCACCAGATCTCGTCGCCCGCGACGCTGGGATGGCCCAGTCGGCGTTCTCCTCGGGCGACGTCACTCGCAGCGATCGGCGATGGCCAGGCGCCGTAGGGGGCCGTCACGCGGTCGGTCATGGGGACACTTCGCACTCAGGGGTATCTAAGGAATGACATGTCGACCTTAGTGGTATGCGGGCGTCTGTGCAGTCGGACGGATGGAGTCGCAAGGGGGGCCGTGAACGGCGCGGGGCGCGGTGCCGCGTGACCGCGGAGGTCGGGGCGCGGGCGCGGCCATTCGTTCCCTACTTGTAATCCGCCGTGCGCGACGGCGTGTCACCGCGCTGTCTATAGTCCAGCCAATGTTCAAGGCGGGTAATCACGCTAGGCACTTCAGAGGCTCGCGCCGGTGCTACAGCACCGCCGCAGCGCACTCTTCGAGGAGGACTCGCGCAATGAGGACGGGACTTCGGACCGGTCGGCTGGCGGCTGCAACCGCGGCCGCGGCCGCAGGGGTCATCGCGCTCGCGGGCTGCGGTGTCGGCGACACGGGCGCAGGCGGCGAACTCACCATGGCCACCGGCAGCACGGGCGGGACCTACTATCCCCTCGGCGCCGAGATGGCCAAGATCTGGTCGGACAACATCGAGGGCGTCAACGTCAGCACCCAGTCCAGCGGTGCGTCGGTGGAGAACATGCGCCTGCTCGACCAGGGCGAGAACGAGCTGGTCATGGCGATCAACGGGGTCGCCGCCAACGCGGTCGACGGCGAGGCGGACTTCGCCGAGGAGCCGCTGTCCAACCCCGGCGACGTGCGCATGCTGGGCAACGTCTACCCCGAGGTGCTGCAGATCGTCGCCTCGGCCGACTCCGGCATCGAGACGATCGCGGACCTCAAGGGCAAGCGGGTGGACATCGGCCCGCCCGGCAGCGGTACGGCCGTGGCCGCGGAGCAGATCCTCGAGGCGTACGGGATGAGCCTCGACGACATCGAGGTCTTCAACAGCACGTTCGAGGAGGCCTCGACCAAGCTCAGCGACGGCCAGACCGACGCGGCGTTCGCGATCCTGGCGCTGCCGGCCGGCAGCATCGAGCAGGTCGCGACCTCCAGCGACGTGCAGCTTGTCGACATCACCGGCGACGGCCTCGAAACGCTCACCTCGGACAACCCCAGCTACAGCCCGCTGACGATCGAGGCGGGCACCTACAGCGGCCAGGACGAGCCGGCCGAGACCGTCACCAACTGGGCGACGCTCTACACCACGGCCGACCTGGACGAGGAGACGGCCTACAACCTGGTGAAGGAGATGTACGAGCGTGCCGACGAGATCGGGCACGACGTCGGCAGCCAGGTCAAGCTGGAGACCGCGGTCGACGGACAGGGCGCCGTCGACTTCCACCCCGGTGCCAAGCGCTACTACGAGGAAGAGGGCGTCCTCGGCTAGCGGCACCGAGCCGCCCGAGGTGCAGCAGGCGGCGGCGCGCGGGCAGGGGCTCGCGCGCCGCCGCGCCCTGCGCGCGGGCGGCGCCGTACTGGCGGCGGGCCTGCTCGGCGGGCTCGCGGCACCGGAGCCGGAGGCGGGCGGCCGCCTGCTGTTCACGGTGACCGACGTCGACGGCGGCCGCGTGGCGGCGTCGCGGCCGGTGGCCGCGGGCGATCGGGTGACGCTGCGCTACACCCATTCGGTGAGCAAGCGCCCGGTGGATGAGGTGTTCTCCGCCGGGGCCGGGGGCCGGCTGCTCATGCAGGAGATGCGGTTCGACACCTTCGGGGCGAACCTCCCCGTGGGGCCCGAGCACATCGGCTCGACGACCACCACGTTCCTGCGCGAGGACGACGGCTACCGGGTGCTGCACCACGGGCGGCCGCTGGGGACGGTGGAGCTGATGGTCAACAGCACGCACTCCGGCCAGGTGCTGCTGTTCCCGGACGGCGGGCGGGTGCGCCTGCTCGACGTCGCCGCGTACGGCACACGGGTGGAACTGGGCGTGCAGGGCGGGCCGCGGGCCTGGCCCTGATCGAGGCGGGGGGACCGGCAGGACGGCCGCCCGACGGACGACGACGTGGATGCAAGGGGATGGGGCGAGCGATGACGAGCGACTCCCGGTCGGCAGCACCGGCGGGTGAGGGCGCCGACTTCAGCGACATCGAGGCGCAGAAGGAGGTCGCCGAGCTAGAGCAGCACAACGTCGCCGCCGAGACGGCGGGCACCCGGCGCGACATGCGCCCTCTGTGGCGGTGGGTCGTCTTCGGTGTGGGGCTGGCGCTGAGCCTGTTCCACCTCTACACCGGCTACTTCGGTACGTTCCCGGGGCTGCAGCAGCGCTCGTTCCACCTGGCGCTGGGGCTGGGCATGGTGTTCCTGCTCTACCCGCACTCGCCGCAGGAGACCCGGCGCCAGCGGTGGTACGGCTGGGGGCTGACCGCCGGCGGAATCGCGGCCATCGTCTACATCATCGTCGAAGGCATCGCCGACTGGTACGTGCTGGCGCCGGCCGCGGCGGTGCTGGCCCTCGTGCAGGCGTCGCGCTACGTTCCGCTGCGCCCGATGGGGGTTCCGGCGGCCGACGTGGTCCTGGCGCTGCTGGGCATGGGGTCGGGGCTGTACCTGTTCGTGTTCTACGAGGACATCGTGCGCACGCAGGGCATCATCGAGCCGGACCAGGTGGCCGTCGGCACGGTGGGCATCCTGCTGGTGCTGGTGGCGGCGCAGCGGACGCTGGGCGCGGCACTGGTGGTGCTGTCGGGGCTGATGGTGGCCTACGCGTTCTACGGCCCGTTCCTGCCGGGCTTCCTGCACCACTCGGGCTACTCGATCGACCGGATCGTCGTCGAGCTGTTCGTGGGCACCGAGGGCGTGTTCGGGACCCCGCTGGGCATCTCCTCGACGTTCATCTTCCTGTTCCTGGTCTTCGCGGCGATGCTCACCCGCACGGGCATGGAGCGGTTCTTCACCGACCTGGCGCTGGGGCTGACCGGCGGTGCAACGGGCGGTACGGCCAAGGTCGGCATCGTCACCAGCGCGTTCTCCGGCACGATCACCGGAAGCTCGGTGGCCAACACCGTCAGCAACGGCGCCTTCACCATCCCCATGATGAAGCGGTCGGGGTATCCGGCCAACTACGCGGGCGCGGTGGAGGCGGCGTCCTCGACCGGCGGGCAGATCGCGCCGCCGATCATGGGCGCCGCGGCGTTCATCATGATCGAGTTCACCGGCATCCCCTACCTGCAGATCCTGCAGGCGGCGATCATCCCGGCGGTGCTGTTCTTCGTCGCCCAGTTCGTCGTGGTGCACTACGACGCCAAGCGCATGGGCATCCGCGGGATGCCGCGCTCTGTGCTGCCGAACGTGCGTCTGCTGATGGCCACCCGCGGCTACCTGCTGGTGCCGATCATCGGGCTGTTCGCGCTGCTGTCGGTGGGCTACTCGCCGATCTTCTCGGCGATGGGCGCGATCGGGCTGACCGTGGCGGTCAACCTGCTGACGCAGATCGTGATGTTCGTGCTGCGGCGCTGGCGCGGCATGGAGGACCGGCTGACGCTGTGGACCCTGCTGGACGGGCTGGTCGACGCGGCGCGTGTGGCGCTGCCGATCATCATGGCGTGTGCGGCGGCCGGCATGATCGCCGGCGTGATCACGCTGACGGGCCTGGGGCAGAAGCTCAGCGACGGCCTCGTGGGGCTGGCCGAGAACATCCTGGCTCCCGGCGTGCAGGTCGTCACCTTCGACGTGTTCCCCGCGACGACGGTGCTGCTGGTGTGCACGCTGGTGCTGACGATGCTGGCCTGTCTGATCCTGGGCATCGGCGTGCCGACCACGGCGAACTACGTCATCACCGCCACCCTGGCGGCTCCGGCGATCATGGCGATCCTGGAGCCGGGGGTCGAGGAGAACACGGTCGCGGTGCTGCTCATGGCGCACATGTTCGTGTACTACTTCGGGGTGATGGCCGACATCACGCCGCCGGTGTGCCTGGCGGCCTACGCCGCCTCAGGCATCTCGGGCGGCAATCCGCTGCGCACCGGCGGGCACGCGGTGCGCATCGCGATCTCGGGGTTCCTGGTGCCCTACATGTTCGTGTTCTCCCCGGAGCTGCTGCTGCAGGACGTGACGTGGCTCACGGGCACCTGGGCCGTGGCGACGTCGCTGCTGGGTGTGTGGCTGGTGGGCCTCGCGGTCGTGGGCTTCGTCAACACCCGGCTGCACTGGTCGCTGCGGCTTCTGGTGGCCGCGGCCGGGTTGGCGATGCTGCACTCGGGCTGGGAGAGCGACCTGTTCGGGCTGGTCGTCGGCGGCGCCGTGCTGGGCTGGCAGTTCCGGGCGGGCCGCGGTGCGGGCTCGGACCGCCCAGAGGTGCCCGCGGTGCCGTAGGGGCCGGGCCGCCGCTCCGCACGAAGGGGCGGCGGCCTTGACCTCAACTTCACTTGAGGTAGCAGGCTCGGGCCATGGCATCGACACAGCAGGCACCGATCATGTTCCGCAACACGATGCGGGTGCACCCCGAGCGGTTCGAGGCGTTCCGCGGCGCGATCGCGAGGGCGGTGGCCTTCACCGAGCAGCACGCCCCCCAGCTGATGGTGGAGGTCTACCTCGACGCAGAAGGCGCGCAGGCCTACAGCTTCCAGCTCTACCCGGACTCCGCGGCCGTGCTGGAGCACTGGCGGATCTCCGACCCCCACATCCGCGAGGTCATGGAGTACAGCACCGTGCTGGGGCTGGACGTCTACGGCGAGCCGGACGCGGCCGTGCGCGAGGGGCTGGACTCCTTCTCCCGCGAGGCCGGAGTGCCGGTGACGGTCCACCCGCGCGTCGCCGGCTTCACGCGGTCCGCGCCCGCGCCGCGCTGAGTACCGGGGCGACGCCGAGCCGGGCGGTCGGCCGGGTCCGGGCCGCCGCCCGCACGCGCCGGGGCGGCGGCCCTTCGCCGTAGCGGAAGCCGGAAGCCGCCGGGACGGCACCGGGCGGCACAGGCACTAGCCTGGGAGCCGTGAGCCAGACTCGTACCTACCAAGTGCGGACCTACGGCTGCCAGATGAACGTCCACGACTCCGAGCGCCTCTCCGGCCTGCTGGAGGACGCGGGCTACGAGCGCGCAGCCGAGGACACCACCGCCGACGTCGTCGTGTTCAACACCTGCGCGGTCCGCGAGAACGCCGACAACCGCCTCTACGGCAACCTCGGCCACCTGCGCCCGGCCAAGGACGCCCACCCCGGCATGCAGATCGCCGTGGGCGGGTGCCTGGCGCAGAAGGACCGCGGCGAGATCGTGCGCCGCGCCCCGTGGGTGGACGTGGTCTTCGGCACGCACAACATCGGCTCGCTCCCCGTGCTGCTGGAGCGCGCGCGGGTGCAGCGCGAGGCCCAGGTCGAGATCGAGGAGTCGCTGGAGACGTTCCCCTCCACGCTGCCCAGCCGCCGGGAGTCGGCCTACGCCGCCTGGGTGTCGGTCTCGGTGGGGTGCAACAACACCTGCACGTTCTGCATCGTGCCCGCCTTGCGCGGCAAGGAGAAGGACCGCCGGCCCGGCGACATCCTGGCCGAGGTGCGCGCCCTGGTCGACGAGGGCGTCGCCGAGGTCACGCTGCTGGGCCAGAACGTCAACGCCTACGGCAGCGAGTTCGGCGACCGCCAGGCGTTCTCCAAGCTGCTGCGGGCCTGCGGCGAGATCGAGGGTCTGGAGCGCGTGCGGTTCACCTCGCCGCACCCGCGCGACTTCACCGACGACGTCGTCGAGGCCATGGCCGAGACCCCCAACGTCATGCCGCAGCTGCACATGCCGCTGCAGTCGGGTTCCAGCCGGGTGCTCAAGGCGATGCGGCGCTCCTACCGCCAGGAGCGCTACCTGGGCATCGTGCGGCGGGTCCGCGAGGCCATGCCCGATGCCGCGATCACCACCGACATCATCGTGGGCTTCCCCGGCGAGACCGAGGAGGACTTCGAGGAGACACTGCACGTGGTGCGCGAGGCCCGCTTCGCCGCTGCGTTCACCTTCCAGTACTCCAAGCGGCCGGGCACACCGGCAGCCGAGATGGAGGGGCAGCTGCCCAAGGAAGTCGTCCAGGAGCGCTACGAGCGCCTGGTGGCCTTGCAGGAGCGGATCTCGGCGGAGGAGAACCGGAAGCTGGTGGGCCGCGAGGTCGAGCTGCTGGTGGCCGAGGGCGAGGGCCGCAAGGACGGCGAGCGGCGCCGGTTGTCGGGCCGCGCGCCCGACAACCGGCTGGTGCACTTCGCGGTCGACGACGGCACCGCGGCGGCGCTGCGCCCGGGGGACTTCGCGTCGGTCGAGGTCACCTATGCCGCGCCGCACCACCTGGTGGCCGACTCCGGCGTGCGCCGGGTGCGGCGCACACGGGCGGGCGAGGCCTGGGCGGCGCGCAACGGCCGCGAGCCGGCCCCTTCGGGCGTGCTGCTGGGCATGCCCACCGTCGGCGCTCCCGAGCCCGAGCCCGCCGCGTCCGGGGGCTGCGGGATCGCGTGACCCGGTCCGCGCCGCGTCATCGCGGCGGGCCCCGATCCGGTGGGCGCGGCCCGGTTCAGCCGCGGCCCAGGTGCAGCGGCAGCCGGACCAGGCGACGCAGGCCCGGCCGCGGATGCCACTCCGGCCCGCCCTCCGGCACGGCCGGAGACAGCTTTGGATAGCGCTCGAAGAGGCGGGTGAACGCCACCTCGCCCTCCTGGCGGGCCAGCGCCGCACCCAGGCAGTAGTGCATGCCGTGGCCGAATCCGGTGTGCTGCTCGCCGCGGGTCGCGTAGGTCCGGCTGATGTCGAGGCGGTCGGGGTCCTCGAAGCGGCGCGGGTCTCGGTTGGCGCCGACGACCATCGCCATGACCGGTTCACCCTGGCGGATGAGCTTCCCGCCGAGGGTTACGTCCTCGGTCGGCCAGCGGGGCCGGCTGCCGAGGACGGGGCCGCACCAGCGCATCAGCTCGTGCACGGCGCGCGGGGCGATCTCGGGGTCCCGGCGCAGCAGCGCGAGCTGGTCGGGATGGGTGAGCAGGGCGAGCGTGCCGTTGCCGATGAGGTTGGCCGTGGTCTCGTGGCCGGCGATCACCAGCGAGAGCACCATCGTGATGAGCTCCTTCTCGGTGAGCCGGTCGCCGTCCTCGTCGCGGACCGCGATGAGGGCGTCGAGCAGGTCGTCGCCGGGGTCTGCGCGCCGCTTGGCGATCATTGCGCGGACGTGCTCGACCGTTCCCACGAGCGCGCGGTCCATCCGCTCCGGCGAATCCGTCTGGATCAGGTCGTTGCCCCACCTGCGCCACAGCGGCCGGTCCTCCTCGGGCACGCCGACCATCTCGCAGATGACGGTGATGGGCAGCGGGTAGGCGAAGTGCTCGATGAGGTCCACGGTGCCGTCGTCGCCGGCGTGGTCCGGCAGCCTGTCGAGCAGGTCGTCGGTGATCTGCTCGACACGGGGCCGCAGTGCGTTGACGCGGCGAACGGTGAAGGCGCGCGAGACCAGCTTGCGCAGCCGGGTGTGGTCGGGCGGGTCGGCGTCGAGCAACGTGTCGGCCATGTAGGCCACGTACTCCTCGGACAGGCCCATCCTGACGAGCAGCTCGGCGCGCTTGTCGGTCTCGATCCCCGGGACGGAGAGCGGGTCGTTGGCGAAGCGCGGGTCGTCGAGGACGGCGCGGACGTCCTCGTGGCGGGTGACGATCCACAGGGGCGACCCGTCGAGGTTGCGGCCGAGGGTGACGGGCTCGGTCTCGCGGAGCCGGCCGAACCCGGTGTAGGGGTCGGCGAGCAGCGCGGGGTCGGTCAGTGCCGCGCCGCCGGGGTCGGCGGCGGAGTCGCGGCCGGTGGGTGTGCTCATGGCTGGGCCCTCCTTGGGGCGTCAGGTGCGCTTCTGGTTGGCGATCTCTTCGTGTACGCGGGCGAGCAGCCGCTCGAACAGCGTGATGACGTGGGGCGCGGCGGCGCGTGCGGGAGCGGGGTCGTCGCCGGGCACCTCCAGGGAGGCGCTGACGACGCGGGCGAGCATGCGGGCGTCGGCCGCGGTGTGGTCGCCGCCCTCCGCGCGCATGAAGTCGGCCGCGCGCTGGGTGGCCACATAGCCGTAGAAGACGCGGACGAAGGCGTGCAGCTGCTGTTCCAGCGGCGTGTCGGAGCGCAGTACCCCGTGTTCGCGGAGCGTGGCGAAGTACTCGGTGACGACGGCGATGCGCGCCCGCGTGTAGTCGCCGAGCTCGCGGAGGCCGCTGCTGACCAGCGAGCCGAGGGTCTCGCTGTCGCGGGTGAGGGTCGCGCGCAGGATGGGGTTCTCGGTGGCCGTGGTGTAGTTGGCGCGCGCCACCGCGCTGGGCCGGATCAGTTGGGGGTCGCGTCGGAAGGACGCGATCAGTCCGTCCATCAGCGTCGCCTGCACCCGCAGCAGCACCGTCAGAAACAGCAGCTCCTTGGTGCGGAAATGCAGGTAGACGGTGCCCTTGCCGACGCCCGCGCGCTTGGCGACGTCCTCGATGGTGATGCGGCGGTACCCCCAGGCGACGAGGAGCTCGGCCGCGGCGTCGAGGATGCGCTCGGCGCGCGCACTGTGCGCGGGGTCGGCGGGCTCCGGGGCGGATGCGGCCGGGTCGGGCTCGGGCACTGGTCCTGCTCTCTCCTGCGTCATCGCGGCAAGGAACGCTGACTGTGTGACCGAATTTCAAAATTGGTCACGCGGTCACCTCCGACGGTAGCAGCGGACGCGCGCGGTGCAAGGACGTGCTTCGCCCGGATTCCGCCGAGACGCGGTCGGCGGCCGCGGTAGCCTCGCGCGTGTGCTGATCGCCGCGGCCGTGTGCCCTCATCCGCCACTGCTGCTGCCGCAGGTCGCGCAGGGCGCCGCCGGCGAGCTCGACGGGCTGCGGGCGGCCTGCGACCGGGCCGTGGCGGGACTGGCCGCTTCCGGCCCGGACACGGTGGCGGTCGTCGGGTGCGGCGGCGCCGACCGGGTGCACGGCTCCGACGCCGCCGGCGGCCTCGACGCCTACGGTGTGCCGGTGCGGGTGGGGGAGGGGCCGCCGGAGCTTCCGTTGTCGCTGACGGTGGGCCGGTGGCTGTGCGATCGCTCGGACCTGCGGCCGGATCGCTACGTCGAGGTCCTCCCGACGGCGGCGCCGCGGGAGTGCGCCGAGCGGGGCGCCGCGCTGGCGGCCGCCGCGGACCGGGTCGCCCTGCTGGTGATGGGCGACGGCAGCGCCCGCCGCGGCGAGCACGCACCGGGCACGGCCGACCGGCGCGCCGCCGGGTTCGACGCCGCGGTCGCCGAGGCGCTGGACGCCGCCGACACCGCGGCGCTGGCGGGGATCGCTCCCGCTCTGGCGGCGGAGCTGATGGCCGGCGGCCGCGCGGCCTGGCAGGTCCTCGCGGGCGCGGCAGCGGGGGCGTGGCTGGGCGGCGGGCTGCTCGCCCACGAGTCACCCTACGGCGTGGGCTACTTCGCGGCGCTGTGGCGCTGATTGCGCGCGAGCCGCGGCCCGCGCGCGGCGGTCACGCGGCCTCGGTGGGCTCCACCGCGGCCAGGCGCGCGCCGAAGGGGTCGGCGAGCAGGCACCAGCGGCCGTAGGGGGAGTCGGCGGGCGCGCGCACGACGCTGCCGCCCGCGCCGCGGGTGTAGTCGGCCGCCGCGTCCGCGCTGCGCACCGCGAAGTAGGTGAGCCAGGCGGCGTGGCCGCTGCGGGGGCGGCCGTCGCCGCCGTAGACCCCGAGGACGGGCCAGCCGCCGCTGTAGAGGGTGACGAACTCGAACCCCTCCACCCGCTCGGGCTCGCAGCCCAGGACCCGCACCAGGAAGGACGCGGTCTCCTGGATGTCGTCGCTGGCGATCTCGCTCCACACCGGACTCCCCGGGCCGGAGGCCTCGCAGCCGCGCAGCGTGCCCGGCTGCCACAGCCCGAACTCGGCGCCGGCCGGATCGCGGGCAAGGGCCATGGCTCCCAGGTCGCCGATGTCCTGGCGGGCCGAGGACAGGCGCCCTCCGGCCTCGGCGACGGTGCGCAGCGCCGCGTCGAGGTCGCGGGTGGCCAGCAGGACCGTCCACGCGGCGGGCTCGGCCGGGCCGGTGTCGCTGCCCCAGCGCTGGCTGATCCCGGCGACCCGCCGCCCGCGGAGGCGGGCCTGGGTATAGGGCAGGTCGTCGAACTCCCACCCGAACAGCCCGGCGTAGAACTCCTTGGCGCGGCCCAGGTCGGGCACCGAGAGCTCGAACCAGCAGGGCGCCCCCGCCGGGTACTCCACCGCAGTCGTCATGGGCGGGTCGTACCCGTGTTCGCAATCGCGCATTCGGGCGGTTCCGGGCGGAACGGGGTGCTCTCAGGTGCGCACCAGTTCCAGAGCGCGTGCGACGAGGCCGGGGTCGTCGTGGTCGAGCCAGCGCACGCGGGGGTCGCGGCGGAACCAGGACTCCTGGCGCCGGGCGAAGCGGCGGGTGGCGCGCACGGTCTCCGAGCGGGCCTCCTCCTCGTCGCAGTCGCCCTCCAGGTAGTGCAGTACCTGGGCGTAGCCCAGCGCCCGCGAGGCGGTGCGGCCCTCGGCGAGCCCGCGCTCGCGCAGCGCGCGCACCTCCTCGACCAGACCGGCGCTCCACATCCGGTCCACGCGGTCGGCGATCCGGGCGTCCAGCTCCGGGCGCGGCACCCGGACGCCGATCTGGACGCACGGGTAGCGCGACGTGTGCTCGGGCAGCGTCGCGGTGAAGGGCCGCCCGGTCAGCTCGATGACCTCCAGCGCCCGCACGATCCGCCGGCCGTTGCCGGGCAGGATGGCCTCTGCGGCCCGCGGGTCGCTCTCGGACAGGCGCGCGTACAGCGGTGCCGGGCCGCGCTCCTCCAGCTCGGCCTCCAGCCGGGCGCGGATGGCGGGGTCGGTCCCGGGGAAGTCCAGCTCGTCCAGCGCGGCGCGCACGTACAGGCCCGAGCCGCCCACCAGGACCGGTGTGGCGCCGCGCTCGCGCAGCCCGTCGATCCGGGCGCGGGCCAGCTCCTGGTACTCGGCGACGTTGGCGGTGCGGGTGACGTCCCAGATGTCGAGCAGGTGGTGGGGTACACCCCTGCGCTCCTCCGGGGCGAGCTTGGCGGTGCCGATGTCCATCCCGCGGTACAGCTGCATCGAGTCGGCGTTGACGATCTCGGCGCCGCCGGAGGCCGCGCCCAGGCGCAGGGCCAGTTCCACGGCGAGGTCCGACTTGCCCGCGGCGGTGGCTCCCACCACCGCGACCACCGGGTCTTGGGTACCGTCCCGGTGCCCGTCCACTCGGTCCCGCCTCTCCATGTCCTGACTGCCGCGTTCCGCTGCTGCGCGCGGGGCTGCCGGGCCGCCGGCGCCCCCGCTTCCAGTGTGGCAGCGGCGGCGCCCCGCCTGGTCCCGGGCGGGAGCGCCGCAGCCGTGGGCGGGCGCCGCCGCCCCGCGCCGCCGCCGCTGCTCACCGGCACGGCGGCGGCCTCGTGCGCGCTTAGGATTGGGCCCATGCGATTCGCCAAGGGGCACGGCACCGAGAACGACTTCGTGATCCTCCCCGACCCCGACGGGGCGCTGGACCTGCGCCCGGCCGCGGTCGCGCGCGTGTGCGACCGCCGCGCCGGGATCGGAGCCGACGGGGTGCTGCGCGTCGTGCGCACCGCCGCCCTGGGCGAGGCGCTGACCGGCCCGGCGGCCTCGGCCGCCGAGTGCGAGTGGTTCATGGACTACCGCAACGCCGACGGAAGCGTCGCCGAGATGTGCGGCAACGGCGTGCGCGTGTTCGCCCGCTACCTCGCCGACCGCGGCCTGGTCTCGGGCGGCGAGCTGTCGGTGGGCACCCGGGCGGGGGCGCGCCGCGTGGTGCTGGAGGACGACGGCGACGTCACCGTGGACATGGGCCGCCCCGAGGTGCTCGGCGAGGGCAGCGCGGTGCTGGCCGGCGGCCCGGTGCAGGGCGTGCGCGTGGACGTCGGCAACCCGCACCTGGCCTGCCGGGTGCCGGGCGGCCCGGCCGGGGTGGACCTGAGCGGGCGGCCGCGGCTCGACCCCGCGCAGTTCCCCGAGGGCGCCAACGTCGAGGTGTTCGCCGAGGCGGCGCCGGGGACCCTGGAGATGCGCGTCAACGAGCGCGGCTCCGGAGAGACCCGCTCCTGCGGAACCGGCATCGTCGCCGTCGCGGCCGCGGCGACCCCGCCCGGTGAGGAGGCCGCCTGGCGTGTGCGCGTTCCCGGCGGCGAGTGCGTCGTCCTCCTCGACGCCAAGGGCGCCCGCCTGCGCGGCCCGGCGGTCCTCGTGGCCGAGGGCGAGCTGCTGATGGACCTGGAGTCCTGACCACGGCTGTGCCGGAGCCCCTCAGGCGAAGAGCTGGTCCGCCGAGTGCCCTCCGATCGCGTTCGCCGTCGGGACACGCTCAACGGAACAGTTCATCGACCGACGCGGCGGAGAGAGCACGCATGAGCCAGGTCGTCAGCGTGTCCTCACACGTACACGCCAGGATGCGCTCGCGCTCCTCCTCCGCGACCTCGACCCCGTGCGCCTCGAGGATCTTGAGGATCGACTTGGCCTCGCCACGTGCCTCGCCGCGTGCCTCGCCGCGCACCTCACCTTCACGGACGTACCTGCGGGCGAACTCGCTGCGGTACTTGTGCCCGGTGGTCGCCATCAGTTCCTCCCAGTTGCACGCGTGTTCGATGCTGGGCATGGCGGAAAGTTACCGGGATCGGTCCAGGTCGGCTGCTGTTTCGCGGGAAAACCGGGCGTTTCCGCGGCAGGGTTGTGCACCCGGCGTGTCCGATATCCGGGCGAGGTGCGGCGCGGAGCGGCCGTGCGGGAGCATGCCGCCGCCTTGCACCGTTGCGACCTGCGCGGACCGGTTCCGACGGGGTCCGGCGGACGGCGCACGCCCCGATCTCCGGGCGCCGGCGCCCGGAGATCCGGTCTCGGCCGATACCGGGGCGGATCCGGTCGGCCGGTCCGGGGTCAGCGGGGGAGCAGCGTCGCCGGGTCGAGGCCGCGGATGGAGGCGTCGAGGACCTGGGCGGTGTGGGCCACCGAGATCGGCGTGCCCGCGCGCTCCATGGCCGAGGCGATCTGCAGCGAGCAGCCGGGGTTGCCCGCCACCAGGAGTTCGGCTCCCGTCGAGCGCACGTCCTCGCTCTTGCGCACTCCCAGGTCGCCGGCGGCCTGCGGGCGCAGCAGGTTGTAGACGCCCGCCGAGCCGCAGCAGACCTCCGGGTTGGGCAGGTCGGCCACCTCCAGCTCGGGGATCGCGCGCAGCAGCTCACGCGGCTGGGCGGCGACGCCCTGGCCGTGCGACAGGTGGCAGGCGTCGTGGTAGGCGGCGCGCAGCGGCAGCGGACGCCGGGGGGCCCGCGGACCCAGCCGGACCAGGTACTCCGACAGGTCCACCACCTTCGCCGACAGCTCCTCGGCGCGGCGCACCTCCTCGGGGCCCGCACCGGCCTCCTCCATCAGCCGGCCGTAGTGCTTCATGGATGCGCCGCATCCGGCGGAGTTGACCACGACCGCGTCAACACCGGCCTTGGAGAAGGAGGCGACGGTGGCGCGCGCGAAGTCGGCCGCCTCCTCGGCGCGTCCGGTGTGCGAGGACAGGGCACCGCAGCAGCCCTGGTCGCCGGGCACCACCACGTCGCAGCCCTCGCTGGCCAGCACGCGCGCCGTGGCGGTGTTGACCTGCGGGAAGAACGCCCCCTGCACGCAGCCGGTGAGCATACCCACCACAGCGCGCCGCCGACCGCGCGCCGGGACCACCTCGGGCAGGCGCGGCACTGCCCCGGTCAGCGGCGGTGCGATGCGCTCCATCGTCGCCAGGGCGGGGGAGACCCGCTCCAGTACCCCCGAGCGGCGCACCAGCCGGTTCAGTCCGCTGGCCTGGTAGGCCTTCAGCGGCGCCCGGAGCAGTTCCAGCCGCCGGCGGTACGGGAACAGCGCGAAGACCGCCTTTCGCAGCAGCCGTTCGCCGGGCGGTCGGCGGTGCTCGCGCTCCACGGTCGCGCGGGTCGACTCGATCAGCGCGTCGTAGGCGACGCCCGAGGGGCAGGAGCTGACACACGCCAGGCAGCCCAGGCAGTTGTCGAAGTGGCCCGTGGCGGCCTCGCTGAGCACGTCGTCCTCGCGCATCTGGCCCATCAGGTGGATGCGGCCGCGCGGGGAGTCCATCTCCTCGCCCCACAGCACGTAGGTGGGGCAGGTGGGCAGGCAGAACCCGCAGTGCACGCAGTCGCCGAGCAGGTCGTCGAAGGAGCGGGTGCCCTCACGGGCGCCGGGGGCGGTCTCGCTGTCGGTCACGGCGTCCTACCTTTCCGCACGATGTCGCCTAATGGTCGCCTGGATTCCGGTCGGCTTCCGAGGGCCGGAGCGTCAGATCCCGCCGGCGAACCGGCCGGGCGCCAGGAGGCCGCGGGGGTCGAAGCGCAGCTTGACGGCGCGCATCAGCTCCAGCCCGGGCACCTCGCCCCAGCGGTCCAGGTCGGCCCCGGCGAGGGCGGGGGCCGTGCGGACGAGGGTCACGGCGCCCTCGACGGCCGAGCGCACCGCGGAGGCCACGGCGCCGACCGGCTCCGCGCCCACCGAGGCGGGCAGGGCGGCGAAGAGGACGCCCGCGCCCGCCGACCCGCCGACGGCGGCGTCGGTGCCCTGCCGGCGGGCGGCCTCGCGCACCAGCCGGGCGGCAGCGGCGACGTGGCCGATGGGCACCGCGATCTTGAGCAGGGTGTCGCCTGCTCCGCCGGGCAGGACGCCCCACCGCGCGGGCGGGCCGGCGGCGATGTCGGCGCCCTCCATCAGGTCGGCCACGGCGCGGGCGCGGGCGTCGATTCCGCCTTCGGCGCCCTCCAGAAGCACGCGCAGCGACAGCGGGCCGTCCGCGGGCCAGTCGAGCTCGACGGCGGCGGGCACGGCGCCCGACCCGAGGACGGCGCGGGTCCATCTTTGGGCCGTCTCGGGGTCGGCGGTGGTCGCACCGACGGTGCGCAGCGCTTCGGGCAGGGGGTGCAGCCGGAATGTCGCCGATGTGATCAGCCCCAGGGTCCCCAGGGCTCCGGTATGCAGTTTGCCCAGGTCGTAGCCTGCGACGTTCTTGACGACGCGGCCGCCGGAGGAGGCGGCGACCCCGTCAGCGCGCACGGCGGTCATGCCGATGACCAGGTCGCGCAGCGGACCGTGCAGCAGGCGGCGCGGCCCCGACAGCCCGGTGGCGAGGGCGCCGCCGACCGTCCCGCCGGCGACGAGCGGGTCGAGGGTCAGCCGCTGCCCGGCCGCGGCCAGCTCGGCCTGCAGGTCGGCCAGCGGGGTGCCCGCGCCGGCCTGGACGACGAGGTCGCCGGCGGCGTGCTCGACGCCGGTCAGCGCCGTGGTCTCCAGCACCAGGTCGCAGCGCCGCGGCGGGGCTCCCCAGTCCAACGCGGTGCCGTTGCCGCGCACGACGGTGGCCAGGTCCAGGCGTCCGGCGGCCGCCAGCAGCGCCTGGGCCGCGGCCGTGTCGGGCGGCCGGGCGACGTAGCGGGGGACGTGCCCGCAGACGGCGTCGGCCGGGGTGCCCTCGCGCACCACCGCGCCGCCTTCGCTGAGCGCCTCGGCCAGGGGCGTCGTGGTCGTCTCGTCCTGTGTCACTGCCGTGCTCCCGCTTCGTGGTCCGCCGCACCGCGCCCGCACCGCGGCCCGCCGCACATCAGAACTGCTCCGCCGCGCCCTCGGCCACGAGGGGGTGGACGCCCTTGCGTACACCGGGCCGCTCCCCGCACAGCCGCGGCGTGGGCAGCAGCTTCTCGGGGTTGGCGATGCCGCCGGGGTCGAAGGCCGAGCGGAACAGGTCCATGGTCTCCAGGTCGTCGGGGGAGAACATCTCGGGCATCTGGCACGCCTTGTCGACGCCGACGCCGTGCTCGCCCGTGATGGAGCCGCCGTGCTCGATGCACAGGTCCAGGATCTTGCCGGAGACCTCGGCGGCGCGCTCGGAGGCGCCGGGCTCGGAGTCGTCGAACAGCACCAGGGGGTGCAGGTTGCCGTCGCCGGCGTGGAAGACGTTGGCGACGCGGATGCCGGAGGCGGCCGACAGTTCGGCGATACGGCTCAGCACCTCGGGCAGTGCGGTGCGGGGGACGACGCCGTCCTGGACGATGTAGGCGGGGCTGATGCGGCCCACCGCGGCGAAGGCGGACTTGCGCCCCTTCCAGATGCGGGCGCGCTCGCCGGCCTCGTCGGCGGTGCGGACCTCGAACGCCCCGGCGTCGCGGCACATCCGCGTGGCGCGGTCGAACTGGGCGTCGACGTCGGCGGCGGGCCCGTCGAGCTCGACGATCAGCACGGCCCCCGCACCGGGCGGGTAGTCGCAGGCCACCGCCGCCTCGGCGGCCTCGATGGACAGCGCGTCCATCATCTCCACGGCCGCCGGGAGCACGCCGGCGGAGATGATGGAGGAGACCGCCGAGCCTCCGGCGTCCATGGTCTCGAAGGCCGCCAGCAGGGTGCGGACCTTCTGCGGCGCGCGCAGCAGCCGCACGGTGATCTCGGTGGCGATGCCCAGCGTGCCCTCGGAGCCGACGAACGCCCCCAGCAGGTCGTAGCCGGGCGCGTCGGCGGCCTTTCCGCCCAGCCGCACCACGTCGCCCTGCGGTGTGACGATCTCCAGACCGGTCACGTGGTTGACGGTGAAGCCGTACTTGAGGCAGTGCGCGCCGCCGGAGTTCTCGGCGATGTTGCCGCCCACCGAGCACACCTGCTGGCTGGAGGGGTCGGGGGCGTAGTAGTAGCCGTGCGGGGCGGCGGCGCGGGTGACCTCCAGGTTGGCCACGCCGGGCTGGACTACGGCGCGCTCGTTGTCGACGTCGATCTCGATGATGCGCCGCATCCGGGAGGTGACGATGAGCACGCCCTCGCTGTGGGGCAGCGCGCCCGCCGACAGTCCGGTTCCGGCGCCGCGCGGCACGTAGGGCACCCCGCTCTCGGCGCACAGCCGCACCACCGCGGCGACCTGTTCGGTGCTGGTCGGCAGGACGACCACGCCGGGTGTGCTCGCGTGGTAGGTGAGGCCGTCGCTCTCGTAGGTGCGGCGGCGGTGCTGCTCGGTGATGACGCCGTCGTCGCCGCAGACCTCGCGCAGTCGCGGGATCAGCGCGGTGAGCGGTTGCGGCATGTGGGGCTCGCCCTCCCCGTCTTCGGTACCGCGGCGGGTCGGCCGCGGTAGGTCCGTACTCTCTCCCACTTCCCGCCCGCGGGCAAGGGCAACCGGGTGCGGCGGAGCGCTGCTCGCAGGCGGTCCTCCGCCGCGCCCGGCCGGTTCAGGGCATGCGCTCGTAGGCGGGCAGCGTCAGGAAGTCGACGTACTCGTCGGCCAGCGCGACCTCGGTGAACAGCTGTTCGGCCTGCTCGAACAGAGCGGCGTCGTAGGCGTCGCCGTGCTGCTCGCGGATGGCGGCCATCTCCTCGTCGACGAGCCGGCGCACGAGGTCGCGGGTGACCTCGGGGCCGTCGTCGAGCGTGACGCCGTTGTGCAGCCACTGCCAGACCTGGGAGCGGGAGATCTCGGCGGTGGCGGCGTCCTCCATCAGGTTGTGGACGGCCGCCGCGCCGTTGCCGCCGATCCAGGAGGCGAGGTACTGCAGGCCGACGTTGATGTTGGCGCGCAGCCCGGCCTCGGTGATGCCGCCCTCGGCGGAGTCCACTGCCAGCAGGTCGGCGGCCTTGACCGAGACGTCGTCGCGCTTGCGGTCGATCTGGTTGGGCCGCTCGCCCAGCACGCCGTCGAAGACCTCTTTGGCGACGGGGACGAGGTCGGGGTGGGCCACCCAGGAGCCGTCGAAGCCGTCACCGGACTCGCGGGACTTGTCGTCGCGGACCTTGGCCAGGGCGCGCTCGTTGACCTCGGGGTCGCGGCGGCTGGGGATGAACGCGGCCATGCCGCCGATGGCGTGGGCGCCGCGGCGGTGGCAGGTGCTCACCAGCAGCTCGGTGTAGGCGCGCATGAAGGGCGCGGTCATGGTGACGGCGTTGCGCTCGGGCATGAGGAAGCTGCGGCCGCGGGTGCGGTGCACCTTGATGATGCTGAAGAGGTAGTCCCAGCGCCCGGCGTTCAGGCCGGCGGAGTGCTCGCGCAGCTCGTAGAGGATCTCCTCCATCTCGAACGCCGCGGGAATGGTCTCGATCAGCACGGTGGCGCGGATGGTGCCCCGCGGGATGCCCAGGTGCTCCTGCGCGGCCGCGAAGATGTCGTTCCACAGCCGTGCTTCGAGGTGGCTCTCCAGCTTGGGCAGGTAGAAGTAGGGGCCCTTGCCCTTGTCGAGCTGGCGGCGGGCGCAGTGGAAGAAGTAGAGCGCGAAGTCGACGATGCCCCCGGCGGTGCGGGCGCCGTCGACGAGGATGTGCTTCTCGTCCAGATGCCAACCGCGGGGGCGCACGATGATCGAGGCGAGCTCGGAGTCGTCCTTGAGCGCGTAGGACTTGCCCTCGGGGGTGGTGAAGTCGAGGGTGCGGTCCAGCGCGTCGCGCAGGTTCAGCTGGCCGCCGATCATGTTCTCCCACAGCGGGGTGTTGGCGTCCTCGAAGTCGGCCAGCCAGACCTTGGCGCCGGAGTTGAGCGCGTTGACCGTCATCTTGCGGTCGGTGGGGCCGGTGATCTCGATGCGCCGGTCGGTGATGCCGGGCGCGGGCGGGGCGACCTGCCAGGACGTGTCCTCGCGGATGTGGCGGGTCTCGGGCGGGAAGTCCAGGTCGGCGCCCGCGGAGATCTGCTCCTGGCGGCGGGCGCGGGCGGCCAGCAGCTCCTGCCGGCGCCCTTCGAACCGCCGGTGCAGGTCGGCGACCAGGGCGAGGGCGTCGTCGGTGAGGATCTGGTCGAAGCGTTCGTGCATGGGGCCGGTGATCTCGACCCCGGTGGTGGCGGCCATCGGAATCCTTCCACGAAGCGAAAGTCATTTCTGGTATGTGGAATTTACGTTACTGGCGGGTTCGACCCCGGTCAACGGCGGGCGCGCGGGGTGTGCGGCCACTCTTTTCCCTGGTGGAAAGGTCGGGTGCTTTTTCCCTCCCGTCACCCGCCGCCACCCTTGACGGAGACGCTGCGCGTCGCGTTTTTTCTGTCACCCGCGGCCGCCCTTGACGGAGACGTCGAGCATCGCGTTTCTTGCTTCTGCCACCTGCCGCTATCCCGCAGGAGACGCGGGTCGCCCGGCTCGCCGTGCCGCCCGCCGAGGGGACCCGCTACCGGGGGCGCCCCCTTCGCAGTCTTCTCCTTTCCGCCACCCGTTGCCACTCTGCGTGTCGGGCGGGGTGGCGGCGCTGCGCCGCGGGAAAAAGGGGTGCCGCCTGTCAGCGGCGCGTGCAACCATCGAAGCGCGGGAACAAGGACCCGCTGCCCCGGCGTTGAACCACCTGGAGGGATATGAATACTTTCGTTGACCGCGGTCCGCTCGACTCCGCCGAGCACATCCTCGCGGAGCCCGCGCACCGCGCGGCCGGACTCCGGCCGCACACCGTCGAGGACGCGCACGCCGCCGAACAGCCCGAGCAGGGGGAGCTCGAACTCGCCGAGCGCCACGCGCTCCGCCGCGTCGAAGGGCTCTCCACGGAGCTCACCGACGTCACCGAGGTCGAGTACCGCTCGCTTCGCCTGGAGCGCGTCGTCCTGATGGGGGTGTGGACCAGCGGCACCCAGCGGGACGCCGACAACTCGCTGACCGAGCTGAAGCAGCTCGCCGAGACCGCCGGCGCCGCCGTCCTCGAAGGCGTCACCCAGCGCCGCCGCAAGCCCGACCCCGCCACCTACATCGGGCGGGGCAAGGCCGAGGAGCTGCGCGAGATCGTCGAGAGCACCGGCGCCGACACCCTGATCTGCGACGGCGAGCTCGCGCCCGGCCAGCTCCGCCAGCTTGAGGACATCGTCAAGGTCAAGGTCATCGACCGCACCGCGCTCATCCTGGACATCTTCGCCCAGCACGCCCGCAGCCGCGAAGGCAAGGCCCAGGTCGAGCTCGCACAGCTCAGCTACCTGCTGCCCCGGCTGCGCGGCTGGGGCGCCACGCTGTCCCGCCAGGCCGGCGGCCGCGCCGGCGGCGGCAACGGGGGCGTGGGTCTGCGCGGGCCCGGTGAGACCAAGATCGAGACCGACCGGCGGCGCATCAACGCCCGCATGGCCAAGCTGCGCCGGCAGCTCGCGCACATGGTGACCTCCCGCGACGTCAAGCGCGACAAGCGCCAGGTCCGCCAGGTGCCGGCCGTCTCCATCGCCGGATACACCAACGCCGGCAAGTCCAGCCTGCTCAACCGGCTCACCAACGCCGGCGTGCTGGTCGAGGACGCGCTGTTCGCCACCCTCGATCCCACGGTGCGCCAGGCGCGCACGCCCGACGGGCGGGCGTTCACGCTCAGCGACACCGTCGGGTTCGTCCGCCACCTGCCCCACGAGCTGGTCGAGGCGTTCCGCTCCACGCTGGAGGAGGTCGCCGACTCCGACCTGATCCTGCACGTCGTCGACGCCTCGCACCCCGACCCCGAGCAGCAGCTCTCCTCGGTGCGCGAGGTCTTCACCGAGATCGGCGCGGGCGACGTCCCCGAGGTCGTCGTCTTCAACAAGACCGACGCGGCCGACCCGCTGGTGCTCAAGCAGCTGCGCGCCAAGGAGCCGCGGGCCGTCGACGTCTCGGCGCGTACCGGTTCCGGTGTCGAGGAGCTGATCGCGGCCGTCGCCGACGCGCTGCCCAGCCTGGAGCGCGAGGTCCGGGTCATGCTGCCCTACGAGCGCGGCGACCTGGTCTCGCGTGTCTACGAGGAGGGCCGCATCGTCGACCAGGAGCACACCGGCGAGGGCACCCGGCTGCACGCGTTCGTGCCGGGCCTGCTCGCCGGAAAGCTCGACGGCTACGCGGCGGTCTGACGGGGCGCGGCGGTGTAGCCTGTCGCTCAAGCTGACGCATACGGCGGAACCCCGGGCGGGGTTCCGCCGTTGTGTTGGGGACGGGTGAATCACGGGGCCGAGAGGTGTACACGGCGTCGGAGGATGAACTACGGTTTTGTGCCACTGGCACCAGCCCCCGTGAGTCGCCCGCCTCGCCGGCGCACCACCTCCCCCCGCCAGTTGAGTCGAGAACGAGGTCGCTTATGTCCGCTCGTGTGTACCGGCCCGCATCCGCGATCCGGCTGCCATGACTACTGGGGCGGGCCGGTGAGACGATGACAGTACGATTGCTGACCAACATCGGGCGGCTGTGGACAGGCACCGATCTCCTCAGCAACGCGGCGATGCTCGTGCACCACGATCGCATCGCCTGGGTCGGGCCGGCCGCCGATCTCCCGCAGAGCCTGCCCGGAGTCATCGACGACATCGTCGACGTCGACGAGGTCGACAACATCGGCGGCGGCCTGGTCACCCCCGGGCTGATCGACGCCCACTGCCACCCGGTCTACGCGGGCAACCGCTACGCCGAGGTCGCCATGCGCGCCAGCGGCGCCTCCAGGTCCGAGATCAGCGGCGCCGGCGGCGGGGTGGCCTCCACCGTCACTGTCACCCGCGGGACCGACCCCTGGACTTTGTGCAACGCGGTCCGCGAGCGGCTGCGGCACTGGGTGCTCTCGGGCTGCACGACCGTCGAGGCCAAGACCGGCTACCACCTCACCCGCGACGGCGAGCTCGCCGACGTGCGGCTGCTGCGCTCCCTCGAGGAGGAGCCGGGCATGCCGCGGCTGCAGGTGACATTCTTCGCCGCGCACGCGGTGCCGCCGGAGTACTTCGGCCGCCCGCACGACTACGTCGACGCGGTCGCCTCCTGGCTGAGCGACGCCGCCCAGGCCGGAGCCCACGGTGTCGACGTCTACTGCGACAACCAGCAGTTCACCCCCGACGACGCGGTCCGACTGCTCTCCTCCGCACGCGCGGTCGGCCTGGCCACCCACATGCACGCCTGCGCCAAGCCCCGGCACGGCGCGGTGCGCATGGGCGCCGACATGCAGTGCTCCTCGGTCGATCTGCTGCACGAGACCGACGAGGACGACGTCCTCGCGCTGGCCAAGACCTCCACCCCGGTTGTCGTGTGCCCCACCACCTCGCTGCACGAGCGCCGCACCCCGCCGGTGCGCTCGCTGCTGGACCACGGCGTCCCGGTCGGCCTGGGCACCGACCACAACCCCGGCCAGTCGGGCACCATGTCGCTGCCGCTGGCGATCTCGATGGCCATCTCCATGTTCAACATGAGCGTCCTGGAGGCCCTCCGCGCGGCCACGGTCGGCGGCGCCTACGCGCTGGGGCTCACCGACCGCGGCTTCCTGGCGCCGGGCCAGTACGCCGACATCGTCCAGTGGGACGCCGACCACGAAGGCGCCTTCGCCTGGTCCTACGGCCTGAACACCATCCGCGTCTGGCGGGGCGGCGAGACGATCCGCTAGCGCGCGACAGCGGACAGTCGGGGATGCGCCTTCCCGCCCGAAAGCGGCGCCGCCGGATCCGCTGCGCACGCGCCGCGGGCGAAAACGCCTCCCTGCCGTCGGTCGCGCCCCCCGTTCGACGCGGCCGCGCCGTCCACGTCGGGGACGGTAGCGCCGGTAGGGTGTCGCCGCCCTCGGCCGGTGCGGCCGGGTCTGCGGTAGCGAGTGCTACGGCGCCGTGGCCGCCCCGGTTCGGCCGCCCCGCTTCGACCGGCGCCGGGTCACACGGCCGTGCGGTAGTGGTAGCCGCAGACCTCCGTGAAGCCCGCCCGCCGGTACAGCCGCACAGCCGGGTCGTTGGAGCGTTCTACCTGCAGGTACAAGCGGTCGGCCCCGTGTGCCGCGGCCCAGTCGGCCAGCGCGGCGAGCACCGTGCGGGCGGCGCCGTTGCCGCGCGCGGTCGGCAGCGTCGCCATCCCGAAGACGCCCGCCCAGCCGGTATCGGCGACGGCGCGTCCCACCGCCGCGGTCGCGGTGCCGACCCGCGCGCGGGCGTAGGCGGAGGGGTGCCCGACGCGGGCGAGGACGGCTGCTTCCCGGTCGGCGTCCTCCGCCGTCCCGCCGTGCACGGTCCGCCAGGCGTCCAGCCAGGCGCCGGTGGGCCGGTCCTCCACTGCGACGCGCACGGGTCCCGGCGGCGCGGCAGGCGACCGCACCGCGGACGCCGGCGCCGCCTGCAGCGAGAGCGAGCCGAGGCGGCGATATCCCCGACCGGCCAGCGCCCCGTCGAGGCCGTCGGGGCACGCCCCGGGAGTGATTTGGAACAGCGCGGGTGCGCCGTGTCCGGCGTAGAAGCGCTCCGCCCGGTCGATCCCGCGCTCCAGCGCCGCCGCCTCCTCGGATCCGCCCGCCCCGGCGTCGCCGTGCGGCAGCGCCGCTCCCAGCCACCAGGCGCGCCCGGGAGCGTGGCGCAGCCACCAGTCGCCGACGACCTCGATTCGCTCGGCGGGCTGAGCGCGGGCGGCGCGCTCCTGCAGCGCCCGCACCGAGCCCAGGGAGTCCGCCGCCTCAGGAACCGGAACCGCGCACACCTGTGATCCGCACCCAACCGGCGCAAGCGCCCTCAGAGGGCGCCCCGGGACCGGGCTCAGCGCTGGTTGCGGGCCGTCGCGATCTGGATGACGGCCCGTTCGAGCGCATACGCCGGATCGCGGCCGGCGCCCTTGATCAGTGCGTCGGTCTCGGCGACCACCGCCATCGCGCGCGCGACGCCCTGCGGGGACCAGCCGCGGGCCTGCTGGCGCAGCGTCTTCAGCTTCCACGGCGGGATCTTGGCCCGCTTGGCGAGTTCGGCGTCGGCGGCGCCGCGCTGCGGCTGGGCGACCACCGCCAGTCCGCGCACCGCACCGGCCAGCGCGCTGTTGATCAGCACCGGCGCGGTGCCCACGGCCAGGCACCAGCGCAGCTGCTCCAGCGCCTCGGGCAGGCGGCCCTCGACGGCGCGGTCGGCGACGGTGAAGCCGGTGGCCTCGGCCTTGCCGCTGTGGTAGCGGGCCACGGCCGCGTTGTCGACGCGGCCTTCGGTGTCGGAGACCAGTTGGGTGCAGGCGGCGGCCAGCTCGCGCAGGTCGTTGCCGACCGCGTCCAGCAGCCCTTGGGCGGCGTCGCCGGTGATCTGGCGGCCCGCGCGGGAGAACTCGCCCTTCACGAACTGGAGGCGCTCGCTCGCCTTGGTCGGCTTGGCGCAGTCGAACCTGCGGGCGCCGGCCTTCAGCGCGGCGTCCAGCAGGGCCTTTCCCTTCGCACCGCCGGCGTGGACGAGAACCAGCGCGACGTCGTCGGCCGGGTTCTTCAGCAGCCCGGTGACCTCGGCGGCCAGGTCCTTGTTCAGATCCTGCGCCGAGCGCAGCACCACCACGCGCCCTTCGCCGAACAGGGACGGCGAGGTGGCCTCGGCCAGCTTGCCGGCGGTGAGCTGTGCGGGCATCAGGTCGTGCACGTCGACGCCGGGGTCCTCGGTGCGTGCCGCGGCGACGATCTCCGCGACGGCGCGGTCGGCGAGCAGCTCCTCGTCGCCGACGACGACGGACAGCGGGGGAGCGGACGTGGTGGCCATAGCTGCAGCATGCCATGCCGCCGGGACGGTTTCACCAGCCGTCCCGGGAGCGGCGACGGGAGCAGCGGCCCGTCCGCAGCCGTGAGGCGGCCTCGGCCAGGGTCTCCGCCTGCGCGGGCCAGGAACCGCCGTCGAGGCTGAGGGTGACGGCCCGCGCGCCCGCGTCGGCGTAGGCCGCGAGGCGTTCGGCGACCCGGTCCGGCCCGCCGGTCACGGGCAGCCGCGCCGCCTCCTCCTCGCTGACACCGTGCAGTCCGACCAGGTTGTCGACGAACGCCCGCACGGCCGCTGCGGAGCCGTTGAGAACACCGTGGCCGCCGACGCTGATCTCGGGAACCGGCCGCCCGAGCTCCGCGGCGATCTCCCGCAGGCGATCGGCCTTCGCGGCCAGGTCGGCGGGTGCAATGAGCGAGGGCGCCCAGCCGTCGCCGTAGAGCACGGCGCGGC
Source organism: Streptomonospora arabica (assembly GCF_039531585.1). NCBI lineage: Bacteria > Bacillati > Actinomycetota > Actinomycetes > Streptosporangiales > Nocardiopsidaceae > Streptomonospora > Streptomonospora arabica. The sequence goes on along the minus strand of NZ_BAAAQI010000001.1, from coordinate 623,365 downwards.
GCATGGCGGCCTCGGAGTTGCCGCCGACGAGGATGGGCGGGGCCGCGGCGGCGGGGGCGAGGGTCACGGGCTCGCCGTCCACGTCGGTGGGTTCGCCCCGCACGAGCCGCGGCAGGACCGCCAGGACGTCGTCGGCGCGGCGACCGCGCTCGCTGAGCGGGGCGCCCGCGGCCCGCCAGAACGGCGACCCGGGGAAGCCGCCGAGGCCGGCGCCCAGCACGACGCGGCCGCCCGAGAGGTGCTGAAGCGCCTGGACCTGCGCCGCGACGAGGGCCACCGGGCGCAGCGGCAGGCTCAGGACGCCGGTCTCCAGGCCGATCCGGCTCGTGCGCCCCGCCGCGGCGGCGAGGACCGCCAGCGGCTCCACGCCCGGTGTCCCGTCGCCGAACAGCAGGTCGGGCACCGAGACGCCGTCGAAGCCGAGGTCTTCGAGGTGCTGCGCCATGGCGAGGTCCGGGACCCCGGCGTCATCGGCGGGCAGGGAGGTGCTGATCCGCATCCGGATTCCCATCGTCGACTCCTCGGTGGAAGAGGGCGCTGTCGGGTCACCACGCTAGAACCTCAACTTCCCTTGAGGTCAACGCCGCGCTTCCCACCGCCGAGCGGAACCGGCGAGAGTCCCGGACGGCGTGGTCGCCGTGCGGTGCGCCGGGTGTGCGGGCGCGGATGCGGCGGGGCGGTGTGTCCGGAGGCTCCTTTGCCGTAGCCGTAGCCGTAGCCGTAGCCGTAGCCGTAGCCGTGCCGGGCGCGTGCGCTGCCGCGGAGTGCCGCCGGGGCCGACACGCGCCCGGCGCCCCAGCCGCACGGCCACCGGCACGCCCTCGGGCCGACGGGGCGCCGGCCTGACCGCCCACCGTCCTTGCCGCCACCGGGGCCCGGCCGGGTGAGCGTTGAGCCGGCCGCCGCCCGTGGGCGGGGCCTTTGCCGCGGCGTGGCTTGCGGCGGGGGCCGGGCTCGTGGCAGACGACCTCAGGTCCCTCGGGGCCTGGGACGACGGCGATGTCGCCGTGCACGTCGGTGCGGTAGTTGGCGGCGGCGACCGACTGGAGCAGCGACCAGGTGGAGGGTTCGGGATGGCCGTAGGAGTTGTCGGCGCCCACCGAGGTGAGCGCGATGTCGGGGCGGGTGGCGGCGAGGAAGCCGGGGTCCTGGGTGCCGGCGCCGTGGTGGGGGACCTTGAGCACGTCCACGCCGCGGATGGCGTGCGTGCTGCGCAGCAGTGTGCGCTGTGCGGGCTCCTCGATGTCGCCGGTCAGCAGGACCCGCAGCTCACCGCTCGCGGGCGGCAGGTCCGCCAGCAGCACGATGCTGCCGTCGTTGCCCCCTCGGGACCCGGGCGGAGGCCAGACCACGCTGAGCGTCCACGGCGCGAGGCGCCACCGCTGTCCCGCGGAGGCGGTGCGCATCGGGACCTCCGCGCGCCGCAGCAGGCGCACGGACGGCGGGTGGTCGAAGCCGGGCGGCAGCAGTGCGAGCCGCGTGTCCCGGCCCGACAGCGCTCCCGCCGTACCCCCGGCGTGGTCGACGTCGCCGTGGGTGATCACCAGCAGGCCGATCCGGCGGATGCGCAGGTCGGTCAGGCACCGCGAGACCGCCACCGGGTCGGGACCGGTGTCGACGACCACCGCCCGCCCGCCATCGGTACGCAGGACCAGCGCGTCGCCCTGCCCGACGCGGCAGGCCACCACCGCCCAGCCGGCCGGGGGCCAGGCGGGAGCCAGCCAGTGCACAGACAGCGCCGTCAGCGCCGCGGCCATGCCCACCGCGCACACTGCGAGGCGGACCCGACCGCGCAGCGCAAGCAGCACCACGAGCAGGACCGCCAGGGCCACGGCGCCCGCCGCCGTCGCGGGCCACGGCACGGCACGCCCGGGCAACCGGGCCGCGGTGGCGGCAACGGCGCCGATCCACAGCACGGCGGCACCGGGCAGCCACGCCGCGACGCCGGCCGCCGCCGGCCACACCAGCGCCAGGCCCGCGACGGCGAACCCGCCGACCGTCGCGACCGGAACCGCGGGGGCCGCGAGCACGTTGGCGGGCACGGCCACCCAGCTCACCTCGGCCGAGAGCACCACGAGCAGCGGCAGGCACGCCACGTGCGCCGCCAACGCGACGGCGACGGCTTCGGCGGCCCAGCGCGGCATGCGCGCCGACCAGCGGTCGCGCCACGCCGGCGCGAGCACCATGATCCCGCCGGTGGCCAGCACCGACAGCGCGAACCCGAAGGAGCGGGAAAGCCCGGGGTCGAACAGCAGCAGTCCCAGCACCGACGCCGCCAGCGCCGTGAAGCCCACGCGCCGGCGCCCCAGCGCAAGAGCCGCCAGCGCGATGGCGGCCATGAAGGCGGCGCGCAGCACACTCGGCTCGGCCCGCGCCAGCAGGACGAACACCGCGATGGTGACCGCGCCGACGAAGGCCGCGGTCCAGCCCGGGCGGCCGAGGCCCCGGCAGGCGGCGAGCGCCACACCGGTCATGATCGCGAGGTTGGAGCCGCTGACCGCGAGCAGGTGGGTCAGGCCGCTGTCCTCGAACTCGGCGACCGTCTGCGGCTTCAGGCCCGCGGTGTCGCCGACGACGAGCGCCGGCAGCAGTCCGGCCGCCGGATCGGGGAGGCCCGCAGACGCCTCGCGCAGCCGTGCGCGGGCCTCTCCTGCCCACTCCTGCCGGGCCGAGGGCGGGTGGACGCGGTCGGGCGGTCCCCGCACGATAAGCAGTCCGCCCGTGGGACCGCCTCCGGCCGGGAACACCGTGCCCGAGGCCCGGACGCGCTGGCTCGGCAGCAGGCGGCGCCAGGCCTCGCCGGAGGCGAGCACGACGACGGGCACGCGCGTGCGCACCCGCGTGCCGCCCGGCGGCGCGCCCATGACGGGCTCGCGCGTGCGGACGGACTCCGCACGGGCTTCGACGACGAGCTGCGAGCGGCCGGGTGCCGGCGGCCCGCTGCGCTGGCGGGGGTCGGCGGTGACGACCAGTTCGATCTCCGCCCACGCGCGCTCATCGGCCAGCTCGGGCAGCGGAGAGGCCTCGACCGCCGCGAGCCGTCCGCCGGTCGCCAGCGCTCCCGCGGCCGAGCACGCCAGCACCGCCACGACCAGTACGCGCGCCGCGCCCGCACGCCCGCGCGCGCCCACCCACAGCCCGCCCGCGCATAGCGCGAGCGCGCCCGCGACCAGGAAGGCGGCGCCGGAGGAGCCGCCGAGCAGCGCGGCGGTGCAGGCCCACGTGCCCACCGCCGGCGGCACCAGCCGGAGGTCCGGGGCGCGCGCGTAGTCGGGCGCGTCCGTTCCCAGGTAGGTCACGGCCGCCTGCCGGGCGGGGCGGCGGTGGGCGGGTGTCGGGGCGGCGTCCGCCGGCGATGGCGGACGGCAGCCGCGGGGCGCCGCTGCCGGGCGCGCGGCGGCGCTCCGTCCGCGGGCCGGGCCTCGGCGCCCGCGGCGGCGGTCAACCGGCGGCTCCGGCGACGCGCACGCGGTCGGCGAGGTCGGCGAAGCGCTGCTCCCCGATGCCGCTGACGTCGTGCAGCTGCTCGACCGAGGCGAAGCCGCCGTTCTCGGTGCGGAAGGCGATGATGCGCTCGGCGAGCACGGGGCCCACACCCGGCAGCTCCTGGAGCTGGTCGACGGTAGCGGTGTTCAGGTCGATCGGCGCGGACGGGGCCGTGCCGCCGGAGGCCCCGCCCGCGGCGCGGGCAGGCGGGGGAGCCGGGGGCGCTCCGACGAGGATCTGCTCGCCGTCGACCAGGGGCCGCGCCAGGTTGAGGGTCTCCGTGTCGGCGTCGGGGGTCGTCCCTCCGGCCTCTTCGACCGCGTCGGCGACCCGCGAGCCCGCCGGGAGGGTGATGACTCCGGGGGAGCGGACGTCGCCGCCGACGTGCACCGTGACGTCGGCGGCCGGGGTCGGGGACGCCGCCGGATCGGGCGGCGCGGGCGCCGCTCCGCCGTCGCCGGGAAACGGGGACGCCCCGGCCTGCAGAGTGGGCGGCGGCTCGGGCTCGGGACGGGCCTGCAGCAGGAACCAGCCGGTCGCCGCGGCGGCGACGACGCATACGCCGAGCAGAGCGCGCAGGCCGGCGCGGCTCAGCCGCGGCTGGTCGGCCAGCCCGGGTGCCAGGCGTTCGACGAGCGCGGACCAGCGCCGCCACCGGACGAGCTCCGGCCCGACCTCCTCGTAGCCCCGCGGCGGTGCGGAGGGACGCGGCACGCGGCACTCGGCCTGCGCGGTCGAGACTTCGGCGTCGCGGTCATCGAGTGGAGACGTGCGGCGACCGTCGCCATGGTGGCTGTGGTGCTGTGCGTCGGTGGCGGGGGTGGTGTGGTCGCTGTGCCCGGGCTCCGGAGCGGGCGGTTCGGTGTGGTTGTCGTGCGGGGCGGGTTCGGGTCGGGGCGGTTCGGTGTGGCTACCGTCGCCATGGCGGCTGTGGCGCTGTGCGTCGGTGGCGGGGGTGGTGTGGTCCCGCTGCCCCGGTGCCGGCGGGGGCGGTTCGGTGTGGTGGTCGTAGTCGGGGTGGGCGTGGTGCTGTGCGTCGGTGGCGGGGGTGGTGTGGTCGCGCGGAACGGGCTCGGGCGGGGGCGGTTCGGTATTGGGGCCGTGGTCGGGGTGGGTGTGGTGCTGGGCTTTGGTGGCGGGGGTGGTGTCGTCACTGTGCCCGGGTTCCGGAGCGGTGTGGGCGTGCTGCTGTGCGTCGGTGACCCCGGTGACCCCGGTGACCCCGGTGGCCGCGGTGATCCCCGTGAGCTCGGCGGTCCCGCGTTCCCGCTCCGGGGCCGGCGGAGGGGGACCGGGTGTGGCGGGCGCGCCGTCGGTGCCGGAGCCCGGCGGGCGGGTGCTGTTCCGCGCCTCCTGCCGCGCGTGCCTGCCGCGCTGCGTGCGCTGCGGCCGCCCACTCACGGCGTGCTCCGAGGCGCCGTGGTCCGCCGCCGGGCTCGTCGCCGCGGGGGCGCGGCGGTGCCGCCCGGCATGCGTATCGCGCTCTCCCGGCCCGTCGGCGACCGCGGCGGCGGGGTGAGCAGCCTTTCCCCCGGCGCGCGGGCGGTCGGGCGGGCGCCCGGAACCGCTTGCGTCGCCGCCCGGCGGCCGTGGCCCGGCCGGAGCGGGCCCCGGGTGACCGGCTGGGGGCCGCGTGGCCCCGCGTGCACCCGGAGGAGCCGCGTAGGGCGGAGGCGGCAGGTCGGCAGTGCGCAGGTCCGCCGCGCGTCCTGGGCTCTCCGGGGCGGGAGGCGCGGGTCCACCGCCGACCGGGTGGACGGCGTAGGGAGGCGGGGGCGGGTCGTCGGTGCGGTGCGGGAGGGCGGGGAGCTGCTGCGAGGGCGGGGTGGGCCGGTCGGTACCGGTGCGATCTGCGGTCGGGGGCGCTGTCGCGGAGCGTGGTACGCGCGGGGTGACCGGCGGCCGTGCCGGCGCGGCGATCCCGGGCGGTGGGGCGGGCGGGTCCGTGGCACCTGTGGCGGTGCCGCCGCCGAAGCCGAGCCGGCCGCGCCTGCGTCGTCCGGGTCCGGTGCGCGGCGCATCGTCGGTGGCGGAGGACCGGGGACGACGCAGCCGCGGTAGCCGCCGGGCGGCGGCCTGCCGAGCGGCACGGTCCTTCGGACCGGGCGCCGATCGGCGCCCGGCCGTCGGCTCGGGGCCGCCACCGTGAGCTGCGGCAGAGGGCGGAGGCGGCGGGAGGGCGGCATCCGGGACCCGCCCGGGTGCGGGCGGAGCCCGGTGGGCGTCGGTCGCACCCGAACCGGCCGGGTCGGCGGCGCGGTGCCGGTGCGGCGGGCGGTCGGACAGCGCTTGGAGGCGGCGGAGCGCGGCGATCGCGTCAGGGTCGGAAGGGGGAGTGCTGCGGGAGCGGGCGCGGCGGGCGGGCAGTGCAGGCGACATGGGCACGAAGCTAAGCGTCTGCGCCCCCGCCCGTCCTCCCGGATTTCGCGGCTGTGGAAAACCGCGTGCTTCACCGGACTGGGCGAGGAGGCCGCCGAGAGCCGTCCGGCGACACCGGGACCGGGGCACCGTCCTTGCGGGTCACCGTCTTTGCTGGCCACCGCCCCTACCAGCAGCGGTGGAAAGCCGGCTCAGCGCACGCCGTCGTCGGCGTCCGGTGGGCCGGGTTCGGCCGCTGTGATCTCGGTGGCCAGGTTCCGCAGCAGCCGCGCGATCTCCTGGTGCCGGTCCGCGGCGACCGCGGGCTTCAGCTCGGGGAACATGCGGCTCCAGGCCAGCGAGCGGCTCATCGCTGCGAGACGGGTCGCTCGGGGGACCGCGGCACGCAGGGCCGTGGCCGGGAGGGTCTGCGTCCACGGTTCCAGGTAGGCGTCACGCAGGCGCTGCTCGGTGCGGGAGTCGGCGCCGAGCTCGCGGACGGCGATGCGCAGCGGCACGAGCAGGCTGAAGAACGGGTGGGCGACCGCGGCGTCGCCCCAGTCGGCGAAGCGGTAGCCGCCGTCGAGCACGAAGACGTTGCCCACGTGGAGGTCGGCGTGGTCCAGCGACGGCGGCAGCCCGGTGTCGTCGAGCGCCTTGCACTCGGCGTCGAACGCCGACCGGTGACGGATCAGCAGGTCGGCGCCGTCGCCGAGCGCCTCGGTGACGCCGGGGTCGGCGAGGAGGCCGTCCAGCAGCCGGCCCAGGGCCGTCGGCCGCAGGTCGGGGACGCCCAGAGCGAGCATGTCGCGAGCGCGCGCGGCGAGGAGCCGCTGCATCTCGCTGTAGGCGCCCAGTGCGGCCTCCCACACGCCGAAGTCGTCGACGGAGGCCATCTGCTCGCGGAGCGCGCTGCCCGCGTCGGGCAGCAGGGACCAGCCGCGTTCGACGTCGATCCCCAGCGGGGTGAGGACCCTGACCGGCACCCATGTGTACAGGGCTCCGTGCAGCGCCGCCTCGAACTCGCCCCCCGGCGCGTCGGCCTTGAACCAGACCGGCCCCGAGGAGGAGGAGAAGCGGGCCGTCGTCGACCACGGCCGCACTCTCACCCGCGGCGGGTCGGGAAGCAGCCGCTCGCCGCGCTCGGCGAGGCGTTCCGCCGCCCAGGAGCACACGCTTTCACGCCGGTCGGGGTCGTCCCACAGGCTCAGCCGGAGGTCGGTGAAGTCCACGGCCCCTACGCTAGTGTCCGCGGTCCGCGGGCCCGCACGCCTTGCCTCTGTCTCCCGCCGCGCAGCGAGGAGCCGCCGGCCGCCGGTCCCGCGCGCGTCCGGCGGCCGGGCACGGCAAAGGGCCGCCTCCCGCTGTGCGGAAGACGGCCCCGACGCGATCGCGCCGACGCTCGACCGGGAACGCCCGGTCGGCCTCAGCTCGCGTTCTGCAGCTTGTCCAGACGCCGGGCGATGGCGCTCTTGCGGTTCGCCGCCTGGTTCTTGTGGATGACGCCCTTGCTCGCGGCCTTGTCGAGCTGGCGCGCAGCCGAGCGCTGCAGGACGACGGCCTGCTCGACGTTCCCGCCCTCGGCGGCGACCCGGAACTTGCGGATGGCCGTCTTCAGCGAGGAGCGCACCGACTGGTTGCGCTGCCGGCGCTGCTCGTTCTGCCGGATGCGCTTCTTCTGCGACTTGATGTTCGCCATGCGAAAACGTGCTCCAGTTGCTTCTGATCTGCGGCTCGGGCGCGCGTGCCCCGTCCGCGGGCAGCCGTTCCGCGGGGAGGCCGGTCGCGCGCCGACGCCAGGTGTGTGAGTCCCAAGGGCTCATACTGAACGTGGAACGTCCGAGACACGGGACTACCATTATGCCTTGCGCAGGGGAGTGCCCGCGCCGAGCGCGCCCGGTTCCGCCGTGGCGCCGGTCTCGCCCGCCTCCGCTCAGCCGCCCTGCCGCTCCCCCTGCCCGCCGCCCGGGCGCGCCCAGCCGTCCAGGTAGGCCTGCCACTGCCCGCCGGTCGCCGAGAAGTCGGCGTAGAGGGCGGTGCCGAAGCGCTCGCGCCGCTCGCCGCCGTCCGACAGCCCGAGGCGGATGCCGCGCACCGCCGCCGCCGTGGTCTCGGCCTCCGGGTTCCGCGCGGCGTGGTCGTCGGGGTAGGCGGGCACCCCCATCAGCAGCCGCACGTCCTCGGGGACCGCGTCCAGGGCCACCTGCGTCTGGCGCACGACGAACCCGCCGTAGAGCCCTTCGGTGGGCATCCCGGTGTCGTAGGACATCACGGCCACCTGGTCAAGGTGCTCGGCCACCCGCCCCAGGTACCCGCTGGACCAGAACGGGTCCTCGGGCGCCAGCAGGCCGAGGGTGAAAGCCAGCCCGCCCAGCGGCTCCACCGTCGGCACCGCGCTGGACAGCAGCGCGTCCTCGGGCAGCCGGTCGCGGGTCGACTCCAGCAGTTCCAGGAGGCCGGGATCGTTGTTGGGCACCGGCTCGAAGTTGTAGTGGACGCCGTCGAACCCGGCGCCGACCATGCCGGCGCTCGCCTCGACCACGCGCTCGCGGACCGCCTCGTCGCCGAGGGCCAGGCCGCCCTCCTCGACGCGCTGGCCCACCCACGCCGAGACGCGCACGTCCGGCAGCTCCTCGCGGAACATGCGCAGGAACCCCTCCAGCTCGGGGTGCTTGGCCGGGTCCAGCCGCCCGTCGGTCTCCAGCGGTCCCACGTGCACGTACACGTCGCTGATCCCGCCCTTCTCGATGCGCGGCTTCAGCCGGGACAGCTCCGTGTGCCCGTAGCGGCCGTCCACCCATGCGTGGCCCATCCACAGCGCGTTCGAGCCGTCGGAGACGGCCCAGGAGGCGGGCTCTCCGGTGTACTGCACGCGCACCAGCAGCGCCGCTCCCAAAGCCACGACCACGACTGCGGCGATCGCCGCGAGCACGCGCTGCAGGAACCACTTCACGACCGTCCTCCGATCTCGCATAACCTGATGTACGCCGCTCGAGCCATTCTCGCCCGGACGCGCCCCGCGGCGCGGCCCCGGGCGCATGGGATCATGGGCGGCACACCGCGCAGCTTCGCCGCCCCGCTGCGGCTCGGCGCCCCGCCATCCTGGCCAACCTGCGAGCTATCCGAACGGAGCACGGTGCCTCAGCCGAACCGGACCGATCCCGCGCTGATCCGCAACTTCTGCATCATCGCGCACATCGACCATGGCAAGTCGACGCTGGCCGACCGCATGCTTCAGCTGACCGGCATCGTCGAGGACCGCCAGATGCGCGCGCAGTACCTCGACCGCATGGACATCGAGCGCGAGCGCGGCATCACCATCAAGTCGCAGGCGGTGCGCCTGCCGTTCACCGCCCTGGACGACACCACCTACGTCCTGAACCTCATCGACACCCCCGGCCACGTCGACTTCACCTACGAGGTGTCGCGCTCCCTGGCCGCCTGCGAGGGCGCGATCCTGCTGGTCGACGCCGCCCAGGGGATCGAGGCGCAGACGCTCGCCAACCTCTACCTGGCGCTGGAGCACGACCTCACGATCATCCCGGTGCTCAACAAGATCGACCTCCCGGCGGCGATGCCCGACAAGTACGCCGCCGAGCTGGCCGGGATCATCGGCTGCGAGCCCTCCGACGTGCTCCGGGTCAGCGCCAAGACCGGCATGGGCGTGGAGGAGCTGATCAACGAGATCGTGCGCCAGGTCCCGCCGCCGGTGGGCGACGCCGACGCGCCCGCCCGCGCGATGATCTTCGACTCGGTCTACGACACCTACCGCGGCGTGGTCACCTACGTCCGGGTGGTCGACGGCCACCTGGGCACCCGCCAGCGCATCAAGATGATGGCGACCGGCGCCACCCACGAGATGCTGGAGGTGGGCGTCATCTCGCCCGAGCCGACCAAGGTCGAGGGCCTGGGCGTGGGCGAGGTCGGCTACCTCATCACCGGTGTGAAGGACGTGCGCCAGTCGCGCGTCGGCGACACCGTGACCTCGGCGTCGCACGGCGCCACGGAGATGCTGCCGGGCTACCGGGACCCCAAGCCCATGGTGTTCTCCGGGCTGTACCCCATCGACGGCAGCGACTACCCGGTGCTGCGCGACGCGCTGGAGAAGCTCCAGCTCAACGACGCGGCGCTGGCCTTCGAGCCCGAGACCTCGGCGGCGCTGGGCTTCGGATTCCGCTGCGGCTTCCTGGGCCTGCTGCATCTGGAGATCACCCGCGCCCGCCTGGAGCGGGAGTTCGACCTGGACCTGATCTCCACCGCGCCCAACGTCGTCTACCGCGTGGTCATGGAGGACGGCACCGAGCACACGGTGACCAACCCGAGCGAGTTCCCCGAAGGCAAGACCGAGGAGGTCCACGAGCCCATCGTGCGCGCCACCCTGCTGGCGCCCGCCGACTTCGTGGGTCCGATCATGGAGCTGTGCCAGGCGCGCCGCGGGGCCCTGCAGGGCATGGACTACCTGTCCGAGGACCGCGTCGAGATGCGCTACACGCTGCCGCTGGCCGAGATCGTGTTCGACTTCTTCGACCAGCTCAAGTCGCGCACCAAGGGGTTCGCCTCCCTGGACTACGAGCCCTCCGGCGAGCAGGCCTCCGACCTGGTCAAGGTGGACATCCTGTTGCAGGGCGAGATGGTCGACGCGTTCTCGGCGATCGTGCACCGCGAGAAGTCCTACGCCTACGGCGTGGACATGACCAAGAAGCTGCGCGAGCTCATCCCGCGCCAGCAGTTCGAGGTCCCGGTGCAGGCGACGATCGGTTCCCGGGTGATCGCGCGCGAGAACATCCGCGCGATCCGCAAGGACGTGCTCTCCAAGTGCTACGGCGGCGACATCAGCCGCAAGCGCAAGCTGCTGGAGAAGCAGAAGGAGGGCAAGCGCAAGATGAAGGTGGTGGGCCGCGTGGAGGTCCCCCAGGAGGCGTTCATCTCCGCGCTGTCCACCGAGGAAGCCGCCGACAAGGACACCAAGAAGCGCTGAGGGGGTGCGGGGCCCGGCCCGGCCCCGCACGCCGCCCGGGCGGCTCCGGCCGGCCACCGGCGCCACCAGGACGGCCCCGGTCGGCGCCGGTTCCCCGGCTGCCGGGCGCGGCCGCCTGCGTAGCACACCGCCGGCGCCCGGTGCTCAGCCCTTGACCGCGCCGCTGGTCAGGCCCTCGGCGATGTAGCGCTGCAGGAACCAGAACACCGACAGCACCGGGAGCGCCAGCAGCAGCGTGCCCGCCGAGAACATGCCGAAGTTGGAGTCGCGCTGGTCGGCGACCATGCCGTACAGCCCTACCGCCACCGTCTTGGCCTCCGGGTCGCGCAGGAACACGCTCGCGATCAGGAACTCGTTGACGGTCGCGATGAACACGAGCAGTCCCACCACCGCCAGCACCGGTGTGACCAGCGGCAGCATGATGCGGAAGAACGACTGGGCGTGGGTCGCGCCGTCGACCTGGGCCGACTCGTCCAGCGCCGGCGGGATGGTGTCGAAGAAGCCCTTCATCAGCCAGGTGTTGATGCTCAGCGCGCCGCCGAGGTAGACCAGCATCAGCCCCCAGGGGGTGTTGAACCCCACCGACGGCCAGTACTCGCCGACCGTGCTGAACATCAGATAGATCGCGACGATCGCCAGGAACTGCGGGAACATCTGGATCACCAGCAGCCCGTAGAGTCCCAGCCTGCGCCCGGCGAAGCGGAACCGGCTGAAGACGTAGGCCGCCAGCGCCGAGAGGAGCACCGTCGCCGCGGCGTTGGCCAGCGCGATCAGCAGCGAGTTCAGGTACCACCGACCGTAGGCGGTGTCGGCGAGCAGCTGCGTGAAGTTCTGCAGCCCGGCCGCCCGGGGCACCAGCGTGGAGCTGCTGAGCGTGCCCAGCGGGTTCAGCGCGGCCGACACCACGAACACGATCGGAAACAGCGCGAACACCAGGAACACCAGCATCACCAGGTGGCGCCAGCCGGTGCGGCGCGCCCACAGCGCGGCGCGGCCGCGCCTCCCGCGGCGCTGTGCCGGCAGCCGCGCGGATGCCTCGGATCGTGCCATCAGCGGTGCACCTCCTCCAGTGACGCGCTTCTGCGCAGGCTGACCACCGACATCACCGTGACGATGAGGAAGATGAACACCGACAGCGCGGCCGCGTAGCCGTACTGGGCGCCGCTGACCCCGAAGGCCAGCCGGTAGGTGTAGGTGATCAGCAGGTCGGTCGCTCCGGCCAGCGGGTTGTCCGTCGGGAAGGGACCGCCCTCGGTCGTCAGCCACACCGCGTTAAAGTTGTTGAAGTTGAACGCGAACGTGGCCACCAGGATCGGCGCCATGGCCACCATCAGCAGGGGGAAGGTGACCTGGCGGAGGGCCTGCCAGGCGCCTGCGCCGTCGATGCGCGCCGCCTGCACGAGCTCGCGCGGGATCGACTGCAGGGCGCCGGTGGCCACCAGGAACATGTAGGGGAAGCCCAGCCAGATGTTGACGATCAGCACCGCGGCGCGGGCCGTCCACGGCTGGCCGAACCAGTCGACGTCCGGCCCCGGCAGCATCCGGTTCAGCAGGCCGAAGTCGGCGTTGAACATCGACCGCCACAGCAGGAACATCGCAAAGGAGGGCATGGCGTAGGGCAGCACCACCAGCAGCCGGTAGGCGGTGCGTCCGCGCAGCCGGTGCCGGGTGTGCAGGGTCAGCGCAACGCCCAGCCCCAGCGCGAAAACCATCGCCGTGGTTCCGGCGGCGAAGGCGACGTTCCAGGTCAGGATGCCCACAAACGATGATCGGGTCTCGGGGTCGCCCACGAAGCGCAGGAAGTTGTCCAGCCCGACGCCGACCCGCCACCCCTGCGGCAGCCGCTCCCCGTTGTCGGACACGAACGCGCCCCGCTCGTCGTCGGCGGTGTAGACCCGCCCGTTCCGGGAGTCGGTGATGCAGTCGCAGCCGGAGTCGTAGGTCAGGCCTGACCGGCCTTCGTAGGCGCTGGAGAACCCGCTGGAGCGGATGCCGGTGCCCGCGCCCGTGGGAACGGCGAACCCGGTGATCTCCTCGCTGCGGGAGTTGGCCTCGCTCGGCGGGACGACGGTGTAGCCGGGCGCGTCGGTGATCTTGCCGGAGGGGCCGACCTCGGCCCCGGTGAGCGGCCGCAGCCCGTCCTCGTCGCCGGCGTAGGCCGCGCCGTCGGGCGCGGTCAGCAGGAACACCAGTTCACCTTCGGGCGAGGACCCGCGGGCGGCCACCGTCAGCGTGTAGGCGGTGGCGTCGGCGGTCCGCTCGACCGAGGAGGCCTCGATCTGGTCGATCGCCTGCTCCTTGGTGCCGCGGTGCCCGTCGCTGTAGTTGGTCACCGAGGTGCTGAGGGTGTAAAGGACCGGGACGATCTGGAAGGCGACGAGGAACAGCGTGCCCGGGAGCAGGTACTTGGCGGGTACGGCGCGCTTGGAGAGGTAGACGTAAAAGATCAGCGCCGTGGCGGCCACGACCACGCCGACGCCCACCCACTGCCCGGCGGCGTAGAGCGGGAACACCGCCCACAGGGCTATGGCGGCGGCCAGTGCGAGCATTCCGGTCTTGGCCGCCTGCCCGGCGGCCGACCCGCGCGGGGCCAGCGAGCCGCCGGGCAGCGGTGGCCGGGCGGGCGCCCCGCCGGGGGCGCCCCCGGCGCTGGAGCGGTCCTGTGCCACGGTCAGCCGATCTCTTCGCGGATCGCCTCGGCGGCCGACTCGACGGCCTCCTTCGGGTCGGCGCCCCCGATCACCGCGGCCTGCGCCTTGCCGAAGGGGTCCCAGACGGCGTCCATCTCGGGGATGGCCGGCATGGGCCGCCCGTTGGCGCCCGCGTCGGTGAACGCGCCGACGTCGGCGTCCTCCTCGCCGACCTTCTCGGCGACCTCGTTCAGCGCGGGCGGGCGGGGGTCGGCCTCGTACAGCGCTGTGGCGAGTTCGGGGTCGGTGACGTAGTTGGTGACGAACTCCTCGGCCAGCACCTTGTTCTTGCTGCCGGAGGCCACGAAGAACGCCTGCACGCCGACGAAGGGCACCGGCTCCTCGCCGCCCTCGAAGCCGGGGACGGGCGAGATGCCGTACTCGACGCCGGCCTCCTGCACCGCGGCCAGCGACCAGGGGCCGGTGACGAAGTAGGCGGTCTTGCCCTGGGTGAAGAGGCTGCCGACGTTGTCGCCGTCGATCGAGCGCTTGAACGCGCCTTCGCCCTCCTCGCCGAACTCGGCGATCCGCTCGAACGCCTCGACGGACGCGGGCTTGCCCACACCCAGGTCGGAGGGGTCGGGGGCGCCGTTGTCGCCGGTGCCGAAGAGGTATCCGCCGGCGGAGGTGTAGAAGGGCTGCATGTGGTAGGGGTCGCCGGTCTGGCTGACCTGGAGGCCGAGGATCTCCTGGACCTCGCCCTCGTCCTTGAGCCGCGACCCGGTCTCGACGAGGTCCTCGACGGTCTCGGGCGCCTCGGGCGCGAGCGCGGTGTTGCGGATCAGCGCGAGGTTCTCCATGGCGTAGGGCACGCCGTAGAGCCGGCCGTCGTAGGTGGTGGCCTCGACGGCGACGTCGTTGAGGGCGTCGACCTTCTCCTGCGGCAGCTGGACGGGGTCGATGGCGCCGTTCTGCACCAGGTTCCCGATCCAGTCGTGGGCGCCGACGAGCACGTCGGGTCCGGATCCGCCCTCGTGCGCGGTGACGAAGTCGGCCTGGATCGTGTCGACGGCCACCTCGCGCACGTCGACCTTGATCCCGTTGGCCTCGCCGAACTCCTCGGCGAAGGGCTCCAGTACCGCGGTCCGTTCGGGGTCTGCCCAGATGACCATTCCGCCCTGGGGCTGGTCGGTCTCCTGGCCTCCACCTGCGCACGCCGTCGCAAGCGCGAGGGCGGCGGTTCCGGCGAGGAGGCCGGCGCTGCGGATTCTCATATGGCTCCCTTTTCGGGCGTGACGCCGCGGACGCTCCCCCGATCTGTCCCGGCTTGTCGGTTGTAGGAGGTGAAGTGACGCTAGCAATACTTTGCAATGACTGAAAGGTCTTGCAGAGAAATCCGGTCACAATGTGGAAACGCGGCCGAAGCCGGCGGGAGGGCCAAAGCGGGCCCGCGCTCGGACCTCGGGAGCGCGCCGGAGGGCGGCGTGCGCCCGCGCACGCCGCCCTCCGGGCCCCCGAAAACCCTGTTCAGCTCTCGCCGGGCACCAGCCACACCGCCGTGTCGGCGGGCAGCACGAGCGCCTGCGCGCCCTCCCGCACCGGGCCGCTGGCCAGCAGCACCCGCGTGCGCGGGGCGGGGAGCGGCGCCGGGAGCTCGGCGGGTTCGCCGCCGAGGTTGACCGCGCAGGCGAACCCGTCGCCGCGGGTGAAGGCCAACACCCCCGCGCCGGCGTCGATCCAGGCCAGCTCCGCGGCGGGGTCGATCGACGCGCGCCGGTGCCCGAGCGCGGAGGTGTACAGCGCCAGCGTGGAGTCGGGATCGCCGCGCTGGGCCTCCCGGCTGTAGCGCCCCCACTCCGGGGGCATCGGCAGCCACGGCCGGGTGCCGGGGGGCCCGAACCCGTACGGCTCCTCGCCGCCCTCCCACGGCAGCGGCACACGGCACCCGTCGCGCCCCCGTTCGGTGCGGCCGGAGCGCTCCCACGTCGGATCCTGCAGCGCGTCCTCGGGCAGGTCGGTCACCTCGGGCAGGCCCAGCTCCTCGCCCTGGTAGAGGTAGGCCGAGCCCGGCAGCGCCAGCGCGAGCAGGGCGGCGGCGCGCGCCCGGCGCAGTCCGCGCTCCCCGGCGCCGAAGCGGGTGGGGTGGCGGGTGACGTCGTGGTTGGACAGCACCCACGTCGTCGGCGCTCCCACGGCGCCGTTGGCCGCCAGCGAGTCGTCGACGACCCGCCGCAGCACCGCCGGGTCCCAGCCCGCGGTCAAGAACTGGAAGTTGAACGCCTGGTGCAGCTCGTCGGGGCGCAGGTAGCGCGCCACCCGCGGCGCGTCCTCCACCCACGCCTCGGCGACCAGTGCCCGATCGCCGGGGTAGGAGGCCACGATCGCGTTCCACCGGCGGTAGATGTCGTGCACGCCGTCCTGGTCGAAGTAGGGCAGCTCGACGGAGCCGTCGAGCAGGTCGGCCTTCTGGCCTTCCGGCAGGTCGGGCAGTGCGGGGTCCTTGACCATGCCGTGGGCGACGTCGATGCGGAACCCGTCGACGCCGCGGTCCAGCCAGAAGCGCAGCACGTCGTCGAACTCCGCGTGCACGTCGGGGCTGGTCCAGTCGAGATCGGGCTGCTCGGGGTCGAACAGGTGCAGGTACCACTCCTCGGGCGTGCCGTCGGGCCGCTTCAGCCGTGTCCACGCCGGGCCGCCGAAGATCGACCTCCAGTTGTTGGGCGGCCGGTCGCCGCCGGGTCCGCGCCCCGTGCGGAAGACGTAGCGCGAGCGCGCCGGGTCGCCCGGAGCGGCGGCCACCGCCTCGCGGAACCAGGCGTGGGCCGAGGAGGTGTGGTTGGGCACGACGTCGATGATGATGCGCAGCCCCAGCTCATGGGCGCGTTGCGTGAGGTCGTCGAAGTCGGCCAGCGTGCCGAAGCGGGGGTCGACGTCGCGGTAGTCGGCCACGTCGTAGCCGCCGTCGGCGAGCGGGGACACGTAGAAGGGGGTCAGCCACACCGCGTCGACTCCGAGCGCGGCAAGTTCGGGGAGCCTGCTGCGCACGCCGCGCAGGTCGCCTTCGCCGTCGCCGTCGGAGTCGGCGAAGCTGCGGACGTAGACCTGGTAGATGACGGCGTCGCGCCACCACTCCCTGCCTGCGGCGGGCGGTGCGGTCCCGTGGTCCGGGGGGTTGGGCATAGGGGTCGTTCCCTCCGTTGCCTGGACGGCGGTTCGTGCAAACTATTGCGCAAGATTACCTACCGGTTGCAAGGGTCGGGGGGAAACTGCATTAGAGTGCTCGCATGGGTCCACGTTTGGCCGACATAGCCCGCCATGCCGACGTGAGCGAGGCGACGGTCTCCCGAGTGCTGAACAACAAGCCCGGCGTCGGCTCCGAAACCCGGGCGGCCGTCCTCACCGCGCTCGACGTGCTGGGCTACGAGCGGCCCGAGCGCCTGCGGCGGCGCTCCGCCGGCCTGGTCGGCATGGTCGTACCCGAGCTGGAGAACCCGGTGTTTCCGATGTTCGCCCAGGCGGCCGAGGGCGCGCTCGCCCGGCAGGGCTACACCCCGGTGCTGTGCACCCGCCCCCCGGGCGGCATCGTCGAGGACGAGTACGTCGAACTGCTGCTGGAGCGCAACGTCTCCGGCATCGTCTTCGTCTCCGGACTGCACGCCGACGCCACGGCTGACCACGGCCGCTACCACCGCCTGATCGCGCAGAAGTTGCCGATCGTGCTCGTGAACGGCTTCGCCGAGGAGGTGCCGGCCGCGTTCGTCTCCTGCGACGACCGCGAGGCCGGACGGCTGGCGGTCGGCCACCTGGCCGAACTGGGCCACACCCGGATCGGTTTCACCAGCGGCCCCGAGCGCTACGTGCCGGTCCAGCGCAAGCTCATCGGCTACCGCTCGGCCATGGCCGAACACGGTCTCGACACCGAGGACCTGGTCGAGCTGTCGCTGTTCGGCGTCGAGGGCGGCCACGCCGCGGCATCCCGGCTGCTGCAGCGCGGGGTCACCGCCATGGTCTGCGGCTCCGACCTCATGGCGCTGGGAGCGGTGCGCGCCGCCCGCCAGCGCGGCCTGTCCGTGCCCGGCGACTTCTCCGTGGTGGGCTACGACGACTCCCAGCTGATCGCCTTCACGGACCCGCCGCTGACCACCGTGCGCCAGCCGATACAGGCCATGGCCATGGCGACCGTGCGCACGCTCTGCGACGAGATCGCCGGCCACAGCGTCTCCCGCACCGAGTACCTGTTCGACCCCGAGCTGGTCGTGCGCGGCTCCACCGCCGCCGCGCCGGCGTCCTCCGCGGTCCGCGCCAGGCCCGCCGGCGTGTCCTGAGCGCCCGCGGCCGCGGGCGCCGGGGTCCCACCGGGCCCCGGGGGCGGCGTGCTCTAGCCTGTGGCCCATGCCCATCGTCGCCTCGGTCAACACCGGCACCGCGGTCTCCGCCGACTGGGCGGGTCGCCTCAAGCGCACCGCCATCGACAAGCGCCCGGTTTCCGGCCCCGTGGCCGTGCACACGCTCGGCGTCGCCGACGACCAGCAGGCCGACCGCGACAACCACGGCGGCCCCGACAAGGCCGTCTACGCCTACTCCCGGGAGGACCTGGACCTCTGGCAGGAGCGCCTGGGCCGGCCGCTGCGGGACGGCGTCTTCGGCGAGAACCTCACCACACGCGGCATCGACCTCGGCACCGCACTGATAGGTGAGCGCTGGCGCGTGGGAACTGTCCTGCTGGAGGCCGCCCTCCCGCGCACACCCTGCGGGGTGTTCCGGTCCTGGATGGCCGAGACCGGCTGGGTCAAGCGGTTCACCGCTGAAGGGCGCACCGGCGTCTACCTGCGTGTCCTGGCCGAGGGGGAGCTGGCCGCGGGCGACGGGATCACCGTGGTGCACCGGCCCGACCACGGCATCGGCGTGGCCGCGGCGTTCCGCGCCCGTTATGAGCGCGACCCCGAGCTGCTGCGCCGGGTCCTGGCCCTTCCGGGCCGCTCGGCGGTGTGGGAGGAGTCCGCCGCAGCCCTCGGAGTGCGCCCCGCCCAGGGCTGAGCAGCCCAGCCGGGGCCCGGTGGCGGACCGTTCGGTCGCCGGCGTCGCCGACACTGGAAGCATGCCTTCCGTGCCTCTCGACGGCGAGCCCGTTCCCGCCGACGGCTCCCTGCCCGCCGGCGCCGCAGCCGGCGCGGGAACCCGCCCCTTCGGCGTGTACGTGCACGTGCCCTTCTGCGCCACACGCTGCGGCTACTGCGACTTCAACACCTACACCGCCGCCGAGCTGCGCTCGCGCGACGGCGGACACACCGCCACCCGCGAGGACTACGCCGACCGGGCCGTCGCCGAGATCCGCCTGGCCCGCCGCGTCCTGGGCTCCGCCGAGATCCCCGTCAGCACGGTGTTCTTCGGCGGCGGCACCCCCACGCTGCTGCCGCCTGAGGACCTGGGGCGCATCCTCGCGGCCGTCGGCACCGAGTTCGGCCTGGAGCCCGGCGCCGAGGTGACCACCGAGGCCAACCCCGAGACCGTCGACCCCGGTGTGCTGGCCCGGCTGCGAGAACAGGGCTTCACCCGTGTCTCCTTCGGCATGCAGAGCGCCGCGCAGCACGTGCTGGCGGTCCTGGACCGCGCCCACACACCGGGACGGCCCCAGCAGTGCGCCCAGTGGGCGCGCGAGGCCGGGTTCGACCACGTCAACCTGGACCTGATCTACGGAACGCCGGGCGAGACCGACGCCGACTGGAAGGAGTCGCTGCGGGCGGCGGTCGAGGCGGGCGTCGACCACGTCTCGGCTTACTCGCTGATCGTCGAGGACGGCACCCGCCTGGCGGCGCGCGTGCGCCGCGGCGAGCTGACCGAACCCGACGAGGACGTGCTGGCCGACCGCTACACCATGGCCGACGACGCGCTCACCGCCGCCGGCCTGCACCCGTACGAGGTCTCCAACTGGGCCCGCGGCGACGAAGCGCGCAGCCGGCACAACCGCCTCTACTGGACCGGCGGCGACTGGTGGGGGATCGGCCCCGGCGCGCACAGCCACGTCGGCGGCACCCGCTGGTGGAACGTCAAGCACCCCGCGGCCTACGCCGCCCGCCTCGCCGAGGACCGCTCGCCCGGCCACGCCCGCGAGGTGCTCGGCGAGGCCGACCGCCGCTTCGAACGGATCATGCTCGAGCTGCGCCTGGCCGAGGGCTGCCCTTTGGACCTGCTCGACGAGCGCGGGCGCGGCGACGCGGAGCGCGCCGTGGAGGAGGGTCTGCTGGAGGCCGGCGCGCACGCCGAAGGCCGCGCCGTGCTGACGCGGCGCGGTCGGCTGCTGGCGGACGCGGTGGTGCGCCGGCTGGCCTGAGGGCGCCCATGCCGGATCGCTCGGCCGCCGGCGCCCTCCCTGTTCCGGGGCGGAGGCCGGCTACTTCAGCATCGGGATGGCCATCGGGTACTTGTACCACTCGCCCTTGTTGGAAGCCACAGCGGCGATGATGGCGAAGATGACCGCGACGGCGATCACGGCGAAGATGGTGATGAAGCCGATGATGACGATCATCAGCAGGTAGGACACGAGCTGCCCGATGAACATCGTCATCTGGAAGTTGAACGCCTGGGCCGCCTGGTGGCGGATGTAAGGCGACTCGTCCTTCTTCACGAAGTACATGATCAGCGGGAGCACCCACGTGGTGAGCAGCCCGCCCAGATGGGTGATCAGCGCCATCTGCCGCTCGTCGACGGAGGGGTTGTACTGGCCGCCGGGCTGCCCGTAGCCCTGCTGGTAGCCCTGTTGGTGGTATCCCTGCTGGTAGCCCTGCACCGGCGCCGGGTACTGCGGCTGGCCGCCGGGGTAGGGCTGCTGGCCGTATCCGGGCTGGGGGCCCGTACCGTAGCCCTGCTGCGGACCCGACTGGGGCCCGTAGTTGGGGTCGACCCCGGGCGGCGGGCTGTAGCCGCCGGGGTAGTTCGGGTAGCCGCCGGGCTGCTGCTGGCCGCCGCCGTGGGGCTGGTCCGGCTGGGGTGGGTAGCTCATGTCTGCTGGTCTCCTCTGTGAGTGGCCCCCGGCGTCCGCCGGGGGCGCTGCGATCGCATCAGGCGCGGCGCCGCTCCTGCCGGACGGCCGGGCCTCGTGAGTCTCGGCCGGGCGCGCGGCCGCTGAAGGCCTCTCCCGGTGAGACTCCGCAACCGGGTGCTGGGTTCCCGCGCGGCGCGGGCCGGCGGCGCCGCGCGCCCGCCCGCGCCCCGCGGCCGGTCACTTGACCATGCGGATCGACACCGGGTAGCGGTACTGGCTGCCGCGGTTCGCGCTGAGCGCGGCCAGCACGCCGAGCACGATCGAGGCCACCCAGATCACCGCCACGAGCACGGAGCCGATCCAGGAGATGGACGGCGCGAAGACCCCGAGGCCGATGTAGACCGCCCAGGCGATGAAGTAGGGGATCAGCAGGGTCAGCTGGAAGTTCAGCGCCTCGCCCGCCTGATGGCGGACGAACGGGGAGTCCTTGCGCTTCACCGAGTAGATGATCAGGGCGGGCAGCCAGCCCAAGCACGACAGGATGACGCCGGAGAGGTGGGCGATCATCGCCCAGGTGGCGTCGTCGGAGGCGTCGGGCCGGTGCGGTCGGCCCGGAGCGTAGCCGGGCTGCTGGGGGAAGCCCTGCTGGGGGTAGCCCTGCTGCCCCGGGGGCGGGCCGCCGGGGAAGGCGCCCGGCTGCTGCTCGTAGCCCTGCTGCTGCGGCGCGCCCGGCTGCGGCCCGTACCCGGGCTGCTGCGGCTGCTGGTAACCGGGCTGGGGCTGTTGGTAGGGCGCCTGGGGATGGCCGGGTTGCGGCTGGCCGTAACCCGGTTGCTGCTGGCCCGGCGCCGTCCCGTATCCCGGCTGGGGCTGCTGCGGCTGCGGGTATCCGGGGGCCTGCTGCTGGTAGGGCTGCTCGCCGTATCCGGGTTGTCCGTAGCCGGGCTGTCCGCCGCTGGGCTGGCCGTATCCGGGTTGTCCGTAGCCGGGCTGTCCGCCGCTGGGCTGCCCGTATCCGGGCTGAGCATAGCCCGGCTGTCCGCCGCTGGGCTGCCCGTATCCGGGCTGTCCGCCGCTGGGTTGGCCGTAGTCCGGCTGCGCGGCGCCGGGTTGTCCGTATTCGGGCTGACCGTAGGCGGGCTGCCCCCCGCTGGGTTGGCCGTACTCGGGCTGCCCGTAGCCGGGCTGCTCGCCGGTGCCCGCCTGCCCCTGGCCGGGCTGCCCGCCAGAGGGAGCGCGGCCTGGTGCCGACTGGTCACCGGAGGGCCCCTCCTGGGGCTGTGGTCGGTTGGGCGGGGTCTCGCTCATCTTGTCCCTTGGCTGTGCCGATTGCGTTGGGCCGATAGTGCCATCAGGTGCCCCGTCAGGCCACCGCGCACCCCTCGCGCGCGGTACGCCCGGACACGTCTTAGTCTTGCACCCCGTGCGCCGCGGTGACGAAGTCGATGAGCTCTTCGACGCGGCCCAGCAGCTCCGGTTCGAGGTCGGCGTAGCTGCGCACCGACCCCAGGATCCGGCGCCAGGCCTCACCGGGCTCCTCGTCGCTGCCCAGTGCCCGCAGGACCCCCTCCTTCCACGATACGCCGCGCGGCACCCGCGGCCACGCGGAGAACCCCAGCACGGACGGCTTGACCGCCTGCCAGATGTCGATGAAGGGGTGGCCGGTGACCAGCACGTCGGGCGAGGCGACCTGCTCGGCGATGCGGCTCTCCTTCGAGCCCGGCACCAGGTGGTCCACCAGGACGCCCAGCCGCCGACCCGGCTCCGGGCCGAAGTCGGCCACGATCGCGGGCAGGTGGTCGACGCCTTCGAGGTACTCCACGACCACGCCCTCCACGCGCAGGTCGTGCCCCCAGATCTTCTCGACGAGCTCGGCGTCGTGGACGCCTTCGACGTAGATGCGGCTCTGCCTGGCCACCCGCGAGCGCGCGCTCCGCACGGCGATCGACCCGGAGGCGCTGCGGGCCGGGCCCGAGGGCTCCGCGGCGGGCCGTACCGCGGTCACGGGGCGGCCGTCGAGGAGGAAGGCCGCGGGTTCGAGGTCGAAGACGCGGTGGCGGCCGTGCCGGTCCTCCAGGGTCACGGTCCGCTTGTCCCATCCCACGACGGCGCCGCAGAACCCCTCGTCGGCCGACTCCAGGACGATCCCCTGCTCCAGCGCGACCTCGGCGACGGCGCCCTTGCGCGGCAGGCGCCACTCGCCCGCCAGGACGTCTGGGCCGTACCTCTTGCCCGAGCTGTCGGAGTTGGTGTGCACGGCGGGGATTGTATCCGCGGTCGCGCCGCCGCGCTGGGCGGCGCGGGGGCCGGTCGGAGGCGACGCGCCGCCGTGCGGCGGGATCCGGCGGCCCGTTTTCGATCCGACCTTGCACGACGGCATAGAATTAGCACTTAGGACCATGGAGTGCCAGGAGGTGAGCACGTGCTCGACGAGCGGAAGCTGGCGGTTCTGCGTGCGATCGTCGAGGATTACGTGTCCACGAACGAGCCCGTGGGGTCCAAGGCGCTGTCGGACCGGCATACCCTCGGTGTTTCCCCCGCTACCATCCGCAACGACATGGTGGCCCTGGAGGAGGACGGCTACATCGCCCAGCCGCACACGAGCGCCGGGCGGGTCCCCACGGACAAGGGCTACCGGCTGTTCGTGGACCGGCTGTCCACCGTGAAGCCGCTCTCCGGAGCCGAGCGGCGCGCCATCGAGACCTTCCTCGGCGGCGCGGTCGACCTCGACGAGATCGTGGGGCGCACGGTGCGCCTGCTGGCCCAGCTCACACGCCAGGTGGCGGTGGTACAGTACCCGTCGCTCACGCGGTCGTCGGTGCAGCACGTGGAGCTGGTCCCGCTGGGCCAGCAGCGCGTGATGATGGTCCTCATCACCGACACCGGCCGCGTCGAGCAGCGGGTCATAGACGGTCTGGAGGCGGTCAGCGAGGACGCTGTGGACAGCCTCCGGCAGATGCTCAACCGGGCTCTGGTGGGCACGTGGCTCACCGAGGTCCCCAGTGCCGTGGAGGATCTGCCCGGCCAGCTGCCGCCGGACGACCGCGCCCTTGCCGCGGCCGTGCTGTCGGTTCTGCTGGAGAGCCTCGTCGAGCGCCACGACGAGAAGATCGTCCTCGGTGGTACGGCGAATCTCGCCGCGATGGATTTGTCGGCTAGCCTGCGGGACGTACTCGAGGCTTTGGAAGAAAACGTCGTGCTGCTCCGTTTGCTGGGAGAGGCGGGCGACCCTTCCATGCTGACGGTGCGCATCGGCGCCGAGAACTCTCACGAGGGTCTGAGATCCACATCGATCGTCTCGGCCGGTTACGGGATCGGCGATCAGCCTCTGGCCAAGATCGGTGTGGTCGGCCCCACTCGGATGGACTACCCAGGAACGATGGGAGCGGTACGCGCTGTGGCTCGGTACCTCGGACAGATACTTGCGGGGCAGTAAGTGGCGAGAGACTACTACGAGATCCTCGGGGTGCGGCGCGACGCATCCAAGGACGAGATCAAGAAGGCGTATCGGCGGCTCGCCCGCGAACTCCACCCGGACGTCAACCCGGACCCGGCCACGCAGGATCGCTTCAAGGAAGTGACCCAGGCCTACGAGGTCCTCTCCGACGACAGCAAGCGCCGGATGTTCGACATGGGCGCCGATCCCTTCGCGCCCTCCGGCGGAGGGGGCGGAGCGGGGGCCGGCGGCTTCGGCGCGGGCGGCTTCCCCTTCGACGACATCATGAACGCGTTCTTCGGCGGCGGCCAGCCCGGAGGCGGGCGCAGCCCCCGCGACCGGGCGCGGCGCGGGCGCAGCATCAAGGTCCGCATCGAGCTGGACCTCTCCGAGACCGCGTTCGGTGTGACCAAGGACGTCACCTTCCCCACGGCGGTGCTGTGCAACACCTGCCAGGGCGAGGGCACGGCCAAGGGCACCCACCGCCAGACCTGCGACATGTGCCAGGGGCGCGGTGAGGTCTCGCAGGTCGCGCGGTCGTTCCTGGGCCAGGTCATGACCACGCGGCCGTGCCCGCAGTGCTCCGGGCAGGGCTCGGTCATCACCGATCCCTGCGCCGACTGCGCCGGCGAGGGCCGCGTGCGCGAGAAGGTCACCCGCAAGGTGCAGATCCCCGCGGGCGTCGAGGACGGCACCCAGATCCAGCTGGCCGGCGAGGGCGAGGTCGGCCCCAACGGCGGCCCGCGCGGCGACATCTTCCTGGAGATCGTGCAGCGCCCGCACCCGACCTTCGAGCGGCGCGGCGACGACCTGCACTGCACCATAACCGTGCCGATGACCGCCGCCGCGCTGGGCGCCTCGTTCACCTTCGAGACGCTCGACGGCACCGAGGAGATCGACCTGCGGCCCGGCACCGGCTCCGGCCACGTCATCACGCTGCAGGGGCGTGGCAGCCGCCACCTCGACGGCGCGGGGCGCGGCGACCTGATGATCCAGGTCGACGTCGAGACCCCCGCCAAGCTGGACGAGGAGCAGGAGGCACTGCTGCGCAAGTTCGCCGAGCTGCGCGGCGAGGACCAGCCTCCGGGCAAGTTCAGCCCGGGCCACGGCGGCCTGTTCTCGCGGCTGCGCGACGCCTTCGGGGCGCGCTGAGGCCTCGGCCGCGGCCTTAGCGGATCGTCCGCCGGGCGCTCGGACACGGGCCGGCTCCGCGTGCTCGCACGCACGGAGCCGGCCCGCGTCTGTGGCCGGCCGTCGTGCCGGGCGCCCGCGCCCGGCCCTGGAATTGGGGTGAGGTGTGACACCTCCGGTCTTCTTGTGCGAACCCGGCCGGCTCGACGGCGGCACCGTGGTGCTGTCCGGCCCCGAGGGCCGGCACGCCGCGACGGTGCGGCGGGTCGCCGTGGGCGAGACCCTGCACCTGGTCGACGGCGCCGGGACCCGCGCGCGCTGCCGGGTGCTCGAAGCCGGCGGGGACCGCGTGGTCTGCGCGGTCGAGGAGCGCGGCGTCGACCCGCCGCCCCGCCCGCACCTGACCGTGGTCCAGGCGCTGCCCAAGGGCGACCGCGGCGAGCTGGCGGTGGAGGTCATGACCGAGGCGGGCGTCGACCGCATCGTGCCCTGGGCGGCCGAGCGGTGCATCACCCGCTGGAAGCCCGAGCGGGCGGCCAAGTCGCTGGCCAAGTGGCGCGCCGCCGCGCGCGAGGCCGCCAAGCAGTCGCGGCGCAGCCGGATCCCCGAGGTCACCGAGCAGGCCGGAATCGGCGAGGCCTGCGCACGGGTCGCCGCGGCCGGCGTCGCTGTCGTGCTGCACGAGGACGCCGGGGTCCGCCTCTCGGCGCTGCCGCTGCCCGAGCGCCTGACGGCACCCGAGCCGCCCGCGGCCGGCGCGGGGGCGGGGCCCGCCGACGAGGACGGGATCGTGCTGGTGGTCGGCCCCGAAGGCGGATTCTCCGAAAGCGAGCTGGGCGCGCTGGAGACAGCGGGCGCGGTGCGCGCCCTGCTGGGCCCGACGGTGCTGCGCACGTCCACCGCCGGCGTGGCCGCGCTCTCTGTGCTCCAGGCGCGCTGCGGGCGGTGGTGAATCCGCCGGTGCGGCCGCCGGGCGGTGCTCGGAGCGTCGGCGGCCGCACCGCCGGAGCGGGGCGGGACGCCGGCGCCCTGTGAAGGGCCCGGGGGAGGGCGCGGTCGGCGCCGGGACCCCCGGCAGCCGTCCGGGACTTCGCCGCTGCGGCGACCGCGTGGCTAGCGCGCTCGCCCGTCACCGCTTCGGCGCCGGGCGACCGCTCAGCCGACCCCGACCGCCGACTCGCCGGTGCCCGTGCCCGTGGTGGTGTCGCCGGGGTCGGAGGTGCCGGGCGTGTCGGAGCCGCCGCCGGTGTCGTTACCGCCGTCGTCGGGCGGCGTCGTGGAGTCGCCGGTGGAGCCGTCGCCGGGGTCCTCCGGCTGGGGTTCCTCGGTGGGGTCGGTGGGCTCGTCGGAGGAGTCGCACTCGGTCCGCGACGTGCCGTCGGCGCCGGCGCCCGGCCCGGTCGAGGAGCTCGGTTTCGGAGCGGGTGACGGCTCGCCGCCGGTGGAGCAGTGCTCGGCCGTGCCGTAGGGCGCGCCGCTGCTCTCGGGCTCCTCGGGGGGTGCCGGCCGCGTCGTGGGCTCCGCGCCGCCGCTGGGCCGGTCGGCGGGGTCGGGGCGGGACGGAGGGCTCGTGATCCCGTCCTTGTCGGTGGCGCCCGGGCCGCCCGCGGGCGGGGAGCCGGTGTCGTCGGTCGGACTGGTCAGCGACTGCGGCAGGATCTGGTCGCGCACCTGAGGGGTGCCCAGCAGAACCGAACCCGCGATCAGCGCCGCGGCCCCGACCGCGAGCGACGGCCGCAGCCACGAGGCGTTCAGCAGCGCGGTCAGCCGGCTCGTGCGCTGCGTGCGGGCCCGGATGGCGTTCAGCGCCTCGGGGGAGGAGTCGACGGAGTCGGCCTCGGCGCGCAGGATGGCGCGGAGGCGCTCTTCGATCGGGTCCTCTGGTGGTTCGGTCATGTCGTCTGCTCCAGAACCGAGCGGAGCGCGGCTATCCCCCGGGCGGTGTGACTCTTGACTGCGCCGCGGCTGATGCCCATCGCGTCGGCGATCTGCGCCTCGGACAGGTCGCCGTAGTACCGCAGCACGATCGCCTCCCGCTGCCGGGTGGGGAGTTCGCGCAGCGCATCGATGACGGCCGCTCGTTCGAGTTCACCCATGGCGCCCTGTTCGGCGCTGGGGGCGTCGGGAAGGGCTTTGGGCGCGTGCTTTTCTACCACGGCTCGGTGCCGCAGCACCGAGCGGGCCCGGTTGACCACGGACTGGCGCAGGTAGGAGAGGGCCTTGTTCGGGTCGCGCAGCCGCCGCCATGCGCCGTGCATGGCGACGAAGGCGTCCTGCACGACCTCTTCGGCGGTTCCGGAGTCGCGCACGAGCAGTGTGGCCAGCCGGACCAGCGGTCGGTACTGCGTGGTGTACAGCTGGGTGACGGCTTGGTCGGCGTCCCAGTCGACGGCGACCGGTGCGGCCGGGGCTCCTGCGACCATGGTTTCAGTCACGTCGGTTTGACGCGCGCCCTTGTCGTCGGGTTTACGAAAGGGCATACCTCTACTTCTCGTTCCGCGTCGAAATCGCCGTGATCGTGTGCTTCGGACCGCGCGCCGCGGTCCGCCCCGGACGCGGGGGGTGCCCGCAGTCCGCCGTCCCCGTGCCGCCGGCAGTGTGCTGACGGTACAGGACGGCGCGGCCCACGCTGTGCGAAGCAACAGGATAGCCCGCGGCGCCGCGGAAGGGGCGCGGCGGCCGGGATGCGCCCGCAGGAGCGGACGGCTTTGGAGACGACCTCACAGGAGCACCACTAGCAGAGGGGACATCTTGGCGACGGGACGACGGCGCGGAGGGCGCCGCGGAAGGGCGGTGTGACGCACACCGTAGAAGATGGTGCCCGCTTTCGGCAGCCGGACGGCCCAACACGGCCGCAATTCGCAGCGGCGCCGCGCGTGGGTCTCCGGCTCGGGACATTCCCGTTCAGCACACCGTGCGCCACTCGGGCATCATGGGGTGCGCTGTGCGCGCGGCATCCCGATACGGGGGCGGCGCGGCGGCCGCAACGACCACCCGGACGGAGAGGCCCCAGGTGAGCACGACCGATCCCGACTGCCTGTTCTGCAAGATCGCCTCCGGCGAGGTGCCCGCCGAGATCGTCCGCGACGGCGAGCGCGTGCTGGCCTTCCGCGACATCAATCCCCAGGCGCCCACGCACGTGCTGGTGATCCCGCGCGAGCACCACCCCGACGCCGCTTCGGCCGCCGGCGCGGGTACCGGCCTCGTGGACGAGGTCGTGCGCGAGGCCCACTCCATCGCCGAGGACGAGGGCGTCGCATCCACCGGCTACCGCATGGTGTTCAACACCGGATCCGGCGCCGGGCAGACGGTGTTCCACCTGCACTGCCACCTGCTGGGCGGGCGCGGCCTGGAGTGGCCCCCCGGATAAAACCACTCGGGGGCGCAGCGATCCCGTTGGTAGACTGGAAAACGACGACAGCGTTCGCTTCGATCACTGCGGCCACGGTGATCACGTCCCCGGCTCGGGGCCGCGCGACAGGCGAACCCGATTCCAGACTCCGTATTCGCGAGAGGCAGGGGCGAGACGGCCGCAAGGCCACATCATGGTCGAGTCAACACAACAGAGCACGCAGGTGAAGATCGCGGTGCCCGAAGAGCACATGATGGTCAACCTGCTGGGCTCGGGCGACGAGCTGCTCCGTACGGTCGAGCGCTCCTTCGACAGCGACATCCACGTCCGCGGCAACGAGATCACGATCAGCGGCAGCCCCGAGGAGACCTCGGTGGTGGTGCGGCTGATCGAAGAGCTGCTCGAACTCGTGAAGAACGGCACCGTGGTCACCCCCGACGCCATCGACCGCACGCTGAGCATGCTGCGGTCGCCGGGAGGCGGCGGCGAGCGCCCCGCGGACGTGCTGACGCACAACATCCTCTCGGCGCGCGGGCGCACCATCCGGCCGAAGACCCTGAACCAGAAGCACTACGTCGACGCCATCGACCGCCACACCGTCGTCTTCGGCATCGGCCCCGCCGGAACCGGCAAGACCTACCTGGCCATGGCCAAGGCGGTCAAGGCGCTGCAGAACAAGCAGGTCAACCGGATCATCCTCACCCGCCCCGCGGTCGAGGCGGGCGAGCGCCTTGGCTACCTGCCGGGCACGCTCTACGAGAAGATCGACCCCTACCTGCGCCCGCTCTACGACGCGCTGCACGACATGCTGGCGCCGGAGTCGATCCCCAAGCTGATGTCGGCCGGCACCATCGAGGTGGCGCCGCTCGCCTACATGCGGGGGCGCACGCTCAACGACTCCTTCATCATCCTCGACGAGGCGCAGAACACCTCACCCGAGCAGATGAAGATGTTCCTCACGCGCCTGGGCTTCGGGTCCAAGATCGTGGTGACCGGCGACGTCACCCAGGTCGACCTGCCCGGAGGCACCACCAGCGGGCTGCGCACCATCGAGAACATCCTGCACGGCATCGACGACATCGGCTTCTGCCGCCTGAGCAGCACCGACGTGGTGCGGCACAAGCTGGTCAGCGCCATCGTCGACGCCTATGGTCGGTACGACACGCAGCAGAACGGTTCCCCGAGCGCGCGCGGGCGGCCGGGGGCGTCCCGCTCCGGCCCGGGCACCGGCACCTCCGGGTGACGCGGCCGCGGGCCGCCGGGTCCGTGCGCAGGACGCACGGGCGCGCGGCCCGCATGCCGCCCCCTACCGAGTACGAGACGAAGGCGCGCTGAGCAAAATGAGTATCGACGTCGCGAACGAGTCCGGCGTCCCGGCAGACGAGGAACGGCTGAGCCGGCTGGCCCGTTTCGTCCTGGACGCGATGCGGATCCACCCCCTGGCGGAGCTGTCCATCGTCCTCGTCGACGAGGAGCCGATGGCCGAGCTCCACGTGCGCTGGATGGACGAGACCGGGCCCACCGACGTCATGTCGTTCCCTATGGACGAGCTGCGCCCCGGCGGTCAGGACCGCCCGTCGGAGCCGGGCGTGCTGGGCGACGTGATCATCTGTCCGCAGGTCGCCGCCCGCCAGGCCGAGAAGGCCGGGCACAGCGCCCAGGAGGAGACCGACCTGCTGTGCACGCACGGCATCCTGCACCTGCTGGGCTACGACCACGCCGAACCCGACGAGCACAAGGAGATGTTCGGGCTCCAGGCCGAGCTGCTCGCGGGCTGGCGGTCGGGTGACGGCGCGGCGGGCGACCGGCCGCAGGAGAGAGAAGACACCGCGCGATGAACGCCGGCTGGCCGGGTGCCGAGCCGGCGACCGCGCCCCCGGTGGACACGGCGGCGGCCGCGGGCGCGGTCGGGATCGACCCTCTCTACGCCTTTCCCGCCGCGCTGGTCTTCGCCCTGGCCGCCGCGTTCTTCGTGAGCGCGGAGGTGGCGGTCACCCGCGCCTCGGGGATGGAGGCCGAGCCGGCCGACGACGACACACCCGCGGCGCAGCGGCTGCGCCGGGTCCTGGCCGAACCCGCCGAGCACCTGAACACGGTGCTGCTGCTGCGCGTGGCCTGCCAGGCGCTGGCCGCGGTGGCGCTGGCGGTGGGCTTCGTCGGCTGGCTGGGCCTGGGCTGGCTCTCGGCCGCCTGCGCGGTGGTCGTGATGACCGTCGTGGACTACGTGTTCGTCGGCGTCACGCCGCGCATCCTGGGCCGCCAGTTCGCCGCCTCGCTGGCCGCGGCCAGCGTCGCCTTCCTCGCGCCCCTCGCGCCGGTGCTGGGCCCGGTCTCGGGGACGCTGGTGCGGCTGGGCCGGTCGCTGACTCCGCGCAACCTGGGGGACCGCAGCGGCCCGTTCACGAGCGAGAGCGAGCTGCGCCGCCTGGTGGACCTGGCCGAGCGCGGCCACGTCATCGACGCCGAAGAGCGGCAGATGATCCATTCGGTGTTCAAGCTCGACGACACCTCGGTGCGCGAGGTGATGGTGCCGCGCACCGACATCGTCTTCGTCGAGCGCGACTCCTCGCTCGACGACGGACTGTCCCTCGCGCTGCGCAGCGGGTTCTCCCGCATCCCCGTCACCGGGCAGGACGAGGACGACGTCGTGGGCATCGTCTACCTCAAGGACGTCGTCGCGCGCATGCGCCAGGAGTGGGCGCGCGGCGCCGCCGGCGCCGGCAGGGCCGAGCCGGCCGGGGCCGAGACGGTGGGCGACGTCATGCGCGCCGCGTCCTACGTGCCCGACTCCAAGCCGATCGACGAGCTGCTGCGCGACATGCAGCAGCGGCGCATCCACGTGGCCGTGGTGATCGACGAGTACGGCGGTACGGCCGGGCTGGTCACCATCGAGGACATCGTCGAGGAGATCGTCGGCGAGATCACCGACGAGTACGACGACGAGGTCCCGCCCATCGAGCGGCTGGACGAGCGCCGGGCGCGCGTCACCGCCCGCCTGCCGCTGGGCGAGCTGGCCGAGCTGTTCGGGACCGAGCTGGACGCCCCCGACGTCGAGACGGTCGGCGGGCTGCTCGCCTACGCGCTGGGGCGCGTGCCCATCACGGGGTCCCAGGCCGTCTACGCTGGGTTGCGGCTGACCGCCGAGGACACGGTGGGACGCCGCAACCAGACCGCCACGGTGCTGGTGGAGGCGCTGGAGTCCGCGGAGGCGGGTGAGGAGTGAGACGCGCGGCGGGGCCCGCCCCGCCCGCCTCGGCAGCGCCTGCCCGCGCGCCGCGGACCGCCGGATGCCGGGTTCTGCCGGCTCCGTGCCACGACACGACCCCGCTGGGAGGAGACCCACCGTGACCGAGCCAGCCGCGCCGGAGCAGCTCGACCCCGAGGACGAGAAGCTGGTCACCCTGGCGCGCGCCACGCGCGCCCGCACCCAGGCCGCCGAGGGCGCGGCGGTGCGCGACGAGACCGGCCGCACCTACACCGCGGCCACCGTGGCGCTGCCGTCCCTGAAGCTCACCGCACTGCAGGCCGCCGTCGCCGCGGCGGTCTCCAGCGAAGCGGGCGCCCTGGAGGCCGCCGCGGTCGTCACCCGGGCCGCGGAGCCGGCCGAGGCCGACCGGGCCGTGGCCGCAGACATGAAGACACCGCTGGTGGTGCTGGCCGCTCCGGACGGCACGCCCACCGCGGTCCTGCACCCCTGAGCGCGCGAGCGCGTCGGACCCGCGGCGGTGGCGTCCGCCGCGGGAGCGGATGAGACTGGAGAGATGGACGACCTCGACCTGGACAAGCTGCGCACTCCGCTGGAGATGCCCTCCTACCCGGAGGGCTTCCGCAGCGGGTTCGCCTGCTTCGTCGGCCGCCCCAACGTGGGCAAGTCGACCCTGATGAACGCGCTGGTGGGCCAGAAGGTGGCCATCACCAGCACCCGGCCGCAGACCACCCGGCGCACGGTGCGCGGGATCGTGCACCGCGACGACGCCCAGCTGATCATCGTGGACACCCCCGGGCTGCACAAGCCGCGCACGCTGCTGGGGGAGCGGCTGGACAGCCTGGTGCGCTCGACCCTGGTCGAGGTCGACGCGATCGGCTTCTGCATCCCCGCGGACGAGCCGATCGGGCGCGGCGACACCTACATCGCCCGCGAGCTCGCCGCGCAGCGGGACACCCCGGTGATCGCGCTGGTCACCAAGACCGACCGCGCCGACAAGGCCGCGGTAGCCGAACAGCTGATGGCGGTGGAGCGGCTGGGGGAGTGGGCCGACATCGTGCCGGTCTCGGCGGAGTCGGGCTTCCAGGTCGACACGGTGGCCGACGTGCTCTGCGAGCGCCTGCCCGAGGGCCCGCCGCTGTACCCCGGGGGCGACCTCACCGACGAGCCCGAGGAGATGCTGGTCGCCGAGCTGATCCGGGAGGCGTCCCTGGAGGGCGTCCGCGACGAGCTCCCGCACTCCATCGCGGTCGTGGTGGAGGAGATGCTGCCGCGCCAGGAGACCCGCGAGGGCCGCGAGATGATCGACATCTACGCGTCGCTGTACGTGGAGCGCCCCAGTCAGAAGGCGATCGTGATCGGCGCCAAGGGCGCGCGCCTGCGGGAGGTGGGCTCGGCCGCCCGCCGCCACATCGAGGGGCTGCTGGGCGCCCGGGTGTATCTGGACCTGCGGGTGCGGGTGGCCAAGGACTGGCAGCGCGACCCCAAGCAGCTGCGGCGCCTGGGCTTCGACCAGCAGACCTGACCCCCGGGCCCGAACCCGGTCGCGCCCGCCGCCGGGCCGTCTCGCCGCACGGGCTGCGCGGCCCTCCCGGTGGCCCGGTACCGCGGCCCCGGGGCCGCGGGGCGGAGGCGGTCTGCGGCGGCCCCGGCCGAGTGCGAGCGCGTCCGTGACGCGCCCGCCCCTCCGCGGCACCGGAGGCTTAGTCGCGGTGATCGAGGTCGCCGGCCAGCTGCAGGGCGGTGCGGCGCACGATCGGGGCGGCGCGGGCGACGAAGTCCCAGCTCACCCGGGCCTCAGGGCCCGAGATTGAGACCGCCATCATCGCCGGTCCGCCCTGCACGGGCACGGCGAGGCAGCGCACACCCACCTCCTGCTCGCCGTCGTCGATGGCGTAGCCGCGTTCGCGGATGCGGTTCATCTCCGCGAGGAAGGCCTCGGCCCCGGTGATGGTGCGGTCGGTGGCGGCGGGCATACCGGTGCGGCGCAGCGTCGCCAGCGCCTCCTTCTCCGGCAGCTGGGCCAGCAGCGCCTTGCCCACGCCCGCCGAGTGCGCCGGTACGCGCCGGCCCACCTCGGTGAACATCCGCATTGCGTGCTGAGAGGGCACCTGTGCGACGTAGACGACCTTGTCGCCGTCGAGCATGGCCAGATTGGCCGTCTCGCCCAGCTCGTCGACGAGGTGGCCCAGGTGCGGGCGCGCCCAGGTGCCCAGCATCCGCGAGGCGCTGTCGCCCAGGCCGATGAGCCGGGGGCCCAGCGCGTAGCGGCGGGACGGGAGCTGGCGCACGTAGCCGTTGGCGAGCAGGGTGCGGATGATCCGGTGGATGGTGGGCAGCGGCAGGCCGGAGGATTCGGCGAGCCGGCTCAGCGAGACCTCGCCTCCGGCCTCGGCCATGATCTCCAGCAGGGAGAACGCGCGGTCCAGCGACTGCACGCCGCCCGAGCGCGCCCTGGGTGCGGGGTCGGCGTCGGCCGCCGCCTGTGACGAAGCCAAGTCAGCTGCTCCCATCTCGTGCTCCGGCGGCCGCGGCGCCCCCGGGG
The DNA here is from genome assembly GCF_039531585.1 of Streptomonospora arabica. NCBI lineage: Bacteria > Bacillati > Actinomycetota > Actinomycetes > Streptosporangiales > Nocardiopsidaceae > Streptomonospora > Streptomonospora arabica. The sequence goes on along the minus strand of NZ_BAAAQI010000001.1, from coordinate 589,262 downwards.
GCCGCCGGCAGCCCGCCGACTCTTGTTGTTCCGAATTGTAAAAGTTAGTGTCCGCGATATAGAAGGCGTATGCGCGATGAGAGTCTCCGTCATCTGCGTCCGAGTGCGCGGCGGCCCGGGCGGAGGCGGCGGTGGTGGTGACCGTACCCGGTCGAAGAGGCGGTGGCTCAGGGGTGGTTGCAAGCGGAGGCGGCGGGGGCGTGGCGCCGGGCGCGGACACCGGCCCGTCCCCGTCGCGGCTGGCGGGGGCGCTGGAGGAGATGAACGCCGGGCTGGACGCCCGGCTCGCGCGCGCCGACGCGCGGCTGCGCCGCGACTACCCCGGCGCGGACGGCGGGCGGCAGCCGGTGCACACCGTCTACGTGCCCGCTGACCGCATCAGGCGCGGCCTCGCCGCCGCCTGGGGTGAGCAGGCGGTAGCGGCGCTGCGCGCGTTCGCCCCGGGTGCGGCCGAGCTGGCCGCGGCGACCGGCCTGGAGGAGGCCGACGTGGCCGCGGCACAGCCTCGCGTGCTGGCCAAGCTTGACCGGGAACCGGTCGAGGATCTGCGCGTCGACGCCGAGGACGGCTACGGGGTCCGCACCGACGACGAGGAGGACGCCCACGTCGGGGCGGCGGCGGCCGCGCTCGGCGCGGACGTCGCCGCCGGGACCGCGCCGCCCGGCGTCGGCATCCGCATGAAGGGCATGGCGGCCGAGGGGCGCCGCCGCGGGACACGCAGCCTGGCGCTGTTCTTGAGCGGGCTGCTGGAGGCGGCCGGCGGGCTGCCGGAGGGCCTGCGGATCACCCTGCCCAAGATCACGTCGGTGGAGCAGGTGGAGGCCGCCGCGTGGGCGCTCGCCCGCATGGAGCGGCTGTTCGGGCTGGCGGAGGGGCGGCTGCGGTTCGAACTGCAGGTCGAGACCCCGCAGTGCGTGATCGGACCCGGCGGCACCGCGGACCTCGCCCGGATGGTGCGGGCCGGCGGCGGCCGCGTCACCGCGCTGCACTTCGGCACCTACGACTACACCGCCGCCTGCGGCGTGACCGCCGCGCACCAGGCCATGGACCACCCGGCCGCCGACTACGCCAAGGCGGTGATGCAGGTCGCGGCCGCCGGGACGGGCGTCCGGCTCTCGGACGGCGCCGCCAACGTGCTGCCCGTGGGCGCGGCCGAGCAGGTGCACGCCGCCTGGCGGCTGCACACGCGGCTCGTGGTGCGCGCCCTGGAACGGGCTTTCTACCAGGGGTGGGACATGCATCCGCACCAGCTGCCCACCCGGTACCTGGCCACCTACGTCTTCTACCGCCGGGCGTTCGGCCCGGCGGCCGCCCGCCTGGCCGACTACCTGGGATCGGTCGGCGGCACCGTCCTCGACGAGCCCGCCACGGCCCAGGCCCTTGCCGCGGTGCTCACCCGCGGACTGCAGTGCGGCGCCCTCGACGAGCCCGAGGTCGCCGCGGCGTGCGGCGCGGGCGCCGACGACCTGGCGGCCCTGGCGCAACGCCGGGTCGGCTAGCGGCCGGTACGAGGCGGCCGGCGGCGAACCCTCCGGTCCGGGGAAGGGAGCAGACGTGGACACCGACGGCGCGGGCCGGACCCGGGCGGCGGCCGGGCGGGCCGCCGACGACTGCGATCTGGTCGTACGGGCGCGCCGCGCGGTCACCCCCGACGGGGAGCGCGCGGCGGCGATCGGGGTGCGCGGCGGGCGCATCGCCTGGGTCGGCGGATTCGACCGCGCCGCACGGGCGGCGCGCACCGTCGAGACCGCCGCGGACGAGGTGCTGCTGCCGGGCCTGGTCGACACCCACGTGCACGTGAACGAGCCGGGCCGCACCGAGTGGGAGGGCTTCGCCACCGCCTCCCGCGCCGCGGCCGCCGGCGGGATCACCACACTGGTCGACATGCCGCTGAACAGCGTCCCGCCCACCACGACCCTCGGCGGCCTGGCGGCGAAGCGCGCGGCCGCCGATGGCGCGGTCGCGGTCGACGTGGCGTTCTGGGGCGGCGCCGTGCCCGAGAACACCGGGCCGAAGACGGCGGGCGAGCTGCGGCGGCTGCACGAGGCCGGCGTCTGCGGGTTCAAGGCGTTCCTGTCGCCGTCGGGGGTGCCGGAGTTCGGCCACCTGAGCGCCGAGCGGCTGCGTGCCGCGGCGGCGGCCGTCGGGGGGTTCGGCGGGCTGCTGATCGTGCACGCCGAGGACCCGGGTGTGCTCGCGGCGGCGCCCGCGCCGCGCGGGCGCGCCTACGCGGACTTCCTGGCCTCCCGTCCGGCCGCGGCCGAGGCGGCGGCGGTGGGCACGGCGGTCGATGCGGCGCGGGACACGGGTACGCGCGTGCACCTCCTGCACCTCTCGTCGGCGGCGGGCCTGGCGCGGGTCGCGCGGGCGCGGGCCGCGGGCGTGCCGGTGACGGCCGAGACCTGCCCGCACTACCTGGCTCTGGCGGCGGAGGAGGTCCCGGCGGGTGCCACCGAGTACAAGTGCTGCCCGCCGATCCGCGGCGCCGCCGACCGCGAGGCCCTGTGGCGGGGTCTGGCCGACGGAGCCGTGGACTGCGTGGTCAGCGACCACTCGCCCAGCACACCCGATTTGAAGGACACCGCCGCCGGCGACTTCGCTGCGGCGTGGGGCGGGATCTCGGGTCTGCAGGTGGGCTTCGCCGCGGTGTGGACGGCCGCCGCCGCGCGGGGGCACACGCTCGCCGACGTGGCGGCGTGGATGGCGCGGCGCCCCGCCGAGATCGCGGGGCTGGCCGGCAAGGGCGCGCTCGCGCCGGGCTTCGACGCCGACTTCGCGGTCGTCGCCCCGGACTCCGGGTTCCGCGTCGACGCGGCTTCGTTGAGCCACCGCCACCCGCTGACGCCCTACCACGGCCGCGATCTCCTCGGTGAGGTCCGCGCCACCTGGCTGCGCGGGCGGCGCGTGTTTCCGGCGGCCCCGGACGCGGCGCCGCGCGGGCGGCTGCTGATCCGGGGAGCGGTACCGCCGGCCCGGTAGCGGCGGTGCCGCCGCGCCGCGCGGCCGGCCCCTCAGACGAAACCGGGCACCGAGTCCCAGGCCCGGCCCGCGTCCGGGGCGTCGTCGCGTTCGACGGCGGCCTCGATGCGGCCGTAGGGGCGGTCGGCGGCGTGGAGGACCACGTTGGGGTTGTCCATGCCGAAGGGGGCGAGGTCCACCGCGAAGTGGTGGTTGTTGGGCATCGAGAAGCGGATCTCGGCGATGTCCGCGCGCTCGCGCAGCACCGCCTCGCCCATGGCGTACAGGCTCTGCTGCAGCGCGAGGCTGCGGGTGGTCGCGAACGCCTCCAGCACCAGCGCCTTGACCCGCTCATAGGCCGCGTCCCAGTCCACGGCCTGCGGAGCCCGTCCCGGAGCGCTGCTTTCGGCGACGTAGCGCCACCGGGCGGTGACGTCGGTCGCCAGGATGCGCTCGCCGGTCTCGGCCAGGGTGGTGAACCGGGTCCGGGGGAAGCCGCGGAACTCCGAGTCGGCGGACTTGAGCACCGTCAGCCCTTCGAAGCCGGACACGACCCACTCCCCGCCGCGGTCGGCGGTGACCACGGCGGTGCGGGTCTCGGCCCCGCTGCGCACGAAGGCGTGGCCGTGCGGGCCCTCCGCGGTGGGGATGCGCCGCCAGGCGAACTCCTGCAGCTCCACCGCCGCGCCGTGGACGGGGGCGTGCTCGCCGGTGAAGTGCCGGGCCAGCAGCAGGCCGAAGTCCTCGGCGGCGGCGACTCCGTGCTCGCGCGCCAGCGCGTAGACCGTGTTCTTCTGGGTGTCGGTGGTCAGGCAGTTGGCGTTGTCGCCGCGCGTGTGCACCGCCTCCATGTCGCCGCGCAGCCGGGTGCTGACGTTGAGGTCCTTGATGCGGTGGTCGTCGGCGGAGCGGTCGACGTGCACCAGGCGCACCTCCGCCTTGCCGTACTCGTTGCGCCCGAGCCGGATTCCCATGGCTGGCTCCGTACGTTGTCGGGTGGCCCGGGAGGGCCGGGTGTGGCTGATGGTCGCTTGCCTTGCGCGGCTTCCGAGGAGTGGCCGCCCGGCTCTCCGGGGCGCTCCGGTCGCTGATCGAGTTCCGCGCTCAGGTCGCTGCTCACGGAGATGACGGCGGGGTGTTCCGCGGGCCGACGGCACGACGCCGAGCCCCCGGAGGAGCGGAGGGAGCGGTCGGCAACCCCGGCACCACCGTTCGGTCGAAGAAGACAGCCGACGACCAGTCCGCGATCCCGGATGCCCTGGCCAGGCCCTGGACCCGGCCGACACGGTGGTCTCAGGCATCGGCATCTCCTCGGTCCGGGGGTGGGGGCCGGTGTACCCGATCGCCGGGCGCCGCCGTCCGCGGCCCGGCGCGCCGCGGGTCAGCTGCCGCGGTAGGTCGTGTAGGAATGCGGGCTGAGCAGCAGCGGAACGTGGTAATGGGTGTCCTCGTCGGCGAGCTCGAACACCACCGGCACCTCCGGGTAGAGGCCCTGCTGCCCGGTGCGCGCGAAGTAGTGGGCGGTGTCGAACACGAGCCGGTAGGGCCCCGCCGCCAGCCGCTCCGGGCCCAGGGCGCCGGCGCGCCCGTCGTCGTCGGTGGCGGTGGAGGCGATCGCCGTCCAGCCGCCGGTCCGGCCGTCGGCGCCCGCCCCGTGGGAGGCGGGGCGCTCCAGGCGGACCGGCACGCCCGCGGCCGGGCGGCCGCGGGCGGTGTCCAGCACGTGCGTGGTGACGTGGCTCATCGGCTGTCGAGCACCCTTTCGACGCGCTGCAGGGCTATCCGGCGGAGCTCGCCCGCGACGACGCGCTCCTCGGTCACGGCGTCGTTGCCCATCCGGGCGGTGAGGTCGTCCAGCAGCTCGCGGGCTGAGCGGTGGGCCGCGCAGACCAGGTAGATCCGGTCGAAGCGGCGCTCGTAGTCGGCCTGGGCCGCCGCGAACCGCTCGCGCACACCCGCCTCTCCCGCGCTGAACCCCGACTGCTCGCCGCGGGACCACTCGGCCTCGGTTCGTGCGCCGCGGGCGTGCTCGCCGATGCGGGGGTGCCGCTCCAGGGCGGCGGCGACCTCCTCGTCGGTGAGCGTGCGCGCGATCCTGTCCGCTGCGTCCAGCAGCTCGGAGCGGGAGCTGAAGGGGCGGCGCCGGCGCAGCTCCTCCGCCCAGCGCTCGACGCCCAGGCACCGGCCGAACTCCGCCCGGAACTCCTCGGGCGAGAGCGCGTTGACGCGCGCGAGGCCGGCGTCGGCACTCCGCAATGTGGGGTCGTCCGGCATGGCGTCCTCCTTGGCCGGTCGTGCCCGGCGGTGCCCGGATCCGCGGATGCCGGAGCGGGACCCCCGGTGGCCCTGAACCTGCCCGGTGTGCGGGCGGCGTACCCGCGCAGCGGCGGAAATCCGCGAGCCGGTCGTCCGGGGTGCGTACAACGGGGCCGAGCGGCCGCCGAAGCGGAGCCGCACGGGTGGTTGACAACCCCATGGGCGTGGCGCAAACTCACTATAATTCCTTGAAGTGAAAATCATATTCCACATATCGGAAACCGCTGCAGCGGGCCGACGATACGAGGCACAGCCACCCCGTAGGCGCCACCCCTTTCGCCGCCCCACCCGGGCGGGCTCCGCCGCCGAGCGCTCCGGTGCGCGGCCGGCGGCCTTCCTCCCACGACCCGCCGCGGGCCCTGCGCAGGCAGGCGCTCCGGACCAGCCGACCCCCTCCACCCGTCCTCCCGAAGGAGGCGAGCCATGAGCCATTCGCTGCCCTACACCGTCAACTGCTCGCTGCTGTTCACCGAGCTTCCGCTCCACCAGCGCCCCGCCGCCGCGCGCCGGGCCGGGTTCGACGCCGTCGAGTTCTGGTGGCCCTTCGAGAGCGCCGCGCCCGGCGACGCCGAGGTCGACGCGTTCGTCGCCGCCATCGAGAACGCCGGAGTCAGCCTCACCGGGCTGAACCTGTTCGCCGGGCGGCTGCCCGGCCCCGACCGCGGCGTCCTCTCCCACCCCGACCGGGTGCCGGAGCTCCGCGACAACCTCGACGTCGTCGCGGCGATCGCCGAACGCACCGGCACCGCGGGCTTCAACGCGCTGTACGGATTGCGCAGGGACGGCGTCGAGCCCGCCGAGCAGGACGAGACCGCCCTGCAGAACACGCTGGCCGCCGCCAAGGCGCTGGAGGCCGTCGGGGGCACGGTCCTCATCGAGCCCATCAGCGGCTCCGCCGACTACCCCCTGATCACCGCCGCCGACGGACGCGCCTTCGTCGCCGCCGCCAAGGAGGCCGGAGCCGCCAACGTCGCGCTGCTCGCCGACTTCTACCACCTGGCGGTCAACGGGGACGACGTGGCGGCCGTGGTGCGCGACCACGCCGCCGAGTTCGGTCACATCCAGATCGCCGACGCGCCCGGGCGGGGCGAGCCCGGCAGCGGCGACCTGCCCCTGATGGACCTGCTCGCCCGGGCGCAGGACGGCGGCTACAGCGGCCATGTGGGCCTGGAGTACAAGCCGACGGGGGCCAGCGCCGACAGCTTCGGCTGGCTGCGCGGCTGAGACCGCACCGACCGGGGCGCTTTGCGCCGCCCGCATCCGACCGCCGCCGGCGGCCGGGCCCAGTGCCCGAGCCGCCGCCGCGCCCCCTGCTCCCGCACCACCCCGACCGCCCTTGAAGGAGGGAACCCGCCATGTCCCAGACCCGCACGATCGCGTTCGTCGGGCTCGGCATCATGGGCCTGCCCATGGCCGCCAACCTGGTCTCCGCCGGCTTCGCCGTGCGCGGCTACGACCGCAGCCCCCAGCAGACCGACCGCTTCGCCGAGCAGGGCGGCAGGGCCGCATCCTCGCCCGCCGAGGCCGTGTCCGGCGCCGACGTCGTCATCACCATGGTCCCCGACTCGCCCGACGTCGAGGAGGCGATGTTCTCCACCGGCGGCGTGTTCGACAGCGCGGCGACCGGCGCCCTGGTGATCGACATGAGCACCATCCGCCCCGACACCGCGCGCACCGTCGCCGAAGAGGGCGCCAAGCGCGGCCTGCGCGTCCTCGACGCGCCGGTCAGCGGCGGCGAGGCCGGTGCGATCGAGGGCGTGCTGTCCATCATGGTCGGCGGGGACGCCGCCGACTTCGACGCCGCCGCCGACGTGTTCGCCCCGCTGGGCACCGCCGTGCTGGTGGGGCCCTCGGGCGCGGGCCAGACGGTCAAGGCCGCCAACCAGCTCATCGTCGCCGGCAACATCCAGCTGGTGGCCGAGGCCCTGGTGTTCCTGGAGGCCCACGGCGTCGAGACCGAAGCCGGCCTGCGCGTGCTCAACGGGGGCCTGGCCGGCAGCACCGTGCTTACCCGCAAGGGCGAGGCGATGCGCCACCGCCGATTCGAGCCCGGGTTCCGCATCGCGCTGCACGACAAGGACATGGGCATCGTCACCGCCGCCGCCCGCGAAGCGGGCGTGCCCATTCCGATGGGGGCGCTGGTGGCGCAGTTCATCGGCGCGCTCAAGGCGCAGGGCCACGGCGGCCTCGACCACTCGGCGCTGCTCAAGCTGGTCGACCAGCTCGCCGCCGAGCAGAAGTAGATCCGGTGGCCGCCGGCGGAGGGCGGCGTCTGCTCCGCGGTGCGACCGCGGAGGGGCGCCCCGGGTGTTGGCCGCACCCGGCGTTCCGCCGGCGGCCCCTGAAACCCCACTAGCACCGAAGGGTTCAGCGAACATGGTACAGATGCCCGCGATGAACGCCGTTGTCGAGGTCCTCAAGTCCGAGGGCGTCGACACCGCGTTCGGCTGCCCGGGAGCAGCGGTCCTCCCCCTCTACAAGGCCCTTGAGGAGGTGGGCGGGATCGAGCACCTGACCGTCCGCCACGAAGAGGGCGCCACCCACATGGCCGACGGCTGGGCGCGCACCAACGGCGGCGTCGGAGTGGCCATCGGCACCTCCGGCCCCGCCGGAACCAACATGATCACCGGCCTCTACACCGCGATGGCCGACTCCATCCCGATCGTCTGCATCACCGGGCAGAACGTCTCGACCAAGCTGCACCAGGAGGCCTTCCAAGCGGTCGACATCGTCGACATCGCCGCTCCGGTGACCAAGTGGGCCGTCCAGCTCAAGGAGGCCGGCCAGGCGCCGTGGATCTTCCGCGAGGCCTTCCGGATCGCCCGCGAAGGGCGGCCCGGGCCGGTGCTGGTCGACCTGCCCCTGGACATCGCGCAGCAGGTCGTCGAGTACGACCCCGCCATCGACGCCCCCCTGGCGATCCACCCCGTCCTGCCGCACCCGCCGCGCGTCGAGCGGGCGCTGGACATGCTCCTGGAGGCCGAGCGGCCGCTGATCCTGGCGGGGGGCGGCGTGGTCATCTCCGAGGCCGCCGACGCGCTGCGCGAGGTCGCCGAGTACCTGAACATCCCGGTGCAGACCACGCTGATGGGCAAGGGCGCGTTCGACGAGGACAGTCCGCTCTTCGCCGGCATGACCGGCATCCAGACCTCCCAGCGCTACGGCAACGCCTCCTTCCTGGAGTCGGACCTGGTGCTGGCCGTGGGAGCCCGCTTCGGCGACCGCCACACCGGCAAGCTCGACGTCTACCGCGGCGACCGGCGGTTCATCCACGTCGACATCGAGCCCACCCAGCTGGGCAGGGTGTTCGAGCCCGACCTGGGCGTGGTCTCCGACGCCGCCCTGTTCCTCAAGGCGCTGGCCGAACGCGCCTCCCGGCGCGGGCCCGCGCGCGAGCCGGGCCCGTGGGTGGCGCGCGTCAACAGCCTCAAGTCCGAGCTGGGCCGCCGCGAGGACTTCGACTCGGCCCCGATCAAGGCGCCGCGGGTCTACAAGGAGATCAACGAGGCCTTCGGCCCCGAGACCTACTTCGTCACCGCGATCGGGCTGTACCAGATCTGGGGAGGCCAGCACCAGAAGGCCCACCTGCCCCGCCACTACCAGGTCTGCGGCCAGGCGGGCCCGCTGGGCTGGGAGATCCCCGCGGCCATCGGCGTCAAGAAGGCGCTCAAGCGCACCGACCCGGACGCCGAGGTGGTGGGCGTGGTCGGCGACTACAGCTTCCAGTACACGGTGGAGGAGCTGGCGGTCGCCGCCCAGTACGACGTGCCGTTCGTGCTCATCATGCTCAACAACGAGTACCTGGGGCTGATCCGCCAGGCCGAGGTCCCCTACGGCATGAACTACCAGGTCGACATCCACTACGACGACTACGGCACCGACAACGTCAAGATCATGGAGGCCTACGGCTGCACCGGGCGCAGGGTCACCGAGCCCGGCGACCTCCGCGGCGCCCTCGACTGGGCGCGCAAGGAGGCCCAGCGCACCTCGCGCCCGGTGCTCGTGGAGGTCATGATCGAACGAGAGGCCAACACGCCGCACGGGCCGGCCATCGACGCCGTCAAGGAGTTCGAGCCGCTGCCCGGAGCCACCGCCTGAGCCGGCGGTGCGGTGCCGGGCGGGGCGGACCGGCACCGCACCGTCTCACGAGGAGGTGACCGCCAGTGGGCGCCCCGGACTTCCGGCGCCTGCCCGACCTCGCCCTGCGCAGCCGGGGCGGGGCCGTCGTGCACGCCAGTGACGAGTCGTTCGCCGAGCGCGAGAACCTGATCAAGCCGGAGCCGCCGGGGTTCGACCCCGCAGCCTTCGGCCATAAGGGCAAGGTCTACGACGGCTGGGAGACCCGGCGCCGCCGCGGCCCCGGCCACGACCACGCGGTCGTGCGCCTGGCCGCACCCGGGATCGTGCACGGCGTGGTCGTCGACACCGCCCACTTCACCGGCAACCATCCTCCCGAGGTTTCGGTGGAGGCCGCAGGCCTGGAGGGCCACCCCGACACCGGCGCGCTGCTCGCGGCCGAGTGGAGGACCCTGGTGGCCCGCACCGCGGTCGCCGCCGGCACCGCCAACGCCCTCGCCGTCGACGACCCGCATCGCTACACCCACGTGCGGCTGAGCATCTACCCGGACGGCGGCGTGGCGCGGCTGCGGGTGCACGGCGAGGTGGTCGCCGACCCGCGGCTGCTGGTCGCCGGTGCGCAGGACCTGGCGGCACTGGTCACCGGTGGGCGCGTGCTGGCCTGCAGCAACGACTACTACGGCGCCCCCGAGAACGCCATCGCGCCGGGCTCGGCCCGCACCATGGGCGAGGGCTGGGAGAACGCGCGGCGCCGCGGTCCGGGAAACGACTTCCTGGAAATCGCCCTGGCGGCCGCCGGAGAGCCGCGGCTGCTGGAGGTGGACACCTCCTACTTCCTGCACAACGCCCCGGCCGAGGCCGCCGTCAGCGGCGCCGAGGAGGCCGAGGGGCCGGGGGAGTGGTTCCCGCTGCTGGAGCGGACCCCGCTGCGGCCCGACACGCCGCACCGCTTCGTCGTGGCGGCGCCGCGCCCGGCCGCACGGCTTCGGCTGGACGTCTACCCCGACGGCGGCATCGCCAGGTTCCGCGCGCTGGGCCCGCTCACCGCAGCGGGGCGGGCGGCGCTGTGGGTGCGCTGGCTCAACACGCTGCCCGCGGCCCAGGCGCGCGAGGCGCTGGCAGAGCTGGGCCTGACGCGGCGGCAGGCCGCCGAGCTGCTGGAGCGGCGGCCGGTGGAGACCGCCGCCGAGCTGCCCGAACCGCTGGCCGCGGTGATCCGCGGCTGAGGCGGGCGCCGCGCGGCGCCGGCGGGCCCGGCGCGCGAGCGCGCACCGGGCCCGCCGGCTCCGCCGGTTTTCCGCCGCAGGTGCGGCGGCCCCGGGTCGATGCCGTTCCCGGCAACATCGGTGTGTTCGGCCCGGGTCCGGCCCTTCTCCGCCGTGCCGCGCCGGGCCCGGCGCCGGTGCGCCCCGCCCCCTGTGCCTCACGGCCGCGGCCGGTTCTGCTACGGTGGCAGACACTATGCTGCGCGAGCTGCTCCTCCTTAGCGGCCGCGGCGGGGGTCGGTAGCAAGGTCGGCTCCCTCGCCGCGGGGCTTCGGCGTGTTCTGAGTCGGCCGCTAGACCGTGAGCTTCCGCCCGCCCCCTCCTGTTTCCGGAGGGAGACGCCGGGCGTCGCAGATTCCCAAGGAGCCTTTCCCATGGTGCCGCAGCAGCAACCCAGTGGTATGCCCGTCCACCGCTACCGCCCCTTTCCGGCCGTCGACCTGCCCGACCGCACGTGGCCGTCGAAGACCATCACCTCCGCGCCGCGCTGGCTGTCCACCGACCTGCGCGACGGCAACCAGGCGCTGATCGAGCCGATGGACCCCCAGCGCAAGCACGAGATCTTCGCGCTGCTGGTCCGCATGGGCTACAAGGAGATCGAGGTCGGCTTCCCGGCCGCCAGCCAGACCGACTTCGACTTCGTACGCAGCCTGGTCGAGAACGACCTGATCCCCGACGACGTGCAGATCTCGGTGCTGACCCAGGCCCGCCCGGACCTGATCGAGCGCACCGTGCAGAGCCTGGTCGGCGCCAAGCGCTCCACCGTGCACCTGTACAACGCGACCGCTCCGGAGTTCCGCCGGGTCGTCTTCGGCGTCGACCGCGAGGCCTGCAAGGCGATCGCCGTCGACGGCACCCGCGCGGTCGTGGACTGCATCGAGCGCTACCTGGGCGAGTCCGAGTACGTCGGCTACGAGTACTCGCCGGAGATCTTCATCGACACCGAGCTGGACTTCGCCCTGGAGGTCTGCGAGGCCGTCATGGACGTGTGGCGGCCCGGACCCGGCCGCGAGATCATCCTGAACCTGCCGGCCACCGTCGAGCGCGCCACGCCCAACGTCTACGCCGACCAGATCGAGTGGATGAGCCGCAACCTGTCGCGCCGCGAGTACGTGTGCCTGTCGGTGCACCCGCACAACGACCGCGGCACCGGCATCGCCTCGGCCGAGCTGGGGGTGATGGCCGGCGCCGACCGCGTCGAGGGCTGCCTGTACGGCCACGGCGAGCGGACCGGCAACGTCGACCTGGTCACCCTGGGCATGAACCTGTTCAGCCAGGGCGTCGACCCGATGATCGACTTCTCCGACATCGACACCGTGCGGCGCATCGTCGAGCACTGCACGCAGATGCCCGTCGCGCCGCGCCACCCCTACGGCGGCGACCTGGTCTACACCGCCTTCTCCGGCTCGCACCAGGACGCCATCAAGAAGGGCCTGACCGCGCTGGAGGAGGACGCCGCCGCCGCGGGCACCCCCGTGGCCGAGTACCCCTGGGGCGTGCCCTACCTGCCCATCGACCCCAAGGACGTCGGCCGCAACTACGAGGCCGTCATCCGCGTCAACAGCCAGTCCGGCAAGGGCGGGGTCTCCTACATCCTGCACCGCGACCACGCCCTGGACGTGCCGCGCCGCATGCAGATCGAGTTCTCGCACAAGGTCCAGGAGTTCACCGACGCCGAGGGCGGGGAGTTCGACGGCGAGCGGATCTGGGAGATCTTCACCCAGACCTACCTGAACGACGACGGCCCCGTGGGTGTGCTGGCGCACCGCTCGGAGACGGCCGAGGACGGCGGCTACCGCATCAGCGCCGACGTCCGGGCGCACGGGGAGATCCGCGAGATCGCCGGCGCCGGCCAGGGGCCGATCTCGGCGTTCTGCGACGCACTGACCGACGTCGACGTCAAGGTGCGGGTGCTGGACTATGTCGAGCACTCCCTGGACGTGGGCAGCGACGCCCGCGCGGCCGCCTACGTCGAGACCGAGATCGACGGGCGCACCGTGTGGGGAGTGGGGATCCACCACAACATCACCACGGCCTCGCTGAAGGCCGTCTGCAGCGCCATCGGGCGCGCGCAGGCCGAGGCGGCGGCCGAGTAGCCGCGGCCCGGCCGGGTGCCGGCAAGCGGCGGCGCCGACACGTCCGTGCCGGCGCCGCCGCTTCGCCGTGTGCGGCCGGCCTCAGCCTCGGCCGAAGTTCTGCGCCCACTTGGTGTCGGTCTCGCCGACCCCCACCTCGGTGTTGTCGCAGTTGAGGATGTTGGCTCGGTGGCCGGGGCTGTCCATCCAGCCCTCCATCACCGACTCGGCGGAGGTGTAGCCCGCCGCGACGTTCTCGCCGGACCAGGAGCCGTAGCCGGCGTCCTCGGCGCGCTCGGCGGGCCCTTCGCCGTCGGGGTTCTCGTGGGCCATGTAGTCGCGCTCGGCCATGTCCCGGCTGTGGGCCTCCGATGCGGCGGTCAACCGGGGGTCCACCTGCAGCGGTCCGCATCCGGCCTCGGCACGCCTGTCGTTGGCGATGGACACCACCTGCTGGGCCAGCGTCGACGGCTGGGAGCCGCCGTCGGGGGAGCCCGATCCGGATCCGGAACCGCCTCCGGAGCCGCCGTCCTGCGACCCGTCGCCGGACTCGGAGCCGTCCTGCTCGTCGTCGGGCCGCTGGGAGGGGGCCAGCGTGGCACCGCCCTCGATCACCGCGTCGGGCTCCGGCTCGCCCGTTCCGGCATCGCCGTGGTCCTCGGGTGCGGCTTCCTGGCCGCCCTGGCCGCCCTGGCCGCCCTGGCCGTTCTGCCCGTCCTGCGGTGCGCCGCCGCTCTGCCGGTCGTCGAAGAAGTCGTCGGGGGCCGGAGGCAGCGCTTCGTCGGCGCCCGGCGCGGGCGCCGCACCGGCCTGGGTCCCCTGGGTGAGGGGGTTCTCCGACGGCGGCCCGGCCGCCAGGACCATCGCCGCCGCAAGGCCGAGTCCCGCGGGGACCGCGACCAAGGCGGCGACGAGCGGCCGCCGGAACCCGCGCCTGCCCCGCGCCCCCTCGGGCCTTCGCGGAGAGGACCGCTCCCGGTCCCTGCGTCCGCTCCTCCTCCGCTGTCCGCGCCGTCCTCGTGTCATCGCGTCGCGCCCCATTCGCTAGGAATTGGTCGTTACTTGCGCGTGATCGTAGAGCAAATTGAGACATATGGGGAACGCCGGACGTGGTTTGCGTGGTTTGTCGCATCCGGATGCGGGGAGGGGGCGCGGATTCAGCGGCGCGCGCGCGTGCGCCGCGCGGGAGGGCCCGCCCCGCCCGGAGCGGTCCGCGGCCGGCGCGTCCCGCCGGACGTGCGCGGCGGGGGCCGGGATCCGCGACAATGGGGGAGTGAGCCTTTACCGTGACGAGGGAGTCGTCCTCCGCACCCAGAAGCTGGGCGAGGCCGACCGCATCGTCACACTGCTGACCCGGCGCACCGGGCTGGTCCGCGCGGTGGGCAAGGGGGTGCGCCGCACCAAGTCGCGGTTCGGCGCCCGCCTGGAGCCCTTCAGCCACGTCGACGTGCAGCTCTACACCGGCCGCACACTCGACGTCATCACCCAGGCCGAGACCGTGCGCGCCTACGGTGAGGCCGTCGTGGGCGACTACTCGCGCTATACCGCGGCCACCGCCATGCTGGAGACCGCCGAGAAGATCGTGGTGGTCGAGAAGGACCCGGCGCTGCGCCAGTTCCTGCTGCTGATCGGCGCGCTGCGTACCCTCGGCGAGGGCACCCACGACTCCCGCATGGTGCTGGACGCCTATCTGCTGCGCTCGCTGGCGGTGGCCGGGTACGCGCCCGCCCTGCAGGAGTGCGCCCAGTGCGGCACGCGCGGGCAGCACCGCGCCTTCGCCGTGCACGCCGGAGGCTCGGTGTGCTCGGTGTGCCGCCCCCACGGCGCCACCCACCCCGCTGCACCGACCCTCCAGCTGATGCTGGCGCTGCTCGGCGGCGACTGGCCCGCGGCCGACGCCAGCGAGGAGCGCCACCGCAACGAGTGCAGCGGGCTGGTGGCCGCCTACCTCCAGTGGCACCTGGAGAACGGAATCCGATCGCTGCGTCTTGTGGAGCGCTCTTGAGCCTGTTCAACACCTCGTCCACCGCCCGCTCCTACCGGCCGCCCAACCCGCATCCCAGCGGAGCGCGGCCGCCGCGGCTGCCCAAGGAACTGATCCCGCGCCACGTGGCGATCGTCATGGACGGCAACGGGCGCTGGGCCAAGGACCGCGGCCTGGCCCGCACCGAGGGCCACCGGGCGGGGGAGAGCTCGCTGTTCGACGTGGTCGAGGGCGCTCTGGAGCTGGGCGTGGACTGCGTGTCGGCCTACGCCTTCTCCACCGAGAACTGGAAGCGCTCGCCGGACGAGGTGCGCTTCCTCATGGGCTTCAACCGCGAGGTGATCCGCCGCCGCCGCGACGAGCTGCACGCCATGGGTGTGCGGGTCCGCTGGGCCGGGCGGCGCGGGCGGCTGTGGAAGAGCGTCATCTCCGAACTGGAGGACGCCGAGGAGACGACCAGGGACAACACCGCGCTGACCCTGCAGTTCTGCGTCAACTACGGCGGGCGCGCCGAGATCGCCGACGCCGCGGCGGCCATCGCCCGAAAGGCCGCGGCCGGGCGCCTCAACCCCGACCGGATCAACGAGGCCACGGTGGCCGAGCACCTCGACGAGCCGGAGCTGCCCGACGTCGACCTGTTCCTGCGCTCCTCCGGCGAGCAGCGCACCTCCAACTTCCTGCTGTGGCAGTCGGCCTACGCCGAGATGGTCTTCCTGGACACCCTGTGGCCCGACTTCGACCGGCGGCACCTCTGGCACGCCTGCGAGATCTACGCCAGCCGCGACCGGCGCTACGGCGGCGCCGTGCCCAACCCGGTCGAACCCGGCCCCGCGGACGGCACGGTGAGCGGGCGCGACCCCGGGGAGGCGCGGTGAGCCCCCTGGACCCGGACCGCCGCACGCTGGACCTCGTGGCTCTGGGCGACAGCTTCACCGAAGGTGTGGGCGATCCCTACCCGCCCGAGGACGCCGGCGCCGCGGTCCGCTACCGCGGCTGGGCCGACCGCTTCGCCGAGCACCTGGCCGCGCGCGTGCCGGAGCTGCGTTACGCCAACCTGGCCGTGCGCGGCAAGCTGATGCGCCAGATCGTCGAGGACCAGCTGCCCCGCGCCGTCGAGCTGGCCCCCGATCTGGTCACCCTCTCCGCCGGCGGCAACGACCTGCTGCGGCCCGGCGGCGACCCCGACCGGCTCGCCCGCGTGCTGGAGGGCGCGGTGCGCCGGCTGCGTGCTACCGGAGCCGACGTCGTGCTGTTCACCGGCGTCAACTTCAGCGCCGGGTTCATGCGCCTGCGCATCGGCACGTTCGCCCGCTACTACCTGAACATCCGCGCCATCGCCGACCGCCACGGCTGCTACCTGGTGGACCAGTGGTCGATGGACGCGCTGACCGACCCGCGCGCCTGGGACGCCGACCGGCTGCACATGTCGCCCGAGGGCCACCGCCGGCTTGCGGCGAAGGTCGCGGAGGCCGTCGGCGCGCCCGTCGGGGGCGGCCACGAGGCGTGGCCGCCCGCGCCGCCGCCGGACCGCCGCGCCGCGCGCCGCGCCGACGTGCGGTGGGCCCGCGAGCACCTCGTGCCGTGGCTGGGGCGGCGGCTGACCGGGCGCTCCTCCGGCGACGGCGTCACCGCCAAGCGCCCCGAGCTGGAGCCCCTCCCCGCAACGGGGCGCGCCGGGGCGCCACAGGGCGAAGGTGGCGGCCGCGAGAGGGCCGACCGCGCGGGATAGGCGCCTGGCAGCGGGTTTCGGGGGTGGCGTGAGAGTCGTTACAGATCCCGCACACCCTCGAACCTACTGTCGCGTAACCCGAGGTCGGCGATGCATCATCGAACACTATGAGCGGGTATTCGAACGGGCGCGACATCGTCTCCTACGTCGCGCTGGGCGACAGTTTCACCGAGGGCATGGACGACCCGTACCCGGGGCCTGAGGGAACCGGCGAGGTGCGCTACCGCGGCTGGGCCGACCGGCTCGCCGAGCACCTCGCCGCCACCTGCGGCGAGGTCCGCTACGCCAACCTCGCCGTTCGCGGCAGGCTCATCCGCCCCATCGTCGAGCACCAGGTCCCGCGCGCCGTCGAGCTGCGCCCGGACCTGGTGACCCTGTGCGCCGGGGGCAACGACATCATCCGCCCCGGCGCCGACCCCGACCTGACCGCGCGGATCTTCGAGGCCGCTGTGCGCCGGCTGGCCGCCACCGGAGCCCGCGTCGTCGTCTTCACCGGCATGGACACCGCGTTCCAGCCGGTCATGCGCCACCTGCGCGGCAAGATCGCCACGTACAACATGCACCTGCGCGCGATCGCCGACCACTACGGCTGCGACGTGGTGGACCTGTGGAGCATGCGGGTGCTGCAGGACCACCGCGCCTGGAGCGAGGACCGGCTGCACCTCTCGCCCGAGGGCCACCGCCGCATCGCGCTGCGGGTCTGCGAGATTCTCGACGCCTCGCCGCCGGAGGACTGGCGCGCTCCGTGGCCCGCCGAGGACCCGCGCCCGTGGCGCGCGGCCCGCCAGGAGGACCTGCTGTGGGCGCGGGAGTACCTCGTGCCCTGGATCGGCCGGCGGCTGGCCGGGCGCTCCTCCGGCGACGGGCGCGCGGCCAAGCGGCCCGCGCTGGTACCGCTGCAGCCGGCGCGGCGGGGAGGCTGACGCAGGCGCCGCACCCGCGCGGCGGGGGCCGGCGGGAGCCGCGCCGCGCGCGGCCGCCGGCGTTTCAGTCGGCGGCGGCGCACGCCGCGCAGGTGCCGAACACCTCGACGGTGTGCGTGATGTCGGTGAAGCCGTGCTGGGCGCCTACCGTGTCGGCCCAGCGCTCCACCTGCGGCCCCTCGACCTCCACGGCCTTGCCGCACGTGCGGCAGACCAGATGGTGGTGGTGGGTGTCGGTGATGCAGGCGCGGTAGACGGCCTCGCCGTCGCCGGTGCGCAGGACGTCGATCTCGCCGGAGTCGCTCAGGGCCTGCAGCGCCCGGTAGACGGTGGTCAGTCCGATCTTCGAGCCCTCCGAGCGCAGGTCCGCGTAGAGGTCCTGGGCGCTGCGGAACCCGGTGCTCTCGTTGAGGGCCTGGCGTACGGTCTCGCGTCGTGTGCTCATGGTGCTACGCCCCCCTGCTCGGTCTGGGGAATCGTACCGGGAGCGGGAGCGCCCTCGCCGCCGCGGGTGCGGCGGGCGGAGCCCCGCACGCCGCGCACCAGGTAGCCGACCGCCACCGCCGCCGCGAAGACGGCCAGGGTCAGCAGGACGATCGCCGCACCCGGCGCCACATCGGCGTAGTAGGCCGTGGAGAGCCCGCCCAGCGCCGAGACGACGCCGATGGCCACGGCCAGCGCCAGGGTGATCCGGAAACTGCGGCTGAGCTGCTGGGCGGCGGCCACCGGCACGACCATCAGCGCGCTGACCAGCAGCACGCCCACCACCCGCATGGACAGCACGACGGTCAGGGCGGCGGTGACGGCGACGATCAGGCTCAGCAGGCGCACCGGCAGCCCGTGGGCGCGGGCGACCTCCTCGTCCTGGCAGAGCACGAACAGCTCGCGGCCGAAGTAGCCCACGGTGCCCAGCACCAGCGCCGCCAGCACCGCGACCATCGCGATGTCGCCGCCGCTGACCGTGCTGACGGAGCCGAACAGGTAGGAGGTCAGCGTGGCGGTGGTGGTCCCCGGCGCCAGCCCGATCAGCAGCACGCCGCCGGCGATGCCGCCGTAGAACAGCAGCGCCAGGGCGATGTCGCCGCTGGTGCGCGCCCGTACCCGCACCAGCTCGATCAGCACGGCGCCCAGCGCGGCGACGATCGCCGCGGTGAGCACCGGCGAGGTGCTGGTGAGGAAGCCCAGCGCCACACCGGTCAGCGCCACGTGCCCGATGCCGTCGCCCAGCAGCGCCAGCCGGCGCTGCACGAGGAACGTGCCGATGACCGGCGCGACCATGCCCACCAGTACGGCGGCCATGAGCGCGCGCCGCATGAAGTCGAGCTGGAGCATCTCAGCCACGGCGCGGAACCCCGATGTCGGGCAGCGCCGCCGAGGCGTGCTCGGGGTCGGCGTGCGGGTGGACGTGGTCGTGACCGGGCCGGGCGCACTCGCCTTCGGGCCGGGGCGGCGCGCCGTCGTGGGCCACGTGTCCGCCGGAGAGGACCACGCTGCGTCCGATCAGCGGCTCCAGCGGGCCCGGCTCGTGCAGTACCAGGACGACGGTGGCGCCCTGCGCGCCCAGGCGCGTGACCGTGCGGGCGAGCGCGCGCTGGCTGGCGGCGTCGACGCCGGCCATCGGCTCGTCCATGAAGAAGGTGTCGGGCCGCGCGGCCAGGGCGCGGGCGATCAGCACCCGCTGCTGCTGGCCGCCGGAGAGCTCGTGCACGGAGTCGCGGGCGCGGTCGGCGAGGTCGACCGCCTCCAGCGCCTCGTCGACCGCCGCTCGCTCGTCGGGGGTCGCGCGGTGCAGCCGGCGCCGCCGGGCCACCTGCCCGGACGTCACGACCTCGCGCACCGTGGCGGGAACGCCGCCGCCCGCCGAGAGGCGCTGGGGGACGTAGCCGATCCGGCCCCAGTCGCGGAAGCCGCGCAGCGGCGCGCCGTGCAGTTCGACCCGGCCGGCGGAGAGCGGGACCAGCCCGAGCATCGCGCGCATCAGCGTGGACTTTCCCGAGCCGTTGGGGCCCAGGATCGCCAGGGTCTGGCCGGCGGGGACCTCCAGGCTCACCCCGTCGAGGACGGTCGCGCGGTCGTAGGCGACGGCGGCGTCGACCACGCGGACCGCCGGGGCAGGGCCGTCGGACGCGCGGCCGTGCGCGGGCGCACCGGTGGTAAGTGTGGACACTCGACAAGTATGGAGAAAACGAAAACGATTGTCAAAATTGCGGGAGCTGTCACGAGGAGCGCCGCGGCGCCTCCCGTGCCCGTCCGCGCGGTGCTCGCGGGAGCGGGCGTCCTCAGAACAGGCCGCTCTGCAGCAGGCCCAGGCCCAGCAGCACCGCGACGGCGGCCACCCGCATGACGCGCTCGCCGCTGCGCAGGCGCGGCCACGTGAGAAAGGCCAGCCAGCCGAAGAACGCCGCGAGCAGGATGAGCAGTACGGCGCCGGCCACCCCCGCCAGGACCAGGCCCGCGATGAGGACGACGCCCATCACCGCCGGCAGCAGCAGGCGCGGCGCGTTGTGCAGCCATACCAGCGGAACGGCGCTGCGCCGTTCGACCTCCCGGCGGAACCGGGAGGCGCCGGGTGTGTAGAACGTGTCGCCGGCCGGCAGCGGTCGCGGCGCACCCGCCGCGCCCCGGTCGGAGGGGCGGCCCGATCCCGGCTTCCTGCGCTTGGCTGCCACGGTCTCCACGACCTCCTCCGCCCTGCGGACCGCGCCCCGACGGGGCCGCTGCTGTCCGCAAAAGCATAGGTCGTACGGCGACCCGCCGGCAGGCCCGGGCGGTCCCCCGATGCCGCTCCCGGCGCCCCCGCGACCGCCCGCGGTGCGGATGCGCCGCGCAGCGGCACGGCGTGCGGCGGCGGCACGCGGGCCGCGTTATCCTGGTCGTCGACGTGGAGACGCCTGCCGCCCAGCGGCAAGACACCCGGATCCGCGTCGCACACGTCCGTGCCGGGCGAACGCGTCCGGGTCTTCTCAGCGAAATCCAAGCTGCCGACGATATACACGGTCGATCGTAGCCAGGGCGGCGCAGATCTCGGTTCCTGCGGATTCGGTGCGGGTCCTGCCGGCTCTCGTGGTCCGGGCACCAGGCGACGAAGCGGGGGAGTCCGATGCGCGACCGCAGGGGGCCGCCGCGGGGCCGGGAGGCGGCCGTAAGCCGCTGAACGGCGGTCGTGGCGGAGATTTACCGATCACTTACGCACGGTGACCTAGGTTGGCTCCCCATCGCCGCGGTGCCCCGCCGTCCGATCCACGTGCTCCGCAGCAGAAACGTCGGGAGATAGTTTTTCCGTGCCGAAGTTCAGCGTGATCGTGACCTTCGACGTCACCGAGCCGCATCTGCAGGACAGCCTCGACTCCCTGGCGCGCCAGGACCAGAGCCGCGACGACATCGAGGTCGTCCTCGTGCCGGTGGCGCCCTGGACCGGCCCGGCCGGCGGCGGCGCGGAGCCCGGCCGCGGGGACACCGGCGGGCGCTCCTCCGCCGCGGGCGAGGACGTCGACACCGACGACGACCCCGACGCCGAGGACGGCGCTGACACCGGCGACGAGCAGCTGCAGGAGACCGCGGAGGAAGAGGGCGACGAGGCGGTCGACACCGCGCGCGCCGAGGGGCTGGCCACCGCGCGCGAGTTCGCCGCCGCACCGCCCGAGGGCCTGTCCGTGCCGCCCGTACGGGAGCCCGCCGAGTCCCATCGCGCGGCCCGGTCCGCCGGCGCGGCCGCGTCCGCGGGCGAGTACCTGATGTTCCTGCCCGGCGGGGACAAGCTGAGCAGCTACGCGATCTCCTACCTGGGCACAGCTCTCGAGGAGTCCGGCTCCGACCTCGCCACCGGCGACATCTACCGGTTCAACGAGCTGGGCAGCCGGCCCTCCTCGGCGCACCGCAGCGTGTTCGCCAAGACGCGCACCCGCGTGGACGTGCACGCGCTGAACCCGCTGCTCTCCGACCGCCGCCACGGCAACAAGCTGTGGCGGCGCGGCTTCTGGGACCGCCTGCCCGCGGACGACCTCGCCCCCGCACCCGGTTCGGGGCACGACCCCGACCACGACACCGACCTCGACGTGGTGCGGGCCCTCTTCGCCGCCGGCGCCGTCGACGTGCTCGCCGCTCCGGTCTACCTGCTGCGCGACCGCTCCGTCGGCGACGACCTGAGCACGGAGGCCGCCGTCTCCCGGCGCCTGACCGCGCTCACCGCGCTGTCGGGCGCGCTCACCGGCCCCGACCGCGACCTGTGGGACGCCCGTGCGCTGCGCGGCGACCTGCGCTCCGTCCTGCTGCGCCTGGACTCCGCCGACGACGGCATGCGCCGGCGGTTCCTCGACCTCGCCAACACCTACCTCGGAGCCGTCTCGCGCGAGGTCCTGGACGGCCTCGCGCCCCTGCACCGGCTCAACTGGTTCCTGGTGCGCAAGCGCCAGGAGGACCGCCTGCTGGAGGCGATCACCTTCCAGAAGAGCGTGGAGCTGAAGAAGGCGCCCGTCGTCCGCCGCGGCCTGCACTACTACATGCGCTACCCCTTCTTCGAGGACGCCGAGGCCGGCGTTCCGCGCGAGGTCTACCGCGCCGACTCCGAGCTCAAGGTCCGGCAGAAGACCGAGTCCCTCGAGTGGCGCGGCGGGCGGCTGGTGGTCTCCGGCCGCGTCGGCGTCGTCCACCTGCGCGCGGCCCGCCGCTGGCAGCAGCAGCTCTTCGCGTTCGCGGTCAACACCGAGACCGGACGGCGCATCCCCGTCGCCGTCAAGGTGCGCCGTGCCGCCGAGTACCGCCTGCCCGACGTGCCCTCGGCCGCCCGGCACGACTACGGCGGCTTCGAGATCAGCCTCGACCCGGCACGGCTGCGCAGCTCGGGGCGGTGGCAGGCGGCCGACTGGCAGCTGGAGCTGGTCGTGGTCAACCGCGGTCTGGTGCGCCGGCGCATCGTGGGCAACCCCGTCAGCGGCCCGCCCGAGCGCCCGCCCTACCACCGGGTCGCCGAGGACGTGTGGATCCGCCCGACCTGGAGCAGCGGGCGCAAGCTGACCGTCTCGGTCGCGCCGGTGCAGGCCCGCCTGACCGAGCACCGCCTCAGCGACGCGGGTGCGCGGCCCGAGCTGGTACTCGAAGGCGACTTCGTCGGCCCGCCCGCGGCCGAGGCGGACCGGCTGCGGCTGACCCGCAAGCCGGGCACCACGCGGCTGGACTACCCCCTGGAGGTCGACGGCGCCCGCTACTGCGCGCGGGTTCCGGTGGACGACCTGGTCGACAACGCGGTGGACGAGGGCGCCCGGAGGCTGCGCCAGGAGCTGTGGCAGGCCGAGCTGGTCTCGCCGGACGGCCGCGCCGCCTCGGTGGCGGTGCCCGACGAGGTCCAGTCCGCCTCCTACGCCGCCGTGGACGGCTACCACGAGGTCGCCGTCCAGCGCACGACCAGCGGCTACCTGCGGCTGCGCGGGGGATGGGCCCACCCCGTGGTCCGCGACGTGTCCTGGTCGGGGCGCAACCTGGTGCTGGAGGGCCACTACTCCGCCCGGTCCCGTGCCGAGCTGGTGTTCCAGGCGCTGGGCCGCGACGAGGAGCACCCCGTTGCGCTGACGCGCGACGGCTCCTTCTTCAGCGCCAGGTTCACCCCGGCCGACATCCCGACGCTCTCGGGCACGCTGCCGCTGTCCGCCGGCAGCTACCAGCTGCGCGCGCGGGTGCGCCGCGACGACGGCCCGGTGACCGACATCGGCGCGGAGGTCGACGCCGACCTGCTGCGCCGCCTGCCGCTGCGCATGGAGACCCCCGAACGCACCTTCGCCTTCGAGGACACCGGCAGCGAGCGGCCCATGCTGCGCGTCAGCAGCGACCTGCGCCCCGAGGAGAAGGGCGACTTCGCGCAGCGGCGGCTGCGCGAGACCGTCTACCCGGCGCTGCGCAGCGAGCCCGTGCAGCCCGGCATCCTCTTCGACAGCTACACCGGCCGGCAGTTCTCCGACAGCCCGCACAGCATCTACTCCGAGCTGCGCTCCCGCGGCTCCTGGGCCGATCACCCGATGTCGTGGCTGGTCAAGGACGGCCAGGTGAACCTCCCCGAGGACCTGTCCCCGGTGCGCCACAACGGCCGCGACTTCTACGAGGCGCTGGCCCGCACCTCCCATCTGGTGACCAACTCCCGCCAGCCGGCGTGGTTCACCCGCCGCCCCGGCCAGGTCGTCGTGCAGACCTGGCACGGCTCGATGCTCAAGCGCATCGGCTTCGACATCGAGAACATCCGGGGCAAGTCCCGCGACTACCACGAGAAGCTGGCCTGGGAGACCCGGCAGTGGGACTACCTGGTCTCGCCGAGCCCGTGGGCGACCCCCATCCTGCGCCGCGCGTTCCGCTTCGAGGGCGAGATCCTGGAGACCGGCTACCCGCGCAACGACATCTTCTTCTCTGCCCGGCGCGACGAGATCGCCGAGCGCACGCGGCGGCGCCTGGGCCTGCCCGAGGGCAAGAAGGTGGTGCTCTACGCGCCCACGTGGCGCGACGACAAGTACTACACCCGCGGCAAGCACAAGCTCGACCTGCACCTGGATCTGCGGCGGATGTACGAGAAGCTCGGCGACGACCACGTGCTGCTGGTCCGCCGCCATCCGCGTGTCGTCGACAGCGTGCCGATCGTGGGGCGCGACTTCGTCTACGACGTGTCGCTCTACCCGGAGATCATGGAGCTGTTCCTGATCACCGACGTCCTCGTCACCGACTACTCGTCGATGATGTTCGACTTCGCCAACACCGGCCGCCCGATGCTGTTCTTCACCTACGACATCGAGAGCTACCGCGACAACCTGCGCGGCTTCTACTTCGACTTCGAGGAGACGGCGCCCGGACCGCTGCTGCGCCACTCCGACGACGTCATCGGAGCCCTGCTGGACGCCGACGAGGTGGCCGACCGGTACGCCCGCACCTACAAGGCGTTCACCGACCGCTTCTGCCCCCTGGACGACGGCGGGGCGTCGGCCCGGGTGGTGGACCGGGTCTTCGGCGAGGGCTGATCCGTGCAGGCGCAGGCCGGGCCCCGCTTTCGGGTCCGGGCGGTGCCCGCGGGGTGAGAGTATGGGCCGGTGATCGTGGTCACCCGTTACACCGTGCCCGAGGGCGAGCAGGACGCGTTCCTCGCCGGCGCCGAGGCCGCCGTCGAGGCGATGGCCCGCCGTCCGGGCTTCCGCGGCTCGCGCATCGGCCGCGCCGCGGACGACCCGCTGCTGTGGACGGTGGTCACCGAGTGGGACGGTCCGGGCGCCTACCGGCGGGCCCTGTCGAACTTCGACGTGCGCGTCGCCGCGGTCCCGCTGCTGTCCACGGCCCGCAACGAGCCCAGCGCCTTCGAGGTCGTCTCGCGCCGCGACGGTGCGGGCGCCGAATCCGCGGGCGGACCCGGCGCCACGGCCGGATAGCGACGGTACCGGGCGCGGGCCGCCCACGGGTGCCGGAACCGGGCATCGGGGGATACCCGTCGCAGCGGAGCCGTTCCGGTGCGTATCGCTTTCGGTGCACAGCCGCCCGCGCCCGTCCCTTAAGCTGGGCACTTACCGCAGGTACATCGCGTTGCGCGATCCGCCGACCGCCAGCCGGATGGAGAATCGAGAGAGCTTATGGCCGCCAAGTCAGAGGCGATGGACGCCCTTGTCAACCTCGCGAAGCGCCGGGGCCTGGTCTACCCCTCCAGCGAGATCTACGGGGGTCTGCGCGCCTCGTGGGACTACGGCCCGCTGGGCGTGGAGCTGAAGAGCAACGTCAAGCGCCAGTGGTGGCGCGCCATGGTCCAGGAACGCGAGGAGATCGTCGGCCTGGACTCCAGCGTCATCCTCTCCCGCGAGGTGTGGGAGGCGTCCGGCCACGTCAACGCCTTCGTCGACCCGCTCACCGAGTGCCAGTCCTGCCACAAGCGCTTCCGCCCCGACCATCTCGTCGAGGCCTACGAGGAGAAGCACGGCCACCCGCCGGAGAACGGCCTGGACGACCTCGCCTGCCCCAACTGCGGCGCGAAGAAGTCGTTCACCGAGCCGCGCATGTTCAACGCGATGCTGCGCACCTACCTCGGCGCCGTGCAGGACGACGAGTCGGGCCTGGCGTTCCTGCGGCCCGAGACCGCCCAGGGCATCTTCATCAACTACCTGAACGTGCAGCAGAGTGCGCGCAGGAAGATCCCCTTCGGCATCGGCCAGATCGGCAAGTCGTTCCGCAACGAGATCACGCCCGGCAACTTCATCTTCCGCACCCGCGAGTTCGAGCAGATGGAGATGGAGTTCTTCGTCCGCCCCGGCGACGACGAGGAATGGCACCAGTACTGGATCGACAACCGCATGCAGTGGTACTCCGACCTCGGCATCTCCAAGGAGAACCTGCGCCTCTACGAGCACCCGCAGGAGAAGCTGTCGCACTACTCCAAGCGCACCGTCGACATCGAGTACCGGTTCAACTTCACCGGCTCGGAGTGGGGCGAGCTCGAAGGCATCGCCAACCGCACCGACTTCGACCTCACCACGCACTCGCGGGCCTCGGGTGTCGACCTCTCCTACTTCGACCAGGAGTCCGACGAGCGCTACGTGCCCTACGTCATCGAGCCCGCGGCCGGTGTGGACCGCGCGGTGCTGACGTTCATGCTCGACGCCTACAACGTCGACGAGGCGCCCAACGCCAAGGGCAAGATGGAGAAGCGCGCCGTCATGCGGCTGGACCCGCGCCTGTCGCCGGTCAAGGCGGCCGTGCTGCCGCTGTCGCGCAACGCCGACCTCTCGCCCAAGGCCCGCGACCTCGCGGCCGCGCTGCGCAGGCGCTGGAACGTGGAGTTCGACGACGCGGGCGCCATCGGCCGCCGCTACCGCCGCCAGGACGAGATCGGCACCCCGTTCTGCGTCACCGTCGACTTCGACACCCTGGAGGACAACGCGGTCACCGTGCGCGAGCGCGACACGATGTCCCAGGAGCGCGTCTCGCTGGACCAGGTCGAGATGTACCTGGTGGAGCGCCTGCCGGGCTGCTGAGGTCCGCGGGGCCGCCGAGAGGGCCGCAGGACACGAAAGAGGCGACCGGACCCGGGGGGATGTGGTTTCCGGTCGCCTCGTTCGTTCTGCCGGGTGCACACACCCGGCCGAACCGGTTCTCACGCTATCGGCGCGGCCGCCGCGCGTCCCGGGCTGTCGCCTGCTCGCGTTCACCTGTAAGCGAATCGTGACCGGTCGACCGCGGCGCGGGCCGAGCGGCCGAGCCGCCGCGCGGCACCGCGGTCCCGTCCCATCGGCGGCCTCGCCGGGACGCCGCGGCGCAGGGCCGCCGGGGCCCCGGCCGGGCCGCTGCGTCAGCCGGCCGTGTAGACCACGAACGAAACGGCGATGTACTGGCAGATGTAGGCGGCCACGGTCAGCGAGTGGAAGACCTCGTGGAACCCGAACCAGCGCGGGGCGGGGTCGGGGCGCTTGAGTCCGTAGACGACGGCGCCCGCGCTGTAGAGCAGCCCGCCGGCCAGCACCAGGATCCAGGCCGCCGGATGGGTCCCGCTGATCAGCTGGGGGATGAACAGCACGGCGACCCAGCCGATCGCCAGGTACAGCGCGGTGGACAGCCAGCGCGGTGCGTTGAGCCAGAACACCTTGAACACCACTCCGGCCAGCGCGCCGGTCCAGATGAGCGCGAGCATGGCCGTGCGCAGCCCGCCGTCGAGCACCAGGACCACGAACGGCGTGTAGGTGCCGGCGATGATCAGGTAGATGTTGGCGTGGTCCATCCGGCGCAGCACGGCCATCGGCCGGTGGGACCAGCGGCCGACGTGGTAGACGGCCGAGGTGGCGAACAGCAGCACGGCCGAGGCGGCGTAGACGGCCGCGGCGGCGCGCGCCGCCGCGGTGGGCGCCAGACTCACGAGCACGATCCCGGCGGCGAGCGCCAGCGGAGCGGTGCCCAGGTGCAGCCAGCCGCGCAGCCGCGGCTTGACCGCCTCGACCAGGTCGGCGGCGATCCCCCGCGCACCCTCGTGCTGCTGGTTCGGGGGCAGCGGATCGGGGCGTGTCACCGGGTTCCCCCTCGCATGCGAGCGCACACCTGAACCTCCGTCCTCCTGCGTGCCTTGGCGGTGCGCGGGGAGCGGGCCGGCGGGCTCCGCTCGGCGTGCCGCGATGAAGGCGCTGCCTCCCGCGATACTACCTACGGAAGCGTAGGTTACCGAACAGTAGAAGCGTGTGGCTCTGCGCACAGGCGGCGCGTCGGCGGCCGGCCGGCGGATGCCCGCGGGTCGCCGGCGCGCCGGGCGGACTCAGGCGCGGGCCCGCGTGGCACCGGTGGAGCGGACACCGGGGATGGCGTTGCCGCGGAACGCCTCGACGAACAGCGCGCGGTCCTTTCGGGCCTGCTCGGCGTACTGGCGGGCGAACCCGGTGTTCCAGGCGATGAACTCCTCCTCGCGCCCGTCGAGCGCCTCGATGATGGCCTCCTCGGTCTGGAAGGACACCAGCGACTGGTCGGAGTCGCGGTCGGACACGCAGTGCGCCTTGGCGGTGGCGCGGCCCAGGTAGGCCAGCACCGACGCGATCTCGTCGGGCTCGGTCAGGTCGCTCCAGTCGAGGTCGTCGACGTAGGGGGAGAGTTCGGAGACCACGAATCCGACGCCGTCGTAGGTGGTGTGGCCCAGCAGCGGGTCGGCGTGCGCCTGGAGCGCGCGCTGGGAAACGGCGGTGCGGTGGCCGTGGTGCAGGAAGTACCGGTTGATGTCGGGGTCGGTGACCACCCGCGCGGGCGCGGCCACGTTGCCCTGCTTCATCGACAGCACGATGTCGTTGTCCAGAGCCTCGCTGAAGCCCTCGATGAGCACGTTGTAGGCGGGCAGCCCGGCGCTGCCGATGCCGAACCCGGCCTTGCCCACGACGTCCTTGACCCGGTAGGCGATGGAGTCGTAGCGCTTGTCGTCGGGGATCGTCGCCCGGTAGGCGTCGAACGCCGCGCACACGGCCTCGCGCTCCTCGGCGCCCAGCCGCCGCACGCCCGCCCCGTCGCGGAACCGGCGGTCGTAGTCCTCCACCTGCGTCATGGAGTCCAGCAGCGTCACGCGGCTGTTCAGCCGGCTGCGCTGGAGCACGTCGCGGATGGGGCCGTCGGTGGTGTCCAGCCGCAGCGAGAAGGCCTCGTCCCCGCTGTGCTCGGCGAAGCGGCGCACCTGGTCGACGTAGGCGCGCACATAGGTCGCCACCAGCGCGTCGATGTCCTCGTCGGAGAACGCCTTGCGCCAGCTCAGCAGTGCGACGCTGGCCACGAACCGCCGCACGTCCCAGGTGTAGTGGCCCAGGTAGGCCTCGTCGAAGTCGTTGACGTCGAAGATGAGCGCGCCCCGCGCGTTCATGTAGGTGCCGAAGTTCTCGGCGTGCAGGTCGCCCTGGATCCACACCCGGGAGGTGCGCTCGTCGGTCCAGGGGTCGTCGAGTCCGGCGACGTCGGCGTAGAACAGGCAGGCGCTGCCGCGGTAGAAGGCGAAGGGGTCGGCGGCCATCTTGCGGAACTTCGTCCGGAAGGCGCCGGGGTCGGCCTCCATCATCTCGGAGAAGGCGTCGACGAGGGTGGCGATGATGCGTTCCTGGCGCTCGGCGTCGGAGCGGGTCGGCACTGGTTCGCTTGTTTCGGGCATGTCCACATCCTCCCAGCGGTGGGCGCCGCCGCGCAGCCGCCCCGCTGGCCCCTCCCGCGCGGCGCGCCGATGGCAGTGGACCAGTGGGAGGGGGCGCCGCCCGGCGCCCCGTGCGTCCCACAGGCACCGTCCGCACCACCCTCGTCCACCTGCGCAGCCGCGCACATCCGCTCTTTTCCCGCCGCGGATCCGGCCTGGCGGGCGGAGGGAAACGTCCAGACCATTGGTATAGACCTGTCGGAAGGATTCTGCCTGCGAAAACATCGGTATTAGGGTGGGGTGAGAGGTCGTAACGCGTCAGCTGGGTAGAGTCGCGCGCATTCCAGGACGAGCGGCCGCTTCAGGTCCTTCCGACAGCAGGGAGCCACCGTGCCCAAGTACGTTTACGAGTTCGCCGAGGGCAGCAAGGACCTCAAGGAACTGCTCGGCGGCAAGGGCGCCAACCTCGCCGAGATGACCAACCTCGGCCTGCCCGTGCCCCCGGGCTTCACGATCACCACCGAGGCCTGCCGGTACTTCCTCGCCAACGACGCCATGCCCGACGGCCTCGACGCCGAGATCGGCGCCAAGCTGAGCGCCCTGGAGCGCGCGATGGGCAAGCGGCTCGGCCAGCCCGACGACCCGCTGCTGGTCAGCGTCCGCTCCGGCGCCAAGTTCTCCATGCCCGGGATGATGGAGACGGTCCTCAACATCGGCCTCAACGACGAGTCGGTGCGCGGCCTGGCGGCCCAGTCCGGCGACGAGCGCTTCGCCTGGGACTCCTACCGCCGGCTGATCCAGATGTTCGGCAAGACCGTCCAGGGCATCGGCGGCGAACTGTTCGACGACGCCTTCGAAGAGGTCAAGCGGCAGAAGGGCGTCGTCGGCGACCTCGACCTCGACGCCGCCGACCACCGCAAGCTCGTCGACGTCTTCAAGGGCATCGTCGCCGAGCACACCGGCCGGGAGTTCCCCGCCGACCCCCGCGAGCAGATGGACCTGGCCGTCCGCGCGGTCTTCGGCTCGTGGAACGCCCCTCGCGCCGTCCTCTACCGCCGCCAGGAGCGCATCCCGGTGGACCTGGGCACCGCGGTCAACGTCTGCGCCATGGTGTTCGGCAACCTGGGCATGGACTCCGGGACCGGCGTGGCCTTCACCCGCGACCCCGCCTCGGGCCGCCAGGGCGTCTACGGCGACTACCTGCAGAACGCCCAGGGCGAGGACGTGGTGGCCGGCATCCGCAACACGGTCCCGCTGGCCGACCTGGAGCGCGTCGACAGCCGCTGCTACGCCGAGCTCCTGTCGATCATGGAGACGCTGGAGAACCACTACCGCGACCTGTGCGACATCGAGTTCACCATCGAGCGCGGCAAGCTGTGGATGCTGCAGACCCGCGTCGGCAAGCGCACCGCCGCCGCGGCCTTCCGCATCGCCGACCAGCTCATCGACCAGGGCATGATCACCCTGGACGAAGCCGTCTCCCGCGTCACCGGCGACCAGCTCGCCCAGCTGATGTTCCCCCGCTTCGCCGACGACGTCGAGGGCCACCTGCTGGGCACCGGCATGAACGCCTCGCCCGGAGCCGCGGTGGGCAAGGCCGTCTTCGACTCCTACACCGCCATCAAGTGGGCGCGCAGCGGCGAGGACGTCATCCTGTGCCGGCGCGAGACCAACCCCGACGACCTGGAGGGCATGCTGTCGGCGTCGGGCATCCTCACCAGCCGGGGCGGCAAGACCTCCCACGCCGCCGTCGTCGCGCGCGGCATGGGCAAGACGTGCGTCTGCGGCGCCGAGGAACTGGGCATCGACACCAAGAACCGCCGCCTCACCGCGCCCGGCGGGGAGGTCGTCGAGGAGGGCGACGTCATCTCCATCGACGGCACCAGCGGCCGGGTCTACCTCGGCGCGGTGCCGGTGGTCTCCTCACCGGTGGTGCGCTACTTCGAGGGCGAGATCGACCCCGCCTCCGACGAGGCCGACGACCTCGTCCGCGCCGTGGACCGCATCATGCACTACGCCGACGCCGCGCGCCGCCTGCGGGTGCGCGCCAACGCCGACAACGCCGAGGACGCCGCCCGCGCGCGCCGCATGGGCGCCGAGGGCGTCGGGCTCTGCCGCACCGAGCACATGTTCCTCGGCGACCGCCGCCAGCTCGTCGAGCGGCTCATCCTCGCCGACACCGAGGCCGAGCAGCAGGAGGCCCTCGACCGGCTGCTGCCTCTGCAGCGCGACGACTTCGCCGAGGCGTTCGAGGCCATGGACGGCCTGCCGGTGACCGTACGGCTGCTGGACCCGCCGCTGCACGAGTTCCTGCCCGACATCACCGAGCTGTCGGTGCGCGTGGCGGTCGCCGAGTCGCGCGGCGAGAGCCACGAGAACGACCTGCGGCTGCTGCAGGCCGTGCACAAGCTGCACGAGCAGAACCCGATGCTGGGCCTGCGCGGCGTACGCCTGGGACTGGTCGTACCCGGCCTGTTCACCATGCAGGTGCGCGCCATCGCCCGGGCCGCCGCGCAGCTGCTCGCCGAGGGCCGCCGCCCCCGACCCGAGATCATGATCCCGCTGGTGGGGACGGTCCAGGAACTGGAGATCATCCGCGACGAGTCCAACCGCGTGCTGCGCGAGGTCGGCGAGGAGTACGGCGTCGAGCTGGACTTCCCGGTCGGCACCATGATCGAGCTGCCGCGCGCCGCGCTGACGGCCGGGCAGATCGCGGAGAGCGCCGAGTTCTTCTCGTTCGGCACCAACGATCTCACCCAGACCGTGTGGGGGTTCTCCCGCGACGACGTGGAGGCGTCGTTCTTCTCCGCCTACCTGGAGAAGGGCGTCTTCGGCGTGTCCCCGTTCGAGTCGCTGGACGTCGAGGGCGTCGGGCGGCTGATCGAGATCGCGACAGCCGAGGGCCGCGCCGCCCGGCCCGGCATCAAGCTGGGCATCTGCGGCGAGCACGGCGGCGACCCCGACTCGGTGCACTTCTTCCACCGCGCGGGGCTGGACTACGTCTCCTGCTCGCCGTTCCGCGTCCCCGTGGCCCGGCTGGAGGCCGGGCGCGCCGCGGCGCGCGGCTGAGCCGGTCCCCGCAGGGCCCGGGTGCGCCGACCGCGGCGGCGCACCCCGGCCGGCCCCGGCGGAGGGGCCGCCACGCGGTCGCACAGCCGCTCGGGAAGGTCGCGGCGTCGGTTATCGTCGGGCTTGTCCGAGGAGCGAGACCGGGGGTGGCTGGTGCCAGGAGCGGGGGAGGGCCGCGGCGACGCCGCTTCGACGCGGGGCCGGGCGGAGAACGGGGCCGAGGCCACCCGGGTGTTCACCCGGCCCGCGTCCGGTGCACCGAAGGACCGGGCCGAGGAGACGCGGCCGTTCTCGCGCGGCGCCCGCCCGGCCGACGGCGGCGCCGCTTCCCTCGACGCCTCCGGCGCGCAGGGCGGGGATGCGGACGCGACACAGGTCATGCGCCGTTCCGCCGGACCGGACGGCGGCGGTCCCGGCGGGCCGGACGGCCCCGGGGACCGCGGCCCGCGCGGCGCCGCTCCCGCACCGCGCCCGCGCCGCCGGCGCCGCGTCCGGGTGCGCTGGATCGTGGCGCTGGCCCTGCTGCTCGTCCTGGCGGCGCCGCCCGCCACCTGGGTGTGGGTCTGGTACACCGCCCGCGCCGACGAGCGCCCGCCGTCGGACGCGATCCTGGTGCTGGGGGCCAGCCAGTACAACGGCCGCCCGTCGCCGATCTTCGAGGCGCGGCTGGCCCACGCCGAAGACCTCTACCGCGCGGGCGTCGCTCCCGCCGTCGTCACGGTCGGCGGCAACCAGCCCGGCGACAACTACACCGAGGGCGGATCGGGGCGCGACTGGCTGGTCGAGCAGGGCGTGCCCGCCGCCGACGTCGTCGCCGTCGAAGAGGGCGACGATACCCTGAAGAGCATCGAGGCCGTCTCCGGGGTCTTCGAGGACCGCGGCTGGTCCAGCGTGGTGATCGTCACCGACCCCTGGCACAGCCTGCGCTCCCGGCAGATGGCCGGCGACCACGGCATGGAGGCCGCCACCTCGCCGTCGCGCTCCGGCCCGGCGGTGATCGAGCGGGAGACCCAGCTGTGGTACATCACCCGCGAGACGGCCTCGCTCTGGTACTACTGGATCTTCGGCGACAGCAGCGACATCGAGGTCGACGCCGCCTGACCGCTGTGCGGGCTGCGTCCGGACTCCGCCCGGTCGGACCGGTCGGACCGGTCGACGCACGGTGCGCTGCGCACCTTCGCCGGTGCCGTTGCGTAGAGTCGATCGTGACCATGGCAGCGAGCGATGAGACCCCACCGCGCGGCTACAGCGCCCACGACCGGCGGCGCTGGGCCCCCGAACCCGACAAGAGCCGCGCGCGCGGCCCGTTCGAGCGCGACCGGGCGCGCGTGCTGCACAGCTTCGCGCTGCGTCGGCTGGCCGCGAAGACCCAGGTGGTCCAGCCCGGCGCCAGCGACTTCCCGCGCACCCGGCTGACCCACTCCCTGGAGTGCGCCCAGATCGGCCGCGAGCTCGGCGGGGCGCTGGGCTGCGACCCCGACCTGGTCGAGGCGGCCTGCCTGGCACACGACCTCGGGCACCCGCCCTTCGGCCACAACGGCGAGAAGGCGCTGGACGCGGCCGCGGCACCCTGCGGCGGGTTCGAGGGCAACGCACAGAGCCTGCGGCTGCTCACCCGGCTGGAGGGCAAGGTCCTCGTCGACGGGGCGGCGCCCGGCGGAGAGGCGCTCTCCGAGGGCGCTGAGCAGCCGGCCAGCGCCGGCCTCAACCTCACCCGGGCGACGCTGGACGCGACGCTGAAGTACCCCTGGCCGCGCGGCGGCGGCGACGGCCGCAAGTTCAACTGCTACCCCGACGACCGGGGGGTCTTCGACTGGATCCGCGGGGGCGCGCCCGCCGCCGGGCTGGGCGGCCGGCCGCGGCTGTGCTTCGAGGCCCAGGTCATGGACTGGGCGGACGACGTCGCCTACTCCGTCCACGACCTGGAGGACGCACTCTACGCCGGGATGATCCGGCTGCCCGCGCTGCACAGCCGCGCCGAGCGCGCCGAGGTGTGCGCGGTCGCCGCCTCCCTCTACGCCGACGCCGGGGCGGCCGAGCTGGAGGAGGTCTTCGCCGGTCTGATGGCCGAGCCGTTCTGGCCCAAGGACTTCTCCGGCGACCTCGCCTCGCTGGCGGCGCTGAAGAACCTGACCAGCGAGCTGATCGGCCGGCTGTGCCGCTCCGCCGAACAGGCCACCCGCGCGGCCTGCGGCCCCGGGCCCGTCACCCGCTACGCCGCCGACCTGGCCGTCCCGCGCCGGAATCTGCTGGAGTGCGCCCTGCTCAAGGCGCTGACCGCCCACTACGTGATGGCGCGGTCCGAGGCGGTGGCCTACCAGGCCCGCGAGCGCGAGATCATCGCCGAACTGGTCGACGCCGTCCAGCGCCGCGCACCCGCCACCCTGGACGGCCCCTTCCGCACCGCCTGGGAGCGCGCTCCGGACGGCACCGCCGCGCTTCGGGTGGTTGTGGACCAGGTCGCGTCCCTCACCGATACCTCGGCGCGTGCCTGGCACGCGCGCCTCGCCCGCTAGAGCGGGCGGGTGTGCGCGTGAGCCCGGCGGCGCGTCCGGGAGCCGCCTCGTGTGAGCCGCGCCGCGGGCCCCGGGCCGCGGGTCCGGGGTCCCGGCGGGCGGCCGTCGGCGCGGACCGGCGCGTTTCGCGTGGTTGTGGACCAGGTCGCGTCCCTTGCCGGCACCTCGGCCCGTGCGTGGCACGCGCGCCTCGCCCGCTAGAGCGGGCGGGTGTGCGCGTGAGCCCGGCGGCGCGCCCGGGAGCCGCCTCGTGTGAGCCGCGCCGCGGGCCCCGGGCCGCGGGTCCGGGGTCCCGGCGGGCGGCCGTCGGCGCGGACCTGCGCGCTTCGGGTGGTTGTGGAGCGCCGGCGCGCCCGGGAGCCGCCCCGTGCGAGCCGCGGGTCCCGGCCGGCGGCGACAGCGGGCGGCCGAAATCGGCGCGGACCGCCGCGCACCCGGGTGGTACCGTGGCGCTCGCCGAGCCGCACGACCGCGTTCGGTAGTCCGACCAGGCAGAACCGGACCGCGTCCCCCTGAGGGGCGCCCGGCCGAGGAGGTGAGACCCGTTTCCGTCGTACCGGGCAGGGTGCTCACCCTCCGCGGCCCCGTCGCCGAACCGGCATAGACCGCCGCGGGAGCACCTTCACGCTTCCCGAAAGGCCGTCCGATGCCGTATTCGCCAGTACCCGACCCGTCGCCCTCTCCGGCCGCCCCGTTCGCGCGGTCCGCACCGGCCCACCCCGCCGTCGTCGCCCGACTGCGCGCCGCCGGCTGCGTCTTCGCCGAGGACGAGGCCGACCTCCTGTTCTTCGCCGCGCTCGGTTCCGCCGACCTCGACGCGAAGGTCGAGCGGCGCGCCGCGGGCGTGCCGCTCGAGCACGTCGTCGGGTGGGCGGCGTTCGCCGGCCTGCGTGTCGCCGTCGACCCCGGCGTGTTCGTGCCGCGGCGGCGCACCGAGTTCCTCGTGGCCCGGGCCGCGGCCCTCGCGCCCGAGCGGCCGGCGGTGGTGGACCTGTGCTGCGGGTCCGGTGCCCTGGGCGCCGCGCTGGCCGCGGTCCGGCCCGGGGCCGAACTGCACGCCGCCGACGTCGACCCGGCCGCGGTCGCCTGCGCGCGGCGCAACGTCGCCGCCTTCGGCGGCACGGTCTACACGGGCGACCTCTACGACCCGCTGCCGCGCGGGCTGCGCGGCCGCGTGGACGTGCTGATGGCCAACGTGCCCTACGTCCCCACGGGCGAGATCGGCCTGCTGCCCGGCGAGGCGCGCGAGCACGAGGCCCGCACCGCGCTCGACGGCGGCCCCGATGGCCTGGCGACGCTGCGCCGGGTGAGCGCCGCGGCGCCGGTCTGGCTCGCGCCGGGCGGGCGCCTGCTGTTCGAGACGAGCGAGCGCCAGGCGGAGACGGCCGCGGCGATCGCCGCCGGCGACGGCTTCTGGGTACAGGTGGAGGCCGACGAGGAGATCGGCGCCACGGTGGTCGTCGCGACCGCGCCCGGCGCCTGACGGCGTCGCCGGGACCGGGGCCCGCGCGGCGGCGCCCCGGTCGCGAGCGGGGGCCGGCTGTTCGGCCCCGCACCGGCCCGCCGCCGGCCGGGTCCCGCGCGCCCCGGCCGCGCCGTGCGCCCCGCCGCCGCGCGTGGCCGCGGAGTCACCGCCTGTACCGGCCGTGGCCCGTATCTCCTTCCGTTGTGATCCGGATCGCGCGACCCTCTTGACGGGGGTGAATGTTAGCGCTAACAATGTTGCTCACGTCACTGAGGCGTAAAACCCGCGTTTCGAGGAGTTGGAGCACGCATGTCGGTACCCGTTGGGCGCAGCCCGGTCATGGCCGATGTCGCACGGCTGGCCGGCGTGTCCCATCAGACCGTCTCGCGCGTGCTCAACGGCCACCCCAACGTCCGCGCCGAGACCCAGGCACGGGTGCAGTCGGCGATCGAGGAGCTGGGATACCGGCGCAACTCCTCCGCGCGTGCACTCGTCACCCGCCGCACCGGCGTGATCGGCGTCGTCGCCTTCGACACCACCCACTACGGGCCCGCGCAGACGCTCTCCGGGATCGAGCACGCCGCGCGCGCCGACGGCTACTTCCTCAGCGTGGTCACCCTGCAGACCGTCACCCGCGAGGCGGTGAGCGAGGCCATGGACTACCTCGCCCAGCAGTCGGTCGAGGGCTACATCGTGATCGCGCCCAAGCGCGCGGTCGTCGAGGGCCTGGCGGACCAGCCCGCCGAGCGCCCGGTGGTCGCGGTCGAGGGCGGCGAGGCGCCGGACCTGCCCGTGGTCTGCGTCGACCAGGTCGGAGGCGGCTACCTGGCGACGCGCCATCTGCTCGACCTCGGCCACCGCACCGTCCACCACATCGCCGGACCCGGCGACTGGCTGGAGGCCGAGGGCCGGATCGCCGGCTGGCGCCGTGCGCTGGAGGAGGCCGGTGCGCCGGTCCCCGATCCGCTGCACGGCGACTGGCGGCCCCGCTCCGGCTACCGCATCGGCGCGCAGCTCGCCGAGGAGCGTGAGGCCACCGCCCTCTTCGTGGCCAACGACCAGATGGCGCTGGGTGCCCTGCGTGCGCTGGGCGAGGCCGGCGTGCGCGTCCCCGACGACGTCAGTGTCATCGGCTTCGACGACATCCCCGAGTCCGAGTTCTTCACCCCGCCGCTGACTACGGTGGCCCAGGACTTCAGCGAAGTGGGCCGCCGGGGCATAGGGCTGCTGATCGACCTGCTGGAGGACCCCACCGACACCGTTCCGATGACCCCGGCGCGCAGCGTGGTGCCGGCACGCCTGGTCACCCGCGTCAGTACCGCACCCGCCCCCGCGTAGCCGGCCGCGCACCTTGGAGGAACCCAGTGAACGGGAATGTTAGCGCTCACAACGGCGATGTCGTGATCGGCGTCGACTTCGGAACCCTTTCGGGGCGCGCGGTCGTCGTCAGCGTCGCCGACGGCGCCGAACTCGCCGGCGCCGTCCACGAGTTCGAGCACGGCGTCGTCTCGCAGACCCTGCCCGGATCCGACACCCCGCTCGCCCCCGACACCGCTCTGCAGGTCCCCGCGGACTACCGCGCGGTCCTGCGCCACACGGTGCCCAAGGCGCTCGCGGCGGCGGGCGTGCCCGCCGAGCGCGTCGTCGGCATCGGCACCGACTTCACCGCATGCACGGTGCTTCCCACCACGGCCGACGGAACCCCGCTGTGCGAGCTGCCGGAGTTCGCCGACCGGCCGCACGCCTACCCCAAGCTCTGGAAGCACCACGCCGCCCAGCGCGAGGCCGACGACATCAACGGCCTGGCCGAGGAGCGCGGCGAGCCCTGGTTGTCGCGCTACGGCGGCAAGATCAGCTCGGAGTGGCAGTTCGCCAAGGGCCTGCAAGTGCTGCGCGAGGACCCCGAGGTCTACCGGCGCACCGAGCGCTGGATCGAGGCCGCCGACTGGATCGTGTGGGTGCTGTGCGGCTCTGAGACCCGCAACGTCTGCACCGCCGGGTACAAGGGCATCCACCAGGACGGCGCCTGGCCCGACCGCGACTTCCTGGCCGCGCTCCACCCCGGATTCGCCGGCTTCGCCGAGGAGAAGCTCGCCCACCCGCTCATGCAGCTCGGCGACCGGGCGGGCGGCCTGTCCGCCGCCGCCGCGGCGCTCACCGGCCTGCCCGAGGGGATCGCAGTCTCGGTGGGCAACGTCGACGCCCACGTCACCGCCGCCGCCGCGCAGACCGTCGAGCCGGGCCGGATGCTCGCGGTCATGGGCACCAGCACCTGCCACGTGATGAACGGCGCCTCCTTCGCCGAGGTGCCGGGCATGTGCGGCGCGGTGAAGGACGGCATCGCGCCCGGGTACTGGGGCTACGAGGCCGGCCAGAGCGGCGTCGGCGACATCTTCGCCTGGTTCGCCGAGGGCTACGCGCCCGCCGAGTACCGCCGCGAGGCCGACGAGCTGGGGATCTCCGTCCACGACCTGCTCTCGCGCAAGGCGGCCGACCAGCCCGTCGGCGCCCACGGCCTCGTGGCCCTGGACTGGCACAGCGGCAACCGCTCCGTCCTCGTCGACCACGACCTCTCCGGCATCCTCTGCGGACTCACCCTGGCCACCCGGCCCGAGGAGGTCTACCGGGCGCTGGTGGAGTCGACCGCCTTCGGCACCCGCACCATCCTCGACGCCTTCGCGGGCTCGGGGGTGCCCGTCGAGGAGTTCACGGTCGCCGGCGGCCTCAAGCGCAACGCCTTCGTCCTGCAGATCTACGCCGACGTGCTCAACCGCCCCCTGGCCGTCGCCGACTCCGATCAGGGGCCCGCTCTCGGCTCGGCGATCCACGCGGCGGTGGCGGCCGGCGCTTACCCCGACATCCGCACCGCGTCGGCGGCCATGGGCGGCGCCGCCCGCAACGCCGTCCTGCCCGACCCCGACCGCGCCGCGGCCTACGACCGGCTCTACGCCGTCTACACCGAACTGCACGACCACTTCGGCCGCGGCGGCAGCGACGCACTGCACACGCTGCGCACCATCCGCAACGAGAGCTTGGCCGACTGACCCGTGAAGGACGCCATGACAGCACTGTCCGACCTGTCCGCGCACTCCGCCGAAGCGCTGGAGGCCGCGCGCGCCCGGGTGTGCGCGCTGCACGCCGAGCTGACCCGCTGGAACCTCGTCACCTGGACCAGCGGCAACATCTCCGAGCGCGTGCCCGGAACCGACCTCGTCGTCATCAAGCCCAGCGGCGTCACCTACGAAGACCTGACGCCCGACTCGATGGTCGTCTGCGACCTGCGGGGCGAGCGGCTCGACGGCCGGCACGCCCCCTCCAGCGACACCGACGCCCACGCCTACGTCTACCGGCACATGCCCGAGGTCAACGCGGTGGTGCACACGCACAGCACCTACGCCACGGCCTGGGCCGCGCGCAGCGAACCCATCCCGTGCGCCATCACGGCCATGGCCGACGAGTTCGGCGACGACATCCCGGTCGGCCCGTTCGCCCTGATCGGCGGCGACGACATCGGCCGCGGCATCGTGGCCACCCTCGACGGCCACCGCTCGCCCGCCGTGCTGATGGCCAAGCACGGTGTCTTCACCGTCGGCAAGGACGCCAAGGCCGCCGTCAAGGCCGCCGTGATGTGCGAGGACGTCGCCCGCACCGTGCACCTGGCCCGCGAGCACGGCCCGGTCGAGCGGCTGCCGCAGGAGCACATCGACGCCCTCTACGACCGCTATCAGAACGTCTACGGCCAGAGAGAAGGTTCGGACACGTGAGCGAGCGCCTTCCCACCATCGGGATCCTCGGCATCATGCAGCCCCTCTACGACGACATGATCCCGGGTATCACCGACCGGCAGGCCGGCTACGCGCGGCGGATCGCCGACAGCCTCGCCGACATCGCCGACTGCGTCGTCTCCGCCCCCGTGCGCGGGCGCGCCGACGCCGAGCGGGAGATGCGGGCCTTCGAGAACGACGACCTCGACGGCGTGCTGGTCGTCATGCTCACCTACGGCCCCTCCCTGCGTGTGACGCGCGTGCTGAGCGAGGCCCGGGTGCCGCTGTGCCTGGCCAACATCCAGCCCGACCCGGTGGTCACGCCGGAGTGGGACATGGCCGACATGACCTACAACCAGGGCATCCACGGCGCACAGGACACCGCCAACGCCATGGTGCGGGCCGGCCGGGCCTTCGACGTCATCACCGAGGAGTGGCCCAGCGACGCGTTCCGCGAGCGCGTGGGCCGCTGGGCGCGCGCCGCCCGCGCGGTCACCGCCTGGAAGCGGCTCAAGGTGGGCGTCTTCGGCTACGCCATGAACGGCATGGGCGACGCCCGTGTCGACGAGACCGCCTGGATGCGCAAGCTCGGCCCCGAGATCGAGGTCATCGCTCCCGGTGCGCTGCACCGCACCATGGCCGGGCTGCCCTCGTCGGCCGTCGACGCGCTGATGGCCGAGGAGGACGAGCGCTTCGCCGTCGACGAGCGGCTGTCCAAGGAGGAGCGCGAGGACCATGCCCGCATGCAGCTGGGCATCGAGCGGCTGCTCGTCGAGCACGGGTGCGGCGCCTACTCCACGCACTTCGACGCCATCGGCGAGGACGGCAGGTTCGCCCGGCTGCCCATGGCATCGGCGTCCAGCCTCATGGCCGGCGGATACGGTTTCGCCGGCGAGGGCGACGCGCTGGCGGCGTCCATCGTCTACGCCGGCCACCAGCTCGCCGGCGACGGCCACTTCACCGAGATGTACGCGATGGACTTCCCCTCCGACTCCATCCTGATGAGCCACATGGGCGAGGGGAACTGGAAGGTCGCCCGCGACGACGAGCCGGTGCGGCTCATCAAGCGCCCGCTGGGCATCGGCGGGCTGGACGACCCGCCCACCCTGCTCTTCCGCATCCAACCCGGCCCCGCCACCCTCGCCTCCCTGGTGGCGCTCGGCGGCGAGCGCTTCCGGCTGGTGGTCGCCGAGGGCGAGGTCCTGGACTCCCAGGTGCTCCCGGCGCTGGAGATGCCCTACGGCCAGTTCCGCCCCTCCTCGGGCGTGCGCGGCTGCATGGACGGCTGGCTGCGCGCCGGAGGCACCCACCACATGGTCATGAACCTGGGACGCACCGCCGACGACTGGAAGGTGTTCTGCGACCTGGCCGGCATCGAGTTCGTCCAGGTCTCATAAGCGGATGCGGCCGCAGACCCGTCCCCTGCGGCCGCCTCCGGCCCCGCCGGGCGACCGCCGGTGGGGCGGCACCTGCACCCGCATCCGCCGACAGCACGTACACCACCCGACACCCACGGCACACGCACACAGCACCCGCACCCAGCGCGCGGACCTTCGCGCGAAGACCGGCCGAGGCGCCCCATTCGCCTCCGGCCGGTCCACGGGGGCGCCGCCGGCGCCCCGCATCCAGCGGCCTTTCGGGGGGCGGCCGCACCAGCGCAGCGAGAGCAGAGGAGTCGCCATGCGCAGACGAGACACCACCGGCCCCCGGTCGGCCCCCGCCCTGGGACGGCGGGTGTTCCTGGCGGGCGGTCTGGCCGCGGCCGGAACGGCCCTGGCCGGATGCGGCCCGGCCGACACGGTACTGAGCGGCAGGCAGCCGCTGCGCCAGTGGAACCTGTTCACCGGCGGCGACGGCGCCCGCATGGTCGAGATGCACGCGGCCTACCGCAAGGCGCACCCCGGGATCGACTTCCAGCCCTCCACGTTCCAGTGGGGCAATCCCTACTACACCAAGTTCGCGATGGGCGCCGCCGGCGGGCGCGCCTTCGACATCGCCACCCTGCACGTCTCCCGCCTGCGAGGCCTGGGGGTCGGCACCCTCATCTCCCCGGTGCCCACGGACCTGCTCGCCGAGCACGGCATCACCCGCGACACCGTCTTCCCCAACATCTGGGACAAGTGCACGATCGACGGCGAACTATACGCCGTTCCTCTGGACACCCACCTGGTCGTGACCTACTACAACCGGCCCGTCTGCGAACAGGCGGGCGTCCTGGACTCCGACGGTCAGCTCGTCGAGATCCGCGACGAGAACCACTTCTTCGACGTGTGCGCCGCCGTCAAGGAGGTCACCGGCCAGTACGGCGTCGTGACGGACACGACGCACGCATGGCGCCCGTTCTGGTCGCTTTACCGCCAGCTCGGCGGGGAGATGACCTTGGACGGCGAGTTGGGCATCGACGACGACAAGGCGCTGCGT
Source organism: Streptomonospora arabica (assembly GCF_039531585.1). NCBI lineage: Bacteria > Bacillati > Actinomycetota > Actinomycetes > Streptosporangiales > Nocardiopsidaceae > Streptomonospora > Streptomonospora arabica. The sequence continues at coordinate 547,110 of NZ_BAAAQI010000001.1, read as the reverse complement.
GCCCTTGACTTCCTGCGCCGCCTCTCTGAGGAGGGCCTGGCGCCCAAGGCGTCCGACGGGGCGGCCACCCCCGCCAACTTTCAGAACGGGATCGCCGGACTCATGCTCTCCGGCAACTGGGAGCTGCCCACACTCAAGGACGCCGGGATGGACTTCGGCATGCGCCCCTTCCCCGGCGTCTACGGCGAGGAACTGGGGCAGGGCGATTCCCACTGCTTCGTCCTGCCCGTGCGCCGCGAACCCGACGACGACGCCGTCGCCGCCGCGGTGGAGTACGCGGCCTGGATGCTCAAGCACAGCATCACCTGGGCCGGCGGCGGTCACATCCCCGCCTACATGCCGACCACCGAAAGCCAGGAGTACGCCGACCTGCAGCCGCAGTCGGACTACCGGCACGCCGCCGAGGACGTGCAGTTCGACCCGCAGGCGTGGTTCAGCGGATCGGCGGCCCAGTTGCAAGCGGACGCCGGCGCGATCTTCACCGGCGTGCACACCGGCGCGGTGACACCCGAGGCCGCTCTCGACCGCTTCAAACGCACAGCCCAGGACCTCATCGACACACCTTCTCCCGTGTAAGCCGTGTCCACCCCCCATCTCCCGTTCGTCGGAGCGTGAAATGACACAGCACGCCAGCACCGCGGAGACGCCGGCCGTCGCACCGGCGCCCCGGTCCTCATCGCCCCCTCCCGCACGCGGAACCGCACGGCGGTCCGCGGCCGGGATCTGGTTCGTCCTGCCCTTCACCGTCCTGTTCGCCGCCTTCCTGGTCTGGCCGTTGATCGCCGGACTGTGGGCCAGCTTCACCGACCGCAGCCTCGCCAAGGAGGACTCCTCCTTCGTCGGGTTGGCCAACTGGATCGAGATGTTCGGTGATCCCGCGGTTTGGCAGTCGCTGTGGGTGACGCTGCTGTTCACCGTGTTCACCACGCCGCCGCTGGTGGCGATCGCGCTGGCGATGGCGCTGCTCACCCACCGCGCCACCGCCCGCATCGGCTGGTTCCTGCGGTTCTCCTACTTCGCGCCGTTCCTGATGCCCGTGGCCGTGGTGACGCTGATCTGGGAGTGGATGTACCAGCCCGGCTTCGGCATGATCAACGGCCTGCTGGAAACGGTGGCGATCCCCGGGGTCTCCTGGCTCACCGACGAGAACACCGTGCTGCTCGCCATCGCCGCCACGACCGTGTGGTGGACCGTCGGGTTCAACTACCTGCTCTACCTGGCGGCACTGCAGGGCATTCCCCGCTACGTCTACGAGGCCGCCGCCCTCGACGGCGCCGGCGCCTGGCGGCGGTTCACCTCCATCACCCTGCCCCTGCTGCGCCGCACCACCGCGCTGATCGTGCTGCTGCAGATGGTCGCCTCGCTGAAGCTGTTCGACCAGGCCTACCTGATGACCAACGGGTCGGGCGGGCCCAACTACGCGGCTCGGCCCATCATCGGCTACGTCTTCGAGACCGGGTTCACCGGGCTGCGCATCGGCTACGCCTCGGCGATCTCGTACCTGTTCTTCGCCGTGATCATCCTCGTCTCCGTCCTGCAGCTCCGCCTGTTCTCCCGGAAGGAGGACGCGGCATGACCACCGCGACCCTCACCGCCGCCGAGCGGCCCGGCACCCCCGCCGGCCCCGCCTCGCCGCAGCCCCGCCGCCGCTTCAAGGTCACCCCCGGCGGCACCGCGATCGCCGTGCTGGCGCTGTTCCTCGCCGTGGTCTGGCTCATGCCACTGGTCTGGGCGGTGCTGACCTCCCTCAAGCCCGAGCCGGAAACCACGGCCGTGCCGGTGCGCTGGCTGCCGCTGGAGCCCACCTTCGAGGCTTACCGCACGGTCATCGCGCAGGGCGAGCTAATGCGGTGGCTGATGAACAGCGTGATCGTCTCCGTCCTGGTCACCGCTCTGACCCTGGTCACCTGCGTGATGGCCGCCTACGCCTTCTCCAAGACCGACTTTCCCGGCCGCACGTGGCTGTTCGCGCTGTTCATCGCCGGCATCCTGGTTCCGCCGCAGGCGCTGATCGTCCCGCTGTTCGACGAGATGACCTTCCTCGGCCTGGTCGACACCTACTGGGGCGTCGCGCTGCCCCAGGTCGTCGCCCCGGTCATGATCTTCATCCTCAAGCGGTTCTTCGACGCGATCCCGCGCGACTACGAGGAGGCCGCGAGGATCGACGGCGCCGGGCACCTGCGGGTGCTGTGGAACGTGGTGCTGCCCATGTCTGTGCCCATCCTCGCCGCCGTGGGGATCTTCACCTTCGTGCAGGCCTGGAACAACTTCCTGTGGCCCTTCGTGGCGACCACCGACCCGGCGCTGATGACCGTGCCGGTCGGCCTGGGCACCGTCCAGAGCGCCTACGGGATCCTCTACGCCCAGCAGATGGCCGCCTCGGTCCTGGGCGCCCTCCCGCTGATCGTCGTCTTCATGCTCTTCCAGCGCCAGGTCGTGCGCGGCGTCACCGATGCGGGGCTGAAGTGACCGGCAGGGTGCGCCGGAGCCCCGGCGCCCGGACCCGGCCCGCGCCCTGACGCCCCTTTCCGCCCCGTTGCGGGACCGGCGCCCGCCGGCCCCGCAACGGGGGGACCCGAAAGCCCCGAACCGCCGCCCGCGAACCGCAACCGACACAGCAACCCGGACCCAGGGGGAGAACCGCCAATGCTGCACGCGTCGATGACCATCGACCCCGCCTTCCGCGTCGCGCCCGTGCACCGCCGCACCTTCGGCTCGTTCGTCGAGCACATGGGCCGCTGCGTCTACACCGGGATCTATGAGCCCGACCACCCCTCCGCCGACGCCGACGGCTTCCGCGCCGACGTGGCCGAGCTCGTCCGCGAGCTGGGCGTCACCACCGTGCGCTACCCCGGCGGCAACTTCGTCTCGGGCTACCGCTGGGAGGACGGCGTCGGCCCCAAGGATCAGCGGCCGGTGCGGCGCGAGCTGGCCTGGCACTCCACCGAGACCAACCAGTTCGGCCTGGACGAGTTCGCGGCCTGGACCCGCCGGCTGGGCATCGAGCCGATGATGGCCGTCAACCTGGGCACCCGCGGCCTGCAGGAGGCCGTCGACCTGCTGGAGTACGCCAACCACCCCGGCGGTACCGCGCTGTCGGACCGGCGCGCCGCCAACGGCAGCCCCCAGCCGCACGGCATCCGCATGTGGTGCCTGGGCAACGAGATGGACGGCCCCTGGCAGATCGGCCACAAGACCGCCCACGAGTACGGCCGGCTGGCGGCGGAGGTCGCCCGCGCCATGCGGATGAGCGACCCCGACCTGGAGCTGGTGGCCTGCGGCTCCTCAGGGTCGACCATGCCCACCTTCGGGGCCTGGGAGGCCGAGGTGCTGGAGCAGGCCTACGACTACGTCGACTACATCTCGCTGCACGCCTACTACGAGGAGCACGACGGCGACCTGGCGAGCTTCCTGGCCTCCAGCACCGACATGGACCACTTCATCGAGTCCGTGGTCGCCACCGCCGACGCCGTGCGGGCCAAGCTGGGCGCCAAGAAGCGGATCCAGCTCTCCTTCGACGAGTGGAACGTGTGGTACCAGAGCCACCACCACGCCAAGGACCCGGGCACGGAGTGGCCGGTGGCCCCCCGCGTCATCGAGGACCGCTACCACCTCGCCGACGCCGTGGTCTTCGGCAGCCTGCTCATCTCGCTGCTGCGCCACAGCGACCGCGTCACCGCGGCGAGCCTCGCCCAGCTCGTCAACGTCATCGCGCCGATCATGACCGAGCCCGGCGGGCCCGCCTGGCGCCAGACCACGTTCCACCCCTTCGCGCTGACCGCCGCCAACGCGGCGGGCACCGTGCTCCGGGTGGAGCCGCAGAGCCCGGTGCGCGAGACCGCCCGCTACGGCGAGGTCCCGCTCGTCGACGCGGTCGCCACCCACGACCCCGACAACGGCGAGGCCGCCGTCTTCCTGGTCAACCGCGCCACGGACGAGCACGTCTCCGTCGACGTGGACCTGCGGGGCCTGGAGGCCGACCGCATCGCCTCGTGCCGGACGCTGCACGACGACGACGTCTACGCGGCCAACACCCGCGAGCGGCCCGACCGCGTCGTGCCGCGCGAGAACAAAGACGTCCGACTGGAGGACGGCCGCCTTGGCGTCGTCCTTCCGCCGGTCTCGTGGACGGTCCTCAAGCTCGCCCTCCCGCGCGCCTGAGCACCGCCCGCACCAAACCCGCCACACCCCATCATGAGGAGCACACGATGAAGCGGACCCCCTCCGCCATCCTGTCCGCGGCCCTGGCCGCGGTCATGGCGCTTGTGCTGACCGCCTGCGGCGGCGTCGGAGACGCCGCCCAGCAGTCAGGAGAGAACGGCACCGTCGGGATCGCGATGCCGACCAAGTCGTCCGACCGCTGGGTCGCCGACGGCAAGAACATGGTCCGGCTGTTCGAGGAAGCCGGCTACGGCACCGACCTGCAGTACGCCGAGGACGTGGTCGAGGACCAGGTCGCCCAGATCGAGAACATGATCACCCGCGGCGTGGACGCCCTGGTCATCGCCGCCATCGACGGTGAGGCGCTCACCGACGTGCTGCAGATGGCCGCCGACAACGACATCCCGGTCATCGCCTACGACCGCCTGATCAACGGCAGCGAGCACGTCGACTACTACGCGACCTTCGACAACTTCCAGGTGGGTGTGCTGCAGGCCTCCTACATCGAGGAGTCCCTCGACCTGAAGAACGAGAAGGGCCCCTTCAACATCGAGCTGTTCGGCGGTTCGCCCGACGACAACAACGCCTACTTCTTCTACGACGGCGCCATGTCGGTGCTCCAGCCCTACATCGACGAGGGGAAGCTGGAGGTCCGCAGCGGCCAGACCGAGATGGACCAGATCGCCACCATGCGCTGGAGCGGGGCCAAGGCCCAGTCGCGCATGGACAACCTGCTCAGCTCGCACTACTCCAAGGAGCAGCTCGACGCGGTCCTCTCGCCCTACGACGGCATCAGCATCGGCGTCATCTCCTCGCTGAAGGCCGTGGGCTACGGCAGCGAGGACCGGCCCCTGCCGGTGATCACCGGCCAGGACGCCGAGCTGGCCTCGGTCAAGTCGATCATCGCCGGCGAGCAGACCCAGACCGTCTTCAAGGACACCCGCAAGCTCGCCGAGGTGGCCGTCAACATGACCGACGCGGTCCTCAAGGGCGAGAAGCCCGAGGTCAACGACACCGAGAGCTACGACAACGGCAAGAAGGTCGTGCCCGCCCACCTGCTGGAGCCCGTCTCGGTCGACGAGGACAACTACGAGGAGGCCCTCATCGACAGCGGCTACTACGAAAAGTCGGAGCTCTCGTGAGGCGGTGCCCGAAATGAGCATCCTGCTGCGGATGCGCGGCATCACCAAGGAGTTCCCCGGTGTCGTCGCGCTGGACAACGTCGAGCTGGCGGTTGAGGAAGGCGAGATCCACGCCCTGATGGGCGAGAACGGCGCCGGCAAGTCGACCCTGATGAAGGTGCTCAGCGGCGTCTACCCGCACGGCGACTACTCCGGCGAGATCCTGCTGGACGGCCAGGAGTGCTCGTTCAACGGCATCAGCGACAGCGAGAAGGCCGGGATCGCCATCATCCACCAGGAGTTGGCGCTGGTCCCGCAGCTGTCGGTGGCCGAGAACATCTACCTCGGCAACGAGCGCACGCGCGGCCCCGGTTTCATCGACTGGGGCCGCACGGCCTCGATGGCGCGCGATGTGCTGCGGCGCGTGGGCCTGGACGAGGACCCCACGGCGCCGGTCTCGGCGCTGAGCGTGGGCCGCCAGCAGCTCGTCGAGATCGCCAAGGCGCTGTCCAAGCGGGTGCGGCTGCTCATCCTGGACGAGCCGACCTCGGCGCTGAACGAGGCCGAGAGCGACAACCTGCTCAGGCTCCTGCTGGAGCTCAAGGAGCAGGGGATCACCTCGATCCTCATCTCCCACAAGCTCGGCGAGGTCACCCGGGTCGCCGACTCGGTGACCGTGCTGCGCGACGGGAAGGCGATCGAGACGCTCTCGACCTCCTCGGGAAGCGTGGACGAGGACCGGATCATCCGCGGGATGGTCGGCCGGGACCTGGACGAGCGCTACCCCGAACGCACCGCCGACATCGGCGAGGTGCGCTTCGAGGTGCGCGACTGGACCGTCGACCACCCCACCCAGATGGGCAGGCGGGTGGTCGACGGCGCAGGGCTGGACATCCGGCGCGGCGAGATCGTGGGCCTGGCCGGGCTGATGGGCGCCGGCCGCACCGAGCTGGCGATGAGCGTGTTCGGGCGGTCCTACGGGCGCTACGTGGAGGGCACCGTCCACAAGGACGGCAGGCCCGTGCACCTGCGCGACGTCGGCGACGCCATCGCCGCGGGGATCGCCTACGTGCCCGAGGACCGCAAGGAGCTCGGGCTGATCCTGGACGACGACATCCGGCGCAACCTGACCCTGGCCGGGCTGCACCGCGTCAGCCGGCGCACGGTGATCGACCCCGCCCGCGAAGCCGTCGCGGCCGAGGAGATGCGAACCGGCATGCGGGTCAAGAGCAACGGCGTCTTCCAGACCACCGGCGACCTCAGCGGCGGCAACCAGCAGAAGGTCGTGCTGGGCAAGTGGATGTTCGCCGAGCCCGACCTGCTGATCCTGGACGAGCCCACCCGCGGCATCGACGTCGGCGCCAAGTACGAGATCTACGTGATCGTGCAGCGCCTGGCCGCCCAGGGCGCGTGCGTGCTGCTCATCTCCTCGGAGCTGCCCGAGCTGCTGGGCATGTGCGACCGCGTCTACGCGATGTGCGAGGGGCGGATCACCGGGGAGGTGCCGCGCGAGAAGGCCGACCAGGAGACCCTGATGAAGCTGATGACCACGACGAAGGCGTGACTGGCCATGCAACCAACACCACTCCTGCGCACACTGCGCGACCTGGTGCGCAACAACGCGCGGCAGTACGGCATGGTGATCGCGCTGGCGGTCATCGTCCTGCTGTTCCAGATCCTCACCGGCGGCCTGCTCCTGCGGCCGCTGAACATCACCAACGTGATCATGCAGAACTCCTACGTGCTGATCCTGGCCGTGGGGATGATGCTGGTCATCATCACCGGCCACATCGACCTGTCGGTGGGTTCGGTGGTGGCGTTCACCGGCGCGGTCTCGACCGTGCTCATGACCAGCTGGGGGCTGCCGCCGCTGGTCGTCGTGCCGCTCGCGCTGGCCACGGGCGGCCTGATCGGCGCCTGGCAGGGCTTCTGGATCGCCTACGTGCGCATCCCGGCGTTCATCGTCACCCTCGCCGGGATGCTCATCTTCCGCGGCGCCACCCTGATCGTGCTGGGCGGGCGCTCGATCGGCCCGCTGCCGCAGTCGGTGCGCATGTGGGCCAGCGGGTTCATCCCCGGGTTCACCGAGGGGCCGCACCTGCTGACGCTCGCGCTGGGCGCCGTCGGCTCGGTCGCCCTCGTCTGGATCCAGTGGCGCGTGCGCGCACGCAACCTGGAGTACGGCCTGCCCGCCCCCTCGGCGGCGCTGACCACCGCCAAGGCGGCGGCGACCGTGCTCGTGGTGATGCTGTTCTCCTACGCCCTGGCCGACTACAACGGGATTCCGATCGTGGGCCTGCTGCTGCTCGTCCTCATCGTGGGCTACTCCTTCCTGATGAAGTCGACCACCGCCGGCCGGCGCATCTACGCCGTGGGCGGCAGTGAGAAGGCCGCCCGCCTCTCCGGCGTCAAGACCAAGCGCACCACCTTCTGGGTGTTCGTCAACATGGGCGTGCTCTCGGCGCTGGCGGGCCTGGTCTTCACCGCGCGGCTCAACGCCGCCACCCCCGGCGCGGGCGAGATGTTCGAGCTGGACGCGATCGCGGCCGCGTTCATCGGCGGGGCCTCGGCCTCCGGCGGTGTGGGCACCGTGATCGGCGCCGTGGTCGGTGCGCTGGTCATGGGCGTGATGAACAACGGCATGTCCATCATCGGGCTGGGCGTGGACTGGCAGCAGGCCATCAAGGGCCTGGTGCTGCTCGCCGCCGTGGCCTTCGACATCTACAACAAGCAGCGCGTCGGTTACGGGCGCGCCGGCGGCACCGCCGGCAAGAAGGGCTCGGGATCGGGGCCGCTGCCACCCGAACAGGCCGAGGACTCCGCTGCCCGGAAGCAGCAGGAGGGCTCAGCCGAGGCGACGGCTCCGGCACCGCCGCGGTGACCCGCGGGCGCGCGGCGCGGATCGCCGTGCCGCGCGCCCCGGCCCCCGCGGCTCGTCCACAGCCCGGCATCCGGGGTCGGAGGCGTCGGTGCCACGAACTACGCTGGGGACCGTGGCCGGCAGGATCAGAGACGAAGACGTCGCACTCGTGCGCGAGCGCACGCCCATCGCCGACGTGGTGGGGGAGTACCTGCAGTTGCGCAACGCGGGCGGCGGCTCGCTGAAGGGCCTGTGCCCCTTCCACGACGAGAAGTCGCCGTCGTTCAACGTCACCCCCGCGCGCGGTCTCTACTACTGCTTCGGCTGCGGCGAGGGCGGCGACGTCATCCGCTTCATCCAGCAGATCGAGAGCCTCAGCTTCGTCGAGGCAGTGGAGTCGCTGGCCCAGCAGAGCGGCATCCGGCTCCGCTACGAGCAGGGCGGATACACCTCCCGCAGCAACGACCAGGGCCAGCGCCAGCGGCTCATCGAGGCCCACCGCGAGGCCCAGCGCTTCTACGCCGACCAGCTGCTCGCCCCCGCCGCCCAGGAGGGCCGCCGCTTCCTCAGCGAGCGCGGGTTCGGCCGGGCCGACGCCGAGTACTTCGGTGTGGGCTACGCCCCCGGCGGCTGGGAGTCGCTCACCACGCACCTGCGCGACCAGGGCTTCACCGACCAGGAGATCATCACCGCGGGGCTGGCCGGGCAGGGCCGCCGCGGCGCCTACGACAAGTTCCGCAACCGGCTGGTGTGGCCGGTCCGCGAGGTCGCCGGCGAGATCGTGGGCTTCGGCGCCCGCAAGCTCGACCCCGGCGACGACGGCCCCAAGTACCTCAACACCCCCGAGACCCCGATCTTCAAGAAGGGCCACCTGCTCTACGGCCTCGACCTCGCCAAGCGCGAGATCTCGCGCGATCGCAAGGCCGTCATCGTCGAGGGCTACACCGACGTCATGGCCTGCCATCTGGCCGGGGTCACCACCGCCGTGGCCACCTGCGGCACCTCCTTCGGCGAGGACCACCTCAAGGTGCTGCGCCGCATGCTGCTGGGCCGCTCCAACCAGGGCGGCGAGGTCGTGTTCACCTTCGACGGCGACGCCGCCGGCCGCAAGGCGGCGGTGCGCGCCTTCGCCGAGGAGCACGGGTTCGCCTCCGAGACCTTCGTGGCCGTCCAGCCCGACGGCCTCGACCCCTGCGACCTGCGCCAGCGCCAGGGCGACGCCGCGGTGCGCGACCTCGTCGCCGACCGCAAGCCGCTGTACGAGTTCATGATCCGCACGGTCATCGAGCAGTACGACCTCGACACCGCCGAAGGGCGCATGGCCGGCCTCGACGCCGCCGCCGAGATCGTGGCCAGCATCCGCCACGAGGGCGTGCGCAAGCTCTACGGCGTCAACCTGGACCACTGGCTGGGCATCATGGACGAGTCGTTCGTACAGCGGCGGGTGGACCAGCACGTGGCGGCGCGCCGCGGCCGCCCGGGCGGCGGGTCGGCGCGGCGGCCCGCGCCCCAGGCGCCGCCGGGCGCCGCCGAGTCCGCACCCTACGACCTGCGCGACCCCTCGCTGCAGCGCGAGCGCCAGGCGCTGAAGATCGCCGTGCAGTACCCGGCGCTGGCCGCCGAGTTCGACGAGCTGGGCGCCGAGTCGTTCAGTGTCCCCCAGCACCGCGCCGTCTACGAGCTGATCAGCGCCCGCGGCGGGGTGGCCGCGGCGGGCGAGGCCCAGCAGTGGGCGGCCGGGCTGTGCGACGCGGCCTCCGACGAAGCGCAGCGGGCGTTCGTCACCCGGCTGGCGGTCGAGCCGATGGAGGTCTACGGAGAACTCGACGAGCATTACGCCCAGGAAATTCTGGGCACAATCAAGATTCATTCCATCAATCGCCGAGTGGCAAACCTGAAGTCGCGCCTGGGGCGGCTGGACCCCTCCGCTCAGGCCGAGGAGTACCAGCGGGTATTCACCGAGCTGATGTCCGTTGAGCAGGAGCGGCGCCTGATGCGCGAGCGGTCGGCAGGTGCCACGTAGCACGCAGGTGACAAAAATAGTCCTCACTATTGCGCGCCCCGGTCGGGCACACTGTAAGGGTGGCTCTAACGGTGCTCCCCGGCGAAATGCCACCGATCACCCAGGTGGCGCAACTGGTCGCGGGCGCGGGCTCCGGGGAGTCGGTGACCGTGGCCGACGTCGCCGCCGTCCTCGACCGCCTCGACGCCCCTCCCGAGTCGCTGGACCAGGTGGTGCGCGGTCTCGCCCAGCAGGGCGTCGACGTCGTCGACCCCGCCGCTGAGGACGACCCCGCCCCGGCCTCCGACCTCGGGCGCAGAGCACCAGCCGGCGACCTCGTGCGCATCTACCTGCGTGAGATCGGGCGCGTTCCGCTGCTCACGGCAGAAGAAGAAGTAGACCTCGCGAAATCCATCGAAGCCGGCCTCTTCGCCGCCGAGAAGCTGCGCCGGCCCGGACCCCGCACGGCGCCCGACGAGGCGCTGGACCTCGAACTCATCGTCGACGAAGGCGAGCGCGCCAAGGCGCGGCTCATCGAGGCCAACCTGCGCCTGGTGGTCTCCATCGCCAAGCGCTACCTGGGCCGCGGCCTGCTGCTGCTTGACCTGGTGCAGGAGGGCAACCTCGGGCTGATCCGCGCGGTCGAGAAGTTCGACTACACCAAAGGCTTCAAGTTCTCGACCTATGCCACCTGGTGGATCCGGCAGGCCATCACCCGGGCCATCGCCGACCAGGCGCGCACCATCCGCATCCCGGTGCACATGGTCGAGACCATCAACCGGCTCCTGCGGGTGCAGCGCCAACTGCACCAGGAGCTGGGCCGCGAACCCACCCCCGCCGAGATCTCGCGCGAGCTCGGGTTCGGCGACGACCGGGTCCAGGAGATCCAGCGCATCGCCCAGGAGCCCGTGTCGCTGCAGGCCCCCATCGGCGAGGAGGACTCCGACTTCGGCGACTTCATCGAGGACACCGACGCCGTCGTGCCCGCCGACGCCGCCGCGTTCACCATGCTGCAGGACCAGCTGGTGGCGCTGCTCGGCGGCCTCAGCGACCGCGAGCAGCGCATCATCCAGCTGCGCTTCGGCCTGCGCGACGGACACCAGCACACGCTGGAGGAGGTCGGCCAGGAGTTCGGGGTCACCCGCGAGCGCATCCGCCAGATCGAGGCCAAGACCCTGGCCAAGCTGCGCCATCCGTCCCTGGCCAAGACGCTGCGCGACTTCCTGGAGTCCTGAGCGCCGGGCCGGGTTTCCCGGCGGCGGCCGGATCCGGCCCGGCGCGCCGCCCGCTCGCGGCGCTACGTTGGCGGGTGTGATGGACCCGGCGAGTGCGCAGAGGCGGCGGTCGCGCGCGCCGCACACCCGTACCGGCCGGCTGCTGCTGGGTGCGGGGGCCGCGGCGCTGACCGCCGTGCTCGCAGCGGGCGCCCTGGCCGCCGTCGACGCCCTCAGGAGCGGACCGAGCACCGTGCACCGCATCGCCTATTTCGCCGACTGGAACACCGCCGCCCGCGGCTACAGCATCGCCGACGTCGCCGATAGCGGCGCGGCGGCCCGGCTCACCCGGCTGATGTGGGCCTTCGGCGAGATCGACGCGCAAGGCCGCTGCCACATCCCCGACGACGCGGCCTGGGAGCTGTACCAGCGGCGCTACGACGCCGCCGGCAGCGTCGACGGCCGCGCCGACTCCTACGGGCAGCCGCTCGCCGGCGGCCTCAACCAGCTGCGCAAGCTGCGCGAGCAGCACCCGGACCTCGGCGCCAGCATCTCGCTGGGCGGCTGGAACACCTCCACCCACTTCTCCACGGCGGCGCGCACCGAGCGCTCGCGCGAGGAGTTCGTCTCCTCCTGCCTGGACCTGTGGCTGCGCGGCGACCTGCCGGTGCGCGACGGCGAGCCGCAGGGCGGCCGGGGCGCGGCGGCCGGCGTCTTCGACGGTGTCGACCTGGACTGGGAGTGGCCCGGCGGCGACGGCCACGCCGACAACGTCGAGCACCCCGAGGACCGGCGGAACTTCACCCTGCTCGTGCGCGAGTTCCGGCGCCAGCTCGACGCCCTGGAGCGCGAGACCGGCCGGGAGTACACGCTGTCGGCCTCCCTGCCCGGCGACACCGGGCGGATGGAGGCGGGCTACGAGGCCGAGGCCTTCGAACCGCTGGACCTCGCCACGGTGCAGGGCTACGACCTCACCGGGCCCTGGAGCGACGTGACCGGGCACCACGCCCAGCTTTACGCGGGCGAGGCCGCCGCGCCCGCGGAGAGCGTGCACAGCGCCGTCCAGGGCTATCTGGGCCACGGCCTGCCCGCCGAGAAGCTCGTGGTGGGCTTCCCCGGCTTCGGCCGCGGCTGGCGGGGCGTGCCCCGAAGCCCCTCGTTCGGCCGCGGCGAGACCGCCGAGGCTCCGGCGTCGGGCGAGTACGGCGAGGACGCCGCCTCCTACGCCGAGCTGCAGCGGCGCGACGGGCGGCGCTTCCTCGACCCGGTCAACGCCGCGTACTGGCTGGTCGACGGCGGCGAGTGGTGGTCCTACGACACACCCGCGACCGTGGCCGCCAAGGGCGCCTACGTCCGCGAGCGCGGCCTCGGCGGGCTCATGCTGTGGAACCTGGACATGGACCCCGAAGGCGAGCTCGTGCGCGCCATGGACACAAGCCTCGACCCGGGCGGCGGCCCGGACACGCGCCGCTAGGGCCTGTCTTGGAAGTCAGAGCCAGTCGTTGATGATCGCGATCTGGACCGTGGCCGCGTAGCGAACGCGAAGCTTGTCGTAGCGCGTGGCACGGCCCTGATGCTGCTTGAGCCCGTTGGTCGCGCACTCCACCGCGTGGCGCTGCGGGGCGGCACGCGCACCCGCACCCCCTCGCGGTCGAAGGCCGGGGGCCTGCCGCCCGCCGATCCCCGCGCCCTGCGGTGGGCGGCCTGGTCGCCCGGCTCGGCGATGGTGGCCCTGATCCCCCGCCGACGCAGCAGCGCCCGGTTGGCCCGGCTGCTGTAGGCGGCATCGGCCGGCACCCGCGCCGGGCGCTGCCGGGGCCCGGCGCCCCGGCACCACGCCCGCTGCGTTCTCGCCGGTCGGCGGGGGACCCGCCCCGGCTCCTTCCCCGGCCCTGCGAGAGCGGCACGGCCGGTCCCTGCCGCAGGGCCCGCGCCGGAAGGACGGCGCTTCGCGCCTCGGGCGCGGGGCGCACCCGAGTGTGCCGCCCGCTTCCGACGGACCACTCCAACACGTCCGGGGACCCGTGCCCGGCCGGGCTCTGCGGTGCCGCGGTCCGCCGGGCTCGGCCGGGTGCGCCGGACCGGGAGCCGCCGGGCCCTCAGTCGCGGTAGTCGTCGGCGAGGCCGCGTCCCGGGCGCCAGTGGCGGATGCGCAGCCTGCCCCCCGTGACCGAGGTCAGCACGACCTCGCCGATGAGGAAGCGGAACAGGTGGGACTCACCCGGGTCGGCGCCGGGGTCGGCGAACAGGGCGCGCGCCTCCTCCGGGTCCGTCACCTCCACCGCGGCGCCGGCGATCTTGGCGTCGCCGGTGTCCATCGGCCCGGGTGCGGCGTGCAGCGCCAGGCGGCCGTCGCGCTGCAAATCCCGCGCCTTGCGGGCGCCGGGCATCGAGCCCAGCAGCAGTTCCGCCCCGCCCAGGTTCACCTCGGTACCGCTCACGCGGGGTGATCCGTCCGCGCGCAGCGTCGCCAGCACGTGGTGCTCGGCGGCGGCGAACACCGAGCGCACCTCGGCCGCGAAGGCGGGTTCGGCGGCGGAGAACTCCGTCCAGGAGACGGGCTCTGCGGTGGGGGCGGCGGAGGGAGTCCGCGTCGGGATCTCGTCCATACGGGCCAGCTTCTCCCCGAAAGCCGCCACCTACCGTCAGGAATCGCCGCCGCGTCCCGGTTGTCTCACCACGCGACCCGCGCCACGCTGGGATCATGCCCGACACGACCTCCCCGACCGCCCTGCCCGACATCGATCTCGAAGGCTTCGGCCGCGCACTGCGCCGCGACGTCTCCGGGACCGTCGCGTTCGACTCCCAAGCCAGGGCGCTCTACACCCAGGACGCCTCCAACTACCGCCACGTGCCCCTCGGCGTGGTGGTGCCGCGCACGGTCGACGACGTCGTCGCCGCCGTAGCCGCGTGCGACGCCTACGGGGTGCCGCTGACCCCGCGCGGCGGGGGGACCAGCATCGCCGGCAACTCCATCGGCGAGGGCCTGGTGATCGACACCTCCCGCCACCTCACGGCGATCGAGGAGGTCGACCCGGGCCGCCGCACCGCCCGCGTCCAGCCCGGCGTCGTCCTCGACGACCTGCGCGCCGCCGCGGCGCCGCACGGGCTCACATTCGGCCCCGACCCCTCCACCCACAGCAGGTGCACCATGGGCGGGATGATCGGCAACAACTCCTGCGGCTCCCACTCGGTCGCCTGGGGGACCACGGCCGACAACGTCGAGTCGCTGGACGTGCTGCTGCACGACGGCACACGGATGACCGTCGGGGCGACCGGCCGCGACGAGCTCGACCGGCTGGCCGCGCTGCCCGCCCGCGAGGGCCGGATCTACGCCGCGCTGCGCGACCTCGTCAACACCTACATGGGCGACCTGCGCACCGGCATGCCCCAGCTGTCGCGGCGGGTGTCGGGATACTCGCTGGACCGGCTGCTGCCGGAGAACGGCGGCCACATCGCCCGCTCGCTCGTCGGCACCGAGGGCAGCTGTGTGACGGTGCTCGGCGCGACGGTGCGGCTGGTGGAGTCGCCGCCGTCGCGCATCCTGGTCGTGCTGGGCTACCAGGACGCCCCGGCGGCCGCGGACGCGGTCCCCGAGCTGCTCCAGCACGGCCCGCTCACCGTCGAAGGGCTCAACGAGCAGCTGGTCTCGCGTGTACGGCAACCGGGCCGCGGGCGCACCGAGCTGCCCTCCGGCGCGGCCTGGCTGATGGTCGAGGTCGGCGGCGCAGACCGCGCCGAGGCGGAGGAGCGCGGCAAGGCGATGCTGCGCTCGCTGTCGGGCGCCGCGCGGCCGCTGGACTCGGCGGTGGTGGTCGACCCCGCGCACGCGCGGGCGCTGTGGCGCATCCGCGAGGAAGGCTCCGGCCTGGCGACCCGCGCGCCCGACGGCACCGAGGCCTGGCCCGGCTGGGAGGACGCCGCCGTCCCGCCCGAGCGCCTGGGCTCCTACCTGCGCTCCTACGACCGGCTGATGGACGACTACGGCTACCGGGGCGTGGTCTACGGCCACTTCGGCGAGGGATGCCTGCACGTGCGCGTGGACTTCGGGCTGGGCGACGCGCAGGGGCGCGGGAAGTTCCGCTCGTTCATGGAGGACGCCGCCGATCTCGTCGCCGAGCACGGCGGCTCGGTCTCCGGCGAGCACGGCGACGGCCAGGCCCGCTCCGAGCTGCTGCCGCGGATGTACGGCGACCGGGTCGTGCGCGCGTTCAGCGAGTTCAAGTCGCTGTGGGACCCGCGCAACCGGATGAACCCGGGCATCATCGTCGACCCGCTGCCGATGGACGCCGACCTGCGCCAGGCCGCCGTGACCAGCGGCCCGCTGACCGTGCTCGACTACCCCGAGGACCAGGGCGACTTCGCGCGCGCCATGCGCCGCTGCGTGGGCGTGGGCAAGTGCCGGCGCCACGAGGGGCCGGGCGTGATGTGCCCCAGCTACATGGTCACCCGCAACGAGAAGGACTCCACGCGCGGGCGCGCCCGGGCGCTGTTCGAGATGGTCAACGGCGAGGTGATCACTGACGGCTGGGCCTCGGAGGAGGTGCGCGACAGCCTGGACCTGTGCCTGTCGTGCAAGGGCTGCCGCAGCGACTGCCCGGTGAACGTGGACATGGCCGCCTACAAGGCCGAGTTCCTGCACCACCACTACCGGGGGCGCGTGCGGCCGGCCTCGCACTACTCGATGGGATGGCTGCCGGTGTGGGCGCGCCTGGCGGCGGTGGCCCCGGCGGAGGTCAACCGGGCGGGCGGTGCGCGCGTGCTCAGCGAGGCGCTGAAGCGGATCGGCGGCATCGCGCCGCAGCGCAGCATCCCCGAGTTCGCGCGTACGACCTTCACCCGGTGGTTCCGCCGCCGCGCGCGGCGCGCGGCGGGCGCGGGAGGCGAGCCGCGGCGCGGCGGAGGGCTGCTCGGCGGCGTGCTGGGCCGGCGCGGCGGGGCCGCGCCGCGCACAGGGGAGGGCGGCGCAGCGCCGGCCCGCCCGGAGCGCGGCACGGTGGTGCTGTGGCCCGACACCTTCGGCAACTACCTGACCCCGCAGGTGCCCGCCGCGGCGGTGCGGGTGCTGGAGGACGCCGGGTTCCGCGTGGTGCTGCCGGAAGGACAGGTGTGCTGCGGCCTGACCTGGGTCTCCACCGGCCAGCTCGGCGTCGCCCGGCAGGTGATGCGCCGCGCGCTGCGCGCCCTCGCCCCGCACGTGGAGGCGGGATTGCCGGTCGTCGGGCTGGAGCCCAGCTGCACGGCGGCGCTGCGTTCGGACCTGCAGGAGCTGCTGCCGGGGCCGGCCAGCGAGCGGGTCGCCGCGTCGGTGTACACGCTCTCGGAGTTCCTCGCCGCCTACGCCCCGGACTGGGAGCCGCCGCGCGTCGAGGCCCGCGCGATCAGCCAGGTGCACTGCCACCAGCACGCGGTCATCGGCTTCGACGCCGACCGCAAGCTGATGGAGCGCGCCGGGATCGACGGCGACGTGCTGGAGTCGGGGTGCTGCGGCCTGGCCGGCAACTTCGGCTTCGAGGACGGGCACTACGAGGTGTCCAAGGCCGTGGGGGAGCGGGTGCTGCTGCCGGCGGTGCGCGAGGCCGACCCGGAGACGCTGGTGCTGGCGGACGGCTTCAGCTGCCGCACCCAGATCGACCAGGAGGCCGGCCGCCCGGCCCGCCATCTGGCGGAGGTCCTGGCCGACGGCCTGGCCCGCAAGGAGGCCGAGCGAAAGGAGCCGGACCGGGAGCGGTAGGCGAGCGCGGGGGCGTGGGGTGGTCGGCGGCCGCGGCGTGGTGGGGCCGGGTAGGGGCCCGGTCTCGGCGGCGCGGCCTCGGCGTTGGGGGTGGCCGGGGTGGGCTTACACCCCCATCTGCTCGCGCAGGGAGGCGAGCGCGGCGGAGGCCCGGGCGGCGACCCCGGGGTCCTTCGGGTCGACGCCCTCGTCGACGTGCACCTGCCAGGTGATGTCCGCCCCGCCGGGCGGGCGCCGCGCCACGAGCCGGAAGCCCGCGCCGCCGTCCTCCTCCCCCTCGCGGCCTTCCAGCGAGAAGCGCCGGGAGACGACGATCGTGGCCGTCACCCGCTCGTAGACGACCTCGGCCAGCCGCCCCGGCTCCTCCACGCCGTAGACCCGGCGGCCGTATCCCTCTTCGGTGAAGGTGAAGCCCTCCTCCGACCAGCGGGCGCGGTCGATGTGCTCCCAGGGCACGGCGCGGCCGTCGGGCAGGTGCAGCGCCCGGTCGGTGGCCACCAGCGCGCGCTCGCCCCCGCCGGTCAGCGCGAGGACGCGTTCGCCGCGCCGGAGGGACACCCGGGAGCGCAGGTCCTCGGGCAGCGCGCGGCGTCGCGTCAGGCGCACGGGGATCAGCGGCGGCCGGAGTCGGAGCCGTTCAGCCCGCTGCCCCGCACAGCGCCGTCCGGGCCGGTGCCGCTCAGCTCCGCGGCCTCCTCGTCGGTGGGCCGGGCCAGGAAGTCCTTGAGCGAGGAGACGGGCATGCGCTCGGCCACCTTGCCGTACACGGCCTTGCCCGCCCCGCTGACCTGAGCGCCGACGACCCCGGCGGTCTCCTGCACGGCCGGGCTCTCGGCAACCCTCCGGGCCGCGCGGACGATCTGCTCGTAGCGTGTCTTGCCCGCCTTGGCCCCCAGCACGTAGCCAACAGCGAGTCCGGCAGCGAACGTGATCCGGTAGCGCATAGGTCCCTCTTCCGTCGACGGTGCCGCCCTGCCCCCTGACGCTACCCCCTTGCGCCCGGAAAACCTGTCACGAGCACACCTGCGTATGCGCTAGTCTAGTCGTGTCGCCGCGGCGGGGAACGCCCTGCCAGCAGGCGTCAGGGTCCGATCCCGCGTAGCTCAATCGGCAGAGCAGCCGGCTGTTAACCGGCAGGTTACTGGTTCGAGTCCAGTCGCGGGAGCCAGAGACGCACTACTAGAACCCGTTCCCAAACGGTTAACCCCTGGTAGCACGTCCACGGCATCAGTCCACACAGGCCCCTTTCCCGTCTGGGAGAGGGGCCTGTTGGCGTTCTGCGGGCTTGGTGCGGCGTGAGCCGCTCCCGCACCGGCCTCGCCCCTCGTGCGCGCGCTCTGTGCGAGGGCTTGCAGGAACGGATTCGTTCGGATTGAGGTCGGTGACCAGGAGCGTGTCACCGCGTAGGAGGTCCGCTCCGGACTCCTCGGCGATGAAGCGATCCCAGCGCGTTTCCCCCAATCCGCCGCTACTTCCGGCAGCGGCAGGTTACCGATGCCGTTGAGTAGATCCACAACGGCGGGCAGGTCGGGCGATCCAGGGGGCACCCACGGCCCTCGTCACGGCCGAGTCCGACGGCGGCACCCTCGGGGATCTGCGTGCGGCGGCACTGTCTTCGCAGGTGGGCATTGAGGACGGCGTGCGACCAGGGGGGCTTGGGCGGTGGCCTGCGCGGTGGTGGTCCTGCTGATGCCGTTAACAACGCCTTCCGGTTGTGCGATGATCGCACATATGCAGGAGGAGCTGAGCTGGGCGCTGATCGGTGAGCGCGTGCGGGTGGGGCGGGCGGCGGCCGGGCTGTCGCAGCAGGCGCTCGCCGACGCGATCGGCCTTGAGCGGAGCATGGTCTCCAAGCTGGAGAAGGGGGACCGGCGGGTCGACGCTGTCGAGCTCACGCGGATCGCGCGTGCGCTTCACTGGCCCCTGTCCTCCTTCCTCGACCCCGCTCCCGAGGTCGTCTCGCGCCGCTCCGCGCTAGCCGAGGCCGCCAGCTCGGGAGACAGCGACGCCGCCCGGGAGGCGCACCGGGCCGAAGCCGTGCTGTCGGAGTGGCTGCGTGATGTGCGGCAGTTGGTCGACGACGGTTTTCTGCGCGTCCCGCGGCTGCTGCGCTGCCGGCAGCGGGTGACCGACGTCGACGGAGCGCGGCGCGCCGCGGGGTGGCTGCGTGGCGAGCTGGGGCTCGGAGAGGGGCCTGTCGACTCGGTCGCGGACGTGTGCGAGCGGGCCGGGCAGTTCGTGGCGGTGGTGCCCCTCCGCACCGAGGGCGCGTCTCTCGTCGACGGCGAGATCGCGGCGGCCGTGGTAAGCGGCGACCAGGCGCCGGGGCGCCGCCGGAGCACCGGAGCCCACGAGCTGGGCCACATGGTGCTCGGCGACGAGTTCTCCAGTGACCTGGGCGTGCACGCCTCCCGCGAGGAGCGGGAGAGAGCCGTCGAGGCGTTCGCCGCCGAGTTCCTGCTCCCCGGTGGCTGTGTGAGCCCGGTGGGCGAGGAGGCGGACGAGGAGGCGCGTCGCGAGGCGCTCGTCCGGGTTTCGGCCACCTACCGGGTCTCGTGGACGTTGGCGGTCACGCAGCTCAGGCGCACCGGCGGTGTGGGCTGGGACGAGGCGCGCAGGCTGCGGGCGTGTACACCGACCGACGTTGAGTTCAGAGACGCCCTGGGGTGGAAGCCGCAGCCGGATCTGGCCTCGGTCCGCGTCCCGCCGCGCTACGCCTCGGCGGTGGTCGCGGCCTTGCGTGCGGCGGCGATCACGCCCGCGCGGGCCGTCGAGATGATGCGCGGTCAGGTCACCACCGAGGACCTCACCGAGGAAGCCGCAGATTGACCTCGTCCGACCCCCTGCTCTTCGACGCCTCCCCATTGCTCCACTCCGCCAAGGCGGACCGGCTCGACGTCCTGGGAAACCTGGTCCGCGGATCCGTCTCGGTGACAACGCGCGCGGTCGTCGAGGAGGTGGCCCGCAACGACGCCGCGGCGGCCGCAGCCGTGCGCGCGGCCGGGTGGATGTCGGTCGTCGACTGCGACACGCTGCCGATGCTCGCCGCCTTCAGCCGGTGGGGAAGGCGCATGGGCCTGTCCGACGACCACAACATCGGCGAGACCACACTGTGCGCCTACGCCGAGTGCCACGGCGGCACACTCGTCATGGACGACCGCTACGCCCGGAGAGTCGCCGAGAGCCACGGATTGGCCGTGCGGGGGACGGCCGGTCTGGTCGCCGACGCGTGCCGACGCGGTGACTGCACGGTCGCCAACGCCTCCGTGCTCCTCGACGCGCTCCGTGAGACGGGGATGCGGCTTCCGTTTCCTCGCGGCGGGTTCGAGCCGTGGGCGAGGGACGAGAAGCTGATCGACTAGGGCGCCGGACCGGGCGCTGAGGTAGCTGGCGGGGTTGTGCCGGAATGCCGGTCCGGGGATCGGCCTGACGCTACCGCGAGTCGGTGCCTCATGGGGGTGTGGACGTGGTTCGGCCGAGGGGAGAGGAAGGGGAGAGGAGGGGTATGGCGAGAACGAGTGCCGGGTTGCTGCTGTATCGGCGCGGTGACGGGGCGGTCGAAGTCCTGCTCGGGCATATGGGCGGGCCCTTCTGGGCGAAGAAGGACGAGCACGCCTGGTCGGTGCCCAAGGGGGAGTACACAGCTGAGGAGGAGCCGCTGGCGGCGGCGCTGCGGGAGTTCGCCGAGGAGCTGGGGCGGCCCGCGCCGGCGGGCGAGCCGTTCGTGCTGGGCGAGGTGCGCCAGTCCGGCGGCAAGACCGTCAGCTGCTTCGCGCTCGAAGGCGACTTCGACGCCACCCGGATCGAGGGGAACACCTTCGAGATGGAGTGGCCGCCGCGTTCCGGGCGGACGGCGGAGTTTCCCGAGATCGACCGCGCCACGTGGTTCGGGCTGGAGGAGGCGCGGACCAAGCTGGTCAAAGGGCAGGTGCGGTTCCTGGACCTGCTGGAGGCGGCGGTCGGCGGCGCCTCGCGGGCCGACGCGTAAAGGCGCGGGTGCCTGGGACGCCGCGTCCGTGAACCGGGAGATGGCGGCTGTTCCTGCTGTCCCCGCGGGGCCGCGGCGTCGGTGATAGCCGGGCCGTCCTGGCGTGGATGGGCGGCCGGTGGCTGTGCGTGCCGGTATGCGCGGTGTCGGCGGTGCGGAGCTGCGGCGGCGAGTCGGGGAAGCGGCGGCTGCGCTTGCTGCCTTCGTGGAGCCGCGGCGTCGGTCGCGACGGGTGGTTGGGCGCCGAAGCGTGCGCGCGCCGACTTCCCCGCGCGCGCCGCGGTTCCGGCGCGGCCGGGCATCGAGCACCGGGCACCGGGCACGGGACGGCACCCCCGGGCGGACAGCCAGGACAGGGGCGCGTCCGGCTCCGGCGCCGGGTCCCGTCGGCAGGGTGCCGGGGCCCCGGGACGCCGGCGGGGCCGCGCTGCGGGGCGGAGTCAGGGCTTGACGGCGATACCGCCGACGATGAGGTTCTCGTTGCGGGGCGGCATGGTGTAGGTGCCGATGGACTTGGCGTCCGGGGGGAGCGGGCGCCACCGGTTCAGCGTGACGAGGCCGGGCTCGACCAGGCGCCAGTCGCCGAAGTACGAGCGGATCTGCTCGGGGCTGCGCCACATGCCGGTCTTCAGCCGCTCCAGGAAGGCGGCCTGCAGGCGCCGGGCCCGCTCGGAGTCCTCGGGGAGCTGTGCGGGGTCGGGCTCGCAGAAGTGGCTGATCACCAGGCAGCTGCCCGGTGCCAGCGCGTCGCGCAGCTGCCGGGCGATGCCGTCGGGGTCCTGCTCGTCGCCGAGGTGGTGCAGGATGCCGCCGAGCATCAGCGCGAGGGGGCGGCTGAGGTCGATCAGCCCGGTGCGCTCCGCCTCGGCCAGGACCTCCTCGGGCCGGGTCAGGTCCTTGCGGATGACCAGGGTGGTGTGGTTGTCGGCGAGCAGCGCCCGGGCGTGCGCCAGCACGATCGGGTCGTTGTCGACGTAGACCACGTGCGCTTCGGGCATGGACTCGTGGGCGATCTCGTGCACGTTGCCGTCGGTGGGCAGACCGGAGCCGATGTCCAGGAACTGGCCCACCCCCCGCTCGGAGGCGAGGTAGCGGGTGGCCCGCTGGACGAACGCCCGGTTGCCCAGAGCGAGGTCGGTGACGCCGGGGACGACCGATTCCGCGTAGTTGGCCATCTCCCGGTCGGCTTCGAAGTGGTCTTTTCCGCCCAGATAATACGAATAGACCCGGGCGATACTCGCCTTCTCGGTCTTGATGTCGGGGGCGATCGGGTTGTAAGCATCGCCGGCGCGCTTCATGAACTCCGGGGACTCGAAACGGGGCATCGCCATCCTCTTCAGGGGGGAAGTCGGCCGATGGTTCTCGGAGTCTATTCCGTCGAAGTGGCGCCGGTCACCACGTCACCGCATTCGGTGAGGTAATCGGACCGAATTGCCCTTGCGTCGTTCGCCTCCGCGCCCGCACCCGTCCCCGGCGCCCCCGCCGCCCCCGGATGTCAGCCGATCGCGCGGCCCGCGTAGTCGGGCGCCTCGCCCACCGCCGCCGCCAGCCGCTCGGCCACGGCTTCGGGGAAGGGCACCGTCGACTGCGTCTGCTGGTCGACGTGCAGCGCCATCAGCTCCTCGGTGGCGCGGAGCCCGCCGTCCAGCCACATCTCGTGGCACAGCCGGACCTTCTTCGCGCCGACCGCGACCACGCGGGTGCGGACCTCGACCTCGCTCCCCTCGCCGACCTCGCGCAGGTAGCGGACGTGGGCCTCGACCGTGTACAGCGACCGCCCGGTCTCGCGCCGGTAGTCGGGCCCCAGGCCGACGCGCTCCATCAGGCCGTCGGTGGCGAACCCGAAGATCAGCACATAGTAGGCCTCGCTGAGGTGCCCGTTGTAGTCGATCCACTCCGGCGCCACCCGCTGCCGCAGCACGGCCGCGTACCCGCCGCCGTCGGGCGCCGTCGGCGCCGCCGCCGTCATCGGCCGGCCTCCGCCGCCGTCATCGGCCGGCCTCCGCCGCTTCGCGCTCCTCCTCGGCGTCGACCTCGGCCAGCGCGCGCATGACGGCGATCAGCCTGCGGTCGCGCTGGGCGATGAGGTCGGCGGTCGAGCGCCCGGAGACGACCTCGTCGGTCTCGCGCACCATCGCGTCCCGCAGTTCGGCGGTCAGTTCGGGGGATTCCAGACGCGTCCACGGTGCCTTGAGCGACGGTCCGAAATGGTCGAGCATGTGCGCCATCCCGCCTTCGCCGCCGGCCATGTGGAAGGTCAGGCACGGCCCGAAGAACGCCCACCGCAAGCCGGGTCCGGCGGTCATCGCGAGGTCGATCTGCTCGGCGGTGGCCTCGCCGTTGTCGACCATGTGCAGCGCCTCGCGCCAGGCCGCCTCCTGGATGCGGTTGCCGATGAACCCGGGCAGCTCCCGGTCCATGGTGATCACCGACTTGCCCGCCGCGCGGTAGAACTCCGCGGCCCACTCCACCGCCCAGGGTGCCGTGGCCTCGCCGCCCACGACCTCCACCAGCGGCACCAGGTAGGGCGGGTTGAACGGGTGGCCCACCACCAGCCGCTCCGGGCGGGCGGCCTTGACCTGCATCTCGGTCATCGAGTAACCGGAGGTCGAGGAGGCCACGACGACGTGCTCCGGCGCGGCCGCGTCGATCTCGGCCAGCAGCCCGATCTTCACCTCCAGCCGCTCGGGCGCGCTCTCCTGCACGAAGTCGGCGCCGGCGACCGCCTCGGCCAGCGTGGCGACGACGCTGAGCCGGTCGGGGGAGGCGCCCTCGGCCAGGCCCAGCCCGGTCAGCGCGGGCCACGCGGCGTCGACCAGCCCGCGCAGGCGCTCCTCGGCGTCCTCGGCCGGGTCCCAGGCCACGACACGGTAGCCGCGCGCCAGGAAGTGCGCGACCCAGCCGCCGCCGATGACGCCGGCACCCACGCACGCCACGGTGCGCACGGCTTCGGGGTCGGCCGCGGCCCCGGGGCGCTGCGGGTCGTGTTGGAGGGTGTTCTCGGTGTACTCGGTGTTGTCGGGGAGCACGAAAGCCCTTCGTCGTCAGCGGTGAACGGGTGCGGCGGGGGAGGCGTGGCGGGGGATAGGGAGGCGTTAGCGGGCGCTGCGCAGCTTGAGCTTGGTGCGGGCCTCGTCGGGCGTGCACACGCGCGCGCCGAGCGACTCGATGATCCCGGCGGCCTTCTCCACCAGTTGGGCGTTGGTCGCCTTCACGCCCCGGCTGAGGTAGAGGTTGTCCTCCAGGCCGACGCGCGCGTGCCCGCCCAGCAGGATCGACTGCGCGACCCAGGGCATCTGCATCCGCCCGATCGCGAAGCTGGCCCACTGCGATCCCTCGGGCAGCAGGTTGACCATGGACTGCAGCACACCCGGGTCGGCGGGCGCGCCGTAGGGGATGCCCGTGCAGAGCTGGAACATCGCCGGGTCGTCGATCAGCCCTTCGGCGTGCATCCGCTTGGCGAACCACAGCTGGCCGGTGTCGAAGATCTCCAGCTCGGGGCGCACGCCCAGCTCCTGGATGCGCTTGGCGCCGGCGCGGAGCATGTCGGGCGTGGAGACGTAGACCAGGCTGCCGTCGCCGAAGTTGACGCTGCCGCAGTCGAGCGTGCAGATGTCGGGCAGCAGCTCCTCGACGTGGGGCAGCCGGTCCAGGCCGTTGACCAGGTCGGTGCCTTCGGCGGCGTCCAGCGGGTCGTCCTGGCCGATGACCAGGTCGCCGCCCATGCCCGCCGTCAGGTTGACGACGATGTCGGTGCCGGTCTCCCTGATGCGCTCGACGACCTCGCGGTAGAGCGCGTTGTCGCGGGAGGGCGCGCCGGTCTCGGGGTCGCGCACGTGGATGTGCACCGCGCTCGCGCCGGCCTCGGCGGCCGCGACCGCCGACTCGGCGATCTGGGCGGGGGTCACCGGCACGTGCTCGCTCTTGCCGACCGTGTCGCCGGCGCCGGTCAGCGCCGCGGTGAGGATGACGTCGGTGTTCATGGTCTCGTTCACTGGTTCGTGACTCCTTCGATGCGGGTCGCGACGAACTCGCGCAGGGTCTCGCGCATGCGCTGCACGGTCCGCCCCGGGCGCCGGGTGAGGACCTGGATGGCCAGGCCGTCGATGAGCGCGGTGAGGTGCGTGGTCGTCGCCTCGGTGTCGACGTGGCGGAAGACGCCTTGGGCGACGCCGTCGCGCAGGGTCTGGGCGATGGTGTCGTGCCAGCGCTGGTAGTAGCCGGCGTGCAGTTCGCGCAGATGGGGGTGGAGCGTGGACTCGGTCCACACCTGCATCCAGATCGACCACTCCAGCGTGAGGTGGCCGGGGTTGGGCAGCTGCAGCTCGATGAGCCGGTCGAGGCGCTCGCGTGCGTCGGGGATGCTGTGCAGCACCGCCACCTGCCGGTCGAACGCCTGCTTGGCCGAGGTGCGCAGCGCCTCGTCCAGCAGGTCGCGCAGGGTGGGGAAGTGGTAGTGGATGGTGGCGCTGGAGGTGCCGCAGGCGCGTGCGATGTCGGCGGTGCGCACGGAGTGGTAGCCGTTGGCGGCGATGAGCTGCCAGGCGGCCTCGATGATCTGGCGCCGCCGGTCGCCCGATCCCGACCGCGGCGCGGGCACGGCGGCCCCGTCCGGGCCGGGGGACTGCTGGCCCGGGGGGATGGCCACGACGGTGGCCGCGTCGTCGCGGCCGTTGAGCAGCCAGTTCACCGTGACGTCGGCGGTGTCGGCGATGCGGATGAGCTCTTCGGCGGAGAAGCGCCGGATGCCCTTGAGCGACTTGGAGAGCTTGGAGGGCTCCAGCCCCATGGTTTCGGCGAATTCGCGCTGGGACCGCCCTGAGAGCAGGACGAGCTCGCGGACCCGCTGGCGCAGGCCCGCCATCGGGTCCGGCCCGCCGCCGACGTCGATCGAGTCGCTCACGGTCGGCGACGTTACCAGGGCGCTCGCGATAATCGCAACGCCGGACCCCGGTGGACGTGGGAAAGTGCGATCTTGGCTGACTCAATATTCAGTTGATGCGGCCGAACCGCCGCGGTCTGCGCGGCCCGCGGACGAGTCGCGGCTCAGCCCGGCGCATCCCGCTTGCCGCCCCGGGGCGGGCGGTCGGCGCCTCCGCGCGCCCCGGCGCCCGCGCCGCGCCGCCGCTGCCGCGCGGGTGCTGCGCGCGCCTGCGCGGCGGTCAGACCTCGGGCAGGCCGGTGTAGTTCTCGGCCAGCTGCGCGGCGGCCGGGCGGCACGCCGCGATGTGCTCCAGGTAGGACCGCTGCATCCGGTTGTCGAACGGCGTCGCCGCCGGGTCGGTGTGCATCAGCGACGTCATCCAGTACGAGAAGTGCTCGGCGCGCCACACCCGCCGCAGCGCGGTGTCGGAGTAGGCGTCCAGTCCGGCGGTGTCCCCCTCGGCGTATCGGCGGCGCAGGCCCTCGGCCAGCAGCATCACGTCGCGCATCGCCAGGTTCAGCCCCTTGGCGCCGGTGGGCGGCACGATGTGCGCGGCGTCCCCGGCCAGGAACAGCCGCCCGTGGCGCATCGGCTCCGTGACGAAGCTGCGCATCGGCGTGATGCTCTTGTCGGTGATCGGGCCGGTGCCCAGCTTCCAGGCGCCGTCGGCGAGCTCGAAGCGCGCGGCCAGCTCCGACCAGATGCGGTCGTCGGACCACGCCGCGGTGTCGGTCTCGGCGGGCACCTGCAGGTAGAGCCGGCTGACCGTCTCC
This sequence comes from Streptomonospora arabica, assembly GCF_039531585.1. Lineage (NCBI taxonomy): Bacteria > Bacillati > Actinomycetota > Actinomycetes > Streptosporangiales > Nocardiopsidaceae > Streptomonospora > Streptomonospora arabica. Next base: position 520,333 of record NZ_BAAAQI010000001.1, on the reverse strand, counting down.
GAGCGCATGCTGTGCAGCGCGAACCCGCGCTCGTGGCGGGCGTAGATCAGCTCGTCGCAGGAGGGCGGCACGTCGGCGAGGATGCCCAGCCAGGCGAAGGGGTAGACCTTGTCGTAGGTGCTGACGACCTCCTCGGGCAGGCTGGTGCGCCCGATCCCGTGGAAGCCGTCGCAGGCCACCACGTAGTCGCACTCCAGCACGTCCTCGTCCCCCTCGGGAGAGGCGAAGCGGACGCGCGGCCGCTCGGACTCGACGCCCTCGACCGCCGTCGCCTCGGCCTCGAAGAGGATCTGCCCGCCGTCGGCCAGGCGCCGGGCGATCAGGTCCTTGACGATCTCGGTCTGGGCCCAGATCATCACGTGGCGGCCGGTCAGGTCGGGGAAGTCGATGCGGTGGCCGCGCCCGTCGAACCGCAGCTCGATGCCATCGTGGCGGAACCCCTCGCGGTCCATCCGCCGGCCCAGCCCCGACTCGCGCAGCGCCTCGGCCACGCCGTGCTCGACGACACCCGCGCGCTGGCGCCGCTCGCAGTAGTCGCGGTCGCGGCGCTCCAGCACGACCGAGTCGACGCCGTGCAGGTGCAGCAGGTGTGACAGGAACAGGCCGGCGGGGCCTGCTCCGATGATGGCGACTGTGGTGCGCATGATCGGGTCCGCGGCGCGCCGGAGGGTCCGGTCGTGCGGGGACCGGGCCGTCGCGCCGCTTTCCTCCCTTCTAAGAGAAGCAGGAGAAGCAGGAGAAGCAGGAGAACAGGAGAAGCAGGAGAACAGGAGACGGGAGACAGGAGAAAGCGGGTGGGGCGTTGTTCACGGCCGAGCGCAAAGGCGCCCGCCGAATCCGGTGCGGCAGCAGCGGCGGGCCGCGGCCGAAGGCGGGGTGTGCCGGCGGCGGGACGGGGACGGCGGGCGGGTCCCATCCCTAGTTCCCGTTCTGTTCCCCGAGCTCGTCCAGCACGCGCTGGGCGATGCCGAAGGCCTTGTTGGCCGCTGGGACGCCGCAGTAGATCGCGGCCTGCAGGAACACCTCGGCGATCTCGTCGCGGTCGAGCCCGTTGCGTACGGCGGCGCGCACGTGCATGCCCAGCTCGTCCCAGTGGCCCTTGGCGGTCAGGGCCGTGAGCACCATGCAGCTGCGCGTGCGGCGGTCCAGGCCCTCGCGGGTCCAGATCTCGCCCCACGCGTAGCGGGTGATGAGGTCCTGGAACGGCTCGGTGAACCCCGTCTTGGCGGCTTCGGCGCGGTCGACGTGGGCGTCGCCCAGCACCTCGCGGCGCACCCCCATCCCGGCGGCGCGGCGGGTCTCGTCGGTACTCATGTGCTGTTCTCCGTTGCGGTTCGCGGTCCGTCGCCGGGTCCGCCGCCCTCGGGCCCGGCGGCGCCGAAGTGGTCGAGCAGCAGGGCGTCGACCTCCTCGGCGCACTCCCAGCTGGCCAGGTGCGCACCGCCGTCGAGCACGTGCAGGCGCGCGTCCGGCACGGCCGCGGCGATCCGCCCGGCGTGGTCGGGCGGGGTGGCGGGGTCCTCGGATCCGGCGACGACCAGGGTCGGTGCGGCGATGCGCGGCAGCACGGGCGGCAGGTCCATGCGCTCGATGGCGGTGCAGCAGCCGGCGTAGCCCTCGTCGGAGGTGCCGGCCACCATGGCGCGCATCCGCTCGACGAGCCGGGGACGCCCGGCGGCGTAGCCGGGCGTGAACCACCGCTGCACGACGCCGTCGGCGACCGCTCCGACGCCGCGGTCGCGCACCGTGGCCGCGCGCTGACGCCATCCCTCGCGCTCCAGCTCCGCGGAGGTGCACAGCAGCGCCAGCCGGTCGACGCGCTCGGGCGCGTGCGCGGCCAGCCACATCCCGGTCATCCCGCCCAGCGACAGTCCGGCGAAGTGGGCGCGCTCGGCACCGAGGCGGTCGAGGAGCCGCAGCACGTCGCCCCCCAGGTCGGCCAGGCTGTAGGGGCCGGGGGGCGCCGGAGAGCGGCCGTGCCCGCGGGTGTCGTAGGCGACGACGCGGAAGCGGCCGGCCAGCGCCTCGACCTGGGGCCGCCACATCTCCCGGGTGCTGCCCAGCGACCCCGACAGGACGAGCAGGGGCGCATCGGGCGGCCCCTGGACGGCATGGTGCACCTCGACGCTCAATCCGTCCTCCCTCCGTTGGACTCGGTGGCTGCGGCGCGGTGGGCGGCCAGCGCCTGTTCGACCATCGCGGGCGCCGACCCCAGGTAGCCGGCCGGGTCGAGCAGCGCGTCGACCTGACCGCGGTCGCGGAGGCCGTCCAGGTGGGCGGCGAGCACCTCCGCGAGGTCCCGGCCGCTCCGCGCCGCCTCCGCACAGGCCTCGCGCACCTTCTCGTGCGCCTGCGCCCGGCCCAGCTCGGGGGCAAGATCGGTGGTGACACGCTCGGCCATGGGGAAGCCGCCGGTGGCGGCCAGGTTGGCCCGCATGGCCTCGGGCCGCACCGCGAGCCGCTCCAGCGAGGTGTCCAGCCAGGCGGCGGCCGACCCCGTCGCCTCCAGCAGCCGCGACAGCGCCGGCCACTCGGCGTGCCAGGGCCCGGCCGCCCGCTGGTGCTGCTGCACCTGGGCGGCGAACAGCGTCGAGACCAGGCCGGGCGCCTGCTCGGCGCAGGCGGCGGCCGAGACGGCGGCGATCGGGTTGCGCTTGTGCGGCAGCGTCGACGACCCGCCCACGCCCGCGCCGGCGACCTCCTCGACCTCGCCGACCTCGGTCTGGGCCAGCAGCACGACGTCGCCGGCCGCCTTGCCCGCGGCGCCGCACACCCGGCCCAGGGCGGCCGCGACGTCGGCCACGCGGCCGCGCTCGGTGTGCCAGGGCAGGTCCGGCTCGGCCAGCCCCACCTCGTCGGCGAAGGCCGCGACGACCGCCGGGCCTTGGGCGCCGAGGGAGGCCAGCGTGCCGGCCGCACCGCCCAGCTGGGCGGCGGCCCGCCGCTCCAGCACGCCGGCCAGGTGCCGGGCGGAGTCCTCAAGCCCCGCCAGCCAGCCCGCCGCCACCAGACCGAAGGTGGTGGGCAGCGCCTGCTGGAGCAGGGTGCGCCCGGCCATCACCGTCTCGCGGTGCTCGTCGGCCAGTGCGGCCAGCCGATCGGCCGCCGAGCCGGCGTGCCCGGCGATGACCGCGCCCGCCCGCCGGCTGACGAGCATCGCCGCGGTGTCCATGATGTCCTGGCTGGTGGCCCCGTAGTGGATGCGGTGGGCGGCGTCCCCGCCCACCTGCCGGGTCAGCTCGGCCACCAGCGGCACCACCGGGTTGCCCGAGCCGGCCGCGGCCGCGCCCAGCGCGTGGGCGTCGAAGTTCTCCGGGACGCAGGCGGCGGTGATCGCCGCCGCGTGGTCGGAGGGCACGAGACCCACCCGGGCGTGGGCGCGGGCCAGCGCCGCCTCGGCGTCCAGCAGCGCACGCAGCCACGCCCCGTCGCCGGTCTCGGCGCCGATGCCGCCGCGGCCGAAGATTCCGCCGTAGAGGCCGCCGACCGCTCCGTCGTCCTCGCTCACGGGTCCTTCCCTTCTTCCCGCCGCCGCGCCGCCCGTACCCCTCCGCGGGCGGCGCGGCGCGCGTGTCCGCCTGCCTGCTCGCCCCGCATCCGCCACCACCGCCGGTCAGATGTCGAAGAAGACCGTCTCATCGTCTCCCTGCAGGCGGATGTCGAAGCGGTAGCCGTCCTCGGCGGGTCGGGCGACGATCGTGGCGCGCTCGGCCTCCGACAGCGTCGACAGCACGGGGTCGGCGGCGTTGGCCGCGGCCTCCTCGGGGAAGTAGATGCGGGTGACGGTGCGGTTGAGCATCCCGCGCGCGAAAACCGAGACGTCGATGTGCGGCGCCTGCACGCCGCCGTCCGCGCCCGGTACCGGGCCGGGCTTGAGGGTGTGGATCCGGAACCGGCCCTCGGGGTCGGTCTCGCTGCGGGCGAACCCGCGGAAGTCCGGCCACGCCTGGGCGCCGCGCGGGTCGTCGGGGTGGTCGAACCGTCCGTCGGGGTCGGCCTGCCAGGTCTCGATCAGGCCGTCGGGCACGGGCGCGCCCGCACCGTCGTAGAGGGTGCCGCGGATCCAGACGCCGCCTTCGGCGCCTTCGGCGAGGGCGAAGGGGCCGTCCGGCCAGGGCAGTCCGATGTGCAGGTAGGGGCCGACGGTCTGGGACGGAGTCGTCCCGTGCGCAGTGCTCATCAGTCGTCGTCCACTTCCGACTCGAAGACGGTGGACTCGCGCCCGCGCAGCACGATGTCCCACTCGTAGGCCAGCGCCCACTCCGGCGCGGTGTTGGCGTAGTCGAACCGCGCCACGAGGCGCTCCCGGGCCTTCTCGTCCGGGATGGAGTTCCACATCGGGTCCTGGAAGAACAGCGGGTCCCCCGGGAAGTACATCTGCGTGACCAGGCGCTGGGTGAAGGCGCGCCCGAACAGGGAGAAGTGGATGTGGGCCGGCCGCCAGGCGTTGTCGTGGTTCTTCCAGGGGTAGGCGCCGGGCTGGATGGTGACGAAGCGGTAGCGGCCCTGTGCGTCGGTGAGGGTGCGCCCCACGCCGGTGAAGTTGGGGTCCAGGGGGCAGGGCCAGTTGTCGCCGGTGTGGCGGTAGCGCCCGCCGGCGTTGGCCTGCCAGATCTCGATCAGCGTGTGGGGCACGGGCCGCCCGTCGCCGTCGCGGACCCGGCCGTGCACGATGATGCGCTGGCCCTGCGGCTCCTCGGCGTGCTGGCGGGTGAGGTCGTTGTCGGTCTCGCCGATGCGGTCCTCGCCCAGCAGCGGACCGGTGACCTCGGTTAGCAGGTGCGGGAGAAGGTGCAGCCGCCGCTTGGGGTGGCGCAGCGCGGTGCTGCGGTATCCGGGATAGTCCAGCGGCGGGTGCACCTCGTGATCGCGCAGGTACCCCGCCGGCGGGACCGCGCCGGCGCCCGGGTCGGTGCTCATGGCTCCTGTGCCTCCTCCCTCAGAGGGAACTGGTGTGGGGGCGGGCCCGCTGCGGGCCCCGCTGCGCGTCATCAGGCGTGCAGCACCACGGCGAGGCCTTGGCCCACGCCGATGCAGATCGCGGCGAGCCCCCAGCCGCCGCCGCGGCGGTGCAGCTCGTGGGCGAGCGAGCCCAGGATCCGCGCACCCGATGCGCCGAGGGGGTGGCCGATGGCGATGGCGCCGCCGTTGGGGTTGACGATCTCCGGGTCCAGGCCGGGCCACAGCCGCAGGCAGGCCAGCGACTGCGCAGCGAAGGCCTCGTTGAGCTCGACCGCGCAGAGGTCGTCCCAGCCGATGCCGGCGCGGGACAGCGCCGTCTCGGCGGCCTCGACGGGGCCGACGCCGAAGCGGTGCGGCTCGACGGCGGCGACGCCGCGGCTGACGATGCGGGCCAGGGGAGTGGCGCCGGTGGCCGAGGCCGCCGCCTCGTCGCCGATCAGCAGCGCGGCCGCGCCGTCGTTGAGCGGCGAGGAGTTTCCGGCGGTGACGGTGCCGTCGGCGCGGAACGCCGGCTTGAGGCCCGCGAGTTTCTCCAGCGAGGTTTCGCGGATGCTCTCGTCGCGCGCCTGCTCCACGCCGGGCACCGGCACGATCTCGGCGTCGAAGACGCCCTTCTCCCAGGCGCGGGCGGCGTTGGTGTGGCTCCGCAGGGCGAACGCGTCCTGCTCGGAGCGCTCGATGCCGTACAGCTCGGCGATCTGCTCGGTGCACTCGCCCAGCGAGACCGTCCACTCCTGCGGCATCGCCGGGTTGACCATGCGCCAGCCCAGCGTGGTGGAGTGCAGCGTCTCGTGGCCGGCGGGAAAGCCCTTGGCGGGCTTGGGCAGCACCCAGGGGGCGCGGCTCATCGACTCCACGCCGCCGGCCAGCACCAGCGACGCGTCACCCACCGCCACCGCCCGGTTCGCGGCGATCACGGCCTCCAGGCCGGACCCGCACAGCCGGTTCAGGGTGGCGCCGGGCACGGAGGTGGGCAGCCCGGCCAGCAGCGCCGCCATGCGGGCGACGTCGCGGTTGTCCTCGCCGGCGCCGTTGGCGTCGCCGAAGTAGATGTCGTCGATGCCGGCGGGGTCGAGCCCGGGCGAGCGCTCGACGAGGCCGCGCACGGCGTGGGCGGCGAGGTCGTCGGGGCGCACCCCGGCGAGGGCGCCCCCGTGCCTGCCGAAGGGGGTGCGCACCGCGTCCAGGACGAATACGTCGGTCATTGCGGGCCTTTCCTGTGCTTGCGGGGAGCGCCGCCGCGCGGAGGCAAAGCCGGCCGGCGCGGTCGGTGGCCGCCTTTGCCGACGGGTCATTGACTATCAGCCCCCGTCCGCCTCTCGGGGCGCCGCCCCCCTCGTTTCCGGTCTACCCGCGCGCGGTCAGCGACCGCAGCACCGACAGCTCCTCGGCCGTGGGCTCGGGCGTGGCGGCCAGGTCCGGCGAGACGGCCAGCTCCCAGCCGGTGGCGGCGCGGACCTCGTCGACGGTGACGCCGGCGTGCAGCTGGACGAGGGTCAGCTCGCGGGTGGCGGGGTCGGGCTTGAGCACGCCGAGATCGGTGATGACGCGGGTGGGGCCAGCGCCGGTCAGCCCCAGGCTGTCGCGGTCGCCGGGGCCGCGGCCGTGGCCGACCGAGGTCACGAAGTCCACCCGGTCGACGAAGGCGCGGGTGCTCTGGCGGGCGATCACCACGACCTCGCGGCAGGAGGCCGCGATCTCCGGTGCGCCGCCGGCGCCCGGCAGGCGGACCTTGGGGTCGGCGTAGTCGCCGATGACGGTGGTGTTGATGTTGGCGTAGCGGTCGATCTGGGCCGCGCCGAGGAACCCGACGTCGATCCGGCCGGGCTGCAGCCAGTAGTTGAACACCTCGGGGACCGAGACCACGGTGTCGGCGCTCTCGGCGAGCACGCCGTCGCCGATGGACAGCGGCAGCGTGTCGGGGCGCGTGCCCAGTGTGCCGGACTCGTAGATCATCCACAGCCCCGGCGCGTGCGTGCGGCAGGCCAAATTCGCCGCGGTGCTGGGCAGGCCGATGCCGACGAAGCAGGCCATCTCGGAGGTCAGCGCGTGCGCGGCCGCCACCGTCATCATCTCGTCGGAGGTGTAGCCCGTCGCTGTGGTCATCTCATCCTGCCTTTCCGGGCAGCGGGGCCGAGGCGCCCATCTCGTCCTCCAGCCACTGGAGGAACGTCTGCCTGTCGCGGCCGACGGCGTCCCAGTCCTGGTAGGCGCCGTTGTCCCGGGCGTAGTAGCCGTGGGCGTAGGAGGGCCGCGAGCCGCCGGGCGCCTCCGAGACGGCGGTGACCACGCGCGAGGGCAGGATCACCTGGCCGGGGACCGGTTCGAGCTCGTCGACGACCTCCTCGACGGTGGCCAGCGAGCGCTCGGCGGCGAGCACCGCCTCCTTCTGGATGCCGGTGATGCCCCACAGCTGCACGTTGCCCGCGCGGTCGGCGCGCTGGGCGTGCACGATCGCGACGTCGGGGTTGAGGGCGGGGACGGCGGCGAGCCGCTCGCCGGTGAAGGGGCACTCGACCGTCCTGATGGTGTCGGTCCGGCCGACCAGGTCGGTGCCGGCGTAGCCGCGCAGCACCGCGAAGGGCAGGCCCGAGGCGCCGGCCACGTAGCGGTTGGCCATGCCGGCGTGGCTGTGCTCCTCGATCTCCAGGGGGCGGGGCCAGCCGTACTGGATGGCGTCGCGGAACCGGTGGAGGGAGCCGACGCCCGGGTTGCCGCCCCAGGAGAAGACCAGCTTGGCGGCGCAGCCGGCGCCGATCATCTGGTCGTAGACGATGTCGGGGGTCATCCGGACCAAGGTCAGGTCACGCCGGCCCTGCCGGATGATCTCGTGGCCCGCGGCCACCGGGATCAGGTGGGTGAAACCCTCCAGCGCGACCGTGTCCCCGTCGCCGACGAGTTCGCGCACAGCCTCGTCCAGCGGCACGATCATATGTGGTCCAAATCTGTTCGTATGCCGAATGTGTGTTCTTTATACGCACATCATTGCCGACGGTCATCCCACGGGTCAAGAGCGGGTTAACGGGCGGCGCGCGGCGCCGGGAGCTGCGGCGAACGGGAGTGGGCTGCGGCGCGGGGCCGGGCGGCGCGCGGAGCAGGCGTCCGCCGCGGCGGAGGGGTGGTGGGGTGAGGGAGGCAGGGGTCGGATGACGGGATGTCGGGGCGCGGTGGGCGGCGCCTTCGCGGCACTCCGGCGGGCGGGTGCCGTGTGCCGGGTGCGCCGGACGTCGCCGGGGCGGCGCGCCGGCAGGGCGGAGCGGCTTGGCCGAGCGCGGGGGTGCGGCGGCGGAAGGCGGGTCGGCTAGAGGTGGCCCGAGGCCCGCTGGGAGATCTCCAGGTCGGCCTCGATGCGCGCGGCGGCGGCGAGCAGGGGCGGCAGCAGGTCGCGGCGGATGTCCTCCACCGAGGAGCGGCTGGCGTGGGCGGAGACGTTGACCGCGGCCACCACGCGGCCGTCGCGGTCGCGGACGGGGGCCGCCACCGAGCGCAGCCCCTCCTCCAGTTCCTGGTCGACCAGCGCCCAGCCCTGGTTGCGCACCCGCTCGATCTCCGCGCGCAGCCGGCCCGCCGTGGTCACCGTGTAGGCGGTCAGCCGCGCCGGCTCGGTGTTGTCCAGGTAGTCGTCCAGCTCCTCCGCCGGGCGGCCCGCGAGCAGCACGCGCCCCATCGAGGTGGCGTAGGCGGGGAACCGGGTGCCGACGTTGATCGCCACGTTCATGATGCGCGAGGTCGACACCCGGGCGACGTAGACGACGTCGCCGCCGTCGAGCACCGAGACCGACGAGGACTCGTGCAGCTCGGCGGCCAGGCGCTCCAGGTGCGGTTGGACGACCTCGGGCAGCCCCGCGGAGGAGAGGTAGGCGTAGCCGAGCTCCAGCACCCGCGGTGTCAGCGAGAACAGCCGGCCGTCGGTGCGCACGTAGCCCATGTCGGTCAGCGTGAGCAGGAAGCGCCGGGCCGCCGCGCGGGTCAGCCCGGTCCCTCGCGCCACCTCGCTGAGTGTCATCGTGGGGGTCTGTGCGGTGAACGCGCGTATCACGGCCAGACCGCGCTCCAGCGACTGCACGTAGTGCTCGCCTTTGGGCTGGGCGCCGGGCTCGGTGAGGTCCGTGCTCATGTCTTTTCCCTTCGGTCTGCGGGGGCGCGCGGCGAACGCGGAGTGCGCGCTGCGCCGCCCCGCGTTTCTGCGCCTAGGGGGATGTTCTCATACCGCACAAGAGAGTCCCCAGGTGGCGACGCACACGGCCGGTTCTGGTATCCGGAATATGGGGGTTGACGTGGGTGATCACCGTCACTTATGTTCGCTCGAAGAACGCGTGTTCGTATCTCGTACAGGTGCTGGCGGATGCGATACGGTGCACAGGCACTCGATCGCAGTTGTTCGCCCGCAGCGGCGGGCGATCGGGGCCTTCGTCGCGCGTCGGCGCATCGCCGCGCAGCGGCCCGCCCGCCGCGGAGCCCGACCCGGGCACAGCGCAGCGGTCGGCAGGCGAGTGGGCCCCGGCGCCGAGCGCAGGAGACTCTCTCCGCGCCGGTTCGCACGCACGACCGAAGGGAGACCGGCGAGACCATGACCCCATCTTCCAGCCGCCTAGAACGACCGCCCTTCCGAGCCGACCACGTCGGCAGTCTGCTGCGTCCGCGGCACCTGCTCGACGCCCGCGCCCGCCACGCCGAGGGCGCACTGAGCGCCGACGAACTGCGCCGCATCGAGGACGACGCCGTCCGCGACGTCGTGCGCATGCAGGAGGAGGTCGGCCTCTCCACGGCCACCGACGGCGAGTTCCGCCGCGCCTCCTGGCACATGGACTTCATCTACCAGCTCGGCGGCATCACCAAGGCCGCGGGCGACATGCAGGTCACCTTCCACAACGAGCAGGGCGACATCGAGTTCACCCCCGCCGCCCTGCAGGTGAGCGGCAAGATCGGGCTGGAGCACACGATCTTCGCCGACGACTTCGCCTTCCTGCGCGACACGGTCTCCACCGGCACGCCCAAGCTGACCATCCCCTCGCCGAGCATGGTCCACTACCGCGGCGGGCAGGCCTCCATCGACCCCGCCGTCTACCCCGACGCCGAGGAGTTCTGGCACGACCTGTCGGCCGCCTACGCCGAGCAGCTCCGCCGGATGGGCGAGCTGGGCTGCACCTACCTCCAGCTCGACGACACCAGCCTCGCCTACCTCAACGACCCGCGCCAGCGCACCATGATCGACGAGCGCGGCGACAACGGCGACAGCATCCACCGCCGCTACATCTCCCAGATCAACGCCGCCCTCGCCGGCCGTCCCGAGGGCATGCGCGTCACCACCCACATGTGCCGGGGCAACTTCCGCTCCTCGTGGGTGGCCGAAGGCGGCTACGATTTCGTCGCCGAGGAGCTGTTCGGCTCGCTCGGCGTCGACGGCTTCTTCCTGGAGTTCGACGACGCCCGCTCCGGCGGGTTCGAACCCTTGCGCTTCGTCCCCGAGGGCAAGTACGTGGTCCTCGGACTGGTCACCACCAAGCGCGGTGCCCTGGAGAGCAAGGACGACCTCAAACGCCGCATTGAAGAGGCGAGCCGCTACATCCCGCTCGAGCAGCTCTGCCTCGCACCGCAGTGCGGATTCTCCAGCACCTTCGAAGGCAACGACCTCACCTACGACGAGCAGGTCGCGAAGCTGCGGCTGATCGTCGAGACCGCCGCCGAAGTCTGGGGATGACCCACCCGGGAGTACCCCACCCGCGCCCGATGAGCGGCGCGTGCCCGACAAATCACCCACCAGGAGACCCAACATGCGCCGGATGATCCTCCCCGCGGCCGCCGCCGCGGTCACGCTGCTCGCGAGTACAGCCTGCGGCGGTGGCCAGGACGGCGGCGGCGGCGACAGCGGCGGCCCCCAGAAGATCAAGGTCGGAGCGATCCCCATCGTCGACGTCGCGCCCCTGCACCTCGGCCTGGACCAGGGCATCTTCGAGAAGCACGGCATCGACATGGAGATCCAGAACACCACCGGCGGTGCCCAGGCTGTGCCCAGCGTCGTCTCCGGCGAGTTCGACTTCGCCTTCGGCAACATCACCTCGATCATCGTCGGACGCAGCAACGACCTGCCGCTGACGATCGTCGCCAACGGCGTGACGAGCACCGGCGAGCAGGGCGCCGACTTCGGCGGCGTCGTGGTGCCCGAGGGCAGTGACATCTCCGACGCCAAGGGCCTCGAAGACAAGACGATCGCCGTGAACAACCTGGAGAACATCGGCGACACCACCGTCCGCAACTCCATCCGCAAGGCCGGCGGCGACTCCGACACCGTCGAGTTCGTCGAGCTGCCCTTCCCGGAGATGCCCGCCGCGCTGGAGCGGGGCGACGTCGACGCCGCCTGGGTCGTCGAGCCGTTCCTGACCGCCTCGCTGAACAACGGCGCGACCGAGGTCGCCTCGAACTTCGTCGACGCCGACCCCAACCTCTCGGTGGCCTACTACTTCACCACCGAGCAGATCGTCAACCAGGACCCGGAGCTGGTGGACAACTTCACCGCCGCCGTCAACGAGTCCCTCACCTACGCCGAGGAGAACCCCGACGAGGTGCGCCGCATCCTCGGCGAGTACACCGAGATGGACTCCGCCACCATCGAGAAGATCCGCCTGCCGCGCTGGCCCACCGACGGCTACAAGAAGCCCGCGCAGTCGATCGCCGACCTGATGATGCACGACGGCGTCATCGAGAAGCAGCCCGACATGGACAAGCTGTTCCAATGACGGCTGATACCACCACCGCGCGTCCCCCCGCCCGTCCCTCCGGGGCGGGGGGACGCCCCCGTGCCGCGCGGCGCCCGCCCAACCGCGCGCTGCTGGGGACCGTCGGAGTGGTCGGCTTCCTGCTGGTCTGGGAAGCGGTGCCGCGTCTGGGGGTCGTCCCCGCCCGCTACCTTCCGCCGGCCTCGGAGGTGCTCGCCACGCTCGGCGAGCGGCTGGCGCTGCCCGAGTTCTGGACCGCGGTGGGCGACACCGTCATGACGTGGGCGATCGGCCTGGGCATGGCCTTCGCCGCGGCCGTCGTGCTCGGGTTCGTCGTCGGCTCGGTCCCGGTGCTGAGGGCCTTCACCTCCTCGACGGTGGAGTTCCTGCGGCCCATCCCCTCCGTCGCGCTCATCCCGCTGGCCATCCTGCTCTACGGCACCGACATGGCCTCCACCCTGCTGCTGGTGGTCTACGCCGCGTTCTGGCAGATCTACATCCAGGTGCTGTACGGCGTCGCCGACATCGACCCCGTCGCCGAGCAGACCGCCCGCTCCTACGGACTGGGGCGCATGGCGCGGCTGCGCTACGTCGCCTGGCCCTCGGCGCTTCCCTACATGCTGACGGGACTGCGGCTGGGAGCGGCCGTCGCGCTGATCCTGACCATCACCGGACAGCTGATCATCGGCACGCCCGGCCTGGGCCAGCAGATCTCCGTCGCCAAGAACAGCGACGCCACCGCGCTGGTCTACGCGCTCATCATCGCCACCGGCGCCCTCGGCGTCGCCGTCAACGTCGGCGTGCGCGCACTGGAGCGGCGTGCGCTGCGCTGGCACACCTCGGTCCGCGGAGAGGAGATCGCGTGAGCGCCGCGACAACGACCGCACGCACCGCCGGAGGCGCCGGCCGCGCTGCGATGCGCGCCCTGCACATCCTGCTGCTGCCGGCGGTGCTCATCGGCGCGTGGTGGGTCGCCAGCCTGGTCTCGGGCGTGTACTACCTGCCCACACCCGGGGAGATCGCCGCCACGTTCGTCGAGGTCTGGGGGACCGAGCGGCTGCTCGAAGACGTGCTGCCCAGCGTCGGGCGGCTCTTCGGCGGCTTCGCCCTGGCCGTCGTCCTGGGCGTCGGCCTGGGTGTGGTGCTCGGGCTGTCCGCGCGCATCCGCGCCCTGCTCGAACCCGTCCTGGAGTTCTTCCGCGCCATCCCCCCGCCGGTGCTGGTCCCGTTGCTGATGCTGTTCGTCGGCGTCAGCACCACGATGAAGCTCCTGGTGATCGTCTCCGGCTGCATCTGGCCGATCCTGCTCAACACCATCGAGGGCGTACGGGCCGTGGACCCGGTGCTGGTCGACACCTGCCGCTGCTACGGGATCCGGGGCCGGCGCTGGCTGACCACGCTGGTGCTGCGCTCGGCCAGTCCGCAGATCATGGCGGGCATGCGCCAGGGCCTGTCGATCGCGATCATCCTGATGGTCATCAGCGAGATGTTCGCGAGCAGCAGCGGGCTGGGCTACACCATCATCCAGTTCCAGCGCACCTTCGCCATCCCCGAGATGTGGAGCGGCATCCTGCTGCTCGGGCTTTTGGGGTTCCTGCTCTCCGTGGTCTTCGGCCTCGTCGAGCGCAAGGTGCTGAGCTGGTACAACGGAACGCGCGCCGCGGCGCGCGGGGAGTGAGCGAACCATGGCGACCACATCGACCGCACCGGCGGAACAGACCGCCGCTGCGCATAAGAAGGCCCACATGCTCGATGTCACCGGACTGCAGAAGATCTACCCGGGTCAGCACGGCGAGGTCGAGGCGCTTCGCGACCTGACCTTCCACCTCGGCGACGGGGAGCTGGCCTGCCTGGTCGGACCGTCCGGCTGCGGCAAGACGACGCTGCTCAAGTGCATCGCCGGACTGATGCGCCCCACCAGCGGCAGCGTCGTGCTGGCCGGCACGTCGGTCACCGGGCCTCCGCCGGACATGGCGGTGGTCTTCCAGGAGTACGGCCGCAGCCTGTTCCCCTGGCTGCGGGTGCGCCAGAACGTGGAGCTGCCGCTCAAGGAGAAGCGGCTGCCCGCCAAGCGCCGCCGCGAGCTGAGCGACGAGGCGCTGGACGCCGTGGGCCTGCTCAAGTCGGCCGACGCCTACCCCTGGCAGCTCTCCGGCGGCATGCAGCAGCGCGTCGCCATCGCCCGCGCGATCGCCTACGAGCCGCGCGTGCTGCTGATGGACGAGCCCTTCGCCGCAGTGGACGCCCAGACCCGGGCCGACCTGGAGGACCTCATCCGCACACTGTGGAAGCGGTTCTCGATGACGGTCCTGTTCGTCACCCACGACATCGACGAGGCGGTCTACCTGGGCCAGCGCGTCCTGGTGATGTCGTCCTCGCCGACGGTCATCCAGGACGACGTGTCCATCGACCTGGCCGACGAGCGCGACCAGATCAACACCCGCGGCGAGCACCGCTTCGCCGAGCTGCGCACGCGCATCTACGCCGAGATCCGCAACGCCTCCCAGCCCGGCGCAGCGCAGCCGCAGGAGGCGGGCAAGGAGTAGCCGCCGCGGGCACGGCGCCGAGCACCGGCGGGCCGGGCGGCTGTTCACGAACCCGGCGGGCGGCGGAGGCGCCGCCCGCCGCCGGACCCTGCGGACGGCGACGGCGGACCGCCGCCGGCGCCGCCCGGCCCCTCATCCGTTCGACGCGCAAGGAGCCAACCATGACACTGCTCAACGACCGCGAATGGCGCGGCAACGTCTTCACCGGGTCCTGGCAGCCCGCTCAGGGCGACGCCCCGGTCACCTCGCCCACCACCGGAACCGAGCTGGGCCGGATCGGGTCGGCCGGAGCCGCCGACGTGGCCGAGGCGGCCGAGCGCGCCGCCGCCGCCCAGAAGGACTGGGCCGCGGCCTCGTTCGAGGAGCGGGCCGCCGTACTGCGGCGGGCCGCCGCCAAGTTCGAGGAGGAGGCCGACGAGATCGCCTCCTGGCTGCGGCGAGAGGCCGGTTCGGCGACCGGGAAGGCGGGCTTCGAGGTCCACCTGGCGGTCACCGAGGCCTACGAGTCCGCCGCCCTGGCCTCCCAGCCCACCGGAGAGGTGCTGCGCAGCGCCCAGCCGCGGCTGAGCCTGGCCCGGCGGGTGCCGGTGGGAGTCGTCGGCGTCATCGCCCCGTTCAACTTCCCGCTGATCCTGGGCATGCGCTCCGTCGCGCCGGCGCTGGCCCTGGGCAACGCCGTCGTGCTCAAGCCCGATCCCCGCACCGCGGTCTCGGGCGGCGCCGTGATCGCGGAGGTGTTCCGCGAGGCCGGCCTGCCCGACGGCGTGCTGCAGATGCTGCCCGGCGGAGCCGAGGCCGGCGCGCAGCTGGTGGCCGACTCCAACATCGCCGTCATCTCCTTCACCGGCTCCACCGCGGCCGGGCGCAAGGTCGGCGAGGCGGCCGGCCGCCACCTCAAGCGCGCACACCTGGAGCTGGGCGGCAACTCGCCGCTGGTCGTGCTGGACGACGCCGACGTCGACCGCGCCGCGTCGGTCGGCGCCTGGGGCTCCTTCCTGCACCAGGGCCAGATCTGCATGACGACCGGGCGCCACCTTGTGCACGAGTCGCTGGCCGACGCCTACGTGGAGAAGCTCGCGGCCAAGGCCGACGCGCTGACCGTGGGCGACCCCGAGCAGGAGGGCACCGCGCTGGGCCCGATCATCGACGTGGGCCAGCGCGACCGCGTGCACGACCTGGTCACCCGCAGCGTGGAAGCCGGCGCCCGGGTCCGCGCCGGCGGCACCTACGACGCCCAGTTCTACCGGCCCACGGTGCTGGAGGGGGTCACCCGCGACACCCCGGCCTTCCACGAGGAGGTCTTCGGCCCGGTGGCGCCGGTCATCCGGTTCTCCACGCTGGACGAGGCCGCCGAGATCGCCGCCGCCAGCGACTACGGCCTGTCGCTGGGCATCCTCACCGGCAACCCCATGCGCGGCATGGAACTGGCCGACCGCATCCCGACCGGCATCGTGCACATCAACGACCAGACGGTCGACGACGAGGCGGTGGCGCCCTTCGGCGGCGTCCGCGCCTCGGGCACCGGCGCCCGCTTCGGCGGCACCCGCGCCAACCTGGAGGCCTTCACCGAGACCCAGTGGGTCACCATGCAAAGCGAGATCCAGCGCTACCCGTTCTAGGACGCGCCCGGCGGGGGCCGCCCGGACGCCGTCGGCGACCGTTCCGGTCGACGGCCAGCAGCACCGGGCGGGCCCCGCTCGCGTCCGCCTGCACGAATGCAACAACCGGCCGGCGACCGCAAGGCCGCCTTGCTCCACACTCGGAATGCCCCGACACCGCCGCCGCGACCTCCCAGCCACGGCGCACCCACGCGCGGCGGCACACCTGCGGAAGGGCGGGTTCGCCCTGCTCGCCGGGGGAGTTCCCGAGTGCGCGTGGCGGGGGTGCGGGAGCGAGATGGTGTGATCTACGTGACCGGTTGCGTCGTCGCAGGTGGTGGCGGAGTCCGGATGGCGGGTGGGACGGGGCGGGGCGCTAGGCTGGCGGCATGCCCCGCCCCTACACGCTGCTCAGCTGCGCGGTGTCGCTGGACGGCCGGATCGACGACTCCGGCCCCGAGCGGCTGCGGCTGTCCTCGCCCGAGGACTTCGACGAGGTCGACGAGCTGCGGGCGGGCTGCGACGCCATCCTCGTCGGCGCGGGCACCGTCCGCAGCGACGACCCCCGCCTTCTCGTGCGCTCCCCGGAGCGGCGGTCGCGGCGCCTCGCCCAGGGGCGCGCCGCCGACCCGGTCAAGGTCGTGCTCAGCGAGCGCGGCGGCGTCGACCCCGCTGCATGCGTGTTCACCACCGGCGACGCCGCCACGCTGGTCTACGTCGGCTCGGCCGCCCACCGCGACGCGGTGCGCCGCTTCGCCGAGGCGGGCGGCGGCGCCGAAATCGTCGAGGCCGGCCGCGGCCTCGGCGCGGTCCTCGCCGACCTCGCCGCGCGCGGCGTCGAGCGGCTGCTCGTCGAGGGCGGTACCGGCGTGCACACCCGCTTCTTGACCGAAGGCCTCGCCGACGAGCTGCGGGTCGCCGTGGCGCCCTTCCTCGTGGGCGACGCCGACGCGCCGCGCTTCGTGGGACCGGGCGCGTTCGCCGACGGCCCGGACCACCCCATGCGCCTCGCCGAGGCGCGCGCCCTCGGCGACATGGCGATCCTGCGCTACCTGCCCCAGACCACGGAGTCCCGACGATGAAGCCGCCCGCCTCGCCCCGCGCCTGCGGCCTGCGGCCCGGCACCGGCCCCGAACCCGGCGAGGCCGACCGCCACTGGCTGCGCAGCGCGATCGCCCTGTCGCGCCGGTGCCCGCCCTCCGAGACCGCTTACTCCGTCGGCGCCGTGGTCGTCGACGCCTGGGGCGGTGTCATCGCCGAGGGCTACTCCCGCCGCGACGACCCGCACGAGCACGCCGAGGAGGCCGCGCTGCGCGCGGTGGACGCCGACGACCCGCGGCTGGTCTCGGCGACCCTCTACAGCTCGCTGGAGCCCTGCACGGAGCGCACGTCGCGCCCCAGCCCCTGCACCGACCTGATCCTCGCCACGCCGATTCCGCGCGTGGTGATCGCCTGGCGCGAGCCGGCGCTTTTCGCCCACGCCGAGGGCGTGGAGCGGCTGCGCGGCGCCGGCCGCACGGTCGTCGAGGATGCGGCGCTGGCCCGGGAGGCCCGCGAGGTCAACGCCCACCTGCTGGGCTGAGGCCCGCAACGGGCCGCCGGGGAGGCGGGCCCGGCCCGGGTGCCGAGAGCGGAGCTAGTAGCGGTTGACGCCGGTGACGCGGACCACGGCGTGGCCGACCTCGTCGGAGGCGGTGAGATCGACCTCGGCGCTGATGCCCCAGTCGCGGTCGCGGCTGGGGTCGTCGAAGATCTGGCGGACCTGCCACATGCCGTCCCGCTCCTCGATGAGCAGCATGGCGGGCCCGCGCGCGTCGGGGCCGATGCCCAGCTCGTCGTGCTCGTCGAAGTAGTCCTCCATCGCCGACTCCCACGCCTCGGCGTCCCAGCCGTCCTCGCCGTCGAGCCGGCCCAGCTCGGCGTAGCGGCCCAGCGCCGCCAGCTCCACGCGGCGGAACATCGCGTTGCGCACCAGCACTTTGAACGCCCGCGGGTTCGCGGTGACCGGCTTGACGCGCTCCTCGGCGGCCTCCTCGGCTGCGTCGTCCTCGGCGGGGTTGGTCAGCTGCTCCCACTCGTCGAGGAGACTGGAGTCGACCTGGCGGACGAGCTCGCCCAGCCACTCGATCAGGTCGCGCAGCTCCTCGGTCTTGGCGTCCTCGGGAACGGTCTGGCTCAGGGCCTTGTAGGCGCTGGCCAGGTAGCGCAGCACCAGGCCCTCCGAACGCGCGAGCTCGTAGTAGCCCACGTACTCGGTGAAGGTCATCGCCCGCTCGTAGAGGTCGCGGGCGACGGACTTGGGCCGCAGCGGGTGGTCGCCCACCCACGGGTGGCCGCGCCGGTAGACCTCGTAGGCGTGGTCGAGCAGCTCCTCCAGCGGCTGGGGGTACTCGATCTCCTCCAGCCGCTCCATGCGCTCCTCGTACTCGACGCCGTCGGCCTTCATCTGCGCCACGGCCTCGCCGCGGGCCTTGTTCAGCTGGGCGCCGAGGATCTGGCGGGGGTCGTCGAGGGTGGACTCGACGACGGTCAGCACGTCCAGCGGGTAGGTGGGCGCCGCGGGGTCGAGCAGCTCCAGCGCCGCCAGCGCGAAGGTGGACAGCGGCTGGTTCAGCGCGAAGTCGGGCTGGAGGTCGACGGTCAGCCGGGCGACGCGGCCGGTCCCGTCCGGTTCCTCCAGGCGCTCCACGATCCCGCCGTCGATCAGCGAGCGGTAGATGGCCACCGCCTCGCTGATGTGCCGGCGCTGCGTGGGGCGGTCCTCGTGGTTGTCGGTGAGCAGGTGGCGCATGCCCGCGAAGCAGTCGCCGGGGCGGGCGATGACGCTGAGCAGCATGGCGTTGCTGACCCGGAACCGCGACTTCAGCGGCTCGGGCTCGGCCGCGATGAGCTTCTCGAAGGTGTTCTGGTCCCAGCCGACGAAGCCGTCGGGCGCCTTCTTGCGCACCACCTTGCGCCGCTTCTTGGGGTCGTCGCCGACCTTGGCCAGCGCCTTCTCGTTCTCGATGACGTGCTCAGGCGCCTGCAGGACCACGTTGCCCACGGTGTCGTAGCCCGCGCGCCCGGCGCGCCCGGCGATCTGGTGGAACTCGCGGGCGCTCAGCCGCCGCACACGGGAGCCGTCGTACTTGCTCAGCGCGGTGAACAGCACGGTGCGGATGGGTACGTTGACCCCCACGCCCAGCGTGTCGGTGCCGCAGATGACCTTCAGTAGACCCGCCTGCGCGAGGCGCTCGACCAGGCGCCGGTACTTGGGCAGCATTCCGGCGTGGTGCACGCCGATGCCGTGCCGCACGTAGCGGGAGAGGTTGCGCCCGAACCTGGTCGTGAAGCGGAACCTGCCGATCTCGGCGGCGATGGCGTCCTTCTCGGCCCGGGAGCACATGTTGATGCTGGTCAGCGACTGGGCGCGTTCGACCGCCTGCGCCTGCGTGAAGTGCACGATGTAGACCGGGGCCTCGCGGGTCTCCAGCAGCTCCTCAAGCGTCTCGTGCAGCGGCGTGGTGCGGTAGGAGTAGTACAGCGGGACCGGCCGCTCGGCGGAGCTGACCACGGAGGTCGTGCGGCCGGTGCGGCGGGTGAGGTCGTCCTCGAAGCGGCTGACGTCGCCCAGGGTGGCCGACATCAGCAGGAACTGCACCTGCGGCAGCTCCAGCAGCGGCACCTGCCAGGCCCACCCGCGGTCGGGCTCGCCGTAGAAGTGGAACTCGTCCATGACCACGGTGCCGATGTCGGCCCCGGCGCCGTCGCGCAGCGCGATCTGGGCCAGGACCTCGGCCGTGCAGCACACGATCGGGGCGTCGGCGTTGACGCTGGCGTCGCCGGTCATCATCCCGACGTTGTCGGTGCCGAAGACGGCGCACAGCTCGAAGAACTTCTCCGACACCAGCGCCTTGATGGGCGCGGTGTAGAACGCGCACTCGTCGCGCCCGAGGGCGGCGAACAGCGCGCCGGCGGCGACCAGGCTCTTGCCGGAGCCGGTGGGGGTGCTCAGGACGACGTTGGAGCCCGACACCACCTCGATGAGGGCTTCCTCCTGGTGCGGGTAGAGGGTGAGCCCGCGATCACCGGCCCACGACGCGAACGCTTCGAAGAGGGAATCGGGTTCGGGGCGGGCGGGAAGCTGATCGATGAGACTCACGCATTCCATACTGCCTGCTCCGGGTGACCGCCCGGGCCACTCGTCCACAGGCCCCGTGCAGGGGCCCGCCGGGCCGCCCGCCGCGCGTACCCGCGCGGCGGGCCCCGGGGCGCAGGCCCGCGGGTGCGCGGATCCGCGCGTGCGCGGGAGGGTGCTCAGCCCAGGTGCTCGGCCAGGAACGCCAGGTTCTCCTCGGTGGCGAACGCGTCGCCGCCCTCGTGCCCGTTGAACTCCCACAGCCGCATCCGCTTGGGCCCGGCGTAGGCGTTGTAGACGGCGTAGCAGGTGGAGGGCGGGGTCACCGCGTCCATGCCCGCCGCGCTGAACCGCGCGGGCGCGGTGGCGCGGGAGGCGAAGTTGAGCGCGTCGGCGTAGGCCAGCGTCGAGAACACGCGTTCGGCGCTGTCCCGGTAGGAGCGGCAGTACTCCGCGATCTCCAGGTAGGGCCCCTGCGAGGCGATCTCGGCGGCGCGGCGGAAGTGCGACAGGAACGGCACGTCGGCGACGACGGCCGCCACGCCGGGAGCCAGCGCGCCCGCCGCGACCGCCAGCCCGCCGCCCTGGCTCGCGCCCACCACGGCCACGCGGTCGGGGTCGACGCTTTCGAAGGAGCGGGCGGCGGCGACCGCGCGGACGGCGTCGGTGATGACCCGGCGGTAGTAGTAGCGGTGCGGGTCCAGCACGCCCTTGGTCATGAACCCCGGCCGGTGCGGGTGCGGCGAGTCCTCGGGGTCGGGGGTGTCCCCGGTGCCGCGGTCGGTGGTGCCCTGGCCGCGCACGTCCATCACCAGGTGGGCGTAGCCGCAGGAGGCGTACTCCAGGGCGCTGAGCGGGTTGGCGCGGCCGTTGCCGTAGCCGGGGAACCGGACCACGCAGGGCAGCCGCCCGCTGCGGGCGCGCGGCAGCGTCAGCCAGGCCTTGACCGTGTGCCCTCCGAAGCCCGGGAAGCCGACGTCGAAGACGTCCAGTGTGGTCAGGGGGGTGCGATGAACGGCGGCCGACACGGGGGCCTCGCGGCGGGCGGCCTCGCCGAGCGTCTGGGCCCAGAAGTCGTCGAAGTCGGCGGGGGCGGTGGAGGCGGCGCGGTAGCCGGGGAGCTCTGCGAGCGGGAGGTCGGTTCGCGGCATACCGGCATCGTAGGCAACCGTCCCCGGGCGCACGGCGTGCAGGGGCCGGGATGCGGGCCCGGCGGGTCCGCACCCCGGCCGCGCGTGTGCGCCGAGCCGGAGGCTCCGGTCTAGATCAGGCCGAGCTTGCGGACGGTGTCGCGCTCCTCGGTGAGCTCCTGGACGGAGGCGTCGATGCGCTCGCGCGAGAACGCGTCGATGTCCAGGTCCTGCACGATCTCCCAGCGGCCGCCGCGCGAGACGGCGGGGAAGGAGGAGATGAGGCCCTCGGGGACGCCGTAGGAGCCGTCCGAGGGGAAGGCCGCGGAGGTCCAGTCGCCCTCGGGGGTGCCGCGCACCCAGTCGTGGACGTGGTCGATGGCGGCGTTGGCGGCCGAGGCGGCGGAGGAGGCGCCGCGCGCCTCGATGATGGCCGCGCCGCGCTTGGCCACGGTCGGGATGAACTCGTCGCGCACCCACGCCTCGTCGCCGACCTGCGCAGCGGCGCCGGCGCCGGACACCTCGGCGTGGGTGATGTCGGGGTACTGCGTCGCGGAGTGGTTGCCCCACACCGCCAGCTTCTTGATGTCGGTGACGGACACGCCGAGCCTCTTGGCGAGCTGGCTCAGCGCGCGGTTGTGGTCCAGCCGCATCATGGCGTTGAACCGCTCGGGCGGGACGTCGGGCGCATGCGCCTGGGCGATCAGCGCGTTGGTGTTGGCGGGGTTGCCCACGACCAGCACCCGCACGTCGTCGGCGGCGCCGGCGTTGATCGCCTCGCCCTGCGGCTTGAAGATGCCGCCGTTGGCCTCAAGGAGGTCGCCGCGCTCCATGCCCTTGGTGCGCGGGCGCGCGCCCACCAGCAGGCCGACGTTGGCGCCCTCGAACGCCGGGCGCGCGTCGTCGAAGATGTCGATGCCCTTCAGCAGCGGGAACGCGCAGTCGTCCAGCTCCATCGCGGTGCCCTCGGCGGCCTTGACCGCCGGGGGGATCTCCAGCAGACGGAGCTTGACGGGCGTGTCGGGGCCCAGAAGCTGACCCGAGGCGATGCGGAACAGCAGCGCGTAGCCGATCTGCCCGGCTGCCCCGGTGACGGTGACGTTGACAGGTACTTGGGCCATGACCTTCTTCTCCTGATGACGGTTGTGCGACCGGCGATGCTCTCCGCGGCCCTGCGGCCCCCGGCGTCCGCCTCCGCACACGGTGCCCCGCCGGCGCTGCCGAACGGCGCCGCGGCACCCCACCCTAGCCGTGCCGACGGCGGCGGCCGCGCCCCGCCCCACCTGCGTGTGCGGACCGATCGGCGGGAGGGGGCAGCGCGGCCGCGCAACCTCGGCCTCCCCTGCGGCTTTCCGGCAGAATGGGAGGAGCGGGGTGCTGTTAAGATAACGGCGTTCCCGACCGAGCACCCCGGCCGGGCAGCCATCGGCGGGACTCACTCCCGCCCCGTGGCGGGGCGGTAGCTCAGCTGGTCAGAGCAGAGGACTCATAATCCTTGGGTCGCGGGTTCGAGCCCCGCCCGCCCTACCCTTCCCGGACATGCAAAAAGCGCCGCTGACCTGCGCGAAGCAGGCCAGCGGCGCAGCGCCACGCGTCCGATCGGTCGCGGCGCGGAGCGGCTTCGCCCGGCGGGCCGGGGCGAATACCGGGTGAAGCCGGCTGCCTCTCGGAAGCCCCCGAACCGGCCGTTCTGCGGACCTCACGAGTATGACCGGCCCCGCTACACTGCGCAGGCGTGACCTCCTACATCTCCCACACCAGCGTCGACTGCCGGAACGCCTACGATCTCGCCGAATGGTGGAAGCCCGTTCTCGGCTACACGGACCTCCCCGGCGACCCGAACGAGCCGGGGCACCCGGAGTGCATGATCATCGACCCCGAGTCCGCCCACCGGGTGTTGTTCATCGAGGTGTCCGAGGAGAAGCCCGCGAAGAACCGGCTGCACTTCGACCTGCGTCCGCGCACGGGAACCCGGGACGAGGAGGTGGACCGCCTGCTCGGGAGAGGGGCGGCGCGGGTGGCCGACCACCGCGGAATCCATGGGCCCGGCAGCGGTTGGGTCGTGCTCGCCGACCCGGAGGGCAACGAGTTCTGCGTGTTGCGATCCGACGCCGAACTGGTCGAGCAGAACACCCGACCTGCCGTTTGACCCCCGAACAGTGAGGGGTGGAGCGGCTCACCCCCGCCGAGCACGAAGCCGCGACAATGAGTACTGGGGTGGGAAATCCCTGCGGCTTCGATTCTCGCGCCGCCTCGTCCGCATCTCTTGTCCGAGTGGTGGCGACGATTCCTGCGGCTTGCTGCCTTCTTGGGCAGTACCTGTGGCACTCTCTCCTCTTCAACGGTAGCCCGGAGCGCCGTCGGACGGCTCGGCGTGCTCCGCGAGTAGGTCGATGACGACGTCGCAGGCACTCTCCTCGACCAGCGGGCGCAGCAGGCGGAGACTGGACAATCCTTCCGTGATCCGCGCCGGAGATGGCGAATCGGCCAGCATGCCGCGGACCATGGCGACCGCCCGGTCGGTCTCACCGAGCACGAGGTGGCACATCGCCGGATTGAACGTGTGTGCCTCCTCGCGCGGCTCCAGTTCGCGCAGCCGTTCGCCTTCAACGATCCCTCGGCGCAGGTACTCCTCCGCACGGGGACCCTCGCCGGCGCGGTGCGCCGCGAGACCCGTCAGGAAAAGCAGCCAAGGATGCGCCTCCGGTCCGTCGGGGGAGCGGCCGGCCTTCTCCGCGAGGTAGAGGAAGGCCTCCATGGCCTCGTCCGCGATCAACAGCAGCATCCCTGCCAGCTCGGCTGGAACCGAGTCCGGTGCGGCCCGGAAGTCCGCCAGCGCGCCCCCGTAGTCCTCTAGCAGAAGGCGAACTTTGAGGCGTCGGCCGATCGCCCAGAACTCGTCGGGCTTCGCCGCGATGGCCCGGTCCAGGTCTCGGAGAGCGGTTTCGAGATCTCCTCGGAGGCGGTGCACGTCGCCTCTGTGGGCGAGGACATGGGTGTACTCCGGATCGGCCTCGAGCGCCCGGTCGCAGTCGGCCAGTGCCCCCTCCAGATCGCCGATGTCCTGTCTCAGGACCGCCCGGTCCAGGAAGCGGCCACTCGTCGGCTCCAGTTCGACGGCTCGGTCGAGGTCGGCGAGCGCCGCTTCGAACTGATCCAGTCTCCAACGGGTGGACCCTCGCTGGGATAGTGTCCATGCGTCGTCCGGCGTGAGCCGTAGCGCCCGATCGAAGTCGGCCAGCGACTCGGCATGGCGGCCCTGTGCTCGGTGCAGTACGGCTCGGTGGGCTAGCAGATGGCCGTCTTGTGGGCGCAGGGCGAACGCCCGCGTGAAATCGGCGAGCGCCGCGTCGTGGTCGCCGCGTCCCTCAAAGGTCAGCGCGCGTTGGACGAGGGGTGCGGGGATCGTCGAGTCGAGTTCGCAGGCCCGGTCGAAGTCGGCGATCGCGGCGTCGAGGCGCCGGAGCTCCCGGTGGGTCCGGCCCCGTTGGATGTAGGAGGCGGCATCGTCGGGGCGCAGCCGGATGGCGCGCTCGATGTCCTCGAAGGCTTCGGCGTCCCTGCCGGCGTCGTGGCGCAGGCGCCAACGCTCGCGCAGGGCCTTGTGCAAGGTCGGCTCGGGCAGGTCCGCCTTGTCGATCAAATGGGAGAGGAAGGCCGCCTCGGGCTCCGCCCCGCTGAGGGCCGAGCCGAGCAGGTGCGCCCATCGGGCCGTCTCGGTCGCTCCGCTGTCTTGAGCGGCCTGCTCCAACGCCCTCGTCCAGCGCCGCGCCCCTGGCACGCCGTCGGCGCAGGCGTCCACCGCTCCACTCAGGGCGTCCGCGAGAGCGGTCTCCGGATCGGCGCAGAGGCGGTGGTAGATCTGCTGGAGCGGCGGACCGGGCTCGCCCACGCGCTCGTAGTAGGCGGTGAGCGTCCGGTGATGGCGCTCGAACTCGGCCGGCGAGCTGTTGCGCTGCAGACGCACCATCAGCGAGCGCACCACCTGGTGGTAGTGGCAGCGGCCGCCCTCGTCGACGACGAAGCGCAGCGAGCGCAGCCACCCGTAGAGTTCCGCGGCCCGCTCGGGCTCCTCCTCGCCGACGAAGAGCGCGAGGACGTCCTGGTTCAGGTACTGGGGGAGTGCGCACAGGCGGGCGATCCGCCGCCGCTCGGCGTCGTCGATCCCTTTGAGGAACCGGTCCACTGCGCCGCCGCTCGGATCCCTTATCGAGTCCGGGTCGCCGGCCGCAGCCTGCGCGAGCGTATCGACCAGGACCGGGAGCCCGCCGGTCAGCTCCCAGACGGGCTCGATCGTCTGCGGATCGGTGACACCGTGGCGCGCCAGCAGCCGGGAGGTCTCCTCGCGGGTGAAGGGGTGCAGCTCGACGTCGACGGTGAAGGGGCGCAGCAGCGACCAGGCGTTGGGGTCCGGCTTGTGCTGGCCGGCGATCGTGATCACGACGTCATCGGGAAGGGAGCCGTGCTTCTCGCCCTCGACCAGAGCGAGCAGCCACTCCTGAGAAGTGGGGGCCGCGTTCTCGAAGGAGTCGAAGAAGAACGCGAGCCGTCGGGAACCGGCGGACTTGGCCAGCTCGCGCAGGAAGAGGGCTGTCAGCTCGCCAATCGGGTCGAGTGTCAGCCGCAGGTTCTGGGGCTCCTTGATCTTGCTCATCAGCCAGACCCGGCCCTCGTCGATCGCGTTCGCGGCGCCGTCCGGGTGCACGTGCCCCGCTACGTCGACCCCCGTCAGCACGGACATTCCGAGAAAGCCGACACGGGTGAGACCGTACGTGAGCATACTGGCGATGTTGTCCGGGACGTCCGGGCTGGACAGCAGCTCATGGCGGGTCTTGAGGTAGGCGGTGTACTGCTTCGTGTAGCCCTCCAGGCGCAGACCCTGGCTCTTCATCTGCTCCGCGACGGAGTTCAGCATGTCGAGCGGGCCGTCCGCGTGTTCGTCGTCGACGCGCGCGGTCAGGAACTCCGCATCGACGGCAAGCTGCTGGAACTCGCGGAGCAGCAGTGTCTTGCCGACGCCCGCGTTGCCGTGGATGTTGTAGACGAACCTCCTCGCCTCGTCATTCGGGGGGAGGGCGAGATTCGCGCGGTAGTCGTCGCGGTGGTTCTCCCGGCCGAAGAACGCCGCGCTGCGTCGTTTGCGGAGGATGTCCCGAAGGGAAGTGGTCACCACTGCTCCGAAGCCGGCCCGGGATCGTCTGTCTCGGATTCTGGCACGGAATACGGCTATCCGCCCCCCGTATTCGGCGATCCGGGTTGAACTTGGACGCGGCCGACCGGGAGGCGGTCAGGTCTGCTGTGGTCGGTCGGCGATGAGGGGGACCTGGCGGGCCGCCCACGGGCTGACGGCCCAGGGGGCGCGCCGGGCCACCGTCGCGAAGTCGGCCCACTCGACCCACTCCCATTCGGCCACCTCGGCGGGCTCGGGGCGCGCGGGGTGTCCCGCGTGGCGGCTCGGTAGACGGGGCAGAACTCGTTCTCCACGATCCCGGAGGCGTCGGCCGCCCGATAGGCGAACTCGGGCAGCAGCACGGCGACTCCTTCGAGGGAGATCCCCAGCTCCTCGCGGGCGCGCCGGTGCAGCGCCGCCTCCATGGGCTCGCCGGGGCCGGGGTGCCCGCAGAAGGAATTGGTCCATACGCCGGGCCAGGCGGTCTTGTCCAGCGCGCGCCGCGTCACCAGCAGCCGCCCGCCGGGATCGAAGACGTAGCAGGAGAACGCGAGATGCAGCGGCGTCCGCGGGCCGTGCACCAGGCGCTTGTCGGCGGTGCCGACGGGGCGGTGGCCGCCGTCCAGCAGCACGACGCGCTCCTCCGCCGCAGTGCCGGGGCTTTCCGCTGAACCCGTCGCGTCCGTTTTCTCCGGCACGCGCCCCCCGTTTCCTCGAAGATCGTCCGCGGGAAACGTACTAGAGACGCGTGGGGGAAACAACAATTAGGTGAATTGCGATAAGTCAGGATTCCGGAAATATTCGCGGTGCGCTGCCCGCGAACGCGGTGGGGACGCGGGTGCGACCCGGGCGATCGGCGTCGGGGGGCCGAGAGGATCGGGGGCGCGCCGGGCCGTCGCCGTCCGGCCGGGGCTGCGGACGACGATCCCCGCCGAATCCCCGCAATAGGTGTGCGGGAGTGTGCGCCGATTCCGGATCCGCGAAAGCACTCCGAATTGCGCAGGACGCGGCGGAGGGCGGTGCCGCGCGCCGCTTCGGCCGCGGCCGCCGTTCGACGCCCCGGACCGAGCGGGCCGGCGGCGGGGGGCGGGGGCCGGCGCCGCCCGGTCGCCCGGCTGCGGCGCACCGCTGCGGTGCGCCGCCCCGGCGAGCGCGCCCTCATGGGAGTGAGCGGCGCTGCTGTCGGCGCTGCCGCCCGAAGCGGATCGCGACTCCCGGCGGCCGCCGAGCGTGCGCGGTCGGACCGCCGCTCCCAGCGCCCCGTGCGCCCCGTCTGCGGGACCGCCGGTCCTTTCAAGATCGGATTCCGTGCGCGCAGGTCAGAAAGGCGGTGCCTTACTCGCAGCCGTCGAATTTCATCGAACGCGGTCCGCCTGATTGACAACCGCGGGTCGTGATGCGTAACATTCTGCGCATAAGGAAAGCGCTTTCCGGTGTTTTCCCCGAACCGCGTGGTGGAAAGGGAGTTCGTTTCGCGGTGCTTCCGATGCTCCGGGATCGGCGCCCTTCCGCATTCACCGCGGTCTCGCCGGCCGTGGAATTCCGTGTGTCCGCGGCCGGTGGTCCCCCGCCGCGATTCCCCCCGGCGTGCCGACGAGGAGGCCCGCCATCGCGGCGGCGGTCAAGCGAGGAGGTATTCCCGCAATGCCGTATTCCCCCAACAGCAGAAGAGACCCGCGGCGGTTCTCCCGCGGATTGGCCGCGAGCTGCGCTCTGGCGCTGGGCTCGGCCGTGCTGAGCGCAGCCGCACCGGCCGCAGCGGCCGCGGGCTGCGAAGTCGACTACACGGTCAACGAATGGAACAGCGGTTTCACCGCGAGCGTGGAGATCACCAATCTCGGCGACGCCCTCGACGGCTGGACCCTGGAATGGGAGTTCCCCGACGGCCAGGAGGTCACCGGGGCGTGGAACGCCGAGATCGACCAGTCCGGCTCCGCCGTCACCGCGGAAAGCGTCGCCTACAACGCCGCGATGTCCACCGGCGGAACCGCGTCGTTCGGCTTCCAGGCCACCCACTCCGGCCAGAACGGTGCGCCGGGCGGGTTCACGCTCAACGGCACGGTCTGCGACGGCAGCGCCGGCGGCGACGACGGATCCGGAGACGACGGCGACGACGGCGGAGGCGGCGGCGATCCGCAGCCCTCGGGCTCTCCCGCGGGGTGGGCCGGTGAGAACGGCGGCACCACCGGCGGCGCGGGCGGCGCGACCGTGGCCGTGGACACCGCCCAAGAGCTCACCGACGCCATGACCGCCCCGGGCCCCGCCGTCATAGAGGTCCACGGCAGCATCGCCCTGTCGGGCATGAACGACGTCACCTCCGACAAGAGCGTCATCGGCGCCGAGGGCGCCCGCATCACCGGCGGCGGCATCGACGTCGACGAGGCCCACAACGTCATCATCCGAAACATCGCCTTCGCCGACTGGGACGACGACGCCATCAACGTCCAGGACGGCTCCACCAACGTCTGGATCGACCACAACAGCTTCACCCGCGGCGACGACGGCGCCGTCGACATCAAGCGCGAGTCCGACTTCGTCACCGTCTCCTGGAACCACGTCTTCGACCATGCCAAGTCGATGCTGCTGGGCCACTCCGACGACCACACCGCCGACCGCGGCCACCTGCGGGTGACCTACCACCACAACTTCTTCGACGGCTCCGGCAGCCGCCACCCGCGGGTGCGCTTCGGCGAGACCGTGCACGTCTACAACAACTACTACCGCGACAACGCCGAGTACGGCGTGGCCTCGACCATGGGCGCCGGCGTCCTGGTCGAGAACAACTACTTCGAGAACGTCGAGCACCCCACCCACGTGGGCTACGCCGACTCCGCCGCGGGCCGCCTCGAAGCGGTGGGCAACGCCTTCGAGAACTCGGGCGCGCCCGAGACCGCCGGCAGCGTGGCCGGGGTGCCCTACTCCTACACACCCGACCCGGCCCAGGATGTGCCCGCGATCGTCACCGACGGCGCCGGGCCCGGCAACATCTGATACCCGACCGGGCTCCGGTCCGTCCCCCGGGGACCGGAGCCCCTCACTGCGGGGGCCCGCCGCGCGGCGGGCCCCCGCTTTTCGCGCGCCCGCGCTTCGCGGTTGCACGCCGCGGTTGCACGCGGCGGTCGCGGGTAGTCGTCTTCGGCCCGACGCGCGGCCGGCCTCCACGCGACCAGCCGCTTTCGATCCGCCGCGCGCCGCTCCCTCCACCCCTGCGGGCGCCCGGGTGACACGCCCGGAGACCCAGATCCGCGGCGGGCGGGGACGGCCGGTTCAAGCTGGTGGGCGGATCGAGCTATAGGGTGGCGCAGCGCCGGCCATGCCCGCCTCCTCCATAAGAGACCGCGGCCGCGTGGGCGGCCTGTCGAGACCCGGCCAGAAAGGTAGGCACTAGCGATGTCACAACAGAACCGCGAGCAGTGGGGGACCCGGACCGGGTTCCTGCTCGCGGCGATCGGTTCGGCCGTCGGCCTGGGAAACATCTGGCGCTTCCCCTATGTCGCCTATGACAACGGCGGCGGCGCGTTCCTGATCCCGTATCTCGTCGCGCTGCTGACCGCGGGTATCCCCCTGCTGATCCTCGAGTACGCCATCGGCCACCGGTTCCGCGCCTCCCCGCCCGCGGCCTACCGCCGACTCAACCGCTTCGCCCAGCCGCTCGGCTGGTGGCAGGTCGGCATCTGCTTCGTGATCTCGGTGTACTACGCCGTCATCGTCGCCTGGGCCGTGCGCTACGCCGGATTCTCGCTCACCCAGTCCTGGGGCGAGGACCCCGAGGCGTTCCTGTACGGGAACTTCCTGCACGTGGCCGAGGCGCCCGGCCCCCTCGGCTCCTACAACCTCGGCGTCCTCATCCCGCTGGTCGCCATCTGGCTCGTGGTGCTGGTGGTGCTCGCGCTGGGTGTGCGGCGCGGCATCGAGTGGGCCAACCGCATTTTCATCCCGCTGCTGGCGGTGCTGTTCCTCATCCTGGTCGTCCAGGCGCTGTTCCTCGACGGCGCCGAGGTCGGCCTGAACGCGTTCTTCGCCCCCGACTGGTCGGCGATCACCGACGGCAGCGTGTGGGTGGCCGCCTACGGGCAGATCTTCTTCTCGCTGTCGGTGGGCTTCGGCATCATGATCACCTATGCCTCCTACCTGCGGCGCAAGTCCGACCTCGCCGGATCGGCGCTGGTCGCGGGCTTCGCCAACAGCTCCTTCGAGCTGCTCGCGGGCATCGGCGTCTTCGCCACGCTCGGCTTCATGGCCAGCGCGGCCAACGTGCCGGTCAGCGAGGTCGCCACCGACGGCCTGGGCCTGGCCTTCGTCGCCTTCCCGCAGATCATCAACAACATCCCCGTCGCGCCCGCACTGTTCGGCGTGCTGTTCTTCGTCTCGCTGATGGTCGCCGGCCTGACCTCGCTCGTGAGCATCGTCGAGGTGGTCATCTCCTCCGTCCGCGACCGCACCGGCATGCGCCGGGTCCCCGCGGTGCTGGTCGTCGGCGGCTTCACCGCCGCCGTGTCCGTCGCGGTCTTCCCGACCGACCAGGGGCTCTACCTGCTGGACGTGACCGACCACTTCATCAACCAGTACGGCATCGCGCTGGCGGCCCTGGTCGTCGTCGTGGTGGTCGGCTGGGCGCTGTGGCGCCTGCCGATGCTGCGCCGGCACACCGAGGCGGTCTCCTCCGTGCCGATGCGCGTATGGTGGGCGCTCACGCTGGGCGTGGTCACACCGGTCGTGCTCGGCTTCATGATGTACGACAGCATCTCCGCGGAGCTCGCGGCGAACTACGGTGACTACCCGAGCTGGTTCCTCAACTCCGCCGGCTGGGGCGTGGCCGTCGGCGTCGTCGTGCTCGCCGTGCTGATCTCGCTCATCCCGTGGAAGCGCCGCGCGGGCGACGAGGACGACACCAACGCCACCGTCGCGGCTGCCGACCAGAGCGGAAAGGGGCAGTGATGTCCACCGGAGCCATCGTGATGCTGATCGTCTCCGCGGTGATCGTGTGGGGCGGCCTGGCGGCCGCGGTCCTGCACCTGCGCCGGCACCCCGAGGAGGCGGAGGACTGACGAACCGCGGTACCGCGCTCGCGGACCGCCGCGCTGCCGACGGCCGCCCCGACGCCCGACCGGCGCCGGGGCGGCCGGCCCGTTTCCGGCCGCATCGGGCAGAGGCGGGGCGGCCGGGCGTGTGGAAGAATCCGGGTGCCGGGTCGCACGCCGCCGCCCCCGCACTGCCCGCGTGTGCCGCGGCCGCCGGGGCCCGGTCCACCCGCACGCCCGAGCCCGCCGCGCCAGCTCCGACGAGGAACCGCCCCATGAGCGACCCCTACGGCCCCCCGCCGTACCCGCCCGGGTACGGGCCCTCCGGGCACTACCCGGGGGCCGCGCCTCCGCCGCCTCCGCCGCCCGGCCCGTATGCGGCCTCCGCCCCCTACAGCCACGGGCCCGCCGCCCCCGTCCACCCGCCGCCGGCGAGCTGGCCGGCCCGCGCCGTCGCCTACCTCATCGACGGCTTCATCGCCTCGGTCATCTTCCTCGTCCTGTTCTACGGCGCCATGGGCCTGGGCCTGTGGCTGTTCGACCCTGACAGCGGCGGTTCCGGGGAGGCGGCGATGATCGTCACCATGCTGGTGATGCTCCCCCTCGCCGCGTTCGCCTCCTTCTGCTACACCTGGATCCCGCACGCCCGCAGCGGACGGACGCTGGGCAAGCGCGCGGCCGGCGTCAAGGTGATCCTGATGAAGACCGGGCAGCCGCCCTCCCTGGGCCTGTCGGCGGGCCGGCAGCTGGTCGCCGTGGCCCTGGCGTCGGTCACCTGCGTCGGCACCCTGCTGGACCTGCTGTGGCCGCTGTGGGACGAGCCCTACCGGCAGGCCGTGCACGACAAGGCCGTCGGCACCCGTGTCATCCGCGTGCGCGGCGAGGGCGCCGGGCCCTACCCCGTCCACCCGCAGGCGGCCCGGCCCCACCCGGGCGCCATGCCCGCTCCGCCGGGCACCGGCGGCTGGTACTGAGCCCGAGCGGCGGCTCGCGGACGCGGCGCCGCCGCCTCCGCAGCGGAGGCCCGCCGGGTCATCCGGCCGGCCGCAGGGTGAGGACGTTCTCCGACCGCTCCCGGACCGCGTCGCGAGTGAAGGGCATGGGGACGGTCTCGCCGCGGGCCCACAGCGCGGTCTGGTCCTCGTGGTGGGCGTGGAAGGCGTGGCCGGATGCGCCGGTCAGGTCGACCCAGCGTGCGGCGTCCAGGTCGGCCATGTCGACGGTCATGCGCATCGAGGGCACGGTCGTCACCGCATAGCCCTCCGTGTGCTCCCAGCCGGTCGCGTTGACGGTGCTGTCGCCTCCGGAGGCCTCCACCGGTGTGCCGTTGAACGCCCACTCCAGCGGGGCGATCCCCGACGACCCCAGTGAGGGGTGGGTCGCCGTCAGCGTGTGCAGCTCGCCCCAGCGCCACTCGGCCGGGTCGTCGCCCAGGCGCCGGGTCAGCTCGCCGGCGGCGCGCCGCAGGGCCTCGCTGAGCACGGCGTCTCGCCCCTCGGCCTCCCCGCCCTTCCACCAGGGCGAGCCCGGCTCCTCCAGCAGGCGGTCCACGACCAGCCAGGAGCGCGATCCGACGTCGAGGGCGTGGTCGCGGCCGAGCTCGTCGAAGGTCAGATCCAGCAGGTGGCTGTAGGCGGCGTTGTAGAAGGCGGCGGCCGGGGAGTCGGCGTCCTGCTGGAAGTCCCAGTCGGCGAGCAGGTCCTGCCCGCGGGCGGCGGCGCCCTCGGCGCCGACCCGCAGCAGGTGCGGCACGACGGCGCGGGCGCCGCTGTTCTCGTTGTCCATCTGGATCGCGGCCATGTCGGCTGTGGTCAGGCCGCCCTTGCGCGTGGCCTCGGCCAGCAGGGTGTCGATCCGCTGCGAACGGTAGCCGTAGGCCCAGTCGCCGGTGAGCATGTGCTCGTATCCGGACCCCGCCGCGGCCTGGTTGGCTGTAACGATGTAGCCCCGGTCCGGGTTGCGCACCACCGGCAGTTCGTCGAAGTCGATGAAGCCCCGCCAGTCGTAGTCGGAGTCCCAGCCCGGCGCGGGCCAGCGGCCGTCCCCTTTGCCGCGCACGGGGATGCTGCCGGGCGCCTGGTAGCCGATGTCGCCGTCGGTATCGGCGTAGACGAGGTTCTGCGCCGGCACCTCGAAGGAGCGGGCGGCCTCGCGGAACGACGCGAAGTCGTCGGCGGCGTTCAGCAGGAAGATCGAGTCGGCGGTGGTGCCGGGCTCCAGGGCGGTCCAGCTGAGCGCGACACCGTAGCCGTCCCCGGGCGCCTCGGCGGCCTTCCGGGCGGAATCGCCGCCCGAGTCCACGGGCGGACTGGCGCCGATCCCGCGCAGGTTTGCGGCCGCCTCGGCGTCGGACAGCAGCGGTCCGTGGCGCGTGGAGCGCACGGTGAATGTCACGTCCTCGCCGCCGGCCACCTTCACCGTCTCCTCGCGGGTGGTGAGCGGTTCGCGCTCGCCGTCGACGACGGCCGCTTGGCCCTCGATCCGCTCCAGGTACAGGTCGGCCACGTCGGGGCCGAGGTTGGTGAACCCCCAGGCGATGTCGGCGTTGTGCCCGATGACGACGCCCGGCAGGCCGGCGAAGCCGAACCCGGTGACGTCGAAGGGGCACTGCTCGGTGACCTCGGTGCAGTGCAGCCCGGTCTGGTGCCACACCGACGGCATCTGCGCGCCCAGATGGGGGTCGTTGGCCAGCAGCGGTCGGCCCGATGCGGTGTACTCGCCCGAGACCACCCAGGAGTTGGAGCCCAGCCCCGGCGACTCGGGGCCCAGCATCGGCGGGAGCGCCTCCAGGCCGGCGCCGACATCGGCCAGCACCCCGGCGGCCCGCCGCGGCGGCGGGGCCGCGTCGCCGTCCGCGGCGCCCGCGTCCCGGTCGGCGTGGAAGGCGCCGCCGCTGACGCCTCCCTCGACGATCGGCCGGTGCTCCTGCTCGGGGTAGGGGGGGTACAGCTCCTCGATGCGGTCGCGGCCGATGCCGGAGGCCAGCAGCGCGGCGCGCTCGGTCTCGTGCTGCATGTTGCCGCGCAGGTCCCAGGCCATGGCCTTGAGCCAGGCCAGGCTGTCCACGGCCGTCCACTCCGCCACCTCGTGGTCGGGGTTCAGCGCCTTCAGCGCGGTGAACTCCAGGCCGCGCTCGCCGCCCTCGCGCCGGTCCAGGTAGGCGTTGACGCCTTCTGCGTAGGCGTCGAGGTACGCGCGCGTCTCGGGCCGCAGCAGCGCGTACTCCTGCGCGGCGACGCGGCGCCAGCCCATGGTGCGCAGGTAGGCGTCGGTCTCGACCTGCTCCGCGCCGAAGACCTCGGACAGCCGCCCGGCGGTGGTCAACCGGTTGAAGTGCATCTGCCAGAAGCGGTCCTGGGCGTCGACGAACCCCTGGGCGCGGAACAGGTCCTCGGAGGTGTCGGCGTAGATCTGGGGGATGCCGTAGGCGTCGCGGTGGACGGTGGCCGTGCCCTCCAGCGCGGGCAGGTCGACGGCGCCCTCGACGTCGGGGAAGGCGCGCTGCACCGACCAGAATCCGGTGCCCGCGGCGGCGAGGGCCAGGCACGCCGCAGCCGAGAGCACGATCAGCGACCACCGCCTGAAACGTGTTCTGGATCCCGCCATGGGCCGACTCTAGACCCGCGCGCACCGCGCTCGGGGCCCCGGGTGCCGGGAAAGCGGCGCGCCGCGGAGCCGCCCGCGCGCACCGCCCGCGCCGCGGGTCCGCGGTCGGGGCCGGGTCCCGTTCGCGGCCCGGCGGTTCAGTCCTCCGCGTCGGACTCGTCGCGCGGGCGGTGCGCGCGGGCGCCCCGGGTGGCCACCCGCCAGGCACCGAGGCAGCAGACGGAGACGGTCAGCCACGAGGCCACCAGAGCCCAGGCCGCGAACACGCCGACGAAGCCCGCGTCGCCGCAGTCGTACTCCGGCGGATAGCTGGCGAAGGCCCGCGTGCACCCCAGCGGCAGCAGCTCCAGGGTGAAGTAGCTCAGCAGGCCTCCCGCGCCGAGCGCGGTCGCTCCCAGGACCCAGGCGAGGCAGAGCAGTATCACCGCCGCGAAGAGCCGCCGGGCCGTGTTTCGGATCATGGTGCCCCTAGGATCGGGCCGTTTCCTCCTCGGGCGCGGCCCGGCCGCGGGACCGCGCCAGGACTCGGGGTCGAGGCGATTCAGGGGTAGGGAGCCGGTCTCGGAGTCGGAGTCGGACGTGCGCTGCCGCGATTCAAACACACTGGGAGATTCGGGGCACGCCGGACCGCGCCGCGGCGGCGGCGTGCGCGCCGCGCGGGGGCGGATCGGGCGGCGCGCCGCCCGGCCCGCCGCGCCCGTCAGCCGCCTTCGGCGCGCTTCTCGGAGTGGCCGAGGCTGCGGTGCGGCGCGATCCGGTCGCGCACCAGCCGCTTGAGGGCGGCGAGCTCGGGGAAGCCCTTGCTCTGCGCGCGGGAGTACAGGGTCTCGCCGTCGAGCCGGATCTCGAAGACCCCGCCCGTGCCCGGGACGAGCGCGACCTCGCCCAGCTCGTCCTGGAAGGTGGTCAGCAGCTCCTGGGCCGTCCACGCGCCGCGCAGCAGCCAGCGGCACTGTGTGCAGTACTCGATCTCCAGGCGGGGCGTCTTCGTCGTCATGGCGCCCATGGTGCCAACCCGTGCGCGGGCGCGCGCGGCGGCCCCGTCGGCTGCCGTCTGCGGAGCGCTGCGCCCGCTCGCGGACGCCCGCATACCCGCAGGCCGGGCGGACCCGTTGCCCGCGCACGCCGCGCGGCGGAGGTCAGGACAGCTGCATCGCCTCGGCGACGAGCTCCAGGGCCCGCAGCCGCCCCTCGACGGTGCCCGCCTGCGGCGCGACGATCAGCTCGTCGGCGTCGGCGTGGCCGGCGAACCACTCCAGGTAGTCCTTGACCTCGCCGGGGTCGCCCACGGCCGAGTACCGGGCCATCTGCAGTACCTGGCGCCCGGCGGGGGAGTCCAGTGCGGCGTCGGCCTCCTCGGGCGTGATGGTGCGCCCGCGGGCGAGCAGCTGCTGGGCCATGCGGCGCTTGGCCAGCCGGGACTCCTCGGCGGCCCGCTCGGAGGTGTCGGCGGCGGCCACGTTGACCCCGGCGATGACGTAGGGCTCGCTGTGGCGCTCGGACGGGGTGAACTCGCGCCGGTAGGCCGCGACGGCCTCCTCCAGCGCTGCGGGGGCGAAGTGCGAGGCGAACGAGTAGGGCAGCCCCAGCGTCGCGGCGAGCTTGGCGCCGAACAGCGAGGAGCCCAGGATGTACAGCGGCACGTCGGTGCCCTTGCCGGGAACGGCGTCCACACCGGGGATGCGCGACCGGCCGACCAGGTAGCCCTGCAGCTCCAGCACGTCCTGGGGGAAGGTGTCGGCCGAGGAGGGGTCGCGGCGCAGCGCGCGCATGGTGTTCTGGTCGCTGCCGGGTGCGCGGCCCAGTCCCAGGTCGATGCGGTCCGGGTGCAGCGTGGCCAGCGTGCCGAACTGCTCGGCGATCGTCAGCGGCGCGTGGTTGGGCAGCATGACGCCGCCCGCGCCCAGCCGGATGCGCTCGGTGTGCGCGGCGACGTGCGCGATGAGCACGCTGGTGGCCGAGGAGGCGATGGTGGCCATGTTGTGGTGCTCGGCGTACCAGATCCGCCGGTATCCCAGCTCGTCGGCTTTCCTGGCCAAATCCAGGCTGGCGTCCAGGCTGTCGCGGGCGGTCATGCCCTCGGTGATGTGCGCCAGGTCGAGCAGGGAGATCGGGACGGACACGGGTGTCGGCCTTTCGTCGCGGCTGCGGGTGCCCGGCGGCGGGCGCCGGGCGGAGGCGGCCTCCCGCCTCGCTTGCCCTCCGGCTAACGGCGCCGGGCGACCGGTTTGTTCCGTCCGAGCCGCAGACCGCAGACCGCAGACCGCGGGCCGCGGCCGGGTGTCGGGGCGGTGCGGTGTCGGGGGAGGCGCCTAGCATGCGTGGTGCCGCGCCGCGCGGCCGCCCGCGCCCCGAGGGGCGGGCGGGAGCATGCGGCGCGGCACCGGAAGCGGTCGGCGAGACCGGCGAGAGACGACGGCGGCGTCCGAGCGCCGCGAGGGAGAGGCGATGAGCACCGTTCCCGACCTGGAACCCGTGGCGAACCGGATGAGGGAGGCGGCCCAGGGGGTACGCGACCACGAGCTGGACGCGCCGACGCCCTGCGAGCGGATGCCGGTCGGCGCCCTGCTCGACCACGTCATCTCGCTCTGCGAGGCCTTCCGCCGCGCCGCGGACAAGACCTCCACCACCGCCGAGACCCCGCCGGAACCCTCCGCCGCCAACCTCCCCGACGCCTGGCGCGACGAGCTGGACCGGCGCCTGGACGCCCTCGTGGCCGCCTGGCGCGACCCGGCGGCCTGGCAGGGCGCGACCGCCGTCGGCGGCGTCGAGCTGAGCGGCGAGGCAGCGGGCACGGTCGTACTCAACGAGCTGCTGTTGCACGGCTGGGACCTCGCCCGGGCGACCGGCCAGGCCTACATCGGCGACCCGGCCAGCGTTGAGATCGGTTACGCCTTCGTCTCCGAGGTCCCCGCCGACGACCCCAACGCGCGGGAAGGCCTGTTCGGCCCCGTCGTGCCGGTGCCCGAGGAGGCGCCGCTGCTCGACCGCGTGCTGGGCCTCAGCGGCCGCCACCCCGACTGGACCCCGCCGCCGCCCTGAGGCGGGCCCGCGGCCCCGCCCGCGGCGTCCCGACCACCCGCGGCGGCCTCCGCTCCGCAGGCCCGCGGATGCGCCTGCCCGCGCCCGCGTTTCAGCCGCCCGCCCCCGGCCAGTGGACTCTGCAGGAAGAGGACGGCGACACCCGGACCCGAGGGGGGCCGATGCGAGCGGTGACATGGCAGGGCACCGAGGACGTGCAGGTGCGGGAGGTGCCCGACCCGGGGATCGAGCGGCCCACCGACGCGGTGGTCGAGGTGACCTCCACCGCGATCTGCGGCTCGGACCTCCACCTGTACTCGCCGTTGGGCATGTTCATGGAGGCCGGCGACATCCTCGGCCACGAGGCGATGGGCGTCGTCCGCGAGGTCGGCTCCGAGGCCGGCCGGCTGCGGCCGGGCGACCGCGTGGTCATGCCCTTCAACATCTCCTGCGGGAGCTGCCACATGTGCGAGCGCGGCTGCTACGCCCAGTGCGAGACCACCCAGGTCCGCGAGTACGGCAAGGGCGCCGCACTGTTCGGCTACACCAAGCTCTACGGTCACGTGCCCGGCGGCCAGGCCGAGTACCTGCGCGTACCCCAGGCGCAGTTCGGCCCGATCCGCGTGCCCGAGGGGCCGCCCGACGAGCGTTTCCTGTTCCTGTCGGACGTGCTGCCCACCGCCTGGCAGGCGGTGGCCTTCGCCGACGTCCCGCCCGGCGGCTCGGTCGCGGTCGTGGGGCTGGGCCCCATCGGCCAGATGGCCGCGCGCATCGCCCGCCACCAGGGCGCCGGCCGGGTCTTCGGGCTGGACTCGGTCCCGGAGCGGCTGGCGATGGCCGAGCGGCACGGCGTCGCCGCCGTCGACACCGGCGCGGAGGACGACCCGGCCGCCCTCGTGCGCGACCGCACCGAGGGCCGCGGCCCCGACTCGGTGATCGACGCGGTGGGCATGGAGGCGCACGGCGCCCCGCTGGGCAAGGCCGCCCAGACCATGGCCTCGCTGCTGCCCGACGGCGTGGCCGAGAAGCTGGTCGCGAGGGCCGGGGTGGACCGGATGGCTGCCCTGCACCTGTCCTTCGACCTGGTCCGGCGCTGCGGCACGGTCTCCATCAGCGGTGTCTACGGCGGCCAGGCCGACCCCCTGCCGATGCTGGACCTGTTCGACAAGGGCGTGCAGATCCGGATGGGCCAGGCCCACGTGCGCCGGTGGACCGACGACATCCTGCCGCTGCTCACCGACGCCGACTCCGACCCGCTGGGCGTGGACGACCTCACCACGCACGTCGTGCCGCTGGACCAGGCGCCCGAGGCCTACGAGAAGTTCCAGCACAAGCGCGACGGCGCGATCAAGATGGTGCTGCGCCCCGGGGCGCGAGCGGCCTGACCACAGGAGGGGGCGGCGATGCGGGTCGGCGGACGAGGAAACGGGGACCGGGGCCGCGGCGGGAGCACGGCCGCGTTCGCGGGCCGAGCTGCGGTGGCGGGCACCGCGGCCGCCGCGGGGGCGGCGGGTCTCGCCGCCCTGTGCCGGAGGCGCGGCGAGGCCGACATCGCCGGGTGCACGGCGCTGGTCACCGGCGGCTCACGCGGCCTCGGGCTGCTCATCGCCCGGGAGCTGGGGCGGCGCGGCTGCCGCGTCCTGGTCGCGGCGCGCGGCGCCGACGCCCTCGACGCGGCAGTGGCCGACCTGCGCGGCGAGGGCGTCGACGCCCGCGGCCTGGTCTGCGACCTCGCCCGGGACGCTGAGGTGACCGCCCTGGCGGCGCGGATCCGCGACGAGTACGGCGGGGTCGACGTCCTCGTCAACAACGCCGGGGTCATCCGCGTGGGACCGGCCGCCGCCATGTCGGAGGACGATGTCGCCCAGGCGCTGGACACCATGTTCTGGGGGCCGTTCCGGCTCACCCGCGCGCTGCTGCCGGGGCTGCGCGAGCGCCGCGGCCGCGTCGTCACCATCACCTCGATCGGCGGCAGGATCAGCGTGCCGCACCTGCTGCCCTACTCCTGCGCCAAGTTCGCCCAGGTCGCGCTCTCACGCGGCCTGGACGCCGAGACGGCCGGCAGCGGCGTCCGCTTCACCACCGTGGTCCCCGGGCTGATGCGCACCGGGTCCCACCTCGGCATCGAGGTCACCGGCTCGCCGCGTGCGGAGTACACCTGGTTCGCCGCAGCGGCGGGTATGCCGGTGCTGTCCATGGACGCCGAGCGGGCGGCGCGCGCCATCGTCGCGGCCGCGCTGCGGGGACGCCGGCACCTGGTCCTGACCCCGGCGGCCCGAGCCGCGCTGATCGCGGACGGCATCAGCCCCGGGCTCGTGCAGGCGGCCCTGCGGACCACGGCCCGGCTGCTGCCGCACGGGCAATCGCCCGCCGTGCGCACCGGCGCGCAGGCCCGCCGGCAGACCGGGGTGTTCCTGCGGGCGCTGACGCGCCTCAACGACAGGGCGGCCCGGCGCTTCAACCAG
Source organism: Streptomonospora arabica (assembly GCF_039531585.1). NCBI lineage: Bacteria > Bacillati > Actinomycetota > Actinomycetes > Streptosporangiales > Nocardiopsidaceae > Streptomonospora > Streptomonospora arabica. The sequence continues at coordinate 479,981 of NZ_BAAAQI010000001.1, read as the reverse complement.
GTCCCCGCGCAGCGCGGCGGCGCAGGGGGCGCGGGCGGCCCCCGCGGACGCGAGGGCTGAGGAAGGGCTCCGCGGCCCGCGTCCGCAAGATCACCGCCGCCCCGGTCGGGGCCGGGGCGGCGCTCCGCTCGGGCGGGTCAGCGCCCGCCTCCGGAGACCGCGTCGCGCATGCGGTCCACCAGACCGGCGCCGGGGTCGAGGATGCGGTTGGCCGGCGGGGTGTCGGGAGCGTTGGGGTGCGGACGGGTGGGCGCCCACTCCTTGGCCTGCAGGACCTTGCTGCCCAGCTCGGCCAGCTCCTGTTGGCCGCACGCCTCGCGCAGCCGCGGGAGCAGGTCGTTCTCCTCGTCCTGGACGTGGTGCCGGATGTCGGACATGAGCGTGCTCAGCAGCTCCTCGAACCGCGGGTCGACGGGCTCCAGCCCGGACAGCTCGCTCATCACCCGCTCCGCCTCGGCGTGCTCCCCGATCTCGTGGTCAGCGATCTCGTCGCCGTCGGGCAGCGCCTTGCGCGCCGCCGGGTACATGTACTGCTCCTCGGCCACCGAGTGGCGCACAAGCTCGGTGATCACGTGCTCGACCATGCCCTTGCGCTTGGCAGGGTCTCCCGCGCCCTGCTCCAGCTGGCTGAACACGCCCTCGACGGCGCGGTGGTCGGCGACGATGACCTCGATGAGGTCGGTGGTGTGCCTGGTCTCTGCCATTCCGGCTCCCTTGTCGGATCGCGGTTCACGTGCGCGGTCAGGGGCCGACTGCCCCCATTCCCGCGGTCGAATCGCCGTCACATCCGGCCGTCCGGGCCCTCGGCCCCGCCGGCTCAGCCCGCCTGGATCTCGCCCCCGGTCGGCGCCAGCACCTCACCGGTGTAGTAGGACGACAGCCGGTTGCTGGCGAAGAAGACATAGGAGGGCGCGATCTCGTCGGGGTCGGCGGCGCGGCCGATGGGCGCCTGCCCGCCGAAGCCCTCGACCTTCTCCTCGCCCAGCGTCGAGGGGATCAGCGGCGTCCACACCGGCCCGGGGGCGACGCAGTTCACCCGGATGCCCTCGTCCATGTAGTGCTGGGCCAGCGAGTAGGTGAGGTTGTGCACGGCGGCCTTGCTGGTGGCGTAGTCGATGAGCGTCTTGTTGCCGCGCAGCCCGTTGACGGATCCGGTGATCACGATCGAGGCGTCCGGCGCGAGATACGGCGCCGCGGCGCGCAGCGTCCAGAACACGCCGAAGACGTTCACCTCGAAGGTGCGGCGCAGCTGCTCGGTGGTGAGCTCGGCGAAGTCGGACACCGGCTCCTGCGTGGCGGCGTGGGCCACCAGCACGTCGATGCGGCCGAACTCCGCCACCGTGCGCTCGACCATGTCGGTGCAGTGCCCCTCGTCGGCCACGTCGCCGCGGATCAGCAGGCTCTCGCGGCCCGCGCGCCCGACCAGGCCGGCGGTGTGCTCGGCGTCGTCGTCCTCGCTGAGATAGCCGATCGCCACGTCGGCGCCCTCCTTGGCGAAGGCGGCGCACACGGCCCGGCCGATCCCCGAGTCGCCCCCGCTGACCAGGGCTTTCTTGTCGGCGAGTAGATCACGGCCGGTGTAGTCGGCCATCTCGTCGCGCGGCCGGGGCTGCATCGGCTCCGTCGCTCCCGGATGGGACTGCTGCTGTGCGGGCGGCTGCTGGCTCATGGTCGGCTCCCTGCTGGTGCTGTCGGCTGCACCCCGCGCGGCCGCTCGGCCGCCGCGCGGGAGGTCGCGTACGCGGGACCGCCCGCCCGGAGACCGGGCCGGCGGCGCCCGCGGCGGGCCGTCACTCCGACGACTCCCCGGTCACGTCGGCGATGTCGCGGCTGACCTCGTTGGGGCCGCCGTACCGCTGGCGCGGCAGCCGCTTCAGCGCGTCGATGACCCCTTCGTCGGCGTCGTGGGCCTTGGCGTGCTCCACCAGGCCGTCGCGCGTGGACGGGTAGTCGGCCCCGGACAGGGCCTTCTGGACCTCGATGAACGTCGGCTCTGCCATTGCGGCCTCCTTCGCCGAACCTCTGTGCATGCGGATAGGGACGCGCCTACCCCCGGTCGGCGAGCCCATGCCCGGCGGTTCGGCTCGGAGGAGGCCCCGTGCCGGCGCTGCGGCCGGCACGGGGCCCGGGGGTGAACGGCGCGCGTCGGCCCGGTCACCGCGCACCGCTGTTGCCGGGGTCACACCGCGATCGCCGATGAGCCGGGAACAGTTCGCGGGTCCGAAGTGCTGAAGCTCAGGCATTCACCGCAAGACCGAACCGGTCACAGGCTCCGCTGGTTCGCATGACCCTCGCGCTCCGGGCGGCACGCGACCGCGGACGGTGACGTCCCACGTTGCTCGACCTACGGGAAGGCCGGAACGAGACAGTGGCGGTATCCAGCACCCACTCAGCTCACACGGACGACGGTTCAGCCCAGGCGCCGACCGCGGCGCCGGCGGAACCGACTGGCCTGCAGCGCCTTCGGCTGATCCTCGTCCTGGGCGCGCTCGTCGCGCTCGCCCCCCTCACGATCGACATGTACCTGCCCGCTCTGCCGGAGATCGGCCGGGATCTCCAAGCACCGTCCTCCGCGGTGCAGCTCACCCTCACCGGCACCCTCCTGGGCCTGGGTCTGGGACAACTGCTCATCGGCCCGCTCGCGGACTCGGTGGGCCGGAGAATCCCCCTGATCTCGGGAACCGTCCTGCACATCTGCGCCTCGCTGCTGTGCCTGGTGGCGCCCAACATCGCCGTGCTGGGCGTGCTGCGCGTCGTGCAGGGCGTGGGCGCGGCCGCGACGATGGTCGTGGCCCTGGCCGTGGTCCGCGACCTCTTCAGCGGCCGCGCCGCCGCCACGACCCTGTCGCGGCTGATGCTGGTCATGGGCGCGGCGCCCGTCCTCGCGCCGACCCTGGGCAGCACCGTCCTGGTCGCCGGGTCCTGGCGGTGGGTGTTCGGCGCCCTGGCCGTCCTCGGCGTGGTGCTGCTGGCGGTGGCCGTGCTGGCGCTGCGCGAGACGCTGCCCCCCGAGCGCCGGATCGCCGGCGAGGTGCTGCCCGTCCTGCGCACCTACAGGTCGCTGCTGACCGACCGGGACTTCGTGGTCCTGGTGCTGGTGGCCTCGCTGGCCATGTCGGCCCTGTTCTCCTACGTCTCGGGCGCGTCGTTCGTGCTGCAGGAGCAGTACGGTCTCGACCAGCAGCAGTTCGGGTTCGTCTTCGGCGCCGGCGCGATCGCCGTCATCGGCGCCTCCCAGCTCAACGTGGTGGTGCTCAACCGCCTCAGCGCCGAGCGGATCGTGCTCTACGCGCTGGTCGCCGCCGTGGTGTTCGGCGCGGTGCTGATGACCGTCGCCTTTACGGGCGCCGGCGGGATCGTCGGCCTGATGATCCCGCTGTGGTGCATGCTCGGCGCGGTCGGCTTCGTGATGCCCAACGCTCCGGCGCTGGCGCTCTCGCGGCACGGCGAGGCCGCGGGCACGGCCGCGGCGCTGCTGGGCGCGGGCCAGTTCGGCCTGGGCGCGCTCATCGCCCCGCTCGTCGGCGTGCTGGGCAACGACGGGCCGGCCATGGCCACGACCATGACCGGCGGCGCCCTCGTCGCCCTGGCGCTGTTGACGGTCTCGCTGCTCAGCGGGCGCCGGGTGCGGAGCGCCGCTGCCGTCGCGGGCTCCTGAGCCGCGGTTCAAACCGCCGCAGGCGGCGGTCCGCGGCCGGGCCGCGGACCCGTACGGCCGGTGCGGACGACGGGGGCCCGTACCGCAACCGCGGGCGGGCGGAGGCGCCGAGGGGCGCCTCCGCCCGCCCGCTCTGCTGTGAGCGGAACGGCGGCCGCGGCGCCTCAGCCGAGTTCGGCGAAGAACTCCCGGATGTCGCCGGCGAGCACCCCGGTCGCCTGGTGCGCGGCGTAGTGCCCGCCGGCGCCGTAGGAGTTCCACCGGACGATCCCGGCGTGGTCGCGCTCGGCGAACCGGCGGATGGAGACGAAGTCCCCCTCGAACATGGCCAGCGCCGTGGGTGCGGTCGTGGGACCCTCGGGCCGGGCGTCGTCGTGGGCGTCCTCGTAGTAGAACCGGATCGACGATCCCGAGGTCCCGGTCAGCCAGTACAGGGCCACGTTGGCGATCACGAACTCGGCGTCCACCGTCTCGTCGAAGAGCTGCGCCTGCCAGGCGAGCAGCCCCAGCGGCGAGTCCGCGAGCGCGTAGGCGAGCGTCTGCGGCTGCTGGCTGTGCAGGGAGTTGAACGAGAACTTGTTCTCGTAGAACCACTGGAGGTGCGCCAGCGCCGCCTGGTCCTGCCCGCTCAGGTCCGCCATCTCCGCGGGGTCCCCTGTGGGGAAGGAGAAGAGCTGGGTGACGTGCACGCCCGCCACTCGCTCCGGTGCGATGCGGCCGACCTCGGGCGAGATCATCGAGCCGCCGTCGTTGCCCACGGCGCCGTAGGCCGAGTAGCCCAGCCGCTCCATCAGCTCGGCCCACGCCCGCGCGGTGCGGCGGGTGCCCCAGCCCGCCTCGCGCGTGGGCCCGGAGAAGCCGAATCCCGGCAGCGACGGGATCACCAGGTGGAAGGCCGGCGTGTCCGCGGAGTCGGGGTCGGTCAGCAGCGGGATGATGTCGAGGTACTCCAGCACCGATCCGGGCCAGCCGTGGGTGAGGATCAGCGGGAGCGCGTCGGCGCGGGGCGAGCGGACGTGCAGGAAGTGGATGTTCTGGCCGTCGATCTCGGTCGTGGACTGCGGGTAGGAGTTCAGCCGCCGCTCCAGGGCGCGCCAGTCGAACCTCTCCAGCCAGTAGGCGGCCAGCTCGCGGACGCGGTCGCGGGGCACGCCGTAGGCTGCGCCGGAGCCGGGGACCTCCTCGGGCCAGTGCGCGCGGCGCAGCCGGTCGCCGAGGTCGTCCAGGGCGGTCTGGGGAATCTCGACGCGGTAAGGGCGGATGCTGTCGGCGGACATGGCGACTCCTTCTGCCAGAGCGGAATACTCTGTTCCGCTGTTGGTTCGACTGTAGCAGAACGGAATGATCCGTTCCAGTGTTAGGATGAGGGCATGCCGAATCCGACCGAGGCCGCCGACTTCTCCGGACGCCGTGCGCAGGCCGCGCGCAACGACTCCGCGATCGTCGACGCCGCCCGCGCCGTGTTCCTGGACGATCCCAAAGCCCCCGTCTCCGCGGTCGCCTCGCGGGCGGGAGTGGGGATAAGCGCCCTCTACCGCCGCTACGGGGGCAAGGAGGACCTGCTGCGCCAGGTCTGCCACGACGGTCTGCGCCGCTACATCGCCGAGGCCGAGCAGGCTCTGGCCGAAGACGACGACTGGCAGGCCTTCACTTCGTTCCTGGCCAGGATCGTCGACGCGGACGTGCACTCCCTGACCGTGCACCTTGCCGGGTCCTTCGAGCCCACGGCCGAGATGGGCGCCGACGCCGCGCGCTCCAGCGAGCTGGCCGAGCGCCTGACACGGCGCGGCCACGCGTCGGGGCGCCTGCGCTCCGACTTCACCCCGGCCGACATCGTGCTCGTGCTGGAAGGGTGCGCGGCCCTGCGGTTCCCCGATCCTGAACGGACCCGCCGGTTGCGTAGGCGCTACCTGGCGCTGCAGCTCGCCGGACTGGACACCGCGGCCGGAGCGGCGCGCGACACCGGGCTGCCCGGCCCGCCCGCGAGCGAGGAGGAGCTGGGCTGGCGCTGGCGGCGCTGAGGGCCGATAGCCGCGCGAACGACACCGGGGCGCGGCCGTACACCGGAGTACGGCCGCGCCCCGGTGCGTGCGGGCGCCGTGGGAAGCGTTGCGCTCGGCCGGTCGAGGAGTCGGCCGGCCGCGGGGTCGGGGGGCGAGGGGATTGACACCGGACTCGCTGCGCTGGATACTCAACCTGCAAGTTGATAAACGATGAGGTTGAATACGATGGCCGATGACGAGCTGAGCGCGACGTTCGCGGCATTGGCCGATCCGACCCGCCGGGCCGTCCTCGCCCGGCTGGCGCGGGGAGAGGCCACGGTCAACGAGCTCGCCGCACCGTTCGACATCAGCATGCAGGCGATTTCCAAGCACCTGAAGGTCCGAGCGGGGCTGATCTCCCGCGGGCGCGACGCGCAATGGCGGCCCTGCCGGTTGGAGCGGGCGCCGCTGGAGGCCGCGTCGGGCTGGATCGACCGCTACCGCGAGATCCAGCGCGACCGTATGGACCGCCTCGATCTGGCCATACGAGGGCTCACGGGCGAAGGGGACGGATGACGGACAGCAGGCGAACGGCACGGAGCCGAGCCGGGCGGAGCCGCCGCGCCGGCGGCGGCGGGACCGGCGCAGGAAGCGCCGAGAACACGGAGAGGGAGCAGGACCATGACTGACACCACCGAGATCATCGTCGAGCCGGGGCGGCAGGACATCGTCATCACGCGGGTCTTCGACGCGCCGCGCGAGAAGGTCTTCGCGGCGCTGACCGACCCCAGGCTGGTCGCCCAGTGGTGGGGCGCCGGCGGGCCCGGCGAACTGGAGATCTCCGAGTTCGAGGCCCGCCGCGGCGGCACCTACCGCAACATCAGCCGCGACGAGACGGGCACCGAGTACGCGTTCAGGGGGGTCTTCCACGAGGTCCTGGCGCCCGAGCGGCTCGTGCACACCTTCGAGTTCGAGGGCATGCCGGGCCACGTGGCGCTGGAGTGCACGGACCTGGAGGAGCTGGAGGACGGCAGGACCAAGTACACGGAGCTCTCGATCTACCAGTCGATCGAGGACCGCGACGGCATGATCGCCTCGGGCATGGAGCACGGCGCCCGCGCGGGGCTGGAGAAGCTCGCCGAACTGGTCGAGTCCTCCTGAGCCCGGGCGCCCGCGCCCTCCGGTGAACCGCCTTGCGCGGCGGCCGGAGGGCGCTCGCGTGCGCGGACTCTCAGGGGCGGGGTGGGGCTGGGATCGGGGGCTGGGATCGGACTCGGACGCCGGGATGAGGCGGCCGGGTGCGGTCTTCGGTGACGGGGCCCGGGATCAGGGGAGGGGGTCAGAGGGGGTCACAGGGCGGGGGTCACAGGGCGGGGGTCAGCGGGCCGGTGATGGCATCAGGGAGTGAACAGCGAGTCGGTGTCGGCGCCGATCGCTTCGAGCACCCGGCCGGTGAAGTACACGGTGCCCAGCACCAGGACGCGCCGGCCCAGATGCGTCAGCAGGTCCGGCGTGACCTCCTCCGCGCGCACGCGCACCCAGTCGGCGGGAAGCTCGGCCGAGAACGTCAGGTGGGCGTCGGGCAGCTCGGCCGCCGTGACGCGCTCGCCGGCGAGCGCGTCGACCGCGCCGGATACGTCCTTGTGGTCGGGCAGGCACACCAGCACGTGGTCGGGGCCTCCCCAACGCCGCCGCGCGTGCTCCAGCGCGGCCGCCACGCCTGCACGCTCGATGGCGGAGTCGACGATCAGTTCGGTGGGGCCGGTGCCGGCGGAGTGGTGGGGGCCGGGGGAAGGATGGGGGCCGGGGGCGACGCTCCGGTCCGCGGGCCGGTCGAGGACGTGGTGGGAGAGCCGGCCGGGCAGGCGGACGCTCGCCAGCACCCGGCGAAGGCGCTCGGGCTCGGGCTGGGCCCGTCCGAGGACGGCGAGCAGCCTCCGGGCGGACGCATACCCCAATTCGGCCGCCGAGCGGCCCAGGCCCTCGGGCAGCAGCGAATCGGGAGCGCCCGCCTCGCCCGGTTCCAGGCGCTCGGGGCGCACTCCGCCCCCGGTGCGCGCGGCGAGCGCCGCGTGGGCCGCGGCCTCGACCCCGGCCTCCAGCGGCCCGTGCACGGACGCGCGCGTGCCGGGGCCGGCTGCTCCGGCCTTCTCCTCGGCGATCTGGCCGACGGTGTCTCCCAGCACGCCCAGGTGCTCGCCGAAGACGGTGGTCAGCGCGACCGCCGCGGGGTCGAACAGGCTCACCTCGTCGCCGCGGCCGCCCATGCCGGCTTCCAGCACCAGCAGGTCGGCGCCCTGATCGCGGGCGTAGAGGGCACCCGCCGCCAGGAACAGCCCGCTGGGGGAGAGGTAGCCCGACCGCGGCGGCGGAAGATGACGCACGGCCTCGTCCAGCTGGTCGGCGAGCCGGGCGAGGTCGGAGGCGCCGATCGCGTTCCCGCTGAGCCTGATGCGGTCGCGCGGTCCGCGGACGCCCGGGCTGGTGACCGTCACGACGCGGGCGCCGGAGGCAGCCAGCGTCGCCGAGGCGTAGGTGGCGCAGGTCCCCTTGCCCTTGGAACCCACCACGGCCAGCACCGGCGTGTCCGGTGCGGGAAGGTCCAGGACGGCCAGCAGGTCGGCCGCCCGACCGATGTCGCGCCGCTCGCCTGCCCCGCGCCGGAGCCACTCCCGGAAGAACACACCGGGCGCCTGCGCGACCACGTCCACCTCGTTTCCCCGTTCCCCGTTGCGTGATGCGTGATGCGTGTCCGTAGTGTGCGTCCCCGTCCGGGCGGTACGCCCGCGAAGACCCGCGCCGGAGACCTTTCGCCGAGCCCGCCGAGACCGATCTCGCCCGGACGATTCTCGCTCATGCCCGCCGGAGGTCGAGCCTACGGCGACGTCCCGCGACGTCGCAGCAGTCACCGACCCGAAGGGTGGTGAAGGACGGCGCCCGCGTTCATCGGTGGGGGTGATGGCCGGTTGCGCGTGCGACGGGGGCGGCGAGGGCGGTGGTGGGTCGGGCCCGCGTTCACCGGTTGGGGTTGTGGTGGGTTGCGCGTGCGACGGGGGCGGCGAGGGCGGTGGTGGGTCGGGCCCGCGTTCACCGGTTGGGGTTGTGGTGGGTTGCGCGTGCGACGGGGGCAGCAAGGGCGGTGGTGGGTCGGGCCCGCGATTACCGGTTTGGGTGCTCGCCGGTTGCGCGCCTGACGTCGGCAGCAAGGGCAGCGGACGGCCGGGCCGGCGAACATCGGGTCGGATGATCGCCGGTTGCTCGCCCGTCGTGGCGGTGGCATCCGGCGTGAGGCTGCCGTCCGCTGCCGACCGGGCGCGCGGTGGGGGGCATTCGAGGCCCATGATCCCCACGAGTGGCGACGAACCAGCCTTCCGCCTCACAGCAGTCCCTCAGGCTCCCGCACGCCCTCTCCAGTGGGGTGATTTCTGCCTCTGTGTCCGAATTGCACCCCAGGGAAGCTCCTTCGCACCGGACCGCGGGGCGACGAGACCCGCCGGATGCACCCCTCAGTGGCCTCGGGGCGCCGGTTTGCGCGGTCTCGTCGCCGCGCGGGGCCGACCCAGGGCATCTGATTCCGACAAACCTGACGATTCGCCCTGAATGTTTTCGCATAGTGGAAGTGCATCGGTGCGGTCATGCCGTCCTGCGGATCGCGCCGGTCTCGTGTCCGCCCAGGAGTGAACGGCGCGTCGGTATGCCCGAAATATCCGATCCCAATGGCGGTACGTCCTGCCCCCGCTTCGCACCCCCTGCATTCCCCGCCCCCGAACCACCCACCGTCCTTGCTGCCTCGTCGGGGTGCACGACCGGCGGGCACCCGAACCGGTGGGCGCAGGCCTGACCATCCGCCGCCTTCGCTGCCCCGTCGCTTGCCCGACCGGCGAGCACCCCTACTGATGGGCGCAGGATCAACCACCCACCGCTCTTGCTGCCTCGCCGCATGCCCGACCGGCGGGCACGGGGAGCGGTGATCGCAGGCCCGACCACTCACTGCCTTCGCTGCCCCCGTCGGACGCGCCACCGGCGAGCACCCTTACCGACGGGCGCGGGCCGGGCCCGCCGCTGTTATCGCTGCAGACGTCGCGGGCTCGACCGGCGGGTACGGGGACCGATGATTGCGGGCTCAGCCACTCGCTGCCTTCGCTGCCTCGTCGGGTGCGCGACCGGCGGGCATGCGAACCGATTGGCGCGGGCCCGGCCATCCGCTGCGCTTTTTCCGCGGGGCCGCCTTCCACCTCTGTCCCGCTCCCGCTATCCCGTTCTCCCCGCTATCCGGTGCCAGCGGCTCGGGCGGGGACGGCCCGGAGCGGTCATGTCGGTTTGCGCGCGCTCAGCCGTTCGATGAAGCCGCCTTTGGAGCGCTCGGCGGACTCCACGATGAACCCGTGCTCGCGTACCTGGACGATCGGGCGGCGCATGAAGCGCTCGCCGCTGCCGGGCTGGGTGCGGGCGGTGACCCACTCGACGGCTCGGAGGAACCAGCGCAGCGGGGGGAACGTCGGGCGCACGTGGTCGAGCAGCAGCAGGCGCCCGCCCGGACGCAGGACCCGGCGCATCTCGGCGACGGACGCGCCGACGTCGGGGACCGAGCACAGCGAGAGCGTGGCCACCACGGAGTCGAAGTGGGCGTCGGGAAACGGAAGGTGCTCGGCGTCGGCCTCACGCAGCGCGGCAACGTTCTCCATGCCCTGCGCGCGCCGCCGGGCGATGTCGAGCATCCGCGGACTGAGGTCGATACCGGTCAGCTCGACGTCCTCGGCGTAGAGCCCCAGGTTGCGCCCGGTGCCGACGGCCACCTCCAGGGTCCGTCCGCGGGCCTGCCGACACACCCACGAACGGCCGTCGCCGACCATCATCCGCTCGATGCGGTCCATCCCCCGGTCATAGGTGGGAGCCTGGCCGTTCCAGTGGGTGCGCATCGCGTCCAGCACGGCGTCCGGATCGTCGGGTCGCCGGGAGTTCCCGGAGTTGGGTCGGGACATGGCCGATTCCGTTCCGTCGCAGGATGGCGGAGGCCGCCAGTGGTGGCACCGGTGTACCCCTCTTGCTGGGGCAACGCAATGACGAGCCGACCGGTTCCGCGCGTCGTCGGCTGCCAGGCTCCGCCGGCCGCCGCAGGAGCCCCCGGCGCGGTCCGCGGCCGCTACGCCCGGACCCGGCCTGGGCGTACGCGGGGGCGGATTGTCCCGCGTTCCGGTCGGGCGCCGGGGCGCGGCAGGCGGGTCATGACCGGAATGGGACACGCCCTCCCACGCCCTCCCACGCCCGCCGGGGACCGACACGGAGCGCCCTGCCCGGCTAGTCTGGCGAACCGTCGGCCGGCCGAGCGGACTGAGCCGGGCGAGCAGGCCGAGCAGGACAGTGCCCGCGATCCGCGCCGCCTGTCCGCGCCGCCTGTCCGCATCGCCCGCCCGTCCGCATCGCCCGCCCATCCCCACCGCCCATCCGCACCGCTGGGAGGACGCCGTCGACTCCGCGCAGGCTCCGTGGCCGCCCGCGACGCCGGGCCTGCTCCGCATGCCGTCGGGAAAGACCGTCCGCGGCCGGGCGATGCGCCGCCCCCTCCCCGCGGGCCCTGAACCGGACTTCGGCATCTACCTGCGGTCCACCCCGACCGGGTCGGTGACCTGGGAGTCCGTGTGGCTCCGTTGGCCGGACATGTGGCTGCCCGCCGACCGCGCCGCCGCCCGTGAGGCCTTGTGCGACGCCTGGTCGCGCGCCTCCGCCCAGCGCGTCGAGGTCGCCTGCCGCGGCGGCCGCGGGCGCACCGGTACCGCCTTGGCCTGCCTCGCCGTGCTGGACGGAGTGCCGCCGCGCGACGCCGTCGCCTACGTCCGCGAGCACTACGCGCCTCGCGCCGTGGAGACTCCCTGGCAGCGCGCCTACGTCGCGGCGTTCAGTTGAGGGACTGTTGCATGTGCCGGTGCGCGCGTTCAGTGGTAAGGGCCCGTGTGCACCAGCAAATGTCGACCCCCGGAACGGTCGGCGCGTCGCCGCCGAGCGCGGAGGTCGACCCGCCGGGGTGGCCCGCGACTACGGAGCGCGACCCGGCCGACAGACCATTAGCGCGATCGCGATGGTGCGGCTGACGGTCACACGGTCGGCCGGTCCGAGCTCCCGCTGGAGCAACCGACCAACCGAACGCACTGTGTGATCAACCGTAGAACCCACAGGCTCTGAGAGCGCCCACCACCCCGCAGACCCGTTCATCTGCCGACCCGCCGCGACCGGCATCAGGAGGGAGTGTGGGAGCCCGGCACCATGCGGGTGGTGACCGCGATCCGATTCCAGGCGTTGATGGTCGCGATCGCCACGACCAGGGACGCGAGTGTCGGCTCGTCGTAGTGGCGGGCCGCCTCATTCCACACGGGGTCGGGCACCGGTTCGGGCCGGTCGGCCAGGCGGGTGGCCTCCTCGCTCACGGCGAGTGCAGCGCGCTCGGCCTCGGTGAACAGCGGCGACTCGCGCCAGGCCGCCACCGCGAAAAGACGCTCGTCGCTCTCGCCGGCCTTCTGGGCGTGCTTGCTGTGCAGGTCGACGCAGAAGGCGCAGCCGTTGATCTGGCTCGCGCGCAGCTTGACCAGGTTCAGGGTGGCCGTCGGCAGCGGGCTCTGCGCAAGGAACCGCTCCAACCCCGCCATCGCCTCGTAGGCGGTCGGCGCCTGCTCGAAGACGTTCACGCGTTCGGTCATCGAATCTCCTCTCTTTCTCTGCGTTTCTGCATCACTGCTTCTCCGACCCTGCGGCCCCTCGACCCTGCGACGTTCCGCCCCTCCGGCTCTCCGGCTCTCCGGCCACTCGGGCGCCGGTGTCCGGTACCGGCGGCCCCGGATCGGATCCGGACCCCGGCCCCGACCCGGTTCCGGCTCCGGCCCCGAACCCACATCCGGATGCGGTCTCGGACTCGTGGACCGCGCGATCGGCCGCCGGTCCGGCTCAGCCGTCGCCGTGGCGGTCACCGGCGGTCCCACCGGCCCATTTCAGCTTCTCCGGGTTCCGTACGCCGGCGATCTCGACAATCCGGCCGCCGGACACCGCGAACGCGATGACGCTGTCGGTCTGCCCCTCCATCTCGCCGACCAGCCCCGGGCGCCCGTTGACCGTGGCCGGGCGCAGTTCCAGCGCCGCGCCGTAGCGGCTCCGGATGCCCAGCATGAAGCGCGCCACCTTGTGCGCTCCCACGATCGGGCGGAGCGCGCTGCGCACCACACCGCCTCCGTCGGAGCGCATGACGACGTCGGGATCCAGCACCGCGACCAGGCCGTCCAGGTCGCCGCCGCGCACCGCCGCCCGGAACGCGTCGACGATCCTGCGATGCTCGTCGGCGTCGACGTCGAAGCGCGGCGCCCGCTCGGTGACGTGCTTGCGGGCGCGTGCGGCGAGTTGGCGGCAGGCCGCCGGCGTGCGCCCCACCACCTTCCCCACCTCGGCGAAGGACAGGCCGAACACGTCGTGCAGCACGAAGGCCGTGCGCTCAGCGGGGGAGAGGGACTCCAGCACGACCAGCATCGCCATGCTCATCGACTCGTCCAGGGTGACCCGGTCGGCCGGGTCGCCGTGCTGGACCAGCGGCTCGGGCAGCCACTCGCCGACGTACTCCTCCCTGCGGCGGCGCGCCGAGCGCAGCGTGTCCAGAGCGAGCCGGGAGACGGCCGTCACCAGCCAGGCGGCGACGTCGCGGATCTCCTCCTGCTCCGGGTCGCGCTGGGCGCGGTCCAGCCGCAGCCAGGCCTCCTGCACCGAGTCCTCTGCTTCCTCGACACTGCCCAACAGCGAGTAGGCGACCGACAGCAGACGCGGGCGCAGGGCACGGTACTCGGCCGCGTAGTCGGCGGCGATGTTCGTTTCGCTGTCCACGCCATGAGGACGAAACGGGGGGCTCCCGTGTGACATCGGCCTGCTCCCCTCCTGGGCTCCGAGACCGATTCTTTCGGACGACCGGCTGCTCAGCTCCAGGTTCCTCGGTCCCGGTGAACGATCGTCGCCGCCCCTCCCGGGTTCCGCCCCTCCCGGGTTCCGGATCCCGCGGCGCCGCCACTCCGACGCCGCCCCGGCTCCAGCCCGCTTCCAGCCCGCCTTCCGCCCGCCCCGGCCTTCCCCTCCCGCCACTGCACCCTTCCCGGCGCGGTGCCGGCGGCGGCGCGAGGGCGGGGGCGCGTTGACGCGGCCGGCATCGAGGGGAGAATCTGGTATCTGGTATAGACCGGACCGTACCGGGAGGCGGCTCACAGGGCCCCCGCGCCGGAGGCCCGGAAGGACCGTCCGTGTCCGGGCCGACGGGAGCGGCCGGGCCGGCCGCCCGCTGCTCGCAGTGGGCACGCCACCACAATCACGCCGAAAGGAATCCATGACCCAGGAAGCGGACTTCGGGGCGCTGATGCGCGATCGGCTCGCGCTCGTCCAGGAGCGCAACGCCGCGGCGCTGGCCGAGGTCGCCGACGTGCTGATGGAGCGGGTGGTCGAGGGCGGCGGGGTCGTCCTCGCCGCGGGTGCGGGCCACTCCTTCAACGCCGTCACCGAGGCCTTCTACCGCGCTGGAGGGCTCGCCACAGTGAAACCGCTGCACGCGCCGGAGCTGCTGCCGGTCAACGGTGCGTCCTCCAGCACTGCGGCCGAGCGCAAGCGGGGACTGGCCGCCGAGGTGCTGGCCCGCGCCAAGCCGGAGGCGGGCGACGTGCTGTTCGTGTTCTCCACCTCGGGCGTCAACTTCTATCCGGTGGAGTTGGCGCGCGAGGCCGCCGACCGCAGAATCCCCGTCGTCGCCGTCACCTCGCGGGAGTGCAACGCCGCGGCGCCCCCGCGCGCCGGCAGCACCCTCAGCGAGGAGGCCGACCACGTGCTCGACACCTGCGTGCTCCCCGGCGACGTCTCCTACCCGCCCGCAAGTCCCGAGACCGGCGCCGTGTCCAGCCTGGCCAACGCCTTCCTGTGGAACCTGCTGCTCGCCGAGCTGCACTCCCGTGCCGCCGCGGCCGGGATCCGCCTGCCGCTGTGGCGCTCCTCCAACATGCCCGGCGGCGACGAGGCCAACGCCGGCCTGCTGGAGCGGTATCAGTCCCGCGTGCCCGAGCTGGGGTGAGCGGGGCTGCGCGCTGCGGAGCCGCGGCGCCCCTGCCTCCTTCCCCCCTGAAGTGCCGCGCCGCGGCAGCCCGGCGTACCCGCACCGGGAACCCCCCGTAGGTGCCCGCTGCGCCCCGTCCGGTCCCTCCTCGGGCCGGACGCGGCGGGCGCCGTGCGCGGGGGGTCACCGGGCCACCGCCCGGCGCCGCCGCTTGCTGCTAGAAAGGGACACTGCGGCGGTGCTCCCCTTAGGTCCGCTTAGGTCCGCGCACCGCCGGCGCACGTGCAGCCCTCCACCTCCCAGGGGTCATGCGATGAACCGTCCAGGCGACGACACCTCCGACCGGTCCGCGGAAGTCCCGGCGACCGGCGCCGCCCAGATACCCGACGTCGACACCACGGTCCCGCACACCGGCCGCGTGTGGAACTACTGGCTCGGCGGCGAGGACAACTTCGCCGCCGACCGCGAGCTCGGCGACCGCATCCGCGAGTTCCTGCCCACCGTCGTCGAGCTCGCCCGCGCCGACCGCGACTTCCTCGGCCGCGCCGTCACCCACCTGGTCGCCGAGGCCGGTATCCGCCAGTGCCTCGACGTCGGCAGCGGTCTGCCCACCGCGGACAACACCCACGAGGTGGCCCAGGCGGCCGCGCCCGAGTCGCGCATCGTCTACGTCGACAACGACCCGCTGATCCACGCGCACGCCCGCGCGCTGCTCGCGGGCACCCGCGAGGGCGCCACCGACTACGTCCACGCCGACCTGCGCGAGCCGGCCGCCGTGCTGAAGGCCGCGTCCAGGACGCTGGACCTGAGTCGGCCGGTCGCGCTGACCATGCTCGGCGTCGTCGAGCACATCCCCGACGACCAGCACCCGTACGAGATCGTCGGCCGCCTGGTGGAGGCGCTGCCCTCCGGGAGTTACCTCGTCCTCGCCCACGACACCAGCGTCGTGCACGGCGAGGTCTCCGAGGAGGCGGTTCGCCGGTGGAACGAGAGCGCTACGCCGGGCATCACGCTGCGCAGTCCCGAGCAGATCCGCCGCTTCTTCACGGAACTGGAGATCCTGGAGCCCGGCGTCGTGTCCACCTCGCGCTGGCGGCCCGCGCCCACGGCCGACGGCGGGGCGCCGCCCGAGGTCGACGCCTTCTGCGCCGTCGGCCGCAAGCCCTGAGCCGCGCCGCCAACCGGGCGCTCGGTCGCCGGCGACCGAGCTGCCTCTGAGCCGCGCGCGTGCGCCGCCGCTCGCGTCCGCACCCGGTCCGCCGTCGCCGCACGTCCCCCGCCCGCTGTCCTCGCCGTCACCTCCACGCGCGGACGCGGCCCGCGCGCGGCGGTTGCGCCGCCGGGCCGGGGCGAAGGCGGCGTGGACCCGGCCGACTCCGGCGGCGAGCACGGCGGCGTTGAGCGGTGCCATGGCCGGGACCGGAAGCAGTGGGCCGATCTCCGCGCGCCCGCCGTGCTCCCCGACGCAGCACAGCGTGACGGTGTAAACGGGGCCCCGCCCGGAGGCGACGGTCGAGCCCGAGCCCATCGGTTCGGGCGCCCGCCGGTTACGCACCCGACGGGGCGGCGAGGGCGGCGGGTGGGCGGGCCTGCGGTCGTCGGTTCGGGTACCCGGTGGGTCGCGCATCCGACGGGGCAGCGAGGGCGGCGGATGGCCGAGCCCGAGCCCATCGGTTCGGGTACCCGCCGGTGGCGGTCGCGACGAGGCGGCGAGGACGGCGGACGGTCGAGCCCGCGGTCCTCGGTCCCGGTGCCCCGCCCGGAGGCGGTCGCGTCCACGACCACCACCGGCTCGGGGCGACGCTACCGGGTCTCCTGTGCACCTGCGCCGTGGCCGCAACCCGACCACGGCCGCCACCACGGTGCTGTGGCGGGGCGACCGCCCCGCGGCGCGGTCGGCCCTCGTCGCGCCTGCCTCACAGCCGCACCGCCTCGATCAGGCGGCCGTGGGCGTCGAACTCCGCCTCGCCAAGCGCGGGGCGAGGCGACGGTGACGCCGACGCGAACGGCGTCCCCGGAGGCGCGTCGCGCTCGACGCGCTCGCCGGGAATCCGGTCTACTCCAGCGCGATGGCCATCAGGTCCTGCACGCCCTCCAGCGCGGGAGCCTCGCCGAGCGTGAACGCCTGCGCTTGCTCACCCTCCGCCGCGCTCACCCGGACGGGCGCCGGCTCGCCGAGCCCTTCGCCCGTATAGGCGGACGCGTCGAGCCGGTCCGGGTGCTGCGGGTCGCGCACCGCCGGCGTGCCGACGCCGCGCGCGGGGCGGCAGGGGAACGGTCCGGCGGGGCCGTGAATTCACGCGCGAATTCGATCGCGGCCGAACCTCCAGGCAGGGGGGTGGAAAAAGGCGCCCGGGCGGCGCTCGGCGGCCGGATTCGGGGCGGCGTTTTCGCAGGTCAGAAAAACGTGAACGTGGTGTTCGCATTTGCTTTCCAAGAACCCGCGGATCCAGAATCGATTCGTTCCTCGGCCGCCCCCACCAGGGGGTGTCCCAGTTGTGCCCGGAATTTCCGGGACGAGAATCCATGGAGGGGCGAGATGATCCGTGCCCGGGGGCTGACCCGGAGCTTCAAGGTCAAACGAGAGCGGGTCGAGGCGGTGCGCGGCCTGGACATCGACGTCGAACCGGGGCAGCTCGTCGCGTTCCTCGGTCCCAACGGGGCGGGGAAGTCGACCTGCCTGCGCATGCTCACCACACTGCTGCCGCCCACCTCCGGGACCGCCACGGTGGCCGGGTGCGACATCGCGGCCGATCCCGCGGGTGTGCGCGCCCGGATCGGCTATGTCGGCCAGCGCAGCGGTGCGGGCGAGAACTTCCGGGTGCGCGACGAGCTCGTCAACCAGGGCCGCTGCTACGGAATGAGCCGCGCGCAGGCCCGCCGGCGCGCCGACGAGGTGCTGGAGACGCTCGACCTGGTCCCGATGGCCCGCCGCACGCCCTCGACGCTGTCGGGCGGCCAGCGGCGCCGCCTCGACATCGCGCTGGGGCTGGTGCACCGCCCGCCGCTGCTGTTCCTCGACGAGCCCACCACGGGGCTCGACCCGCACAGCCGCGCGAGCGTGTGGGAGTACATCCTGCGGCTGCGCGAGCACTACGGCACGACCCTGTTCCTGACCACCCACTATCTGGAGGAGGCCGACACGATGGCCGAACGCGTGGTCGTCATCGACGGCGGACGCGTCATCGCCGACGGCACCGCCGACCGGCTCAAGCGCGACTTCGCCGGCGACCTCGTCTCCGTCGAACCCGCCGACGCGGTCGACCTCGCGGCGGTCGCCGACACGGCGGCGCGCATGTTCGGGCCCGGACAGGTCGCGACGGGGAACGGCGGACGCGTCGAGGTGCGGGTGCCGCGCGCCGACGCGGCGCTGCCCGCGCTCCTGCGCGTCCTGGAAGGCGCCGGCGTCACGGCCGCCGCCGCGGAGACCGCGCGGCCCACCCTCGACGACGTCTTCCTCGCCCTGACCGGCCGCAGCCTGGAGGAGTCCGAGCGAGCGGAGGAGGCCGCCGCATGAACGCACCCGCGAGCTACTCGCCCACCACCGGCTCCGCGGAGCCCCGGCCGCACCGGGGCGGCTCCTTTCTGCACGACACCTGGACGGTGCTCCTGCGCGAGGCCGGCCCGACCGTGCGGGAACCGGTCGGCCTGGCCTTCACCATGGTCCAGCCGCTGCTGTTCCTGTTCCTGTTCGGCCCGCTGCTGGGCGGCTCGGGCGGTTTCGCCGGCGGGCAGCCGCCATGGCAGTGGTTCGTGCCCGGCGTACTGGTGCTGCTGTGCCTGTTCGGGCCGATGATGGCCGGCTACACGCTGCTGGTGGAGCTGCTCGGCGGCTCGCTGGAGCGGATGCTGGTCAGCCCGCTGAACCGCACCGCCATGCTGATCGGGCGGACCCTGAAGGAGTCGGTGGTGCTGGCCGTGCAGGCGGTGCTGATCGTCGCGCTCGCGCTGCCGCTGGGGTTCGAGCTGCACCCGCTGGGCGTGCTGGCGGGGCTCGCGCTGCTGACCGTGTTCGGCGTGGGGCTGGGCGCGCTGTCGTTCACGCTGGCGCTGGCCTCCCAGCCCAACGGCGAGCTGTTCTACGGCGTCACCCAGATGCTGCTGTTCCCGCTGCTCCTGCTATCGGGCGTGCTGCTGCCGCTCGACTCCGGGCCGGCCTGGCTGCGGGCGGCCGCCGCCGTCAACCCCGTCGCCTACATCGCCGACGCCGAGAGAGCGCTGTTCGCCGGGCGGTTCGCCGAGGCGGTGGTACTGCACGGAGCCCTGGCGGCCGCCGCCGTGGCGGCCGCGGGACTGGCCCTGGGGACGCGCGCCATGCGGCGCGGCGTCTGACCCGCGGCCCGCACGCGGCGGGCCGGCAGCCCGGGGCCGGGACGCGACCCGGCCCCGGAGCGCTCGCGGGCGCTCAGTCGGCGCGCTCCTGGGTGCGGTCGCCGCCCCAGAGCGTGTGGAAGACGCCGTCGCGGTCCACGCGGCGGTAGGTGTGCGCTCCGAAGAAGTCGCGCTGGGCCTGGGTGAGGGCGGCCGGCAGCCGGTCCGCGCGCAGCCCGTCGTAGTACGCCAGCGCCGCGGAGAACCCGGGCGCCGGGACGCCGTGGCGCAGTGCCGTGGCCGCGACGGCCCGCCAGTCGCCCTGGGCGCGGCCGATCTCCGCCGCGAAGTCGGCGTCGGCCAGCAGCGTCTCCAGACCGGGGGCGGCGGCGTAGGCCGAGCGGATGCGGTCCAGGAACGCCGCCCGGATGATGCACCCGCCGCGCCAGATCGCCGCGATCGCGCCCAGGTCGAGGTCCCAGCCGTACTCCTCGGCGCCCGCGCGCAGCATGTGCCAGCCCTGGGCGTAGGAGACCAGCTTCGACGCGTAGAGCGCCTGCTCGACCTGGTCGGCGAATCTGCCGGCGGCGTCGGTGTCCATGGCCTCGGCGCGGGGGCCGGGCAGGCCGGCGCCCGCCGCGCGCAGGCTCGTGTGGCCGGAGAGGGAGCGCGCGAACACGGCCTCGGCGATGCCCGAAACCGGCACACCCAGCTCAAGCGCGGTCTGCACGGTCCAGCGCCCGGTGCCCTTCTGCTCGGCGCGGTCGGCGACCACGTCGACGAACGGCGCGCCGGTCTCGGCGTCGGTGTGGGCCAGCACCTCGGCCGAGACCTCCATCAGGTAGGAGTCCAGCCGCCCGCCGTTCCAGGTCCGAAACACCTCGGCGATCTGCCCGGGGCTGTAGCCGGCGACGTCGCGCAGCAGGTGGTAGGCCTCGCCGATGAGCTGCATGTCGGCGTACTCGATGCCGTTGTGCACCATCTTGACGAAGTGTCCGGCGCCGTCGGTGCCGACGTGGGTCGTGCAGGGCGAGCCGTCGGCCGCCTTGGCGGCGATGGTCTCCAGCATCGGGCCCAGCGAGTCGTAGGCCTCGGCGGAGCCGCCGGGCATGATGCTGGGTCCGTGCAGCGCGCCCTCCTCGCCGCCGGAGATCCCGGCGCCCACGAAGTGGATGCCTCGCTCGCGCAGCGCGCGCTCGCGGCGGCGGGTGTCGGCGAAGTGGGCGTTGCCGCCGTCGACGATGACGTCGCCCTCGTCGAGCAGCGGGGCGAACTCGGCGATGACGGCGTCGGTCGCCTCGCCCGCCTTGACCATGGTGATCAGCCTCCGGGGCCGCTTCAGCGAGGCGACGAAGTCCTTCGCCGACTCGGCGGGCCGGAAGGCGCCCTCGCCGCCGAACTCCTCCACGAGAGCGCGGGTCCTGGCGGGTGTGCGGTTGTGCACCGCGACCGAGTACCCGCTGCGGGCGAGGTTGCGCGCGAGGTTGCGGCCCATCACGGCCAGGCCGGTGACGCCGATGTCGGCCGGTGTGTCCATTGCTGCCCCCTGCTGGACGTGTGCGGTCCCCCGAGCCCGGAGGCCGTTCTGTGCGCTGTCTGCGCCTGCACATTAGGCGCTGCCCGCGCGCGGACGCGCGATGCGCGGGCGGTGTCGCGCTGTGGCGGGCGACACGTGCGCGGGCGCGAGGGGCCGAGCGCGAGGGACCCGGGCGGTGGGCGGCCGCGGCGGTGTGTAGGGTGCCCGCGCGGCGCCGCACGCGCGCCGCGCGTGCGCGGCTTGCCGCCGTGCGGCGACGACCCGCGCCGCTGTGCCCCGCGCACGGCAGCACCCTGCAGAGAGGTCCGGATGTCCGACCGATCAGTCCCCGCCGCCCCGATGCGCCTGCGCGAGCCCGAACAGGCGGCCCGGGAGCACGGCGAGTCCCGGGTCGCGCTCCTCGCCGAGAGCCTGCGCACCGGCGACCCGGTCGCCGACGCCGCCTTCGCCGAACTGTCCGCCGGCGGCGCCGCGGCCCGCCGCACCTTCGCCGCGGGCCTGCGCGACGGTCTCGCGTCGCTGCCGGAGGCCCCCGACGGGATCGCGGAGCTGCTGCGGGAGTCGGAGGAGGCGGTCGCCGGGGCGGACCGGCAACTGCTGGAGCGGGGCGACGTCGCCAGCATCGCCATCGACCCGTTCTGGAGCCGGATCGCGCTCGCCCTGGGGTCGCTGGTGCACACCTACAGCGCACCGGCGATCGCCCGGGTCCTCATCGGGACCGGCAAGCTCACCGAGTCCGCCGGGCGGCGGCTCGGCGAGACGGGGCTGTGGCGCACCAACGCGATCCTGCCCGGCGGCCTGCTGCGCGGTGCGCCCGGCTACGTCGACACGGTCCAGGTCCGCCTCCTGCACGCCCGTGTCCGCGCGGCAGCGCAGCGGCGCGGGTGGGACGCCCGGCGGTGGGGTGTGCCCATCAACCAGGCCGACGCCGCGCGCACCTGGCTGGACTTCACCGTCGTGCCCTTCCGCGCGCTGGAGAAGGTCGGCATCGTGCTGACCGGGGACGAGGAGCGCGACCTCTACCGCTACTGGCGCCACCTCGGGGCGCTGCTGGGCGTGGACCCGCGCTTCTGCGCCGACGTGGTCGACCACGCATCGGCCGAGCGGGTGCTCGGGCTGCTCGAAACGGCCAACGGCCGTCCGGACGAGACCGCGGGCGCGCTCGTGCACGCCCTGCTGGACGCGCTGGCCACGGGCCCCCTGGGTTCGGTGCTGCCGCTGCAGGGCGGCGCCGTCAGGCGGCTGCTGGACGCGCTGACCCGGCTGATCCAGGGCGACGAGCTCGCCGACGCGCTGGGGCTCGGCGCCGAGGACGCGACCCCCTACGTCCCGCTGCTGGCGATGGCCAACACCCGGGTCCGCCGCTGGGAGCGGGCCAACGGCGAGTCGTGGCGTCAGGCGCTGGCCGAGCACATCGAGTACCGCCGCGGCGAGTTCGCGTACCTGCCGGGCGCCGAGTACCGCGACGAGACGGCCGGGGAGGCCGGGCAGGCCTGAACGCTCGGCTGGCCGCCTCCGGCCAGCCCGGCGACGCCGATCGGCGCGGTCCTCTAGCGTTGCGCAGCAGGGCCGTCCTGCCGTTCCGGGCGTAGCGGGCAGGGCGCGGGCGCGCCGCCGGATTCCGTCCATCCGGCGGCGCGCCCTTCCCGTCCGGCGGCGTTCCCACGCCGCCCCGGGCGCGCGTCCCGCATCCGCCGGCCGCCGAACCGCCGCCCGCTGAGGGCGCCTCCCGCTCGCCCGCCGGCCCGGACCGCCGGGCGGACGCCGCCCCCGGACGCCGCCCCCGTGCGGCGGCCCGTGATCGGCCCCGCCGCCTCGTCGCCGAGTCCCGCCGGCGCCACCCGCCTCCCGGCGCGTCCCAGGCCCGCCCAGCCGGTTTCCTTGACGGAAAGCGGGTCCGCTTTCTATTGTGGAAAGTGGAACGGTTCGGCGATGCGAGAGGGAGCGGGATGGACAGCGAGCACGAGGCGCGCGCCGCACTGGCGGACGTGCGGCGGCGCCGGGAGTCGGTGGAGTCCGAGCTCAGCCGCAACCGCCCGCTGTGGTGGATGGACCTTCTCTACGCCGTGGGCTTCTACGTGGTCCTGGCGAGCGTCGAACTGGGCGCGGGCCTGTCGATCCTCCTGGCCGGCCTCGGGTTCGCGCTGCTCCTGCTGGCCGTCGTACTGGGCATCCGGCGGGCCGCCCGGGCCGCCGTGAGCGGTCCGCGCCGCGTGTGGACGCCGGCCCGCCTGGCGGGCGCGGCCGCGTGGCTGGCGGCGATGTTCGCGGTGTTCTGGGCCTCGCAGCAGGTCGCCGAAGGCTTCCTGCCGGAGTGGGCCGCACCGCTGCCCGCGGCGGTACCGGCGGCGGTGCTGTCCTGGTTCTTCGTGCGCTGGCTGGGCCGGATCGGCTTCGGCCGGCGGGCCTCCGCCGCGAAGGGGGCGCTCTAGTGCCCGAGCCGCGGTTCGACGAGCTCATCCACGCCTCCACGCGGCTGTCGGTCATGGCCATGATCGCCGCGGGCAAGGGAGTCGAGTTCCGGTTCATCCGCGACGAGGTGGGCGTCAGCGACTCCGTCCTGTCCAAGCACCTCAGCGCGCTGGAGTCGGCCGGCTACCTCACCGTGCGCAAGGTCGACCTCGGGCGCGGTTGGCGGCGCACACTGGTGGACATCACCGAGCAGGGCGACGCCGCCTTCCGCGGGCACGTCGCCGCCCTGGACGCCATCATCGGCCGCTCGGGCAGGCGCGAGCCCGCCGTCCGCACGGACTCCGATGCCGGCGGCGAACAGGCGCACGGGCGGGAGCCGGGCGAGGTGCCGGGACCCCCCGCCCACGGGTCCGGCGCGCGGGGGGACCGTCCCGCCGCACCCTCGGCTCGCGGCACCGGTGCCGCGAGCCGCGATCGCTGAGCCGCGGTGCGCGGGACCCGCCGCGGCCCTGCCGGACCTGCGTCCGCGTGTCCCTCCGCCTCCGCCGCCGCCCGCGCTCCGGGGCGCACTAGGATGCCCACGGCATCCGAACGCAGATTCCGGGGGGAGTCGGGGGAGCACGTGAGCACCGGGGGAAGCACGAAGGCGATCGTCGCGGCGCTGGCCGCCAACCTGGGCATCGCCGTCACCAAGTTCGTCGCGTTCCTGCTGACCGGCTCCTCGTCGATGCTCGCCGAGTCGATCCACTCCGTGGCCGACTCCGGCAACCAGGCGCTGCTGCTCGTCGGCGGCAGGCGGGCCAGGCGCCGCGCCGACCCCGAGCACCCCTTCGGCTACGGCCAGGAGCGCTACCTCTACGCGTTCCTCGTCGCGATCGTGCTGTTCAGCCTGGGCGGCCTGTTCGCGCTCTACGAGGCCTGGCACAAGATCTCCGAACCCCACCCCATCGAGTCCTGGCAGTGGGTGCCGGTCGCCGTGCTGGTGGTCGCGATCGGGCTGGAGTCGATGTCCCTGCGCACCGCCGTCCGCGAGTCGAACGCGGTGCGCGGCAACGCGAGCTGGGTGCGCTTCGTGCGCCGCTCCAAGTCGCCGGAGCTGCCGGTGGTGCTGCTGGAGGACCTGGGCGCGCTGCTCGGCCTGGTCTTCGCGCTGGTCGGCGTCGGGCTGACCCTGATCACCGGCAACGGAGTGTGGGACGGAGTCGGCACCGCCGCCATCGGCCTCCTGCTGGTCGTGATCGCCGTCGTGCTGGCGGTGGAGGTCAAGAGCCTGCTCATCGGGGAGTCCGCGAGCCCCGAGGACCTGCGCCGCGTCCGCGAGGCGCTGGTGGCCACCCCCGACGTGGAGGCCGTCATCCACATGCGCACCCTGCACCTGGGCCCCGAGGACCTGCTGGTCGCCGTCAAGATCGCCGTCAGCACCGACGACAGCGCCGCCGACGTGGCGCGCGCCATCGACGCCGCCGAGGAGCGCATCCGCGCGGCCGTGCCCATCGCCGGGCACATCTACATCGAGCCCGACCTGCTGCGCGCCGGAGCTCCCGCCGACCCCGCGGCGCCCGACGCCCCGGCCGGGGGCGGGGGCACCGGCGGCGGGGACGCCCCCTCCGCCGGCTAGCCCATCGCGACCAGGAAGGCCGTGCCGATCACGTAGGCGCCGAACATCGCCACGCCCTCGAACCCGATCCCGTGCTCCTGGCGGCGGATCAGACCGGCCGCCACCAGCAGGTTGAGTACGATGCCCAGCCCGATCAGCAGCTCCACCTGCGGCGTCATCGCGCCGTAGATCGGCCCTTCCCGGTAGACCAGGTCGGCCGCCGACAGGAACAGCACGTCGAAGCCGTTTCCGCCGATGATGTCGCCCAGCGCCAGGTGCAGGGCACGGATCCGCACCGCGTAGAGCACGGTGACCAGCTCGGGCAGCGAGGTGACGAAGCCGGTCACCACGGCGCCGACCACGCCGCCCGACAGGCCCGTCTGCTCGATCATCGCCAGCCCGGCCTCGCCGACGGCGTAGCCCGTGACCGAGACGACGGCCGCGAGCGCCGCGAACTTCGCCCACATCGCCGCCATGGACTCGCCCGGCCGCTCGGAGGCGGGGTCGGGCTCGTCTTGGCGCGTGTTGCGGGTCGGGGTCACCCGCCACATGGGGTGCGATCCCACTCTGCGCGACAACCGCAGCCAGTACACGTACAGCAGCACCAGCAGCACCGAGGCCGGATGCACCCCCATGACGTCGAACTGCGGCCCCACGCCCGAGACCAGCACGGTGCCGAGCATGATGGACAGCCCGACCGGGGCGAGCAGGTTGGGCAGCGAGGCGGCGGCGTGTTCGAGGTTGGCGCGCCGGTAGAACAGGTCCGCCAGGGCGATGAAGGTCGTCTGCAGCGCGATACCGCCCAGGGCGTTGTTCATCGCGAACGCCGCGTCGCCGCGGGCGGCGCCGAGGATACTGGTGATCAGGCCCGGCAGCGCGGTCACCGCACCCACCAGGATGATGCCGGCCAGCGTCTCGCCGAGCCCGGTGCGGTCGGCGAGCCGGTCCACCAGCCGGGTGAACGGCCCGCCGACGACGAGCAGGACGACGGCGGCGGCGATCATCACCAGCGCGCCGGCCCACACCGGCGACCCGTCCATACCGCCTCGCTTCCCGATGCCGCCGTCTGCCGCGGCTCCCACTACCCACGCCGTCCCGTTTCGACAGCCGGCCCCCGGCTCCGCGCGGAGTGGCGGTCCTCACGTCGCGGCCGGGGCCGCACGGGCGGACGGGGCCGGAACCGGCCACGTGGCGGGCGTGCCGGAACCCGCTGCGCGGCCGCGGTGTCGGACCGTGCATGGAGGCGAAGACGAACCGGCCCCAGTCGGCCGGACCCATGAGGTGGAAGACGTCCGCGCGAACGCTGGGAGCGGGGGCGGCGGCCGCGGCGCTGGCCGCGGCACCGGTGGCGCTGCCGCCCGCTGCGGCCGGCGCGGAGGGGTCCGAGCGGGTGATCACCGAGTTCGCCGCCGACGTCACCGTCACCGAGGACGGCGAGGTGCGGGTCCGCGAGGAGCTGACCTACCGCCTCGGCGACACGCCGGGCGACCCGGTGGAGCGGTGGCTGCCGCACAGCGGCGAGATCGACGGCGAGGAGCACGACTTCGGTCTGGTGGACCTGACCGTGGCCGACTCCGGGGGAGTCGACGCCGTCAGCACCTACACCAGCGGCGACTCCGACGTGGCCGCCATCGGGGAGGAGGCCGGCGACCCGCAGCTCACCGGCGAGAAGACCTTCGCCTATACCTACACCTACACCAGCCTCCTCACCTCCACCTCCGGCCTGGACGAGCGCCCCCGGCTGTTCCAGGACATCGTGGGCAGCGGGTGGGAGGTCCCCGTCGAGTCGGCGCGGGCCCGGGTGCACGCGCCCGGAGCGATCGAGAGCGCGGAGTGCTACGCGGGCGAGCCCTCCTCGGAGGACTCCTGCGCAAGCTCCGACGTCCAGGGCGGCGACGCGGAGTTCACCAGCGGACCCGTCGACCCGGGGGAGGCCTTCAGCGTCGACCTCGAGCTGGAGGCGGACTCCGCGCGCATCCCGGAGGGGGAGGAGACCGGGCGGGAAGCGGGCGGCTTCCTCGATTCGCCGGGCATGGGGACGGTCTTCGTCACGATCGGGCTCGTCATCGCCGCCGTCCTCGTCGTCAACGTCATCTTCGGGGGCGCCGGGGGGAGCAGCACCGGCACCACCCGCGGCCGCGGGGGCGGCTTCGGCGGCGCCGGGGGCGGCGGCGGAGCCGGCGGAGCCGGTGGCGGCGGAGGAGGCGGAGGCGGCGGCGGTGGTGGCGCCGGCGGCGGCGGTGGAGGGGGCGGCGGCGGTTGATGCGCTCCCCGGCTGCACCCGTCTGCGGCGCGGGCCGGCGCTCGCCCTCAGCACGGCGCGGCCACGACGGCGGCCGGCCGCCGCGCACGCGCGGCGGCCGGCCCGGCGGAGGAGGGTCTGTCAGGCGCAGGTCTCGCCGTTGACCGTGAACTCCTCGGGAGCGGGGTTGGAGCCCTCGTGGCTGCCGTTGAACCCGGCGCTGACCGAGGACCCCGCAGGGATGTCGGAGTTCCACGACAGGCCGGTGGCCGTGACCGCGTCTCCGTCCTGGGACCACTCGGCGTTCCACCCGTGCTTGAGCCGCTGGCCCTCGGTGAACGCGAAGCCCAGCTTCCAGTCGCGGATCGCGGAGTCGCCGGTGTTGGTGACCGTCACCGACGCGCTGAACCCGCCGTCCCAGTCGCTGGAGGTGTACTCGACCTCGCAGGCCGCTCCGCCGCCGGTATCACCCGGCTCGGTGGTGAACGCGGCGCTGGGGCCCGGCTCCGACTCGTTGCCCGCCCCGTCGCGGGCGACGACGTGGACGGTGTACTCGGTGTCGGCCTCCAGCCCGGTCAGGGTGAAGGAGGTGCCGTCGGCGGAGCCGATCTTCTGGGCGGAGTCGCCGTCCACCCGGTAGACGTCGTAGCCGTCGACACCGCTGCCACCCTCGTCGGTCGAGGCGTCCCAGGTCAGGGTCGCCTCCGACGAGGTGACGTCCGAGACCGCGGGCTCGCCCGGGGCCGTGGGGGCCGTCTCGTCCTCGTCCGGGACGCCGCCGGAGCCGGTCTGGTCGGCGACGAACGAGGACACGAACGCCAGCGGCGCGTTCCAGTTGATGGTCAGCTCGTTGGTGGCCCAGGACTCGATGTCGTCGATGTAGCAGAACTGGGGAGCGCAGCCCTCCAGCTTCTCCTGCGCGACGGGGTCCCAGGTGCCCGCCTGCGAGTTGGGTCCGCCCGAGAGCGTGCCGGCGGGCGGGTTGGGCAGGTCCGGGTCGAGCTGGTTGGCGTACCAGCGGCTGTGCTGGTTGCGGGCGTCGTTCTCGCCGTAGCCGGTGACGTAGGACTGGCCCAGGGCGTTGCGGCCCATGATGTAGTCCATGCCCTCCAGCACGCCGTCGCGGTAGGCGGTGTCGCCGGTGAGGTCGTAGGCCGCGGCCATGACCACCATGTTGTTGAGCACCTGGCTGTTGGAGCCCCACACGAACTCGTTCTCCGGGGGCGCGTAGGGCAGACCGAAGGGGTGGTCCCGCAGCGTTTCCAGGTACCCGTCGGCGCCGGCGGTCACCGAGTCGGCCACGCGGTCGCGGTCGTCGAGCTCGTTGGGCACCAGTGCCAAGTCCATCCGGCCGAGCGCCGCCACGGCGCCCCAGGAGAGGCCTCCGGCGGTGAAGACGTCCTCGGTGTGCAGCGGGGAGTCCAGGACCGCGTCCTCGTAGGACTGCTCGCCGGTGGTGATGAACAGCTCGGCCGCGGCCCAGTAGAACTCGTCGGAGACGTCGTCGTCGTTGTAGGGGCCGCCGCCGACGCCCTCGGCCGGTGCGTAGACCTCCGGATTGGCCTGCGCCGCCTGCCACGCCGTCTCGGCGGCCGCGAGGCACCGGTCGGCGAAGTCGGCGTCGTAGGGCTCGAACACGCGGGCGCACTGCGCGCCGGTGGCAGCGAGGTTGAGCGTGGCCGCAGTGGAGGGCGGCTGGAGGTAGCGGGGCTGGGGATCGTCGGCCGGCATCAGCGGCAGGCCGGTCCACTCCGCGTCGTGGATCTTGTGGTGCGCCATTCCGGCGAGCTCCTCGCCCTCGGGCACCTGCATCCTCATCAGGAAGTCCATCTCCCAGCGCGCCTCGTCCAGCACGTCGGGGACCCCGTTGCCCTGCTCGGGGATCGACAGCGTGCCGTCCTCCAGCCGCTCCGGGCGGGCCGAGTCGGCGTAGGAGGTGCGCTCCCACACGCTCATCACCTGTGCCGCGGAGATGCCGCCGTTGACCACGTACTTTCCGTGGTCGCCGGCGTCGTACCAGCCG
The DNA here is from genome assembly GCF_039531585.1 of Streptomonospora arabica. Classification (NCBI taxonomy): domain Bacteria; kingdom Bacillati; phylum Actinomycetota; class Actinomycetes; order Streptosporangiales; family Nocardiopsidaceae; genus Streptomonospora; species Streptomonospora arabica. The sequence goes on along the minus strand of NZ_BAAAQI010000001.1, from coordinate 451,158 downwards.
CCGGAGACGTCCAGCTCGTAGTCGCAGCCGGAGTCGGGGGCGCACGGCACGCTGAGGTCCCCCTGGTTGGGCTCGACGCCGACGTGGCCGGCCGCGCGGCCGTAGCCGGGCATCAGGGAGTCGTCGATCTCGATGCCGCTGCGCTGGGGGTAGTACAGCGACAGCGCGTCCGTGCGCAAGGCCTTGTAGGCGCTGCCGGAGATGTCGAAGGGGTGGCTGGTGTGCTCGCCGACGGTGAGCGTGTACCCGGTCCCCTCGGTCGTGAAGTCGCCGAAGTCGATGGAGTGGACGTTCTGCCCCGAGCTCTGCTCGGTGCCCTGCGGCTCGGTCCGCCCCTCGGCCACCGCCTCGCCCGCGGCGTCGTTCAGTGTCCAGGGCTGAGCCGTGGTGGCGTCGGTGACCAGCGTGGCGTTCTTGGGCCCGTCCGGCAGGTAGCCGACCTGGTTGACCTTGACCGGCGGACCGGTGTCGGGTTCGTAGACGGGCGGCTCGGCGCCGTCCTGCAGCGACACGTCGTCCAGGCAGAACGTCCAGGCGTCGGCCTCGCCGCCGATCTGGAAGGCCAGCTGGGCGTCCTCGAGGGTCGCGTCGGCGGTGAAGACGTAGCTGAAGGTCTGCGGTTCGGCGGTGAGGGCCGGGTTCTCGGTCAGGTAGGCGGTGTAGGGGTCCACCGGCTCCTGGACCAGTGCGCGGACGGTGGTCCCCGGTTCGGCGCTGGCGGTGAAGGTCAGCTCGTAGGACTCGCCGGAGGTGAGGGAGACGCCGTCCTGGCCGACGATCGCGTCCCAGGCGTTGGCGGTGCCTCCTTCGACGTCGGCGCACAACCGGCCGTCGGCGACCTCGGCGGGGGCGTTCTCGGTGTTCCACCAGCCGGTCTTGCCGTCGTCGAACGAGCCGTTGACCACGAGCTCGGCCGCCTGCGCGGCGGGGGCTCCGGCCAGCAGGGACAATGCGAGAGCGGAGGCGGCCGTGACCGCCCCTGCGGCGAATCCGCCGCGGGATGGGGATGGGCTCATGAGAGTCCTCACGTTGGGGGATGGGGGATCGTGAAGAGCGGGCGGGGACTCGCCGATGTGCTGTTGTTGTGGGACCGGCGTCTGGGAGCGCTCCCACACCGGATCGTGCCAGCGCGCGGGTAGTGTGTCAATGGACACATTCGCTGCCGCCGCCGGGGCAGGCGCCTCGAACCCTTCGGCTGCGCGGCCCCGCGTCCGCCGTGAACTCGCCGTCCGGCGGTCGCACGGGCGCGCATAACGAACCGGTCTCGACTCGCACGGCACCGGCCCGTGCAGCCGACTCCCGCCGATCTTGTAGCCATCGCAAATGGAAATCGTTTTCCTTCACGATAGCTACAGATCATAGGGGGCGGGTCCTGCGGGTCGGCGATCATCCGCTTACTCGACGGCCTGTCAACCGGCGGGCTCGGAGGGTTCGGCGGGCAGGTCGGGCTCTGCGCAGCCGTGCCGCTCGGCCGAGGCTTCGGCGAAGGTGCGCAGATCGGCGTGCTCGCTTCGGGTCAGCGGGGTGTCGGCGAAGCTGCGACCGCTGTCCTCGACGGGATGCACCGAGTACACGGCGTCGCCCAGGGCGCCGCCGCAGGCCGCCGAACCCCACACGGCGGTGGAGGTGGCACCGGTGGCCGCCCCCCAACCGCCGTATCTCTGCTCGCCGGCGTTGCGCACGTAGGGGCCGTAGGAGGACCGCAGCGCCAGCGAGCCTTCAAGCACGCAGGATTCGACCGGTGCGGTGCGCGCGGCCGTCTCCAGCACCCACAGGTGCGACGCCACGCCCTTGCAGGTGCCTTCGGCGCGGTGGGCCCGCAGGTGGGCAACGGTGGCGTCCGGGGAATCGATCTCGCCGATCCTGCCGCCGGGCTCGGCTTCGCAGCCGGTGGCCCGCGCCGCCCGCTCCGCGGTCGCGGTGGCGACACGGGCCGTATCGCGCAGCACGGAGGAGTAGCCCCCGGTTTCGACGTTGACCAGGATGCCGGAACCCTGCCGGCGATCCCAGTTCGGGCAGTCCAGCAGGACGGAGGCGCCGAGGCTGTCCCCCTCGTCTTCGCTGACCAGAAAGCCGGACCAGTCGGCGGGCAGCGGTACCGGAAGCGGCTCGTCAGGGCCGCTGGAGTCGCCGGTGACAATGGGTTCGCTACTGCCGCTCACCGTCTCGATCTGCACGCGGACGTAGTTGGCTGTGCAGGATGCCGGGAGTCCGTCCGGTTCCGCCACGCCCGGCGTGTGGTCGTAGGTGGTGCTGCTGAGTTCGAGGTCGTCGCCGCCGAATCCGCTCGCGGTCGTACCGGTCAGCGCCAGCACCTCGTCCACCGGCAGCATGCCGCTGCACGCCTCGGCCAGCCGGGCACCGGGCGACTGCTGCGCCACCCACACGTAGCCGCCGAAGCCGCCCGCGAGCAGCGCCGCCACGGTGGACGCCGCCAGGGCGCGTTTGCCCCACGTGTTGACATCGCTCCAGCTCATAGCCGTCCCCCTGCCATTGACCCCTGCACACCGGCGAAGCAGGCAGCGTAGTAGTACGTGTCACACGTCGTGCAGCCCCGGGGTCTTCGTATGGCCTGGAGAGACGGGCGGGGTGGCGGATGCGGCCGGAATTCGGCGGCTATAGCGGAGTGCCTCCTTCACGGGTCCGTATCCCCGCCGCGGCCCGGTGCCGCAGCACGCCGGCTATCCGGCGGCCTCTTGACCGCCCGGCGGTGCAGTGGGGCCGTGCGCGGCGATCAGGGCCGCGGTCGCGCCCTCGGCCAGGCTGTCCAGGTAGTCGTCGGAGGCGGGCCTGCGGGTGACGGCGACGCGCCAGTACAGCGGGCCGAAGACCATGTCGAAGACGAGTTCGGCGTCGGTGTCGGCGGGGAGGTCGCCTCGCTCGACCGCGTTCTTGACCATCACCGCGCTGAGGCCCTGCTGCGTCTCCCGCAGCGCGTTCTCCAGAGTTTCGGCTATGTCGGGGTTCCTAGCCGCTTCGGCCAAAAGGTCGGGTACGATCTGCGATGCCAGAGGGTGGCGCATCGCCTGGGCCCCCGCATCGAGCAGTTCGCGTATGTCGCCGCTCAGCGTTCCGGTGTCAGGCACCGGCATCACCTTCACCGCGGCCGCCGAGACGACCTCGACGACCATTTGCAGCTTGGAGCTCCAGCGGCGGTAGATTGCCGTCTTGCCGACGCCCGCCCGCCTGGCCACGGCCTCGATGGACAGGCGCCCGTACCCGTGCTTCGCGAGTTCGGTGAAGACGGCCGCCTGGATCGCCACCGTGACATCCTTCTGCAGAACAGCGGCTCCCGCGGGTGCGCGTCGCCCTCGTCGGGGTTGGTTCTCTGCATCGGACACAAGGCCATCCTAACGCAGGACGAAACGGTTGCGTTCTGTCCTTTTTCGATCTACGCTGGCGGAGCGACGAAACGGTTGCGTTCTGACGTGATTTCGCAGGTGAAGCACTGGTCGGGAGCTGTCGCGGCGCCCCCACCCCTTAGTTTCTGAGAGCAACCCGAAGTGAGCAGAAGCGTGGCACAAGACGGAATCACCAGGGATCGGCCGGATCCCGAAGCAGCGCACCTGGCGGCCGAGCACGGGCTGTCGGTCAGCGGTGCGCGGCCGGGCCTGGTCGAGTACCTCCGCAGGTTGTGGCAGCACCGGTACTTCATCGGCGAGTTCGCAAGAGCGCGGTCGAGCGCCAAGTACACCCGAGCCCGGCTCGGCGGGCTCTGGTTCGTCCTGACTCCGCTGCTGAACGCGGCGGTGTACTACCTGATCTTCGGTCTCCTCCTCGGCACCAGCCGGGGCGTGGCGGACTTCGTCTCGTTCCTGGTGACCGGCGTGTTCGTGTTCACCTTCACCCGCAACACGATGACGAGCGGCGTGAAGTCCATCTCCGGCGAGCGCGGACTGATCCGGGCGCTGCACTTCCCCCGCGCGGTGCTGCCGCTCACGCAGGTGACCATCCAGCTCCGGCAGATCGCGATCTCCATGGTGGTGCTGATCGTGATCGTCGTGGCGCGGGGCAACTACCCCGACTGGGGTTGGCTGCTGGTCGTGCCCGTCCTGGCGCTGCAGCTGATGTTCAACACCGGCCTGGCGATGTGGGCGGCCCGGCTGGGCAGCAAGTCGACCGACGCCGCGCAGTGGCTGCCGTTCGTGCTGCGTGCCTGGATGTACGGGTCGGGCGTGCTGTACTTGGTGGAGGACCGGGCCGCGGACGCACCCCCGTGGGTACTGCACCTGCTGGACATGCAGCCGGCCGCCGTCTACATCGACCTCATGCGATTCGCGCTGATGAACACCGAGAACTTCGGCACCGAGTACCTGCCGGACCACGTCTGGCTGCTCGCCCTCGGCTGGGCGCTGCTCTCGCTGTTCGCGGGGTTCGTCTACTTCTACCGGGCTGAGGAGGAGTACGGCCGTGACTGACGTGTCCGAACAGGCCCAGCAGAGCGGGCAGGCCGAGGCGGAGCAGGAGCAGCCGCCCACGGTCATCGTGGACAACCTGCACATCGTCTACCGCCTGCGCGGCTCCGCGGCCGGCGGCAGGGGCAAGGGCGGCGGCAAGGGCAAGGCCGAGCTGCGCGCCCAGGCCGCAGCGGCCCGGCAGGAGCAGCCGCAGGAGCAGCGGCGGAACGGCCGCGGGCGCGCCTCCCGGGCGCTGCGCCGCCTGACGGGGCGCTCCGACGCTTCGGAGAAGAAGGGCGGCCGCACGGTGCACGCCATCAAGGGCGTGAGCTTCACCGCCTACCGGGGCGAGGCCATCGGCGTGATCGGCTCCAACGGCTCCGGCAAGTCCACGATCCTGCGCGCGATCGCCGGGCTGATGCCGGCCGAGGCCGGCCGCGTCTACACCGAGGGCCAGCCCTCGCTGCTGGGCGTCAACGCCGCCCTGATGAACGACCTCAGCGGCGAGCGCAACGTCATCCTCGGCTGCCTGGCGATGGGCATGACGCCGCAGGAGGCCTACGAGAAGCGCGAGGACATCATCAAGTTCTCCGGGATCAACGAGAAGGGCGACTTCAGCTCGCTGCCGATGCGCGCCTACTCCTCGGGCATGGCCGCCCGGCTGCGCTTCGCGATCGCTTCGGCCAAGAACCACGACGTGCTGATGATCGACGAGGCGCTGGCCACCGGCGACCGCAAGTTCCGCCGGCGCTCCGAGGCGCGCATCCGCGAGCTGCGCGGCGAGGCGGGCACGGTCTTCCTGGTCAGCCACAGCAACAAGTCCATCCGCGACACCTGCGACCGGGTGCTGTGGCTGGAGAGCGGCAGCCTGGTGATGGACGGCCCCACCGAAGAGGTGCTGGAGGCCTACGAGGAGTTCATGAACAGCTGAGGCGGTCCCGCCCGCACCGGAGCGGGCGGCGCCGCGCCGCGCCCGGCGCCCGGCGCCGGGACACGCGATCGGCCCGCGCGCCTTCGGAGCCCTCTGCGGGGGCTCCGCTCCGCGTTTCCGCCGCTCGGGCGCGTATGGGATCGTGGGCTCCATGCCACGCCCTTCGCCGACCAGGCAGGCGCCGCGCCGCGGGCGGCCCGGGTACGACCAGGAGACGGTCCTTCGCTGCGCCGTGGACCTGTTCAACCGCAGGGGCTACGACGGCACGAGCGTCGGCGACCTCGCCCGCGAGCTGGGGCTGACCAAGTCGGCCATCTACCACCACTTCCCGAGTAAGGCCGACCTGCTCAAGGGCGCGCTCAATGAGGCGCTGGACGCGCTGGCTGAGGTCATCGACACCGCCGTGGCCAGCGAGGACGGGGCACACGGAACCGCCGGCGACCGCCTGGTCTTCGCAGTGCGCCAGGCCGTGCACGTGCTGGTCGAGCACCTCCCGGCGGTGACGCTGCTGCTGCGCGTGCACGGCAACAGCGAGGTCGAGCTGGAGGCGCTGCGCCGGCGCCGGGAGATCGACGCGAAGCTGGCCGACCTGGTGCGCGCCGCCGCCGACGAGGGTTCGCTGCGCGCCGACATCCCGCCGGAGCTGACCAGCCGGCTGCTGTTCGGAATGGTCAACTCGCTGGTCGAGTGGTACCGGCCGGACGGCCGCTACGACGCCGCGGCGATCGCCGACGCCGTGACGCGCCTGGCCTTCGAGGGGCTGGCGCCGCGCGGGCGGTAGGCGGGGGCGGGAGCCGACCGCCTCGGTAGCTGGCGGTCCCGGGGACAAATCGGTAGCATGCCTAAAATGCACGTGCAAACGCACGGTTGTTTGCGTGTGCGTAAGCATCCGCGAGACCGGGCCGGCATCAGATCGGCGGTCCGGCCTGCTGCCGGCCCTCGCGGACTCAGCGGAAAGGCAGTTTGACCATGTCCGAACCACAGCCGCAGAAGTCCGGCCCCTGCCCGTCCGGCCGGGAGGCGCCGGCGCCGCGCCGCACGCGTGTGCCGGCGGTGGCCCGCGGAGCCGCAGCGGCCGTCCTGGCCATCGCGCTCGCGGCGGTCCTGCTGCGCGCCGCCCGCTCCGCACCGCGCGGACGGCACCGGCGGCCGTAGCCGGCACCACCCCCGGTCTGAGCGGGCGGGGCCGGCCGCAGGGATGCCGCCGCGCAAAGGGCGGTCGTCCGGGTTCTTCGCCCAGCCGGATTCCATCATCCGATGATTATTCGCGAGGTCGCGGACCGCGGAAGGCGGTGCGGGTTCTAAGGTTGCGCGGATACCGAATCCGGGTACCGCGCAGAGGCGATCTTCCCCCTTCTCGAAACCGCGTTCCCCGTCCTTCATCCGTGCAGGCGGAAAGCGCCGATCGCCCGCCGCACACCGGATACCGGAACCGCGCGCCCACCCGGCGCATTCCGGTCCCCTCCTCCGGCGCGGCCGCGCGGTGGATATGGGCGCGGCCGTTTCCGGCCAGAAAGCACTTCCTTATCCGGCGGACCGGACGCGACCCCGTATATTTCGGCCCACAGCTTCGCTGCGGTGTCCGCAATCGGGCGGTGGTCGCGGACGGCGGACAGCGCGGCCGGCGGACCAGGAGGGCGGACCCATGGGGGGCGATCGCCGAAAGGGCGGCCAGACCCGGGAAGCCATGGTGTCCCTGCTCAGGCTGGTCTCCACGGCGATCCACGAGACCGTGGCCTTCGTCCTGCTCATCCTCGGCGGCGGGCTGCTGGAACTGGTCTCGGACGAGCCGATCGCGGGTCTGGAGGGACACGGGGCCCTCCTGGTGGGCGCGAGCGGGGCGGTGCTCCTCGTCTGGATGCTCTCCGGGCTGTGGGCCTGGGCGCTGAGCGGCGCATCCGCCGGGCCGCGGGAAACCCCGTCGTCGGAGGAGAGGGCCGCCACCGCGGGAGACCCCGACCCCCCGACCCCGCGGCGGTCCCCCGAGCAGGCCGATGCGCGGTCGCGGCACCTGCGGCGCGTCCGCCGCTACCTCGTCGCCCCGGCTCTGGCCCTCGCCGTGCTGGCGGCCGTCGTGGTCTGGCCCTCGGGCGAGTCCTGCGACCCGCCCGCCGAGCTCGTCGTCGCCACCACGCCCGACGGAGTGCCCGCGGTGGAGGCCGCCGCCGCCGCGTTCGCCCAGGACCGGGCCGCGGGCGAAGGCGGAGCGCGCTGTCGTAGCGTGCGGACGACCGTCTACGCCGTGGCCGACGGCCAGAAGATGCGCGACGCCCTGCTGGGCGCATGGGACCCCGGACTCGGCCCGCTGCCGCACGTGTGGATACCCGGCTCCACCGCTGAGGCCCTGCTCGTGCGCGGTGCCCTCGATCGCCGGAGCGGGGAGCCGGCAGCCACCTACCCGGACGGCCCCGGAACGGGCGCCACGGCGGGAGCGGCACCGGACGACGGCGGCGGCCGGGGCGCGGACACCTCAGGGCCCCCGGTTGCGCAGGTCACCGAGATCGAGGTGGGGGAGTGGACCCGCCTCACGCCGCTCGTCCTCGCGCTGCCCGGCGAGATGGCCGAGCGGCTCACCGGCGGCGACTCCGCGGCGGTCGAGATGGCCGACCCCTACGCCCGGTTGCGCGAGGAGTTCGGCCGCGGCGGGGTCCGGGTGATCCGCACCGACCCGCGCGACTCCATCGCCTCCATGCTGCACACCGCGTTCCTCTACCACGGCCGCGGCGCCATCACCGGCAACGGCGCCGTGGCCGACGAGCGCAAGGCCGCCGAGGTCGAGGCGGAACTGGAGCTGGGCGCGGCGGCCGACAGCGAGCACGACCTCGTCTGCCAGGTGGCCCGCGACGCCGGCGACAGCGTCCCCACGGCCGCGCTGACCACCGAGGCCGCCGTCTACGAGACGTTCGTGACCGGCCGCTGGCGGACCGCCTGCCCTGGCGAGCCGGATGCGAGCCGGAAGGTCGCCGCGCTCTACTCGCCCGAGCTTCCGGTCCTGGACCACCCGTTCGTGCGCATCTCCGGAGTGAGCGTCACCGGGGACGGCGGCCCGGCCCGGCCGGTCGCCGCGACCGCGGAGGTCGCCGGCGAGGTGGACCGGTTCGCGGCGTACCTCTCCGCGCTGCGCGACTCCCCGCCCACCGCGTTCTCGGCGTCCTTCAGCAACGACGCGGTCCGTGCGACGCCGACGGGCGTCTACGAGGGCTACCGCGACGACCAGGGCAACGGCCGGGTGGCCGCCCGGGTGGAGGACGCGCCCGAGACGATCCCCAACGAGCGCGGCGAACCGCAGGTCTGGAGCGACCGGGCCGCGGCCGTGGCCTCCCTGTACACCGAGGCCCAGGGCGGCTCGGTGCTGGTCGCTGTCGACACCTCCACATCGATGGACATCCCGCACCGCAAGTTCGCCACCGCCCGCGAGGAGGCGGCCGAGCTGGCCGGCGCGGCGGGCACCGAGGACGCGCTCGGGCTGTGGGCGTTTCCCGCGGGCGCGGGGCCCTCGGCCACCGGCGCCGCGGAGGCCGTCCCGCTGGAGCGGCGCGGCGGCGACGGCGACCGGTTCGCCGAGGCGCTGGAAGGGCTCGCGCCGACCAAGGAGTCCACCCCGCTGCGCGACGTTGTCGCCGACGGCGCCGAGAGGCTGGCCGCGTGGTCGCAGGGCGCGGAGAGCGGGGACGCGGGCACCGGGGACGGCGGCGGGAAGCCTCCGGCGCCGATGCTCGTCGTGGTCACCGACGGTGTGGGCGAGCCCGAGGAGGGCGGGCTGGGCGCCAAGGCGCTGAAGCGGCGGCTGGAGGGGACGGACGTGCGGGTGCGCGTGCTGGCCGTGGGCGACGAGACCCGGCGCTGGGGCCGATCGGACCCCTGCGACGTGGGCGGCATCCCCGGGCTGACCGAGCACGAGCGCATCACGTGCGTGCCGGCCGACACCGACAAGCCGGGCGAGGCGGCCGTGGGCCTGCTGGACGAGGCGCGGAGGGGCTGATGGCCGAGGAACCCCTAGAGGGCGAGGACGTGCCCGGGGACCGGCCGGGCGGGCCGCCCGGCGACGGACCCGCCGGCGCGGCCTCCGCCCCGCCCGGAGCCTCCGGCCGTCGGCGCCCCGCCGTCCCGCTGCCCTGGGTCTCCCTGGAGCGGCGCCGGGAGCGGGTCGCGGTGGCGACGGGGATCAGCGCCTGCCTGGCCGCAGCGGTCCTGGTCGCGGCCCTGCTCGCCGCCTCGGGACCGGATCCCGGCAGGGGGCCCGGCACCATCACCCTGGTCACCGGTGAGGACGTCACCGGCGGGGGCCTCTACCGGCACTTCGTCGACGAGTGGAATGCCGACCGCGGCGAGGGCGAGGTCCGCGCCGAGCTGATCGAGATCTCCGGCGGCGCCGATCTGGTCCGTTCGGAGCTGCTGCGCTGGACCCAGACCGAGGGCTTCTCCTACGACGTCCTCAACCTCGACAACCAGTGGACCGCCGAGTTCGCCCGCAACGGCTGGGTCGAGCCGGTGCCCGAGGAGACGGGGGCGCAGGGGGTGCTGGAGCCCTCGGTGGAGGCCGTCACCTACGAAGACGCCGTCTGGGCCCGGCCGTTCATCGCCGACGCGGGCCTGCTGTACTACCGTGCCGACCTGCTGGAGGAGGACGACCTGGTCGGCGGCTGGGCCGACACCCTGGAGCTGCTGCGTGAGACCGCGCGGGCCGAGGGCGTCGACTACGGCTACAGCGGCCAGTTCGGCCCCTACGAAGGACTGACCGTCAACATTCTGGAGATCAAGTACGACATGCGCGGCAGCGGCGGCGACACGGAGGCGCCGGTGCGGTTCGCCGCCGAGTCGGGGCGGGCCGCGGCGGACCTGATGGCCGCGTCTCTGGCCGACGGCACGGTGCACCCGGGGGTGCTCGCCGACGGCGCGACCGAGTACGACAGCTTCCGGCACTTCGTCGACGGCGAGGTGGTCGCCATGCGCAACTGGCCGGGGTGGTACGACCAGCTGGTGCGCGACCCCGCCGTCGAACCGGCGGCCGAAGGCGGCACCGGGCAGGAGCCGGCGGAGGCCGGCGACAGGGCGGGCGGGGAAGGCGGCGCCGACGCCATCGAGTTCGGTGTGGCGCCGCTGCCGAGCGAGAGCGTGCTCGGCGGGCAGAGCCTCGCGGTCAGCACCGAGTCCGAGCACAAGAGCGCCGCGTGGGACCTCATCGAGTACCTCACCGCCCCCGACCAGCAGCGCCGCCTCCTCTACTGCGGCGGCTACCCGCCGGTGCTGGCCGAGGCCTACACCGGACCGGTCGAGGGCGCGTGCCCCGAGGCCCTGGCTCCGGAGGACGCCCCCGCCCGGCCCGCGGTCGAGAGCCGCCGCGGCGCCGAGTACTCGCAATTGCTGCTCGACGAGGTCGGCAACGCCCACAGCCGCCCCACCACCCCGTACTACGCCCGCTACAGCAGCGTCCTCTACAGCGAGCTGAACCGGCTGCTGCGCGAATCGGAGGGCGAGCTCGCCGACAGCGATCTGGAGTCCCTGGACGGCCGCCTCGATGCGGCGCTGGACGGGCGGTGACGGAGCGGTGCGGCGGCGTTGCGGCGCCGCGCCGGCGCCTCCGGTCACATGCGGGCGTCGCCGCCGTCGCCCCGCCGGGGCGGGGCGAACGGGTTGCCGGCCTCGTAGGTCCGGCCGGGGCGTCGCCTTCGGCGGGGGAGCGGCGGCGCAGCGCGGTCCGGCCACATCAGCCGGAAGTAGGCGCCGCGCCCCAGGCAGCGCGGCCCCCAGGCGTCGGCGAAGGCGGCGACGAGCGCGAGGCCGCGCCCGGACTCCTCGTCGGGCGAGGCCGTGCGCTGCCGGGGTACGCGGGCGCCGAGCGGTCCGTCGTCCTCGACCTCCACGCGCAGGGCGCCGACGGCCAGCGACAGCCGCACGTTGTACCCGCCGCCGTCGCCGCTGCGGGTGTGGCGCAGGGCGTTGGTCGCCAGCTCGGAGAGCAGGAGGACGGCGGTGGCGCGCGTGTCGTCGGGGACGGGGCGGTCGCCGGCGGTGCGGCGGTGCAGCAGGTCGTCGAGCCAGTTCCGGGCGTCGGCGACGTTCTCGGGCCTGCCGGGGAAGGAGGCGCTGTAGACGTCCATGGTCAGCGCACCTCCGCGTTCGGCGTGCGAAGCGCGGCCAGGCGCAGCACATAGGGGCGAATTCGGGCGGACCGCCGTCGGCGGATATTCTTGGGCATGAAGTCCTCACCTGGTCTGCTCAGGTCGCGGGCTGAGGCCCTGTCCGGTGTGTGCAGCACCGGGCAGGGCCGTTTTACGCACGCACTGCCGATTGGGGTGTGCAGTAGAACACTTGCAGCACTTCGACGGCGCTTCCAGGCGATCTACTCTCTAGGAGAGATCTGTCGAAACGCGTGGACGAGAGTTCAGCCAGTGTGCTGAACTGTTCACTATGGTTCAGAAAATTGATCCGCTCTGGCTCCGCTTCGGAAGGCAGCTTCGCTGGATGAGGGAGCAGGCCGGGGTATCGCAAGATCAGCTCGCAAAGGCGCTGAATGTTTCGCCCTCGATGCTGAGTGCGATGGAACGCGGCACCAGAGGCACCAAATCGGAATATCTGGATCAGATCGAACAGATTCTCAACACAGGTGGCCAGGTCCGCCAGCTATGGGAGCGTGTGACTGGAAGTAACGCGTTCCCTGAGTGGTTTCGGGACATCGAGCAGCTTCAGCGCAGAGCGTCTGAAATAAGGGAGTACCACCCTCTGCTGGTTCCTGGACTGCTGCAGTCGGAAGAGTACGCTCGCGCGATCATCCGGCTCGGATATCCGACGAGCAGTACTTCGGAGATCGACGAACAGGTGAAGGCTCGGATTGGCAGGCAGGCGATCCTTGCGTCAGATCGTCCTCCACTCCTCCTGGTCGTGCTGGATGAAATGGTGCTCCGCCGTCCCTTCGGAGGGAGTGCCACGATGACCTGCCAGTTGGACCACTTGCTGGGACTGTCTGACCAGCCGCACGTCGTTGTGCAGGTAGTCCCGTTTGCCACGGAGCAGCACCCGGGGTTGGATGGCGCCTTCACGTTGATGACGCTTCCCGGTCAGTCCGAGATCTTGTACCTGGAGACTCGCATATCGGGCACACCGGTGGACGAAACCGATGGAGTTCAGGAGTACTCGCGAGTCTTCGGTGAACTCAGAGGCGCGGCCCTTCCCCCGAAGGCATCGCGCGAGCTTATAGGGAAGATCCGAGGAGAGTTTCTGTGAGAGCGATCGACGGGACGTGGCGCAAGTCCAGCTACAGCAACTCCAAGGGCGGCAACTGCGTCGAGATGGCCACGGCCTGGCGCAAGTCCAGCTACAGCAACGACACCGGCGGCGAATGCGTGGAGATGGCCGTTCCTTGGCGCAAGTCGAGCCGCAGTGGAGCGACCAACGAGTGTGTGGAGGTGCGTCCGGGAACCCCAGAGGTGAAGGTCCGCGACACTCAGCACCGCGACCACGGCCACCTCGCCTTCCCCGCCGCCGAGTGGTCCGCGTTCCTCAAGGACCTCAAGGACCGCCGACTCTGACCGCCCTCCGATCCGCCCCGCTCAACGCCCCTCGCGCCCGGCCGGACCCTCCGGCCGGTCCGCCGGGCGGCGAATTTTAACGTGCTAAGGTGAAATCCACCGACCCCCACGGCGGTTATCCTCGCCACGGTGCGGAGCCCCACCGCCCGCAGCCGGTCGGAAAGTAGAGGCAGGGTGCCGGACTCGAAGCGCACAGGCGGGGCCGCGGAGCCCAAGCGGCGGCCGACCATGGGCGACGTCGCGGCTCGCGTCGGCGTGTCCCGGCAGCTGGTGTCGCTGGTCATGCGCGACGCGGTCGGGCCCAGCGACGAGACCCGCCGCCGCGTGCGCGAGGCCGCCGAGGAGCTGGGCTATCGCCCGCACACGGCGGCGCAGCTGCTGCGCCGCACGCGCAGCCGCCAGATCGGCGTCCTGTTCGACATGGACCAGCCGCACAACGTCGAGCTGGTCGAGGGCCTCTACGCCTGCGCCCAGGACGTCGGCTACGGCATCGCGCTCAGCGCCGACGTGCCGTGCCGCGACGAGCGGCAGGCGATCGAGGAGCTGCTCGGCCTGCGCAGCGAGGCCCTCATCCTCACCGGCCTGTCCTCCGGCCCCTCGCCCGAGCTGGCCCGGGTGGCCGAGCAGGTGCCCGTGGTCGAGATGAGCCGCAGCGCCTCGGTGCCGGGGGCCGACCTCGTGCGCACCTCCGAGGCGCCGGGCATGAGCAGGGCCATCGGCTACCTCGCCGACCTGGGCCACCGCGACATCGTGCACGTCGACGGCGGCGCCGCGCGCGAGGCCGAGGAGCGCCGCAGCGGCTACCGCGACGCCATGCGCCGGCACGGGCTCGCCGACCGCGCGCGCGAGCTGCCCGGCGCGTTCACCGAGGAGTCCGGCGCCCGCGCCGCACGCGAGCTGCTCGCCCGCGACACGCTTCCCACCGCGGTGGTCACCGCCAACGACCGCTGCGCCCGCGGTCTGCTGGATGTCTTCGTGCGCGCCGGTGTGCGGGTGCCGGAGGATGTGTCGGTGATCGGCTACGACGACAGCCGGCTGGCCCATCTGTCGTTTCTCGACCTGACGTCGGTGCGCCAGGACTCCGCCCAGCTCGCCGAGCTCGCTGTGCAGGCGGTGACCGAACGCCTCGACGAAGGGCGTACGAGCGCCAAGGAGTTCGTGATCACCCCGACCCTCACCGTCCGCGGAACCACGGGCCCGGCGCGGACGGCGGAGTAGCGCCGCCTGGATCGGGCCCCTTGAGCCCGCGCCCGGCAGGCGGGGCCGCGCCGTCCGGTCCCGTCTGCCCGGTCCCGTCCGCGGAGCCGCTGACCGCGCAGACACCCGGCCGGAGACGCGGCGGGGCGCGCCTCGCAAGGAGTGCGGCCTTCCGCCGGGAGCCGACTCGGTGCGCCGGCTCCCGGCGGACCGGCTCCGCCTCCGGGTGAGCCGACCGGCTCCGCCGCTCCCGCAGCGGAGCCCGTCAGCGGACCCGCTGGCCGTACACCCGCTGGACCGCCATCGACATCAGAACCCTGCGGTCGGCGACCATGACCGACCGGTACTCGTCCCAGTCCGGGTGCTCCCCGGCCGCCCGGCGGTAGTAGTCCACCAGAGCGTCGACTTCAGGTCCGGCGGGGTCGGTCCCCGGGCCGGTGAGCTGTACCGGCCCCTCGGCGGTGGCCCACGCCCAGCCGTCCGGCGCGGTGACCTCCAGCGCGGCGCGCGGGTCGCGGCGCAGGTTGGCCGTCTTGGCGCGGCCCTCGGTCAGCGACACGAGGACGGCGCCGGCGTTTCGGTCGTAGAAGGGCGTGACGGGCGAGAGCTGCGGAAGGCCGTCCGCCTTGATCGTCGCGAGGACTCCGAGCCGGCTTTCGGCCAGCAGGTCGTGCGGGTCGAACGTCGTTTGCGTCATATCCGGGCAAGCGCTTCCGGATCCGGCCTATTCCCCGCAGGCCGGCGGCGCGCGCCCGGCGCTTTCGTCCTGCGTGTGGGAAGCGCGTCTCACGCCCCCGTGACCGACCTCATCGCCGCCGGCGGCAATCTCAGGGCTGCAGGTGTTGGCACGTGCTAGGTCGTCGTGGTTGTCTAGAAGTGCGCACTTCGGGAGGCTCCGCCGGGCGCAGAGCCGCAGCGGCGAACGGACCTCCGCCTTGCCCCGGGGCCGCCCTTCCCGCGTGCACCCCGACGACCCCGCTCCAGCACGCCCGCACGCCGCGCAGCCGGCGGCGGGCTCCGGAACCGCGCGAATCCCATCGCAAGCGAAAGGCCTGGCCCACCCATGCGTCTCGCCCTGCTCGCCATGGCCATCGGAGCCTTCGGCATCGGTACGACCGAGTTCGTCATCATGGGGCTGCTGCCCGAGGTCTCCGCGGATCTGGGCGTATCGGTCGCCGCGGCAGGCAACCTCATCGCCGGCTACGCCATCGGTGTCGTCGTCGGCGCGCCCCTGCTCACCGTCCTCAGCACACGCCTGCCGCGCCGGACCGCCCTCCTACTGTTCATGGGCCTCTTCGCGGTCGGCAACCTGCTTACGGCCGTGGCGCCCCAGTTCGAATCCGTCCTCGGGTTCCGCGTGCTGACCGGGCTGCCGCACGGCGCCTACTTCGGCGCCGCGGCCGTCGTGGCGGCGCAGCTCGCCGAGCCCGGGCGGCGGGCGCGCAACGTCGCCCGCGTGTTCCTCGGCCTGACCGTCGCCAACATCGTCGGTGTGCCCGTGGGCACCTGGCTCGGCCAGGAGCTGGGCTGGCGCGCGACGTTCGGCGTCGTCGCCGCCATCGGGGCCGTCGCCGTGGCGGGCATCGCGCTCTTCGTGCCCAAGCTGCCCAAGCCGGCGGGCGTGCGCCTGCGCCACGAGCTGTCCGAGCTCGCCGGCCGGCAGGTCGTCCTCGGCCTGCTGACGATCGTGCTCGGCTGCTCCGGTGTCTTCGCGGTCTACACCTACATCGCGCCGACGATGAAGGAGCTGGCCGGCTACTCCGAAGCCGGCGTGACCGGCATTCTGGCCCTCTTCGGGGTCGGCATGACGCTGGGCTCGCTCCTCGGCGGACGCATGGCCGACCGCGCCCTGCGCCCGTCGGTGTACGCCTCGCTGGCCCTGCTGGCGCTGGTGCTGCTGCTGTTCTCCTTCGCCGCGCACAACCCCTGGACCGCGGCGGTCGGGGTCGTGGCGCTCGGCGTGGCCACCTTCGCGGCCTGCACCGTCATCCAGGTGTTCCTGATGACCAAGGCCGAGCGGGCGCCCAGCCTCACGTCGGCCTCCAACCAGGCGGCGTTCAACATGGCCAACGCCCTCGGCGCGTGGATCGGCGCCGGGGTCATCGGCGCGGGCCTCGGTTACGCCGCGCCCGCTCTGGCCGGCGCCGCGATGGCCTTCGTCGGACTGGCGCTGGCCCTCGCCGCCGGCTACCTCGACCGCCCCCGCCCGCCGCGCGCGTCCGCTCCGCAGGCGCCCGCGCGGGAAGCGGAGCTGGTCTCCGCCGGGACCGACCCCACCCACTGACCCGCCCGCCGACCGCCCCCAGCCGCGCCCGCGCCGGGGCCGGGGGCGGCGGACGGGGGATGATCCGCTCGGGCGGCACGTCGCGCGCCTGAAGAAGCGCTTCGAGGGCCGAAAGGGCGTCGAGTCGGAGGCCGGGCCGGGGCCGCGCGTGTTCACGTACAGGTCGCCGTCCGGGTGGTGGGAGCGAACCCGAAGCGCCCCGTGAAGGTCCGGCGCCGTCTTGCCGACTCCGCGGGCTCCGTCGATCACCGACACGCCTCCGGCCCCGCCGTCCGGAGGGTCCCGGTCCCGGCTCCGTCTGCGAAGGCCGGTTCCAAGGCGTCATGCCACGTGATCACCGGGCTGCGACTCCCGAATCCGGTGAGCGCAAGGGGCGTCGGCGGGGTGCGGAGCCGGTGGTCAGGGGGCGCGGGCGTCTCGCCGGTGTCGCCTTTCGGGGGCCACCGCCCTCAACTCGGGGTGAGCGGCTTAGGGGTTCCTGACCGGTGCCGGGCACGCGGAACGGTGTCGCCTTGCAGGTTCCCCAATCCCCGATACGGCAACGGGCTACCGATGCGCGTGCCGACCGAATGCGGCGGGGGTGATTGCCAGAGGCTGTCGGCTCTGCGGCCGTCCCCGGTCCTGCCGGGCGGGGGCGGCCGCCGAAGGCTCAACCGAGGAGGGCCCCGGCCGCGGCCCGTGCCTCACGGGCGGACGCGGCGTCGCCGGTGACGCCGGCGGTGACGATGGCCCCTTCGGCGAGGAGGTACACCGGCTCGACGTCGAGAACGACCGTTCTCTAGCGTAGCCACCTGTCGAGAATGCTCGTTCTCTATTGTGGGAGGCCGCCGTGCCCGAGTCCCGCCCGCCGTACCCGCCGTTCGACGAAGAGGCCGCGCTGCAGAAGGTCCAGGCCGCAGAGGATGCGTGGAACACCCGCGACCCCGAGCGCGTGGCCCTGGCCTACACACCGGACTCGGTCTGGCGCAACCGCGACCGCTTCCTCACCGGGCGCGCGGAGATCGCGGCGTTCCTGACCGCCAAGTGGGAGCGGGAGCTGGACTACGCCCTGCGCAAGAGCCTGTGGAGCTTCGACGGCAACCGCATCGCGGTCCGTTTCCAGTACGAGTGCCACGACGCCGCGGGGCAGTGGTGGCGCAGCTACGGAAACGAGATGTGGGAGTTCGACGACAACGGCCTGATGCGGCGCCGGGAGGCGAGCATCAACGACGTCGCGATCGACGAGGCCGACCGGAGGATCTTCGGGCCCCGGCCCAAATACGAGCACGACCTCGACCTCGAACTGCGCCTTCAGTGAGCGCACCCGGCCCGCATGCAGCCTCCGCCTTCAGGGCGGGGCGCTTCGGCTCGTGCCGACCGGCCGCCGATCGCCGAAGCGCGGTCGGCGGTCGCTCACCTGCTCGCCCCTCCGCGGCGGCCGGCCGCTCCGGCGGCTGGGGTTCCTCGCGTCCCGGATGCGGCGGACCCGCCGCACGACGCCGGCGTGGTGGGAGCTGCGGGGCTCTGCCGCTCCGGTCGGGACCGAGGCCGCCGGGGACGTGACCGCGGGGACCGCCGCGGCCCTCCTGGCCGCCGTCCAGTGGCGCGGCCGGGGGCCTGTTCGCCGGTGCGTGGCTCGGACTGGTGTTCGGCGCCGCGTTCGACCTCGCCTACGCCGGTCTGCACCGGGCGCGGTCCTCGTGCACGCCCTCCACGCCGCTCCGCCTGTGGCTCGCCGCGGGCGGCCGCGTCCCGCTGCGGCCGGCCGAGTTCCGCGTCGATGCACGCAAGGGAGGTGCTGCGGCAGTTCGGCGCCCACCACCGGATCCGCCACGCGGCGCTGAAGCGCCATTCGCCGTCGCGCGAGCCGCTGCGAGGCCCGCAGGCATGCCCGCGGCAGGGAAGACGCCCGCTGGTCTCCGCGGGCTTGCGCGCGGTTCCCGGCGGGTTCGGACGGTTAGTCGCCGGGGTGAGGAGGTGGCGACATGGCCGACGGTGCGCTTGATCCCGGGGAGGCGCAGGAGGGGCTGGAGCGGACACTGGCCGATCTGCGGCTGATGGCCGACGTCAGTGCGGCGCTGGTGAGCAGCCTGGACGCCGGCGACGTGCTGGGGCGCCTCGCCCGGCTGGCGGTGCCCGCGCTGGCCGACTGGTGCGCGGCCTACCTCGTCGCCGACGGCGTGAGCCGGGTGGCCGTGGTCCACCGCGATCCCGACGTCGAGCCGCCGTCCGGCGCCGAGGGGCCGATGCCCAGCCCGGACCCGCTCTCGGAGAATCCGGTCGAGCGGGTGCTGGCGGGCGACGGGCCGCTGCTGGCTGACCAGGGCTCCGCGCCGACCAGCGACCTCGCCCGCGCCCACCGCGAACTCACCGACGCCCTGGGCCTGCACACCGAGGTCCTCGTCCCGCTGCAGGCCCGCCGGCGCGTGCTCGGCGCTCTCAGCCTCGTACGCGCCGCCCCCGACCGCCCGTTCACCGACGACGACCTCCAGTTGGTCGGGGACATCGCCCACCACGCCGCATTGGCCCTGGACAACGCGCGGCTGTACGCGGCCCAGCGCGACGCGGCGCAGCGGCTGCAGCGGGCGCTGCTGCCCGAACTGCCCTCCCTGGGCCGACTCCAGTTGGCCGCGCGCTACGCCCCCGCGCAGGAGGGCGCGGAGGTGGGCGGCGACTGGTACGACGCGTTCGTGCTGCCCGACGGCGCGCCCACGCTGACCGTGGGCGACGTCAGCGGCCACGACCTCACCGCCGCGGTGCAGATGTCGCGGCTGCAGAGCATGCTGCGCACCCTGGCCTGGGAGCACCGCGAGCCGCCCAGCGCGATCATGCGCCGCCTCGACGGCCTGGTGCAGTATTACTCGGAGCACACGGCCACCGCCGTCTACGGCCGCCTCGAAGGCGCGGACGGCGGCCCGCTGGTCTTCCGCTGGACCAACGCCGGCCACTACCCGCCGCTGCTGGTCGCCGGGGACGGCGCGACGCGGTTTTTGGACGACGACGGCGACGTGCTGCTGGGCACGGGCGCCGACCCGGAGCGCCGCGACATCGTCACGGAGCTGCCCCGCGGTTCCACGCTGCTCATCTACACCGACGGCCTGGTGGAGCGCCGCGGCGAGGACGTCGACCGCGGCATGGTCCGCCTGCGCCAGCAGGCCGCCCAGGCCGCCGGCGAGCCGCCCGGCGCGCTGTGCGACGGCCTCCTGGAGCACACGCCCGAACCCGCGGAGGACGACGTCGTCCTCCTGGCCGTGCGAGTACCGTGAGAGCCCGCCCGTGCGGCGGAGCGGCGTCGGCACAGCGGCGGCGTGCGCTCCGGCGCTGCGCGCGGTCGTGCCCCGTTGCCGCGGCCTTTGCGGCGGTGGGCCGGGGGGACGGCGGGTTGGCGGATAATTCCGGGCGGGTTCCGCGACCCGCGGGCGCCTGCTCACGGAATGTCGTACCCGCCTGCCACGCTCGTGTCGATCGTCCGGCCGCACCAACGCGGACCGGCGCGCGGTCGGGCCTGCCGGCGGGGGACGGAACCGCCGGCGGGTGCCCCGCCGTGCGACCGCTTCCCCCGCTCGCCCGGTGGTCCGCGCTACCGGCGGTCTGGTCGCCGGCCTACTGCTTGGCGTCCTTGTCGCGGCGCACGATCGTCTTTCGGCCCTTGATGGTGGTGCCCTTCAGGGCCGAGATGACGTCGTCGGCGGCGTCGGAGGGCACCTCGACCAGCGAGAACCGCTCGGCGATCTCGATGTGGCCGATGTCGCGGCCGCGCAGCTCGGACTCGCCGGTGATCGCACCCACGAGGTCCTGCGGGCGCACCTTCGCGCCGCGGCCGGCCCCGATGAACAGGCGCGTCATCCCGCCGGCGGGCCCGCGGGCGCTCCGCTGGCCCTCGCGCTCGCCGCGCCGTCCGCCTTCGCGACGGGCGCCCCGGCCCTTGTCCTTCTGCTCCGGCTTGATGCTGACCTCGGGGATCTCCTCCTCGTTGTCCACCGCGCCGCCGGTGGACTCGTGGGCGAGCTTGACCGCCGCCAGCGCCACCTCCATCACGTCGAACTCGTCGGCCAGCGTCTCGACCACCACGCGGAAGTGCTCGCGGTCGTCCTCGGCGTCGTCGTCGAGCAGCGACTCGCGCAGCGCCCCGCTGGTCAGCTCCAGGCGGCGGGCCCGGATGTCGGCGACGGTGGGGATCTTCTCCACCGTGATCGTGTAGTCGGTGGCCCGTCGGATGCTCTTGAGCATGCGGTGTTCGCGCGGCTCCACCAGAGTGATGGCCACGCCTTCGCGGCCCGCCCGGCCCACGCGGCCGATGCGGTGCACGTAGGAGTCGGGCGCCGAGGGCACGTTGTAGTT
Organism: Streptomonospora arabica; assembly: GCF_039531585.1. Classification (NCBI taxonomy): domain Bacteria; kingdom Bacillati; phylum Actinomycetota; class Actinomycetes; order Streptosporangiales; family Nocardiopsidaceae; genus Streptomonospora; species Streptomonospora arabica. Next base: position 430,500 of record NZ_BAAAQI010000001.1, on the reverse strand, counting down.
GACCACGTGCGACAGGTGCTCGATGTCCAGCCCGCGCGCGGCCACGTCGGTGGCCACGACCAGGTCGGTGGTGCCGGCGCGCAGCCGCCCCAGGGTGCGGTCCCGCTGCTCCTGGCTCATTCCGCCGTGCAGCGCCTCCGAGCGGTGCCCGCGCCCGTTGAGCACCTCGGTGAGCTGGTCGACCTCCTCGCGGGTGCGGCAGAAGACGATCGCCGCGGTGGGCGACTCCACGTCCAGCAGCCGACCGATGGCGGCGGGCTTGTGCGCCCGCGGCACCACGTAGGCGCTCTGGCGCACCAGCGGCGCCTCGCCGACCTCGCGGGTCTCGCGGGCGATCTGGATGCGCACCGGGTCGGTGAGGTTCCCGCTGGCCATCTGCTCGATGCGCGGCGGCATGGTCGCCGAGAACAGCACGGTCTGGCAGTCCTTGGGGATCTCCTCCATGATCGCCTCGATGTCCTCGGCGAAGCCCATGTCGAACATCTCGTCGGCCTCGTCGAGCACCGTCATGACCAACTCGCCCAGGTCGAGCGTGCCCCGCCCCAGGTGGTCCAGCGCCCGACCGGGGGTGGCCACCACGACGTCGACCCCGCGCTCCAGCCCGCGGATCTGGCGGCCGATGGGCTGCCCGCCGTAGACGGGCAGCACGCGCACGCCCATGTCGCGGCCGTAGCGGTGCACCGCCTCGCAGACCTGCACGGCCAGCTCCCGGGTGGGCACGAGCACCAGCGCCATGGGGGCCGCGCCCTCGCGCCCCTCCGGCCGCTCGGCCATGCGCTGCAGGATCGGCAGCGCGAAGGCGGCGGTCTTGCCGGTGCCGGTGGCGGCCTGGCCGAGCAGGTCGCGCCCCTCGACCAGGTGCGGGATGGCCTCGCGCTGGATGGGGGTGGGCTCCTCGTAGCCGAGCCGCACGAGCGCGCCGAGGAGCTCCTCCCGCAGCGGGAGGTCGGCGAAGCCGGGAACGGCGTCGGCGTCGGCGTCAGTGGTGGACATGGTCGGACTCCTCGTGCGGGCTACGGCGTGTACTGGTCGGTGTCGGCGGCAGACGCCGCCAGGGAATGTTCCCACTTCCCGGGCGCTTCGCGGACCCCGGGCGGGCGCATAGCGGCCGTGCGATCGCCCTCATCGTGCCGCTTCCCGCGTCGGCGGCCCGCTACGCCTGGGACTCCTGCGCCCCGAACGGCTCCGGCCGGGCGCCGGCGGGCAGCGCGGCCCGGCGGCAGTAGCGCAGGAACTCCTCGGCGCGGCGGTTCAGCGTCACCGCGCGCGGCCAGGCCAGCAGCACCGCCTCGGCGCGCACGGGCTCGGCGATCTCCTTGATGACCACCCGGAACCCCTCGTAGGTGCGGTCGTTGGAGGGGCGCTGTACCAGGATGCTGAAGCCCATACCGCGCCCCACCAGCGCGCGGGCGACCTCGTAGCTGGTGGGGCGGTAGCGCACGCGCGGCACCAGGCCGAAAGCGTGGCACAGCCCCAGCGCGTGGTGCGAGCTGGGCGCGGCGTCGAGCAGCACCATGGGCTCCTCGGCCAGTTCGTGCAGCGACACGGACTCCCGGTCGGCCAGCGGGTGATCGGCCGGAAGCAGGATGTGCGGACGCATGGTGAACAGCTCGGCGCGTGCCATCTCTGGCAGCACGTCCATGTCGTAGATGACCGCCAGGTCCAGTTCGCCGCTGAGCAACCGCCGCTGGAGCACGTCCTGGGTGGCCTCGGCGAAGTCCACGGTCAGACCGGGGTGCAGGGCGGAGAACCCCTGGAGCAGCGGCGGCAGCACCGTGGGCGCCAGCGTGACGTAGCAGCCCAGCGACAGCACCCCGGCCAGCGCACCCTCGCCCGCGCCCGCCTCGCCCTCCAGGTCCTCGGCCTGGCGCAGCAGTCGGCGTGCGCGGTGCAGCACCTGGGTGCCGGTGGGGGTGAGCGTGACGCCGTGGGCCTTGCGCCGCACGCACAGCTGCACCTTGAGCGCGCGCTCCAGGTCGTTGAGCGCCAGCGACACCGCCGGCTGGGAGATGTGCAGGCGCTGGGCCGCCTCGCTGATCGTCCCGGCTTCGGCGATCGCCACGAAGTAGGCGAGCTGGCGCAGGGAGAACCGCGGAGCACCACTCATAAGTTCCACTGATGCCACTCCCAAGTTTCCGATGCTTTACCAATGCAGTGATCGGGATCACCCTAGAGGGAGTGCGGTGACCCGAAGCACACCGGCCGGCCCGAGTGCGGCCGGAGGCGACGATCGGGCACCGCGGCAACCGGCAAGACCGACCGTCGACCCGCTACGCCGGCTCGCCCGCACCGGGTGGACCGACGAGCTCTGCGAGGTGCCGCCCATGCCCCCCGCCCCGTCCGCGCCCGCGGCCGCGAGCACGGCCCCCGTCCGCCCCTTCAAGGTGGCCGCCGCCAGCTTCATCGGTACCGCGGTGGAGTGGTACGACTACTTCATCTACGGCAGCGCCGCCGCGATCGTGTTCGGGCCGCTGTTCTTCCCCGAGTTCTCCTCGGTGGCCGGAACCCTGGCCGCCTTCGCCACGTTCTCCGTCGGCTTCCTGGCCCGCCCGCTGGGCGGAGTCGTCATGGGCCACTTCGGCGACCGGCTCGGCCGCAAGTCCATGCTGGTCACCTCCTTGATCATGATGGGCGCGGCCACGTTCGCCGTCGGGCTCCTGCCGACCTACCAGACCATCGGCGTGTGGGCGCCCGTGCTGCTGGTGGCGCTGCGCTTCGTCCAGGGCCTGGGCGTGGGCGGCGAGTGGGGCGGCGCCGTGCTGATGGCGGTCGAGCACGCCCCGCCCAAGCGGCGCGGCTTCTACGGCAGCTTCCCGCAGATGGGCGTGCCCGGCGGGCTGATCCTGGCCAACCTCGTGTTCCTGTCGACGTCGGCGGTCGTCAGCGACGACGCCTTCCTGGCGTGGGGTTGGCGCGTGCCGTTCCTGCTCAGCGCCGTGCTTGTCGCCGTAGGCCTGTTCATCCGCTTCCGCATCACCGAAAGCCCCGACTTCGTCGAGGTCAGCCGCAGCGGCGAGCGCGAGCGCATGCCCGTCGCGTCGGTGCTGCGGCACAACCCCAAAGAGGTGCTGCTGGCAGCGGGCGCGTTCATCGGCAACAACACGGTCGGCTACATCTTCATGGCCTACGCGCTGTCCTACACCACCACCGTGCTGGGCCTGGACCGCAGCCTGATGCTGGGCCTGACTCTGGCGGGCGCGCTGGTCTGGCTGGCTGCCATCCCCTGGGCGTCGGCCATGAGCGACAGGTACGGCCGGCGCCGGGTGCTGCTCGCGGGATCGGTGGGCCTGGCCGCCTGGGTACTCGTGTTCTTCGCGCTCATCGACACCGCGAGCACCGGGCTCATCCTCGTCGCGATGGTCGGCACCGCGTTCTTCCTCGGCGCCACCTACGGGCCCCTGGCCGCCCTGTTCTCCGAACTGTTCAGCGCCCGGGTGCGCTACAGCGGCGCGTCGCTGGGCTATCAGATCGGCTCGATCCTGGGCGGCGGCCTTGCGCCCACCGCCGCCACCGCGCTGTACGCGGCGTGGCACTCGTCCTGGCCGGTCACGGGCTACCTGTTCGCGGTGTGCCTGCTGAGCCTGGCCTGTCTGGCGGCGCTGACGCGCCCGGCGCGCCGCTGAGCCGGAGGCGCCCCGATCGGCTCCAATCGAACCCGGTACCCGCACGCGAATCCGACGGCCCGCCCAGAACCGAAACCGAAACCGAGACCGGCCCCGTCCGCCCCGCACGCACCGACCGCCGCGCACGGCCCACCGCCCGCACCGGCACCGCAGCAGCAGGAGGAGACATCCCATGGCAGCCAAACCGTTCGCGTCCTCGGCCGACCTCGGCGAGAAGGAGCAGACCCTGGAGGTCCTCGCCGACGGCGTATACGCGCTGACCGCCCAGGGCGACCCCAACATCGGCGCGATCGAGGGCGAGGACTTCCTGGTCTGCTTCGAGGCCCTCGCGACGCCCACCGCCGCACGCGAGTGGCTGGCGCGGCTGCGCGAGCACACCGACAAGCCGGTGCGCTACCTGGTGCTCTCGCACTACCACGCGGTGCGTGTGCTGGGCGCCAGCGCCTTCGGCGCCGACGTGATCGTCGCCCACGAGAAGACCCGCGAGCTCATCGCCGAGCGCGGCGAGGCGGACTGGGCCAGCGAGTTCGGCCGCATGCCGCGCCTGGCCAAGGACCCCGACTCGGTGCCCGGCCTGACCTGGCCGACCCTGACCTTCTCCGACCGCGCCTCCATCGAGCTGGGCGGCGACCGCGGACGGCTGGAGCTGCGCTACCTGGGCCGCGGCCACACGGAGGGCGACATCGTCGCCTGGCTGCCCCGGCAGCGCATCCTCTTCGCCGGCGACCTCGTCGAGGCCGAGGCCGCGCTCTACACCGGCGACGCGTTCCACCATGACTGGGCCGCAGGGACCCTCGACGGCGTCGCCGCTCTGCGTGCCGAGGCGCTCGTCGGCGGGCGCGGACCCGTCACCCGCGGGCGCGAGGCGGTCGACGCGGCCGTCGCCCAGACCCGCGACTTCCTCCGCACCATGATCGCCGAGGTGGGCGCGGTGCACGCGCGCGGCGGCTCCCTCAAGGACGCCTTCGCCGCCGCGCACGCGGCCCTGGTCGACGGCTACGGCCACTGGCCCATCTTCGAGCACTGCCTGCCCTTCGACGTCGCGCGGCTGTGGGACGAGCTGTCGGGGATCGAGCGCCCCGTCGTCTGGACCGCCGAACGCGACCGCGAGGTCTGGGACCGGCTCCAGGGCTGAGCACCCGTCGGAGACAGCGAGCGAACGGAGGCGACATGCCCGAGGCACCCGTACCGCCCCCCGCGCCGCCCGCCGACACCGGCGCGGCGCCCGAACCCGTGCTCGTGCTGGGCGCGGGGCCGGTCGGCCAGACCGCTGCGCTGCTTCTGGCGCGCTGGGGCGTGCCGGTGACCATCGTCGACGCCCGCCCCGAACGCGCCGCCGCCGGGTCCAAGGCCATCGTGCAGCAGCGCGACGTGCTCGACGTCTGGGACACCCTGGGCGCCGGCGCGGTCGCCGAGGAGGGGCTCACCTGGGACACCGCCCGCACCTTCTACCGCGACCGCGAGCTGTTCAGCGTCCGGCTGCGCGACCGCGGCGCCTCGCCCCTGCCGCCGTTCGTCAACCTCTCGCAGTCGCGCACCGAACGCATCCTGGACGAGCGCATCGCCGCCGCCGGGCTGCGGGTGCGCTGGAGCCACGAGGTCACCGCCATCGACCAGGACGCCTCCGGCGTGCGGGTGCGGTGCGCGACCCCCACCGGCGACGTCGAGCTGCGCGGCTCCTACGCGGTGGCGTGCCTGGGACCGCACGGGCGCGTGGCGCGCGAGGCGGTCGGCGCCGACTTCGGCGGCGCCAGCTTCGACGACCGGTTCCTCATCTGCGACATCCGCGCCGACCTGCCCGGCTGGGAGCGCGAGCGGCGGTTCTACTTCGACCCGCGATGGAACCCGGGCCGCCAGATCCTCATCCACCCCTGCCCCGACTCGGTCTTCCGCATCGACTGGCAGGTGCCGCCCGACTTCGACTTGGAGCGCGAGGAGGCCGAAGGCGGACTGGACCGGCGTATCCGCCAGATCATCGGCGACCGCCCCTATGAGATCGTGTGGCACTCGCTCTACCGGTTCCACACCCGGGTCGCCGACCCGATGGGCGCCGGACGGGTGCTGCTCGCCGGCGACTGCGCGCACCTGGTCGCCCCCTTCGGCGCGCGCGGCCTCAACTCCGGCGTGCACGACGCCGAGAACGCGGCCTGGAAGCTCGCGTTCGCCCTCAAGGGCTGGGCCGATCCCCGGCTGGTCGACACCTACGCCGCCGAGCGGCTGGCCGCCGCCCGCGACAACGCCGAGATCACCGGCGCCACCATGCGCTTCCTGGTGCCCCGCACCCCCGAGGAGCACGCGCACCGGTCGAGCGTGCTGGAGAGCGCGGCCTCCGACCCGCGGGCGGCCTCGCGGGTCGACTCCGGGCGGCTGTTCGAAGCCTTCTACTACACCGACTCGGCGCTGACCACCCCGTGCGCGGGCCGCCCCTTCCCGGGGCGCCCGCCGCGCGGCGAGCCCCCGGTGCCCTGCCCCGGCGTGCTCGTTCCCGACGTCCCCCTCAGCCTCGCGGAGCGGCCCGAAACCACCCGGCTGCGCACGCTGGCGCGCGAGGGCGTCACCGTGCTCGCCACCAGTGCGCGCGGCGCGCAGGCGGCCCGCGCCGCCGCGCGGCGGGCCACCCCCGCTCCCGTCAGCGCCCTGGTCCTCGCCGACGCCGACCCCACGGGCGCGCTGAGCGCGGCGCTGGACGCCCGCCCCGGCGAGGTGTGGCTGCTGCGCCCCGACGCCCACATCGCCGCGGTCTGCGACGAGGACGACACGGCGGCCGTCACCGCGGCCGTCCACACCTGCCTGGGCGGGGGCGCACCCGCCGCCGCGCGGGCTCCGCAACCAGGAGAGGAGCAGGACGGTGGCGTACTACCGGCGAGTGGGTGAGGTTCCGCCCACACGGCACACCCAGCACCGCACGCCCGAGGGCGGGCTGTACTACGAGGAGCTGATGGGCGAGGAGGGGTTCTCCTCGGACTCCTCGCTGCTGTACCACCGCAACATCCCCTCGGCGATCGTCGACGCCCGCCCGTGGGAGGTGCCCGACCAGGCGCGAACGCCCAACGCACCGCTCGTGCCGCGCCACCTCAAGCTGCACGGGCTCTTCGGCGAGGAGTGGAAGTCCGCCGACGCGGTGACCGGGCGGCGCCTGGTGCTGGGCAACGACGACGTGCGCCTGTCCTACGTCGTCGCGGGCGAGGCCTCGCCGCTGTACCGCAACGCCATCGGCGACGAGTGCGTGTACGTGGAGTCGGGCCGCGCGTCGGTGGAGACCGTGTTCGGCACCGTCGAGGCCGGCGAGGGCGACTACGTCCTGCTGCCGCGCGCCACCACGCACCGGTGGGTGCCCGAGGGCGGCGAGCCGCTGCGGGCCTATGCCATCGAGGCCAACAGCCATATCACCCCGCCCAAGCGCTACCTGTCGCGGTTCGGCCAGTTCCTGGAGCACGCGCCCTACTGCGAGCGCGACCTGCGCGGGCCGTCCGCGCCGCTGCTGGCCGAGGGCACCGACGTCGACGTGCTGATCAAGCACCGCGGCGGCGGCCCCGGCGGTATCGCCGGCACCCGCTACACCTACCCGGCCCACCCCTTCGACGTCGTGGGCTGGGACGGCTGCCTCTACCCGTACGTGTTCAACGTGGCCGACTTCCAGCCCATCACCGGGCGGGTGCACCAGCCACCGCCCGTGCACCAGGTCTTCGAGGGGCACAACTTCGTGGTGTGCAACTTCGTCCCGCGCAAGGTCGACTACCACCCGCTGTCGATCCCGGTGCCCTACTACCACTCCAACGTCGACTCCGACGAGGTCATGTTCTACTGCGGCGGCGACTACGAGGCCCGCAAGGGCTCGGGCATCGGCCCCGGCTCGATCTCGCTGCACCCGGGCGGGCACTCCCACGGCCCCCAGCCCGGGGCCTACGAGGCCAGCGTCGGCGTGCAGGCGTTCGAGGAGCTGGCCGTCATGGTCGACACCTTCCGCCCGCTGGATCTGGGCGAGGGCGGCCGGGCCGCCGAGGACCCGGGCTACGCCTGGACATGGGCCGGCGGCCGGAGGCCGCGGTGAGCCCGGAGCGCGCGCAGGGCGCCGGCCGGGCGGGCGGGGCGCCCGCCGGGGCGGGTGCGGCGACCGCGCCCGCCGGCACGCCCCCGCTGTATGCCGCGCTGCTGGACGACGCCGCGCTGTTCCCGCCGGGCGAGGCCCCGATGGACGAGGCCGTGGCCGGGCACCTGCGCTACCGCGTCGGCCCGCAGGCGCCGCTGACCGGGCCGTTCGTCGTGGCGGCCGGGCGCTTGGCCGAGCTGGGCCGGGTGCTGCGCGGGCATCCGGGCTCGCCGCTGGCCGTGTGCGTCACCGTGCCCGAGGGGCCGGGCGGGCTGGGGCCGGCGCTGGAGGAGGCGGCGGCGCTGCCTCTGGTCGAGCCGGTCGCGGTCGAGGTCGCCGCCGGGGCGGCCGGGGGCGGCGCCGACGGCGGAGAGGCCGCCGCGGAGGTGGCGCGGGCGGCCGCCGCGCTCGACCGGCACCTGCCCCGGAACGCGGCCGGGTTCGTCGAGCTGCCGCGCGGCGCCGACCCCGGACGGTGCCTCGACGCGCTCGCCGGCACCGCCCACCGCGCCAAGCTGCGCACGGGCGGTACGCGGGCCGACGCCTTCCCCGGCGAGGACGAGCTGGCCGGTGCGCTGTGCGCCGCCGCGGAGCGCGGCCGGGCGCTCAAGTGCACCGCCGGGCTGCACCACGCCGTCCGGTACACCGACCCCCGCACGGGGTTCGAGCACCACGGGTTCCTGAACGTGCTGCTGGCGGTGCACACAGCGCTGCGCGGCGGCGACCGCGCCGATGCCGCCGAGGTGCTGGCGCTGCGCGACGGTGCGCGCGCAGCGGCAGCGGCGGCCGGGCTCGGCGCGGAGGAGGCCGCCGCCGTCCGCGCCCTGTTCTCCTCGTTCGGCACCTGCAGCGTGCTGGAGCCGCTGGGCGACCTGGTGGCCCTCGGCCTGCTCTCGCCCGCGGTACTGGAGTGACCCCCGCCTCCGCCCGCGCCGCCACCTGCACCGCAGCGGGTGAGGCCGGGTCCGCCGCCGACCGCACATTCGACCCGAGAGGACCACTTCCGTGCGCGTTCCCCAGACCTGGCTCGGCGTCGCGGCCGACGACCCCTTCGGCCCGGCCAACCTGCCCTACGGCGTCTTCAGCACCCCCGACCGGCGGCCCCCGCGCGTCGGCGTGGCCGTCGGCGAGTGGGTGCTCGACCTGGCCGCGGCCGCCCACGCGCTCGACGCGCCCTTCGCCGAGGCCGTCGACGCCCCGGTGCTCAACCCCCTGATGGCCCGGGGGCCCGAGACCTGGCGCGCGGTGCGCGCGACGCTGACGGCGTGGCTGAGCGACCCCGCCTACGAGGAGGCGCTCCGTCCGCACCTGGTCGAACGGGCGGGTGTGCGGCTGCACCTGCCGTTCGAGGTGGGCGACTACGTCGACTTCTACTCCTCGGAGCACCACGCGGCCAACCTGGGCCGAATCCTGCGGCCCGGCCAGCCGCCGCTCACCCCCAACTGGAAGCACCTGCCCATCGGCTACCACGGCCGTTCGGGCACCGTGGTGGTCTCGGGGACCGAGATCGTGCGGCCCATGGGACAGCGCAAGCCGCCGTCCGCCGAGGAGCCGGAGTTCGGACCGTCGGCGCGGCTGGACATCGAGGCCGAGGTCGGGTTCGTCGTGGGCGCGCCCGCTCCGCGGGGCGGCCGGGTGCCGGTGTCCGACTTCGCCGAGCACGTGTTCGGGGTGTTCCTGGTCAACGACTGGTCCGCCCGCGACCTGCAGGCCTGGGAGAACGTGCCGCTGGGGCCGTTTCTGGGCAAGTCCTTCGCCACGTCGGTGTCGCCGTGGGTGGTTCCGCTTGAGGCTCTGGAGAACGCCCGCGTGCGGCCGCCGGAGCGCGACCCCGAGCCGCAGGAGTACCTGCGCGACGCCGCGGGCGAGCCGTGGGGACTGGACCTGCGGCTGGAGGTGCGGCTCAACGGCCACACCGTCTCGCGCCCCCCGTTCTCGGCCATGTACTGGACGCCCGCCCAGCAGCTCGCGCATCTCACCGTCAACGGCGCCTCGCTGCGCACCGGCGACATCTACGCCTCGGGAACGGTGAGCGGCCCCGGAGCCGGCGAGCAGGGCTCGCTCATCGAGCTCTCCGCCAACGGCGCCGAGCCGCTGGAGCTGCCCGGCGGCGGCACCCGCGGGTTCTTGGAGGACGGCGACACCGTCACCATCGCGGCGAGTGCGCCGGGCCCGGGCGGCGCGGTGATCGGGTTCGGCGAGGTCGCCGGGCGCGTGCTGCCCGCGCAGGGCTGAGACGCACGCGCAGGCGGCGGGCCGCCCGCGAGGGACGCGGCCCGGGCCGGGGCGCGCGGCTGTGTGGCGCGGCGCCCCGGCCCGGGGATACGGCGTCGGGGATCGTCCCGGATCAGCCGAGGTCGTAGACGCGCACGTAGTCGATCTTCATCTGCTGGGGGAACTGCGTGCTGGCGTCGGGGTCGCCGGGCCAGGACCCGCCCACGGCCACGTTCAGGATCATGAAGAACGGGTGGTCGTAGACCCACGGGTTGCCGCGGGTGTCGGCGGGGGTGAACGTCTGGTAGGCGTTGCCGTCGACGAACCAGGTGATGGACTCCGGGCTCCACTCCACCGCGAACGTGTGGAAGGTGTCGGCGAACGCCCAGCCCTGCGGGTGGTAGTAGGAGCCCGTGATGGGGTTGCCGCCGGAGTAGCCCGGGCCGTGCAGCGAGCCGTGCACGTCGGCGGGCTTGCTGCCGATGTTCTCCATGATGTCGATCTCGCCGCTGTTGGGCCACCCGACCTGGCCGAGGTCGTTGCCCAGCATCCAGAAGGCCGGCCAGATGCCCTGGCCGATCGGGATCTGGATGCGGGCCTCGAAGCGGCCGTAGGCGTGCTCGAACTTGCCGGCGGTGTTCATCCGGCCCGAGGTGTACTGGCAGTACCCGTAGTGGCACTGGTAGTCGCCCGGGTTGCCCTTGCGGGCGGTGATGACCATGTTGCCGTTGCCGTCGTGGGCGAGGTTGTCGCGCCGGTTGGTGTAGTACTGCAGCTCGTCGTTGCCGCCGCCGTCGCCGTTGACCTCGACGTTCCACTTGCCGCCGTCGGGGGCGGTGCCGGCCGGCCGGTTGAACTCGTCTCTCCAGATCAGCGCGCCGGCGGACTTGGCGGCGTTGTCTGCGGCGACGGGGGCGGCCTCGGGGGAGCCGGCGCCGTCGGAGGTGTTCAGGGCGATGAGCCCGGCGGCCGCGGTCGCCGCGGCGCAGGCCACCGCGGCCGCGCTGATCAGCGGACCGCGGCGGCGCCGGTTCTTCCGGGGGGTTTCGGTGTCGGTGTTCATCCTTCAGACCGATCCGGGCGCCTACCGGCCCGCGCGCGGCATGGCCGCAGCGGGGTGACACGGACCGGGCGCGCCCTTGTCGACAGGGGGCGTGGGACGGCCCGCCCCGGGACTCGGCCGCCCGCGCAGAAGGCGGACGGCCGCGGAGCGGGCCTGACGTGCGCATCACTGAGATGCACACAAAAGTCACCCTATGTAGTTGGCAATGAACTTTACTAAATCTGCGTAAAGTGCCGCAAGGGGTGCAGGGCCTAAGATTCCGCGATCGCCGCCGTGGAGTCGCCCACACCCCGCTCCCGTCCGCCGCACCACCCCGACAAGCCCGAATCCCCGACCGAACACCACGTCCCGCCACCGGTTCGGTGTTCCCTAGGCACCGAGCGATGAGTCTGCCGTCGCCGGGTGGCGGAAGTCCGTTGCGGAGCGCAGAAGCGGCGGAACCAGCACCCGTGCGTCGCCGCGGCGGTACAGGGCCGCCGGGCGCCCGGACTCCATGACGCGCCGTTCGCCCGTCGGCTCGACGAACCCCGCGGTGCGGGTCACCTTGCGGCGGAAGTTGCTGGGGTCCAAGGGAAGGCCCCAGACCACTTCGTAGACCGCGCGCAGGTCGCTGATGGTGAAGGGCTCGGTGCAGAAGGACGTGGCGACGGTGGTGTACTCCACCTCCGACCGGGCCCGCTCGACGCCGTCGGCGAGGATCTGCGCGTGGTCGAAGGCCAAGGGGAAACCGTGCCCCAGCGCCTCGCCCACGGGGGCCCACCAGGCGACTTGCAGCCGGTCGCGGCCCGCAACGCGGCCGCGACCGGCTGCACGTTCATGGACCTGTTCACACCCGAACGGCAGAGCTGACCCGGACGGGCGAGCCGGCCGCCGGCGCCGAGGGTCCAGGCGCCGGCGGTCTCCTCTCAACCCGCGCCCGGGTGCAATAGGTGTGCGAACCGTCCCGGCGGTGGGGGAAGCCGCGGGTCAGGCGGTGCGGCGCATGCCGGCGCAGGCGACTTCGGCGAGGCGGCGCTTGGCGGAGCCGTCGGCTCCGGGTGCGGCGGTGCGCGAAAGGCACCCCACCAGCAGGGCCATGACGTCGGCGGGCTCCAGGTCGGCGCGAACGGCTCCGGCGCGCTGGGCGCGGGCGAGCAGGCGGCCTACGGCGCCCGTGACGTCGTAGTCGGGGTCGGCGGCGATCGCTCCCTTGTCGAATCCGGTGCCGCCGAGCGCGTCGCTCAGCCCTCGGTCCATCGCCCCCTCCTCGACCAGGAAGCCGAAGTAGGAGAACAGCGCCTCGCCGGGCGCCTCGCTCTCGGCGAGCGCCTCGGCCCGCCGGACGTAGGCGTGCAGGCGCTTGAGCAGGATGGCCCGGAACAGCGCCTGCTTGGTGGGGAAGTGGCGGCTGACCGTGCCGGTGCCGACACCGGCGCGCCGCGCGATCTCGTGCACGGGCACCGACAGGCCCTCGGCGGCGAACACCTCCTGCGCCACCTGGAGCACCCGCTCCCGGTTGCGCCGGGCGTCGGCACGCAGCGGCCGCGCCTCCGGCGCCGCCGGTCCCGTGGTCTCGCGCTCGGTCCCCATAGGCTGATCCGCTCCGTGCTCGCCCACCCGCCCGCGGGCCGGAAGGCTCAGGCGAGTGGTCAGGATAGCGCGGGGCACGCGACCCGTTCGAGAAGGGTGAAACGTGTGCACACGCCCGAACGCGGCGGTGTGACCGGCGTCCCCGCACTGGAAGGGAACCGCCCGCGGCGGCGGCCCGTTGTCCCAGCGGCTTCGCGCCGCTGCGGCCCTGCCCCCGCCGCAGTCCCCGCCCCCTCCACCCGCCGCGCCTGCCGTCGGCGGCCGCGACCGCATCCCGGTCCCTCCGCCGGTCACGCGTGCATCCGAGTGCGCACCCGCACCGCGCGGCACCAGCACCGCCCGGCATCCGCCGCCTGCTCGGCGCGGCTCACCGGCGGCTCCCCGACCTCCGTGCGCCCGTGCGCGCCTCCTCCGCCGGTCGGCGGGAGCCTCACCGAACGCGCACCGGTCCCACCGGGTGAACCACATCGCGGAACCCCCGGCCCCCCGGGGAAACCGCGCCGGACCCGCTGGGGCCCCGCAACCTCCGCTGTTCCCGCCATCGAGCACGGGATGCCGCGACGTGCTGACCACCCGGACGCGGGGGAGGCCGGCCTCTGCGCGAGTGCCGGCCGCCCCCGCCGTCCGGCGGACGTCAGTGCCCCGGGCGCCAGGTGCCCTGCGCGACCTGGGGGACGAAGGAGTCCAGCTTGGCCGCCTCACCCCGGTCGGAGAGGTCGATGCGGCGGCCCTCCTGCGCCGACATGTAGGCGGCCATGAGCAGGCGCGTCACCTGCAGGCCGTCGTCGAGTCCCTCGTCGGGCGCGCGGCCGTCGAGGAACCGGGTGACCATGTGGCGGTTCTCCTCGGTGTAGCCGTAGGCGCCCGCCTCGTCCGGGAGCACCGGCATCAGCCCGCCCTCGGCGTTCTGCTTCTCCACCAGGTCCTCGCCCGGGCGGCCCGCGACCTCGCGGCTGAGGAACACCTTCGCCTCGGTGTCGAGGCTGTTGACCTGCATCGCGTACTCCGGGCCCAGCAGCTCGAAGCTGAGCCGCAGTCCAGCGCCGACGTAGCTCCACGACGTGGTGCCCTCGGCCACGACCTCGTCGCCGTCGCCGTTGCGGAACACGATCGTCGAGCGGGCGTAGTCCTCCGCAGGGCGGCCGCGGTAGTCCACCTCCGGCCCGTAGCGGCGCATCAGCTCGTCGGCGTAGGCGGGCCGCGACCACTTCAGGCAGGCGATGGTGGCGTCGACGCTCACGGGCGTGAGCCACTCCGACGCCGGCACCCCGGGCGGGGTCAGCAGGTAGCGCCCGGCCTCCACGCTGTGGCACATCATGTCGTTCAGGACGCCGCCGCCCTGCTTCTCGCCCTGCCAGAACCACCCCTTGTGCGGCCCGCTGTGCTCCTCGGCGCAGCGGGCGAGATACGGAGAGCCCGCCGCCGCGGCGCCGCGCGACCACACCAGGTCGTGCGCGCGCACCACGCCCGGCGCGAAGACCTGGTTCTCCAGGTAGCCGTGCAGCAGCCCGGCCTCCTCGACCAGCCGCTTGACCTCCTCGGCCTCGGCCACGGTGCGGCCCAGCGGCTTCTCCACCGCGATGCCGCGCAGCCGCGCGCGCCCCGAGGCGACCTCTTCGGTGATGGCGCGCACGGTCTCCACGCGCACGTGGTTGGGGGTGGTCACCCAGACCGCGTCCACCGCCGGGTCGCGCACCATCTCGCGGACGTCGGCATAGGCGGCGGGGGCGCCGACGCGCTGCTCGCGCGCGAGGTCGCAGAGCCGGCGCACCGCCGACTCGGTGCGGCCGCAGACAGCGGTCACGTCGGCGTGGCGCACGCCGCGGAACGCGCGGGTGTGGAAGTCGGCGATGAATCCGCTGCCGACGATTCCGACTCCGAGCCGGTCGCTCGCCTGTGCTGTCACGTTGGTCTCTCCAAATCCGTGAATGGGTGCCGCGGGGCGATCGCCGATCACTGCCGCAGCCTCTTCTGCCTGCCGTAGGCGGTCAGGACGATGACGAGCACCACGCCGTAGATGATCTGACGGGGCGCGTCGCCCCACTCCCCGCCGCCGATCTGCATGATCCGCAGCAGGGAGTCGAGGACGGTCAGCAGGATCGCGCCGATGGCGGTGCCCACGTAGCCGCCGACTCCGCCGACCAGCGCCGTGCCTCCGATGACGGCCGCCGCCACACTGTTGAGCATGTAGTCGGTGCCCAGGCTGGTGTAGACGTTCTGGGAGTAGCCGAGCAGCAGCAGCCCGCCCACGCCGGCGAACAGCGACGACAGCACGTAGGCGGAGAACTTCACCACCGAGGTGTTGACGCCGGAGAGGTAGGCGGTCGTGGGGTTGGCGCCCACCGCGTACAGCCGCCAGCCGAAGGGGCTGCGCCGCAGCAGCCAGACGACCAGGACCGACAGCCCCAGCCAGAGCCACAGCACCCCGGGTATCCCGGCCACGGTGTCGCCCGCGACCAGGGTGCGCAGCATCGGCGCGGCGGAGCCCTCGGGCCGCCCGCCGGTGTAGAGCCGGATGAACCCGGTGACCACCGCGATCATGCCCAGCGTCATCACCAGCGGAGGCACGCGGAAGACCAGCACGCCCACCGCGTTGACGACCCCCACGACGCAGCACGCGCCCAGCGCCAGCAGCACCGCCGTGAGGATGCCCTCGTCGGAGCCGGCCATGAACCGCGAGGCGACGATGGCCGACAGGGTCGCGGTGGCGCCCACGGACAGGTCGATCCCCTCGCCGCCGGCGATGATCACCAGCGTCTGGCCGATCGCGATCACGCCGAGGAACGACGCCACGGTCATCAGCGTGACGAACTGGCCCCAGCTCGCGAACTCGGGGGAGACCAGCGCCGCGGCCACCCACAGCAGCACGGCCACCGAGCCCGAGATCACCACCGGGTCGCGCGCCAGGCGGAGTGCGAGCGGGGTCCGCGCCGGGGCGGGCGCCTGCTCGGGAGCGCCGGGCGCCCCGGCTCCCGGCCGGGCGGTGTCGACGTTCATCACGTCCCTGCCTTTCCGCGCGTGAATGCCGGCCGACGCACGCCGCTGCGGGCCGTCAGCAGCCCGGCCAGCGCGATGGCGGCGATGATGATGCACCCGTAGACGAACTCGCGGGCGTCGGTGGGCACCCCGGCGAAGAACACCAGGCTCTGGATCAGCGACAGCACGATCGCGCCCACCAGGGCGCCGCCGACCCCGCCCGAGCCGCCCTTGAGCCGGGTACCGCCGATGACCAGCGCCGCGATCGACCCCAGGGTCAGCTCGGTACCCAGCGTGGGATCGCCGGCGCCGGAGTCCGCCAGCAGCGCGACGCCGGCCAGCGCGGCCACCGTGCCGCCCGCCACGTAGGAGAAGACGCGCACCGACGAGACCGGCACCGCGGAGGTGTAAGCGGCGTCGGCGTTGCCGCCCACCGCGTAGAGGTACTGGCCGAACCGGTGCTGGCGCAGCAGCCGCCAGGCCAGCCACAGCGCCAGCAGCAGCACGGCGGGGATGGGGATGTACAGCGCCAGCACCATGCCGAAGGTCTGCGTGAGCGCGGGCGATGCGGTGCCGCCCGGCTGCGGCAGCACCAGCAGCGCCAGGCCGCCGAAGACCGAACTGGTGGCGAAGGTCGCCACGATCGGCTGGAGCCGGAGACCGGCCACCACCAGGCCGTTGACGAGTCCGCACGCGGCGCCGGTGGCCAGGCCTGCGGCCAGGGCCAGCGGCAGGCGGGAGTTGTCGCCGTCCATCAGCACCACCGACACCGCCGACGCGAGCGTCACGATCGTGCCGATGGACAGGTCGATCCCGCCGCCCAGCACGATGATGGTCTGCGCGGCGGCGATGGTGGCCACCGGCAGGAACGTCGCGAAGCTCGCGCTGAGCGAGTAGGGGGAGAAGAAGTCGGGCTGGAGCACCACCGAGGCCGCGAGCGTGATGACCAGCAGCGCCGCGACGGCCAGCGCCGGCATGCGCGCCGACGCCGCCGACCGCGCCACCTGGGCCAGCGGCCCGGGCGCGGCCGGCGCCGGCCCGGCGTCGGGGGAGCGGGTGGGTGTGGGCGTACTCATCGCCTTCCTCGGTGTGGGAGCGGCCGCCTGCGGTGCGGCGCGTGCGCCGTACGGGCGGGCCGGAGGGCCGTGCGGGCGCCGGCGGGTGTGCGGGGTGGCGGGGATGCGGGGGATGCGGAGGGCACCGGGGCGGTGGCGCCGCGGGCGGCGGGGTGCCGCGTCGCCGCCGCGCTCACGCGCCGCCGCCGTTGTCGGTGGAGGCCGGGGCCGAGCGCGCCGGGTCGGACTCCGCGCCGCCCGGATCGCCGCCGGAGGCCGCCCCTGAAGGTCCGGCCCCACCGGTGTCCTCCTCCGGGACGGTGTCCTCCGGACCCGACGTCCCGCGCGCACCTGCGGTCGGCGTTCGGGGCCGGGCCTTCGGGGCGGGTGCTTCCTGCGCGGCCTCTCCGGTGCCCGCGTCCGGCCGGGCCTCCGCGGTCGGCGCCGGGGGCCGGTCCTCCGCGGAGGTCGCCCCCGGCGCGGGACCGGACGCAGCGGTGCCGTTGGCTTCGGTGACGTGCATGGCGCTGGCGATCAGCGTGTCCTCGGTGAGGCGCTCGCCGGCGACCTCGTCCACGACGCGGCCCTCGAACAGCACCAGGACCCGGTCGCAGACCTCGACCAGCTCGCGGTCGTCGCTGGAGCCCAGCACCACCGCCGCTCCGGCGGCCGCCAGCTCCGCGACCACGGCGAACATCTCCGCCTTGGCGCCCACGTCGATTCCCTTGGCGGGGTCGTCCATCAGCACGACCCGGGGATCGGTGGGGAACCACTTGCCCACGACGATCTTCTGCTGGTTGCCGCCCGACAGCGTCGAGACCGGGTCGTCCAGCGAGCCGTAGCGGGTGCCGATGCGCTCGGCGACGGAGCGCGCCTCGGCGGCCTCGCGGCGCTTGGACAGCGCCACGCCCAGCGCGGCCCGCCGGCCCACCGAAGGCAGCGCGAAGTTCTCCAGGATCGGACGGCCCAGCGCGAGCCCCTGCACGCCCCGGTTGCCGGGCACGTAGGCGAAGCCCGCGCGCACCGCCTGCTTGGGCGAACGCGGGTGGACGGAGCG
This sequence comes from Streptomonospora arabica, assembly GCF_039531585.1. Classification (NCBI taxonomy): domain Bacteria; kingdom Bacillati; phylum Actinomycetota; class Actinomycetes; order Streptosporangiales; family Nocardiopsidaceae; genus Streptomonospora; species Streptomonospora arabica. Next base: position 412,853 of record NZ_BAAAQI010000001.1, on the reverse strand, counting down.
GCCGCCGAGCCGCACCGTGCCGCCGGAGCGCCGGCGCGCACCGAACAGCGCGGCCAGCAGCTCCGACTGCCCCTGTCCCTGCAGCCCGCCCAGCCCCAGCACCTCACCCGGTCGGACCTGGAAGGACACGTGGTCGAGGCGGTCGCCGGTGAGGTCGGCGACCTCCAGCAGCGGCTCGGATCCGGCACTGCCGGAAGCAGTGGCGCCCCCGGCACCGCCGGCCACCGAACCGCCGGTCACCGAACCGCCGGTCACCGAACCGCCGGCTCCCGACGCGTCGGTGACCGGACTGCCGGTCACCGGACCTCCGGCGCCGGCCGCCGCACCGCCCGGGTGCGCGGCCGCCGGCGCCGAGCCTTCCGACATCAGCTCCACCAGTTCGGCCTCGGCGGTCTCTCCGACCGCGACCGTGGTGACGTCGCGGCCGTTGCGCATGATCGTCGCGCGGTCGCAGACCGCCCGGATCTCGGCCAGCCGGTGGGTGATGAACAGGATGAGCACGCCGCGCTCGCGCAGCTCGGCGACCACGTCGAAGAGCACACGCACCTGGGCCCGGCGCAGCGAGGCGGTCGCCTCGTCCAGCACGAGCACGCGCGGGTCGCGCACCAGCGCCTTGCAGATCTCCACGACCTGCCGTTCACCGGGATCGAGGTCGGCCACCCGTTCGTCGGCGGGCACCCGGCCGCCGAAGGCCGGGGCGAAGCGCTCCAGCCACGGCCGTGCGCGCGCCCGGGCGGCGCGCCGGTCGCGCAGCCCGAACCGGGTCGGCTCGACGCCCAGCACCAGGTTGTCCAGGACCGTGAAGTCCTCGATCAGGGACAGCTCCTGGTAGACGGCGCTGACCCCGGCGGCCAGCGTGTCGCGCGGGCCGCGCGGGCGCAGTCGTCGGTCCTCCAGCAGGACCTCGCCCGCGTCGGGCCGAACCACGCCCGTCAGCACCTTCAGCAGCGTCGACTTGCCCGACCCGTTGGGGCCCAGCACGGCGTGCACGCTGCCCGCCTCGGCGCCGAAGTCGGCGCCGGCCAGGGCGGTGACGCCCCCGTAGCGCTTGCGCACGCCGCTCATCCGCAGAAGCGGCGGTGTGTCCACAGCTCTCGTGTCCACAGCTCTCTCCCTGCTCCGCCCGCCCGGAGCCGGGGCGCGGGTACGCCCGGCCCCGGCGCCCGGGTCACTTGAAGTAGCTGTCGGCCTTCTCGGCGCTGATGCTGTGGTCGACGGCGTAGGCGTCCGGCTTGTCCTCCACCTCGGCGAAGCGCTCATCGAAGTTCTCGTCGGTCACGGTCTCGGGGATGGGCAGGTAGATCGTGTTGCCGTCCTCGATCGCGCCGTCCGCGAACTCCCCGCCCTGCAGCATCCGCACCACCACGTGCAGCGCCGACACCGACACCGACGGCGGGTTCGGCACGCCGATGCTGGAGAAGTCCTCGTCGGACTCGCGCAGCTTGTTCCACTCCTTCATGTAGCCCACGCGGGCCTCGCCGGTGATGGCGACCTCGTCCTCCAGGCCCTCGGCCTGCAGCGCCTGCATGGCGCCCAGCGCCATGCCGTCCTGGACGAAGACGCCGTCCACGTTCGGGTTGCTGGCCAGCAGGTCGCGGGTGACGGTCTGGCCCTTGCTCTGGTCCCATTCGGCGAAGTCGTTGGCCACGACCTCCACGCCGGCCTCGTCGAACACCTTCTGGGCACCGGACCAGCGGGCCTCGTTGGCCGGGTGGCCGTCGATGCCGTTGACCGCGATGACCCGGCCGCCGTCGCCGACCTCGCCGGCCAGCCACTCGGCCGAGATCGAGGCCCACTCGGCCTGGTCGATGACCACGTTGGTGACGTGCTCGGACTCCACCGCCTGGTCGATCGCCACGATCTCGATCCCCTGGTCGGCCGCCTCGGCGAAGACCTGGTCCAGGGCGGTGGGGGAGTTGGGGTTGACGATGATCGCGTCCACGTCGGAGCGGATCAGGTTGCGGATCTGCTGGATCTGGCCGTTGACGTCGACATCGGCACTCTCGACGACGAGTTCGTCGACGACGCCGTCGGACTTGTACTCGGCGAAGGAGTCCTCCAGGACGGAGAGCATCTGCTCCCGCCACTCGCTGCCGATGAAGCCGTTGCTGACGCCGATGGTGAAGGGGCCCTCGGACTCCCCGCCGCCGTCGTCGGTTGCTTGCGGGTTGCTGCACGCGGTCGCGGCGAGCACGATGCCCGCCGCGGCGAGCGCGCCGAGGGCGCGGGGGCCGAAGCGCCGGCGCGGATTCCAACCCATGGTGGGCCTCCAAGTGCCTGAGAAGGGGGATCGGTGGGTCGGTGGGTCGGGGGATGGGGGATGGGGGATGTGGTTCGGGAGGAGATGGGGGCGGAAGTGGATGTTGGTGTGGAAGCGGGAGGGGGATGGAGGTGAGCGGGACGGGAGCCGGTCTCGGGGTCGGGGTCGGTATCGGTTTCTTGGTCTGGAGCGGGGCTCGGCTTCGGCTGAGTGCGGCGGCCGGGGCGGGGTTAAGGCGCCGCCGCGGTGGCCCCGGCCGCCTGAGCGGCGGCCAGGGCTCGGTCGATCTGCTCGGGGGCCAGGACGTGGTCGATGGCCAGGCGGCCCGCGCCCAGCGCGCCGCCCGCCTCGCGGGTGCCGGCGGGGATGACCGTGAGCCGGTGGGTCGCCAGCGGCAGCGACCGCTGATAGATGACTTCACGGACGCCCGCAAGCAGGGGTTCGTGCGCCGCGGCCAGCACGCCGCCCACCACGATGGCTTCGGGGTTGAAGAAGTTGACGAGCCCGGCGAGAACGTCGCCGATGGCCCGCCCTGCCTCGCGCACCAGGCGTACCGCCAACGGGTCGCCGCTGCTGACCAGTTCGACGACCGCGCGGCCGTCGGCGGCCGGCACGCCGGCCTCGCGCAGCCGCGCGGCCAGCGCTGCGCCGCCGGCCACCGCCTCCAGGCAGCCGGAGTTGCCGCAGCGGCAGTGCGCGTCGTCGGCTCCGGGCACCCGGATGTGCCCGATGTCGCCCGCGCTGCCCTGGGCGCCGCGGTGCAGCCGTCCGCCGGCGATGATGCCGCAGCCGATGCCGGTGCCGACCTTCACGAAGAGCAGGTGGTCCGCGCCGGTACCGCCGTGGCGGACCTCGCCGAGCGCGAGCGCGTTGACGTCGTTGTCCACGAGCACTTCCAGCGGGTAGCGCGAGGTGAAGTACGCGGGTACGGGGTACTCGTGCCAGCCGGGCATGATCGGCGGGTTGACCGGCCGCCCGGTGGCGAACTCGACGGGACCGGGCACGCCGATCCCGATCGCCTTGACCGCTGACAGCGGGCGCCCCGACGCGGCGAGCAGCTCGTGCATGCGGTCGTCTATGTGGCTCAGCACGTGCTCGGGGCCCTCGGTTATGTGCAGCGGGGCCTCGGTATCGGCCAGCACAGCTCCGCCGATGTCCATCAGCGCGACGCGGCAGTGCGTGGCGCCGAGATCGACGCCGAGCACGCAGTTGGACTCGGTGTTCAACCGGAGCACCCGCGGCGGTCGTCCTCCGGTGGAGGCGCCGCTCTCGCGCTCCTCGACGATCCCGTGGGCGATGAGCGTGTCGACGCGCTGAGCGACCGTCGACCGCGCCATGCCGGTCAACCGGGCCAGCTCGGCCCGGGTGTCGGCATCCCCTCGGCTGATGATCCCGAGGACATCGCCCGGTGAGTTCACGGGGGGCTCCGTTCTCCTGGTGTAGCCGTCGGCGCGCAGCGCGCCGACGGAAGGTTGGGGGAGGGGCGAAGAAAGGTCGGGGGGGTTCGGGGGGTTCGGGAGGTTCGGAGGTTCGGGAGGTTCGGGAGGTCGGGGGAGGGTCAAGCAGGCTGTGACCTAGGCCACGAACCTACGCACGCTTATGTCGCGCGTCAATACCCCTTCTAACGAAAATCGTTAGAAGTGTCGCAAAATCAGCCACGAAGTAGGCAGAAGGAGGGGCGGAGGGGGCCGACAGGCAGCCTCGGGCAGAGAGAGGCGGCGAGGGGCGGCGAGGGGCGGCGAGGGGTGCTGAGCGGCAGCGAGTGGCGGTGGTTGGCCCAACCCGCGGTCGTCGGTCCGGGTGCTCGCCGGTGGCGGTCGCGTCGGGGCGGCGAGGCGGTGGGTGGCCGAGCTCGAGTGCATCGTCCAGGGCGCCCGCCGGTTGAGCAGAGCGACGACGCGGCAAGGGCGGTGGGCGGTTGGGCGCGCGGTCGTCGGTCCCGGCGCTCGTCGGCGGGGCAGCGACGGCGGCGGGCGGTTGGGCCTGCGGTGATCGGTTCGGGTGCTCGCCGGTTGCGGTTGCGTCGGGGCGGCGAGGGCGGTGGGTGGTTGGGCACGCGGTCGTCGGTTCTGGTGCTCGCCGGTTGCGGTTGCGTCGGGGCGGCGAGGGCGGTGGGTGGTTGGGCGCGCGGTCGTCGGTTCTGGTGCTCGCCGGTGGCGGTCGCGTCGGGGCGGCGAGGGGCTGGAGTTGCTGCGTGCAGTGCGGTGGGCATTTCGGGTATATCGGCCCGAGCCCGGTGGGGTGGGGTGCGCGAGCCGAAGCGAACCAGCGCAGCGGCATCGCAGCCGCACCCTGCTTCCGTGATGCGGAATAGTGTGGGGTGTTTTGTCCTGTTTCCCTCGATTTGGTGGGTGGCTTGGGTGTCCGCGTTGCGACGAGACCCCTGAAAACAGCGCTTCAGGGTCGCTGCGGGGTGCATTCGGGCCGACTCGTCGCCGTCGGCGGCCTGCAGAGGCTCTCGGTCTGGGGTGCAATTGGGGCATACATACCGGAATCGCCTCGTATGGCGGGGGTATGCGGCGCGTTGGAGTGCGACGGCCTGCATCAGGGCGGTCCCGTCGCGTGCCGGGGTCGCCGAATGCCCGCAATGCCCGGTTTGTGCCCGCCGTGTGCGCCACCGTCCCGCACGGTCACCGTCACGGAGTTAGATTAAATCAGGCATGGGTGCTTCGGTCCGGCTCGCGCGGGCGAGAGGCCGCGCCGAAACCCCCTAAACGCTTGCGGCCGACCCGCCCGCATCACCACCTTCGACCCCGCCGCTCCGCGGCCCTCACTGCTCCCGCCGCCGGGGTCACCCGCGGGCACCCGAACCGCCGACCGCAGGCCCGGTCCTCCGCCGCCCTTGCTGCCTCGCCGCAACCGCCACCGGCGGGCACCGGGGCCGATGTTCGCGGGCTGGACCACCCGCTGGCCTCGCCGCCCCGTCGGGTGCGCAACCGGCGAGTATGCGCACCGATGTTCGCGGGCTGGGCCGCCCGCTGCCTTTGTTGCCTTTGCTGCACGACAAGGACGGCTTTCCCACTCGGCGGGTCTACGAGGGGGAACCGGGCAGGGCGGAGCTGCGACTGATCACGTGCGGTGGAGCGTTCGACGGCGCCGGCGGCCGCTACACGGCCAACGTCGTCGTATACGCCCGTCTCGTCGGCTGACTGCAGAGGTGGGGCGTGTGGTCAGTCGGCGGGGTCGGGGGGCCAGGGGGCCAGCAGGGGGAGCCGTGGGGCGGATGTGTGCAGGTCGCCGTCGGTGCTGCGGCCGGCCATCCACGCCGCGAGGTCGCGGAGGGTGCCCGCGACCTCGACCGGCGTGCCCGCGCCTGTGGTGCGGCTGAAACCCGTGTCTGTCGCGCTGACGGTCAGGCGTAGTCCCGGCGGTGTCCGGGGGGCGAGGAAGTCCAGGGCATGCAGCGCGAACGGCAGCGGCCAGTGGCGGGGCCGGTAGCCGAGGTCGAGGTCGACCGCGTGGATCTCCGCTTCCCGCCAGCGCGCCAGGGCGGTGTCCAGCACCGTGGCGTTGCGGAAGCGGACCGGGCGGTGCCAGTCGTCGGCGCTCAGCCGGGCCCACACCTCCTCCAGGTCCCGCTGGGCCGACTCGAGGTCGCCGCGGAGAAGCGGTAGTGGGCGGCGGGCGCCCTGCTCGACGGCGCGGTCGCGTCCCCGCTGACCGCCGTCGTACACGGCGACGAGCCGCCCCTGGAGCGCGTAGCGGGCCTGCCGTTCAAAGGCGCGTGCGTTGTCCGCCAGATGCTGGAGCACGTGCCCGCGGGACCACCCGGGCAGCTCCGTGGCCGCCGCTGCGGGGTCGTCGTCGCCCTTCCGCCGGTCGAGCAGCTCCAGTATGCGCGCGTGGGCCTGGGCGACCCGCCGGGTCAGCTCCGGGGGAGTCGTCGGTGATTCGGACACGGGGGCAGCCTACGTCCCGGGCGGTTCGCGCGGCACTCCGCCCGCGCGGCCGCAGGCGGGGGAGGATGCGGCGCCTACGCGCGGACGCGCTGGGGCGGGTGGAAGGCCGCGGTGGTACCGGGGGACCACAGGACCGAGGCCGGCGGCCCCGGCGGGTGGGGAATCCCGGCGGCGGGGAGGAGGTCGCCGCGGTAGGAGCGGAGCTCGGCGCGGTGGAGCGGCCAGGGCGGGTGGGAGACGGGGAGCCAGACGGTTCTTCCCAGGTGGGCGGTGTGCAGGCCCCAGCGGGCGGTGAGGAAGACCTCCAGGTCGGCGGGCTCGGGGATCCGGTCGCCGACGGCGACGTGCCAGCGGGCGGTCGCTGGCGGTCCTGGCAGGCGGCGGCGGACGGCGCCGGCCGCGCCTTCGGGGCCGGAGCGCAGCGACACGTCGGACCAGATGTAGGGAACCCCCGCCAGGGCGCGGGCGGCGAGGACGCTCGACAGCGCGTCGGCGTCCATGGTCGCGAACACGACGCCGCGGCGCCCCTGCCGGTCGACGGAGTACAGCCGCACGTTGACCTCGTCGAACCCTCCGGTCGGCACGGTGCCCAGGGCACGCGGCGCGGCGACGCGGAACGCCACCAGACCGGCGTAGGTCCGCCCCGCCAGCGTGTCGGGGCGCGTGCCGAGCGGCAGGAGGTGGCGTACGGCGCCGGGATCGGCCTCCCAGTGGACGAACACCACGTCGCGCCAGTGCTGGGTCAGCAATACGGGCACGGGCCGGGCCGACGCGCGGGCCGGAGGCGGCGCGTCGTCGGGATGTTCTCGCGGCCACTGCTGCACGTCCACCCTCCAGCGGACTGGGGCGCGTGCGGCGCCCGTCGGCCGGCCGCCTGCGCCGGCCGCCTCCGAAGCGGCGCGGCGCGGCCCCCCTCCGTCACCGCCGCGCCTCCGCCGGGACCTTCCGGGAGTGGCGGTCGAAGGTCCGGCGGCCTGCAGCATACCCACACCGACCGGCGAGTCGGGCGCGGTGCGGATGCGGAAGGCGGTGCGCAGCGACCCCGGAACGCCGGAGGCGGCGCCCACCGCGAGCGAACCCGTCGCGGGGTCCGGGGTGAGTAGGAAGCCCGGCGCCGTGAAGCAGGGTCCGCGCGAGTGGGCGCCCACGACGCCGGTGACCGAGGCCATGACGCGCGAGCGCCGGGGATGCCGGGGGGACGAGGAGCCCAAGCTAGCCTCGGTGTACCGCCCGCGCCGCTCGCACCCCCGAGAAAGCGGCGGGTCCCGCCCGGAACGGGCCGGGCGGGACCCTTGGGAGGCCGCAGACGAGGGCGGGCGGATCAGGCGTGGGGGTCGAATTCGATGCCGGAGGGCTCGGCCTTCTCCAGGTCGGCCTCGAAGTTGCCGTCCTTGAGTGCCAGCCGGGCGCTGCCGAAGTCGGCGGCCACGAGCTTCTCCCGGATGCCGGACGGGAAGTTGTTCCAGCTCACCAGGTCGGGGTACTGCCAGGTCCCGTCGTGGTTCTCCGGCGGGTCGTCGTGGTCGGCGGCGAAGCGGAAGGCGTGGGTGCTCGCGCCGTCCTTGTGGTAGACGATCTTGGCGTGGGTGCCCTCCCAGCGGATGTCGGAGGCGGCGCGGGTGTCGTAGTCGCCGTGGGCCGAGGCCGAGACGTAGCGGGCCTGGTCGTCCTTCACCCAGACGATCACGTGCTCCAGGTCGTGGCGGTGCCCGCAGCAGCCGTGCACGGTCTGGTCCTTCTCGAAGTAGAGCGCGTACATGTGGGCGCACCAGCCGCTGGGGTCGCACTTGGCGCGCGCGTAGGAGTTGGTGTTGTCCAGGTCCCAGCCGTCGCGGCAGCTGCCGTTGAGCGCGCCGGAGGTCTTCAGTCCGGTGGCGACGGTGCCGTCGGCGCCGATGGCCGGGGTGGGGTAGCAGCCGTCGGTGTCGTAGTCGAAGGCGGGCTGCCACGTGCGGTCGGGCGCGGTCGCGTCGGCGGGGAGGGCTTCCGGCGGGTCGGCGAAGGCGGGGGAGGCGGGCAGCACGGCCAGCGTCGCCGCGCCGGCGAGGGCGAGCCCGGCGAGCCGCCGCCCCGCGCGGGCGCGGCCGGGCGAGGTGGCGTGCGCGCCGGCCTCCTGCGGCGGCGCGGGGCGGCGGGTTTTTCGGACAGCCGAAGAAAAGGCGGAGGACACGCGTCCTCCGCCCATGGCGAGGATGTTCATTGAGCGGGGTATCCGATCTGCGCTGACGGGTTCCGTCGCATTTCGTCGGGGCAGGGGCGGTAGTCGGGAATCGTCGAATCGGGAATCGTCGACCGGAGTATCGAGGGACGTCGTCGGGGGCGGCCCCGGATTGCTGTTCGGCCGCGCTACGTCCGCCCGGCTGCGCGTCGCGCGGGCGAACGGCGCCGCGCGTAGGGAAACGGCGCCCGTGCGGAATCCGGTTCGCAATGGCGCGGCAAACGTAGCGGAGCCCCGACGGCTACTGCAAGGGGTCGCGCGGGTGCTCTGCGTGGCATTCTCCGAAGTGTCGGCGCGAATTCGCCGGCGTGCCGTTCTGTTCGCCGAAGCGGTGGGGAACAGCCGTGCCGCCGCGTGCGGCGTCCGCTCAGCTCAGGCCGTGTCCGCTCCGCCGGAGCCGGCGCGTCGGCTCCGGCCGACCGGCGTTTCGGGCACTCTCGGCGCTCGTTCGGTCGCCGAGCGGAGTCGGTGCGCTCCGCGTACATCGGCACAGCTCCACCCGGGTAGCACAGTTCACGACCGAAAACGTGATCCACATCATGCTCTTGGGGGAGCTATGGCTGAGAACAGGGGCGTCGCCTACGCGGGCCCCGGCCGCGTACAGCTCGTCGACATGGACTACCCCGAGTTCGTCCTCAAGGACGGCCCCGGCGTGAACCCGGCGAACGTGGGGCGGCCCGTGCCCCACGGCGCCATTCTCAAGGTCGTCGCCACCAACATCTGCGGCAGCGACCAGCACATGGTCCGCGGCCGCACGACCGCACCGGAAGGGCTGGTGCTGGGCCACGAGATCACCGGAGAGATCGTCGAGAAGGGGCCCGACGTCGAGTTCCTCGATGTCGGCGACCTCGTCTCGGTGCCCTTCAACATCGCCTGCGGCCGCTGCGCCAACTGCAAGGCGCGCCGCACCGGCATCTGCCTCAACGTCAACCCGGACCGGCCGGGCTCGGCCTACGGCTACGTCGACATGGGCGGCTGGGTCGGCGGCCAGGCCCGCTACGTCCTGGTGCCCTACGCCGACTGGAACGCGCTGCGCTTCCCGGACAAGCAGCAGGCCATGGACAAGATCCTCGACCTGACCATGCTCAGCGACATCTTCCCCACCGGCTACCACGGCTGCGTCACCGCGGGGGTGGGGGTGGGCTCCACGGTCTACATCGCCGGCGCCGGCCCGGTCGGGCTCGCTGCGGCGGCCTCGGCGCTGCTGCTCGGCGCCGCCGTCGTGATCGTCGGCGACCTGAACAAGGAGCGCCTGGAGCAGGCGCGCGCCATCGGGTGCGAGACCGTCGACGTCTCCGAGCAGGACCCGCGCGACCGGATCGAGCAGCTGCTGGGCGTTCCCGAGGTGGACGCCGGCGTCGACGCGGTGGGCTTCGAGGCTCGCGGCCACGGCGCGGACGCCGCACGCGAGGCGCCGGCGACGGTGCTCAACACGATGATGGAGGTCACCGCCGCCGGCGGGGCGCTCGGCATCCCCGGCCTGTACGTCACCGGCGACCCCGGTGCCGCGGACGAGGCCGCCCGGGAGGGCTCGCTGTCCATCCGCATCGGCCTGGGCTGGGCGAAGTCGCACGCGTTCTTCACCGGCCAGTGCCCGGTGATGAAGTACAACCGCCAGCTGATGCAGGCGATCCTGCACGACCGGGTGCAGATCGCCCGGGCGGTCAACGCCACGCCCATCCCGCTGGAGCAGGCCGACCGCGGCTATCAGGAGTTCGACAAGGGCGCCGCCCGCAAGTACGTCCTCGACCCGCACGGGCTGCTCGGCACCGGCTGAGCCTGATCCGGCGGCTGTCTCCCGCCGCGCGCCGACGGCGGGCGACGGGAGACCCGCGCCGCGGCGGCGGCGCAGGCCCCGCCGCGGCCCTGACGCGTGTTCCGGACGCGGGTCCGCCGATGATGCGCCGACCACCGGCGGCGGCGCGCGCCCGCGGGCGGCCCGCAGGGCGGCAAGCCTCATCGGAGGTGGAGAACCCGCCGCCCCGCGGTGTTTACTTCTGCGGCGGCCCCGTTCGCCCCGACCGCATCCCGATCCCGGCAAGGAGACCGTTCGCCATGACGACGCCCCCCGCGGCACCGCCGCGCCCGCGCTCCCAGCGCAAGCTCGACACGCTCGCCCGGCTGGAGTCCGACGTCGACGCCTGGGTGGCCACGGCCGGCGGCCCCGGCGGCACGCCCTACATGGTGCCGCTCTCCTTCCTGTGGGACGGCTCGGCGCTGCTGCTGGCCACCGCCGCGGCGAGCCCGACCGGGCGCAACCTGCGCCGTTCCGGGCGGGTCCGGATCGGCGTCGGCCCGACCCGCGACGTTGTGCTCGTCGAGGGCGAGGCCGAGGCCCTGGCGGCGGCGGAACTGACGCCGCAGACCCTCGACGCGTTCGCCGCCAAGACCGGGTTCGACCCGCGGGATTCGGAGGGAAACCTCTACTTCCGCGTCCGGCCGCAGCTCGTCCAGGCCTGGCGCGAGGTCGACGAGCTGCCCGAGCGCGACCTGATGCTGGGCGGCCGCTGGCTGGTGTGACGGCGCATCGCGCGGGCTCCGCGGCGGCACCCCGCCGCGCCCGCTAGCTAGCGCGGCCGCGTGCGCAGCATGTTCAGGACGACGGCCGCGAAGACCTTGCTGCCGTGCTGGTTGAACAGCTCGACGCGGGTGCGCAGCAGGCCGCGGTCGGGCTTGGACGAGGACGGGCGGCTCTCCAGCACCTCGGCGCGCATGCTCAGCGTGTCGCCCGGCCGCACCGGCGCGGTCCAGCGCAGCTCGTCCACGCCCGGGCCGCCCAGGCTCGCCAGCGGCGAGAGGTAGGCGTCGACGTACAGGCGCATCATCAGCGCCGCGGTGTGCCATCCGCTGGCGATCAGGCCGCCGAAGGGGCCGTCCTCGGCGGCGGCCGGGTCGACGTGGAAGGGCTGCGGGTCGTAGCGGCTCGCGAACTCCACGACCTCGTCCTGGGCCACCGCGGTCCGGCCGCAGTCGACGACCTCGCCGACCGCGTAGTCCTCCAGGTAGCGCTCACGGAACGGTACGCCGGGCGCCTGGCCGTCGGTTCGCGTACTCACAGCCGGGTCTCCGCATCCTCTTCGGCAGGAACGTGCGCAACTCTAGCGCCCGGCGGCTCCCGCGCAGGCCGGCGTCCTCAGCGGGCCGCGGGCTCCTTGAATGCGGCGGAGGGAGGGCGCCCCGCGCCCTCGTCCTCGGTCCGCGGCCGGCGGGGCAGGCAGGCCGCGATCGCCAGGGCCGCGAGCGCCGCGGCGGCGCCGATCGCCATCACGGTGCGGAACCCGTCCTGGGTGGGCACCATGGTTCCCCCGAGCGGCTGCCGGTCCGGGTGATCCGCGACCTGCTCGGCGTGCCCGGCAGCGACCGCGACCGGTGCTCGCGCTGGTCGGACGTGCTGCCCACCCTGACCCGCTGCCGCCGCGCGCCGCGGCGCGGCCGAAGGCCCCTAGCCGGGCCGCGGTCAAAACCGTGCGCGCGGAGGAGGCGTCGGAACCGGGGGCCGAGGTGGCGCGCCGGTGCCGGAAGCGGGGGACAATAGGGCCATGAGCGACAGCGAACGCGGCAACGGCGGCGTGCCCGCCTGGGCGCTGCCCGTCCGGATGCGGGTCGAGGCGCACGACGGCCACCGCTGGGTCCTGTACGTGGCGTTGGGCGGGCTCCTCGCGGGCGCGGCCATGGCGGTCTTCGGTCTGCCCCCGGTCGACCTGCACAGCCCGCTGCACTACATGGGCGTCATGATGCCCACCTGCGGCGCCACCCGCGCGGTGTGGGCCGCCATGAGCGGCGATCTGGCGATGTCCCTGCGCTACAACCCGCTGGGGATCGTGCTGGTGGCCGGTGCCTTCGCCACCCTGCTGCGCCTGGCCGCCGGGCTGGTGACCGGGCGCTGGGTCAACGTGCGCGTCGTCTCCTGGCCCTCCGCCGCCGTCGTCGCGACCGTGCTGGTGATCGCCCTGGAGGTGAACCAGCAGCTCAACCGGGACCTGCTGCAGACCTCCGCCGAGAACGCCACGCCGCTGGCCACGATGGCGGTCTACGCCGCCGGCGCGGTGCTGGCGGCGGTTGTCGCGGTGGTGAGCACGCGCTCCGGCCGCGCCGCCCGCCGCGCCGGGCGGGTGTCCGCGCGCTGAGCCGGCTCCCGGATCGGGCGGCGACGGCGGGCGCCCGAGAGCGCCCGCGCGCCCTTCACGGGACCTGCCCGCGCCCGCGCTTGACGACGAGCCCGAGCGCGACCATTCCGGTCCCCAGGAGCAGGTGCAGCCAGTTGTCGGGCGCGTTGACGGGCACGAAGTTGGCCGCGGACTCGGGGTCGACCACCATCCCGTAGACCCACAGCACCAGGTACACCGCGCCGCCGCCGATCAGGTACACCCGGGCCGCCGCCGGGAGGAGGGCCGCCGCCAGGCCGGCCGCCCCGAACACCAGGTGCACGACGTTGTGCAGCACGGACACCCGGAAGACGCCCAGCAGCATCGCGTGCGATCCGGGTCCCGCCCACTCCAGCGTGCCGTACTGGGCGGTCGCGAAGGGGACGAACCCCAGCACCCCCACCAGCAGGAAGACCGCTCCGACGATCCCGGCGACGACGCGGGCGGGGCCCCGCGTCGCGTCGGGCACCGTTTTCTGCGACGCCCGGCTCATGCTCGCCCTCCTTCACCTTCGCTGCGCCGGCGGGCCGCCCGGCCGCCGGGCGGCCCGCCCGCGGCGGTCGGCGCCCCGCTACCCGGCACCCCGCGGCCCAACCGGCGCGCAGCGGCCGGCCCCGAACGGAAATGCGGCGGCCGGGGCGCGAGAGGGAAGCCGCGCCCCGGCCGCCGCGTGAGGGGGCGTTCGGGTCTCGAGCGGGTCGGAAGGAGCCCCGACCGGGCCGGCCCTAGCGCAGCGGCCTGACGGGCTCGCCCAGCCGGTCGATCTCGGCCTGGGTGCCCCAGAACTTCACCAGCACCTCGCGCCGCGGGGGCGGGCCCAGGTAGCTGCCCAGCAGGAACAGTGCCAGGGCGACGGCCGAGGACGTCGCGATCGGGAACATGCCCAGGGCGAGTTCGGGAGCCCAGTTGTTGACGAGCGTGTACCAGACCATGCCGCCCGCCATCCCCAGGCCCGCGCCGAGGGCGTTGGCGCGCTTCCAGTACAGCCCCAGCACCAGCGGGAAGAAGAACGCCACCTCCAGTCCGCCGATGGCGTAGATGACCAGCAGCTCCAGGTAGTCCGGCGGATTCAGGGCCAGCACCAGCACGATCGCGGTGAGCCCCAGCGTGGTCGCCGAGGTGACCGCGGAGATGCGGCTGTCGCTAGTGCGCGGGTTGACGTAGGTCACATAGAGGTCGCGCACGATGGTGCCGCTGACCACCAGGATCATCGCGTCCACCGTCGACATCACCGCTGCCAGCGGCGCGGCGAACAGCACACCGGCGAGCCCCGCCGGCAGCACCTCGATGATCGTCGTCGGCAGCGCCAGGTCGCCGACCTCCATGTCCGGCTGGAAGTAGCGCGCGATCATGCCCATGGTCAGAAAGCCCAAGGTGATGACGGTCATCACCAGCGGGCCGACCTTCATCGCGGTGTGCACCGAACGGGAGTCGCGGTAGCTCATCGCCCGCACGGCCAGGTGCGGCAGCACGCCGAACATCAGGCCCAGCTGCAGCGAGTAGGAGGCGATCATCTGCGGCGTGAACCCGGCGGGACCGGGCAGCGTGAACAGCTCCGGTGCGGTGCTCATCACCTGTTCGTTGACCGGGCCCATGCCCCCGGCCGCGGTCAGCAGCGCCACCCACACGACCACCGCGCCCACCAGCATGATCACGCCCTGCAGCACGTCGCTCATCGCGTCGGCGAGGAAGCCCCCGAAGGCCGTGTAGAGCGCGATCAGCGCCGCCAGGCACACCAGCAGCACCCGGTAGTCGGCGCCGGTCGCCGCCTCCAGGAGCCTGGTGCCGCCGACGAACTGCGGCACCATGTAGGCGGTCAGGAACACGACGATGCCCAGCGAGCTGACGACCACCACGGCCGGGCTCTCGTAGCGGTGCCGCAGCATGTCCACGATCGACAGCGCGCCCAGCTTGCGCCCGACGATGGCGAACTTCTTGCCCAGCACCGCCAGCGCGATGAAGGCGGTGGGCACCTGGAAGACCGACACCAGGATCCAGCCGTAGCCCTGGCCGTAGACCAGGCCGGGGCCGCCGATGAACGTGCCGGCGCTGGCGCCGCTCGCCAGCAGCGTGAACATCAGCAGCAGCCAGCCCAGCGAGCGCCCGCCCATGTAGTAGTGCTCGGTCTTGTGGCCTTCGGCGACCGCCCGGCGCCGCTGGAAGCTCCACCAGGCGATCACCAGGAGCACAACGGCGTAGAGCAGGATCGGGATGATGACGCCCCAGCGCATGGTCGGCTACCTCTCGTCGGGCTCCCCGGCGTCGCCGCCGGCGGAGAGGGGGATGTCGGTGAAGAAGCGGTGCACGAGGATGAAGGCGACACCGGAGAAGAGCAGGCAGGTCACCGGTACCGACCAGAAGAACCAGGCGGGAAAGCCCAGGACGAAGGAGATCTCGTCGGCGGCCTTGCCGCCGCCCAGCAGCCAGGCCGTCGCGGTGACGGCGGCGGTGAACGCGACCCAGTAGGCCAGCGCGATGAAGAGCTCCCGTTTGGCGGTGCGGTAGCGCGGGTCCTCCTCGAAGTCGGAGTCGCCGGGCCGGGTCTCGGGTTGCGGCATGGTTCTCACATCCCTTCGGGCCCCGGCAGCGGGTGTGCGGCCAGGCCGTCCACCAGCGCCGTGACCAGTGGTATCCGGTGCAGGGTGGCGTCGACGTCCACCCATTCGTGTTCGGCGTGCGGCCCGCCCCCGACCGCGCCCAGGCCGTCGAGGACGGGGACTCCCAGCGCGGCCACGAGGTTGGCGTCGGAGATGCCGCCGACGGCGGCCGACTCCGGCGGCCGTGCGCCCAGCTCGCGGGCGTGCCGCGCCGCCCGCTCCAGCAGGGCGGCCGCCGCGCTCTCCTCCATCGGCGGGCGGTTGATCCCGCCCTCGACGCGCACCTCGACCCCGGTCGGCGCTTCGGCCAGGCGGCGGATGCTCTCGTCGGCGCTGCGCTGGTCGGCGGCAGTGCGGGCGCGCACGTCCAGGTGCAGCTCGGCGCGGTCGGGGACGGTGTTGACGGTCTGGCCCGCCCGCGCGAGCGTCGGGGTGACCGTCAGCCCGCGCTCGGGCGCGCCGAGCCGCCCCGACTCGGCGACCAGTTCGGCCATCCGCACGAGGGCGTTGCGCCCCTTGTGCGGTTCCAGACCGGCGTGGGCCGAGACCCCCCGGCAGTGCAGGGTGTAGATGGACCACCCCTTGCGGGCGCGCTTGAGCGCCCCGCCCTCGGCGGCCCCCTCCAGCACGAGCACGGCCCCGCACGCCCGCGCCTCGGCCTCGATCAGCTCGCGGCTGGCGGCCGAGCCCACCTCCTCGTCGCCGGTCACCAGCAGCGTGACCGGCACGTGCGGCGCCAGCCGGGCCAAGGCGTGCAGGCCGACGAGCAGTCCCGCCTTCATGTCGAAGACGCCGGGGCCGCGGGCCCTGCCGTCCTCGACCGTGAACGGGCGCTCTGCCGCCGTGCCCAGCGGCCACACCGTGTCGCGGTGGCCCAGCAGCAGCACACGGCCGGGAGCCCGCGCGTCTCCGCGGCGCCAGACCAGCGCCGAGGGCCCGCCCGACAGCGCGAGGCGCTCCGGCGCTGCGCCGGTGACCGCCTCGCCGACTGCGGCCAGGCGGTCGCCGCACCGCTCGACCGCGGCGGTGTCGGCCGATGGCGACTCCTCGTCGACCAGCGAGCGCAGTGCCGCGGTGAACTCCTCGACCATGGACGTTGCCTCCTCGAAGACGCGTAGCCGACAGTTTCGGCGAGTGATCATCGCGCTGTAATGATCCGCTGGTATGAAGAACCGCACGGAACTTGTCGTCTGCGACAAGGAGGTGGGGGCCACGTGCACGGACCGATGCTGAACACGGTCGTCGACGCCATCGGGGCGAACCTGCTGTCGGTGTGGGCCGAACCGCCCGACCCCGCGGTGCGCTGCAACGGCGTCGTGATCCACGACTCCGCCGCGGAGTTCGCCGCCGAACCCGGCGACCTGCTGCTGGCCGTGGGCGTCGACGCCGCGGGCGCCCCCGATGTGCTGGAGGAGGCGGCCCGGCGCGGCGCGGCCGCGGTGGTCGTGCGCGGCTCCGCCGAAGCGCGCGAGCGGCTGGGCACGCTCGCCCGGCACGCAGGTGTGGCGCTGCTCGCGCTGGAGTCGGGTACCGGCTGGGCGGAGTTCTCCGGCCAGCTGCGCGGCCTGCTCACCACCTCGGGCGCGGGCCTGGACGCCGAGGCCTCCGCCCCGCCCGTGCGCGAGCTCGCCGACTTCGCCAACGCGCTGTGCGAGTCGGTCGGGGGCTCGGTGATGATCTTCAACCCGCAGCAGGAGGTGCTCGCCTCCTCCCGGCTCGCCGACTCCGACGACGCGATGCGCCGGCAGGCGGCCCTCGACCAGCGCGGCCCCGCCTGGTACCGCTCCCGGCTGCGCGAGCAGGGCGTCTACCGGCGGCTGTGGCGCGACGGCGACGTCGTCGACATCCCCGCCGTCCCCGAGCACGGGATCAACCGCCGCATGGCCGTGGCGGTGCGCTCGGGCGACGAGATCCTCGGGTCGATCTGGGTGGCCGAGCGCGGCGGACCCCTGCCCGAGGACGCGCCCGTCGTGCTGCGCCGGGCCGCGGCGTCGGCCGGCCAGTACCTCTCGCGGATGGGCGTGCGCACCCAGACCCGCCGCCGCGCCGCCGAGTCGGCCGCCCGCAGGCTGCTGAACGGCACCGCCGAGGACGAGGCGCTGGAGTGGCTCGACGTCGACCGGGACCGGCCCGCGGCTGTCCTCAGCTGCGTCTTCGCCGACGGCCGGCCGCACGACACCCGCGCGTTCGCCGACCTGCTCAGCGTGCACCTGCCCGCTCTGGACCACCCGGCCGTCCCGGTGGCCTCGCGCGGACGCGTCGACGTGCTGCTGTGCGGGGTGGAGGGGCGCGGCGGCGCAGAGCTGGCCGGTGCCGTCCGCGAGGTGGTCGAGCGCGCGGCCGCGGCGGCCGGCTGCGCGGTGCTGGGCGCGCTGGGCACGGTCGCGGCCGACGCCGGGCGGGCCCCCGAGTCCCTCGCCGAGGCCGACCTGGTGCTGCGCGTGCTGCGCGGCCGGGGCGGCGCGCACACCTGCGTCGTGCATCCCGGCGAGGTGCGCGCCGCCGTCGGCGCACTCGTGCTGGCCGACCGGGTGGCCGAGGACGCGCGCTTCGCCGACGGGCCGGTGCCCGACCTGCTCGCCTACGACCGCCGGCACCACACCGACTACGCCGCCAGCCTGGCCGCCTACCTCGACGCGTTCGGCGACGTGATCGCGGCCTCCCGCGCGTTGCACGTCCATCCCAACACCCTGCGCTACCGGCTGCGCCGGATGGGTCAGATCTGCGGAATCGACCTCGACGATCCCGACGAGCGGCTGGTCGCGGCCCTGTGCCTGCGCCGGTCGGGTTTGGACCTGCGCACAAGGGGGGCGGCCGAAGTTCAGAGCCGGGCATGAGGCCCGGGCCCGCCCTCCGCCGCCATACTGGCGCCGTGAGCAACCGACGCGAGCGCGGCGCGTCCAGGGCGCGTTCCGCGCAGGACCGCCGCGCCGCCCCGCCCCCGCGCGGAGCCGGACGCCGGCCCCGCCGCGGCCCCGCTGCGCGCACGGCCGCGGAGTGCGCGTGAGCACCGCCGCGGGCCTGAAGCGGGCGGCGTATGCGGCCATGGAACGCCGCGCCGACGCGATCGCGTCCCTCAGCGACGAGCTGATGCGCACTCCCGAACCCGGCTACGCCGAGTACGCCACCGCGGCGCGCTTCGGCTCCTGGCTGGAGGACCTCGGGCTCACGCCGCGCACCGGGCTCGCCGGCACCGGGGTCGCGGCCGTGCTGCGCGGCCGCGACGACGGCCCGCGCATCGCGCTCGTCGGCGAGCTGGACGCCCTGGCCCTGCCCGAGCACCCGTTGGCCGACCCGGCGACCGGAGCGGCCCACGCCTGCGGCCACCACGCCCAGATCGCCGCTGTCGCCGGTGCCGCGCTCGGCCTGCGCGAGGTGATGGCCGAGCTGGACGGCTCGGTCGCGCTGATCGCCGCGCCCGCCGAGGAGCTGGGCGACGCCGACGCCCTACTCGACGCCGCGGCCGGCGCCCCCGGCGGCGCGGACGGCCCCGATGGGGCGGAGCGGGCCGACCGCGCGGAGTTCCCCGTCGGCAAGGCCGAGCTGCTGCGCACGGGAGCGTTCGACGGCGTCGACATGGCCCTGCTCGCGCACACCGGGCGCGGCGGCGGTCCGCGCTTCTCCGTGGGTGACACGCTCAACGGGTCCTGCCTCGTGCGGGCCCGCTTCGGCGGCCGCTCCGCACACGCGGGGTCGACCCCCTGGCTGGGCGTCAACGCCCTCAAGGCCGCCACTCTGGCCGCCCACGCGATCGACGCCCAGCGCGAGGCCTTCCCCGAGGACGAGAGCGTGCGGGTCAACTACCTGGTCACCGGGGGAGGGAGCGCGCTGGGCTCGGTGCCCTCCTCCGCCGTGCTGCACGCGATGGTCCGCGCCGCCGGCGTCGACGCGCTGCGCCGCGCCGCCGAGACCGTGGCCCGCTGCGCGCGCGCCGGCGCGCTGGCCCTGGGCGCGCGGGTCGAGACCGACACGCTGCTCGCCTACCTGCCGCTGCATCCGGCCCCGGCGCTGGACGACGTCGTCGCCCGCAACGCCGGGCCCGTCGTGGGGGACGCGCCGACCGCCCGCGGCCGCCACCTGGGCGCCTGCACCGACATGGGCGACCTCGCCCACGTCATGCCGGTGTCCCACCCCTACTGCGGCGGCGCCGCCGGCGACCACCACAGCACCGACTACCGCGTCGTCGACCACCGCGCCGCCGCCGTCGAGCCGGCGCTCTACCTCGCCGGCACCGTCGTCGACCTGCTCTGCGACGGAGCCGCGGAGGCCCGCCGGGTACTGCGCGAAACACCGCCGCGCATGTCCGTACCGGAGTACCTGGACCTGCGCCGCAGCATCACCCGCCGCCGGACATGGGAGGAAACGTGAGCCGCACAGTGCTGGTCACCGGAGCGTCGGGAGGGATCGGAGCGGCCGTCGCCCGCCGGTTCCTGGCCGAGGGAGCCGCGGTCGTGCTCAGCGAGCGCGACGAGGAGCGGTGCGCGGCGGCGGCCGCGCGGCTCGCGGCGCCCGAGCGCGTCAGCACCGTCGCGGCCGACGTCGCCGACCCCGAAGCGGCCCGCGCCTGCGTCCGCACCGCCTGGGAGCGCGCCGACGGGCTGGACGTGCTGGTGAACGCGGCCGGCGTCTACCCCAGCCGTCCCCTGCTGGAGATGACCGACGCAGAGTGGCGGGGCGTGCTCGCCGCCAACCTCGACGGACCCTTCGCCCTGTCGACCGAGTTCGCCCGGGCCCTGGTCGCGGCGGGACGTCCCGGCGACATCGTCAACATCACCTCCGGGGCGGGCGAGCGGGCGCGGCGGGGAGCGGCGCACTACTGCACGTCCAAGGCGGGGCTGACCATGCTCACCAAGGCGCTCGCCCTGGAGTTCGCCGAGCACCGCATCCGCGCCAACGCCGTCTCACCGGGGTTCATCGAGGTCGGTAGCGACGTCAACCCGCTCGCGCCCGACTACGTCCGCGCCGTGGAGGCCGGGCGGCCCTGGCCGCGGCCCGGCGTGCCCGACGACGTCGCCTCGGCCGTGGCCTACCTGTGCTCCGACGGCGCCGAGTGGATCACCGGCACGACCGTCACCGTCGACGGGGGAGTGGGGGCCGGCAACGCCGCGCTCCCGGAGGCCTGAGAGGAGGAGCGCGATGCCGCACGGATACGTCTGCCTCACCTTCGACTTCGACGCGCTGTCGGTCTGGGTCGACCGCGGCCAGCTCACGGCGACCCCGCGCTCGCGCGGGGAGTTCGCGGCGGTGGCGGTGCCCCGGCTGCTGGAGGTGCTGGCGCGGCGCGGGCTGGCGGCCACCTGGTTCGTTCCCGGCCACACCGCGCGCACCTATCCCGAGCTGTGCCGCCGTATCCGCGACGGCGGGCACGAGATCGCCCTGCACGGCTACGCCCACGAGAACGTCGCCGTCCTGGAGGAGGACGCCGAGCGGGCCGTGCTCGACCGCTCGGTCGAGGCGCTGCGGGAGGTCGCCGGCACCGAGCCCCGCGGGTTCCGGGCCCCGGCCTGGGACCTGTCGGAGAACACCGTGGCGCTGCTGAACGAGCGCGGGCTGCGCTACGACAGCTCCATGATGGGCCACGACTACGCGCCCTACCGGTGCCGCACCGGCGACCGGGTGGACGCCGAGGGCACGGTGTGGGGCGAGGAGACCCCGCTGGTGGAGGTGCCGGTCAGCTGGAGCCTCGACGACCTGCCGCACCTGGAGTTCCTCAGCTCGCCCGCGCGGACCCTGCCGGGCCTGGGCGACGCCGAGCGCATGTTCGCCGACTGGGAGCTGGACCTGCGCTACATGCTGCGCGAGACCGAGCAGGGGGTGCTCACCGTCACCTTCCACCCCCAGGTGATCGGCCGCGGCCACCGGCTGCTGCGTCTGGAGGAGTGGCTGGACCGCGTCGCGGGCCACGGCGTAGAGTTCGCCACCGTCGGCGCGGTCGCCGACCTGGCGGTCGGCGGCGCCCGGCTGGGCCGCCCCAAGGCGGCACCGCCGCGCGGTTGAGCCGGGTCCGCGCCCCCGGTGCCGGGCCGGGCGCTGCGCCGAGGACGCACATCCGCCGCCGGCGGAGCCGATGCGCCCCGACGGGGATAGTGTCGGGAGCCGCGGAGGCGTGCGCGTGCTCGCGGGAGGCGCCGTACCGCGGAGTGCCCGCTGCATTCGCCCGCTGATCCGCGGGGACCCGCGCCGGCGTGGCGCGGGCATGCGGAGCGTGAAGGGAGCGGGCCGTGGGCCGTCGTTTCGAGGAACTGGACTGGCGCCCGACACCGATGGGCGACCTCGTGCTGCGCCGCAGATGGGACCCCGTGTTCCGTGCCGACGTGCACGAGATCAAGCTCGGCGACGACTTCCTCATGTCGAGCCTGTTCACCGTCGCCGAGGAGGAGATGGCCCGGCTCGCCCTGGGCGAGCCGGAGGGGGGCCCGGTGGACGTGGCGGTCGGCGGCCTCGGTCTGGGGTTCACCGCCGAAGCGGTCCTCGACCAGCCGGAGGTGGCCTCGCTCGTGGTCGTCGAGGCGCTGGGCGAGGTGATCGAGTGGCACGAGCGCGGGCTGATCCCGGCGGGGGTCCGGCTGACGGGCGACCCCCGCTGCCGGTTCGTGCACGGCGACTTCTTCGCGATGAGCGGCTCGAAGGACGGTGTCGACCCCCAGGAGCCCGGGCGCCGCTTCCACGCGGTCCTCGTCGACATCGACCACTCGCCGAGCCACCTGCTCGACGAGAGCCACGCCGACTTCTACACGGTGGAGGGCCTGCGCCGCCTGTCCCTTCTGCTGCACCCCGGAGGCGTCTTCGCGCTGTGGTCCAACGACCCGCCCGAGGCGCGGTTCTCCGCCCTCCTCGGCGAGGTCTTCGCCGAGGTGCGCGCCGAGGTCGTCGCCTTCCCCAACCCGCTGCAGGAGCGCGACGCGGCCAACACGGTCTATCTCGCGACCACCCATTCGACCTGAACGGGCACCGCCTCAGCGGCCCGCCGCGTAGCCCTGCATGCCGCGCGGGTTGGCCGCCGCGGAGACGACCCCCGTCTCCGGGTCGCGTGCGACGGCGCACAGCCGGCCCTCCGACCACGCCTCGCCCACGGTCACGTCGTGCCCGCGCCGGCGCAGCTCGGCGACCGCCGCCTCGGCCATGCGGGACTCGACGGTGATCGAGCCCGGCCGCCACGCGCGCGGGTAGAAGGAGCCCGGGAAGCTCTCGGTGTGCCAGTTGGGCGCGTCGATCGCCCCCTGCAGGTCGAACCCGCCGCGCACCGCTCGGCGCAGCGCCACCGCCAGGAAGAAGTGCAGGCTCCACTGGTCCTGCTGGTCGCCGCCCGGGGTGCCGAAGGCCATCACCGGCTCGCCGCCGCGCAGCGCGAGGGAGGGCGTGAGCGTGGTGCGCGGCCTGCGGCCGGGGGTCAGCGAGTTGGGCAGCCCCGGCTCCAGCCAGGTCATCTGCAGCCGCGTGCCCAGGGGGAACCCGAGCGCGGGCACCACCGGGTTGGAGTGCAGCCAGCCCCCGCTGGGGGTGGCCGCGACCATGTTGCCGTGCCGGTCGACGACGTCGACGTGGCAGGTGTCGCCGCGGGTCCCGCCGTCCCGGGCCACGGTCGGCTCTCCCGCGCCCGCCGCCGGCGCCGCGTCGCCGGTGCGGGACAGCGCGTTGCGGCTCAGCCGCGGCGTGCGGCCGCCGGGAGAGCCCGGGCGCAGCTCGTGGGAGGCCGTCTCGCCGACGAGGGAGCGGCGCGCGCGGTTGTAGTCCTCGGAGAGGAGGTCGGCGAGGGGGACGTCGGCGGCGTCGCCGTACCAGGCCTCCCGGTCGGCCATGGCCAGCTTGGTGCCCTCGGTCAGAGTGTGCACGTACTCGGGTGTGCCGTAGCCGAGAGCGCCGGGGTCCTGCGGCAGGAGGGCGAGCTGCTGGAGGAAGACCGGGCCCTGGCTCCACGGGCCTGCCTTGCACACGCGCCAGCCGTTCCAGTCGTAGCCGACCGGCTCCTCGTAGGAGGCGGCGAACGAGGCCAGGTCCTCACCGGTCAGCACGCCGGCGTGGCGCTCGCCGGAGGAGTCCATGGCGGGCCGGGCGGCGAAGGCGGCCAGCTCCTCGGCGACGAAGCCCTCCCGCCAGACGCGGCGGGCGGCCTCGACGGTGTTCTCGCGGTCCCCTCCCGCGGCCCGCGCCTCACCGAGGAGCCGCCGCCAGGTGGCCGCGAGCGCGGGGTTGCGCAGCAGGGCGCCCGGCCGCGGCGTGCGGCCGCCGGGCAGGTACAGCTCCGCGGAACTCGGCCATTCCGACTCGAACAGCTCCCGCACCGTCTCGACGGTCTCGCCGACGCGTTCGACGGCGGGATGGCCGCGCTCGGCGTAGCCGATGGCGTAGGAGAGCACGTCGGCGAGCGGCTTGGTGCCGTAGTCGCGCAGCAGCAGCATCCAGGCGTCGAAGGCGCCGGGAACGGCCGCGGCGAGTGGGCCGGTGCCGGGCACCAGGTCCAGGCCCAGCCCGGTGTAGTGGTCCACCGTGGCCCCGGCGGGGGCCGGGCCCTGACCGCACAGCACCAGCGGGCGGCCGCCGGCCGGCGCGAGGACGATCGGCACCTCGCCGGCGGGGCCGTTCAGGTGCGGCTCGACGACCTGGAGCACGAAGCCGGCGGCGACCGCGGCGTCGAACGCGTTGCCGCCGTCCTCGAGGACGGCCATGGCGGTGCCGGAGGCCAGCCAGTGCGTGGAGGCCGCCATGCCGTAGGTGCCCTGCAGGGTCGGTCTGGTGGTGAACACGGGCGGGGCCTCCTCGGCGTGTCCGGACGCCGGCCGGACCGGGGGAGCGGGGGTCGGGGACGGGCGGGCCGGAGCCCGCGTGATCCGATGGTAGGACCTGCGGGCCCCGGGTGGACAGCCGCCCGCGCAACGCGCCCGCGGCGCGGCCCCTCTTGCCTCCTATGCGGGTCCGGCCCCGGCCACGCGGGCCTCGGGCGGCTCCATCCGCGGCGAGCGCCCCTCCCGGCGCGGCACCGAGCAGCTCGAACGGGCGCGGTTCCCGGCGGCGTTCGCATCCGGGTCCCACCCGCCCTCGCGGGCCTGCTGCGACCGCACGATCGACCGGGGCGAGCACCACAGCCACGCCGCGGTGTCGGCCTTCCGCGCCGCGGGTACGCTCGCCCATTCCACGGCCGCCGGCGGGGCCGATCCCGAGGGTCGGATGCCGCGCACCGCGTCCGCCATCGACCCTCCCACCGACAGCTCTGCCGCGGCCGCGGTCCTGGACCGCCGAGAACCACGAGGCGGCCGACGAGGTCGCAGCAGCGCCGCGGAGGAGCACGGTTCGCGCCCTGCTGTCCCCGGCGCGGCGGCGCTGGGACGCTCTGTCCGCGATGCTGCGCGACGGGGCGTTCTACCGGCCCCCGGTGGCCCTGGCAGCTCGACGACCCCCTAGAGGCACCTTCGTCCCGCGCGCCCGCACGGCGCCGACCGCACGCGCCCGGCCGGGCCCCGGGCGGGGCCTCAGGCGCGGTCGAGGCGGGCGATCTCCTCCTCGCTCAGCCGCAGGTCGGCGCCGAGCGCGCTGTCGTGCACGGTCTCCGGCCGCGAGGAGCCCGGGATGGGCACCACGACCGGCGACTTCGCCAGCATCCAGGCCAGGCAGACCCGCTGCGGGCTGACGCCGCGGTCCTCGGCCACCGCCGCGAACGCCGAGTAGTGGGAACCCAGGTCGGCGGCCTCCCGGATGCCGCCCAGCGGGCTCCAGGGCAGGAACGCGACGCCGAGCTCCTCGCACAGCCGCAGCTCGGGCTCGCTGGAGCGGAACTTCGGCGAGAACTGGTTCTGCACCGAGGCCAGGCGCCCGCCGAGCACCTTGTGCGCGGTGCGGATCTCGCCGGGGTCGGCGTTGGAGATCCCCGCCATCAGGATCTTGCCCTCGTCCAGAAGCTCGGCCAGCGCCCCGACCGACTCGGCGTAGTCCACGCCGGGGTCGGGACGGTGGAACTGGTAGAGGCCGATGGCCTCGACACCGAGCCGGCGCAGGGACGCCTCGCACGCCCGCTTCAGGTACTCGGGGCGGCCGTCCAGGGTCCAGGTGCCGTCTCCGGGCCGCAGGTGCCCGCCCTTGGTGGCGACGAGCACACCGTCTGCGGCCGGGCCGGCGGCGGCAAGCGCCTCGGCGATGAGGGACTCGTTGTGGCCGACCTCGCCCGCCTCGCGGTGGTAGGCGTCGGCGGTGTCGATGAGGGTGATGCCCTCGTCCAGGGCCGCATGGACGGTCGCGGTCGCGCGGGCGCGGTCGGGCCGCCCCTCGATCGACATCGGCATGGCGCCGAGCCCGATGGCGCTGACCGTGCGTCCTCCGATACTGCGGTTGTGCATGTTCCGGATCTCCCGAAAGGTGGCTGGCGTATGCGGTGCGCCCCGGAGGCCGGCCGTTGCTCCGCCCTCCGCGGCGCTCCCAGCTTCGCGCCGACCCCACTAAGCTGTCCAAGAAAACAAAGCGATGGAACTGTTCGATTGCGGTGATCAATCGTGGAGCTGCGCCAGCTGGAGTACTTCGTGGCGGTGGCCGAGGAGCGCCACTTCACCCGAGCGGCGCAGCGGGTGCTCGTGGCCCAGTCCGGGCTGTCGGCGTCGATCCGCTCCCTCGAACGCGAACTGGGCGCCCGCCTCTTCGTGCGCAGCACCCGCCGGGTGGAGCTGACCGACGCCGGCCGCGCCCTGCTGCCCGAGGCGCGGCACGTGCTCGCGAAGGTCTCCGGCGCCCACGACGCGGTCGCCGCCGTCCAGGGCCTGCTGCGCGGCACCCTGACCGTGGGCAGCCTGCAGTGCCTGGCGGACCCCGACGTGCCGGCGCTGCTGGGGCGCTTCCACGGCAAGCACGCCGGTGTCGAGATCCGGCTCCAGCAGGACGGCGCCGCGGCGCTGCTGGAGGGCGTCCGCCGCGGCGCGGTCGACATCGCCTTCACCTCCACCGGCGCGGGCTCCACCGAGGACCTGGAGGCGCTGCCCATCGGCGCGGAGCCGATGGTGCTCGCCTGCGCGCCCACCCATGCGCTGGCCGAGCGCGGCCGCGTCGGGCTGGGCGAGCTCGACGGCGCGACGTTCGTCGACTTCGGCCCCGGGTGGGGCATCCGCGAGGAGGTCGACGCCATGCTCGCGGGGGCCGACGCGCGCCGCCGCGTCGCGGTGGAGGTCAACGACGTCCACTCGCTGCTCGCGTTCGCCGCCCAGGGGCTGGGCATCGCCCTGGTGCCCGAGCACTTCTCGGCCAAGACCTCCGAGGCGTGCTTCGTCCCGATCGAGAACGCGCCGCTGTGGCGCACCGCGGCCGTCACCGCGGTCGGCAGCGCCGCCGGCACCGCCGCCCGCGCGCTGCTCGCCATGGTCGAGGAGGATCTCGCGTCGGGCCGCGCCGAGCCGGCACCGGCCTGCCGCGGCTGAGCGGACCCCGGCCGTTTTCCCGGGCGAGCCGCCCCGGTGGGCGAGCGCGCGGGAGGCGGCGGGCCCGAGCGGGCCGCGTCGTCGCCTTGGCTGCGTGCGGGATCGGGATCGGCCGGCCGTGTGCCCAAACGTGGGGAGAAGCCGAATGCGGTTCGATGCCCCGATGCCGGGTCGGGCACCGGTGCTTCCCACGGATTCCCCGAGAGCGCGGAATCCGGCGGCTCGGCTCCCGGTTCGCGACGGGTCCCCTCCGGAGCAGGCAGGGGACGGCGCGGCGCCCGCCTCCGTCTGCGCCGGGTCCGCCCCCTCCCGCGGTGGCCGCGTCTCGCGCCCCGGTTCGCCGCCGCAGCCCGGCTTCCGCGCGATAGGGTGGCCGCACCGACGGTTCGGCGCCGCGGGATCCGGCCCCGATCGCGGCGACCGCCTGACGGCGGCACCGCCCGCGATCGCCGCCGAGGGAACGCGGCGCGCCTTTCCCCTGCGGGGGAGACAGGGGGCGGTTGCGTGAGTCCGAGCGAGGCCGGCAGCGGTTCGCGGCGGCGCGGCCGCACTCTGAACATCGTGCTGTGGGCGGTGCAGATCCTGCTCGCCGCCTTCTTCCTCTTCCAGGGCGCCACGAAGCTGGCGGGCAGCGAGGACGCGGTCCGCCTGTTCACCGACATCGGCCTGGGGCAGTGGCTGCGGTACGTCACCGGTGCCTGCGAGGTCGCCGGCGCCGTGGGCCTGCTGATACCGCGGCTGTGCGGGCTGGCCGCGCTGGGGCTGCTGGGGGTGATGGTCGGAGCGACGGCCAGTAACCTGCTCACCCCCGGCTACCAGTCCTTCGCGGTGCAGACCGTCGTGCTGGGCGCCGTCTTCGCCCTGGTGGCCTGGGGCCGCTGGCCGCGGACGCGCGAGCTGGCCGCGCTGCTGCGGAGGTGAACGCCGCCCGAGAGAAGGCGGTGCGCCGGCTCGGCCCGCGAGCCCCGGTGGACCTCGTCGGCGACCGGGCGGCCCGGTGCCGTCGGCAGGCGCAGTTCGCCCGCGAAGAAGGCGGTCCTGCGCCGGACCGGTCCGCCCTCGGGCGCTTCGAACACCGGGCGGCGGCGCAGGGGCGCGCGCCGGCCCCTGAGTCGGCCGGCGCCCCGTTGACACCGGGACCTCCGCGCCGTCAGCGGTGCGGACCTTGTAGCGGGCCCCCGAGGTGCACCCCGCCGTCGGTGCGCACGAGGTTCCCGTCCGCGCCGCCGTCCCCCGCACCTGCGGCCTGATCGGCGCGATCGACTGGACCGGCCCCGCGGCCCGGGACCGCACCCTCCGCATCCTCGCCTGCCGCTTTCCCGCCGCTGGGGGTGCGTTCTTCCTGTTCCTGCAGTCGCCGGTGCTCATGGTGCAGATCCGCGGCGTCGGCGGCAGCGTCCGCGTCGCCGTGCTCGGCGTCCACTCGATCCTGGAGGGGTTCGCCATCACCGTCGGCGGCGGTGCCTGAAGCACCGGCCGCCGCGGCCGCTCTGTCCCCGTCCCCCGGGCCGGGACGGCCGCCGACCCGGTCGGCGCGCGCCGCCGCTCACGTCCGCCGCAGGCCCGCCTCGTGCGCCAGGATGGCGGCCTGCACCCGGTTCCGCAGCCCCAGGCGGGAGAGGATCGCGCTGACGTGCGCCTTGACGGTGTCCTCGGCCAGGTGCAGCTCCCGCGCGATCTCGGCGTTGGAGGCGCCCGCCGCGAGCAGGGCGAGCACGTCCCGCTCACGGCGGCTCAGCACGCCGACGCGCTCGCGGGCCTCGGCCGCAGGAGGCTCCGGCCGGTTCCGCAGACGGGCGACCACGCGCCGGGCGACCTGGGGGGACAGGAACGCGCCGCCGTCGGCCACCGCGCGGACCCCGGCCATCAGCTCCTGCGGCTCGGCGGTCTTGAGCAGGAACCCGCTCGCACCCCCGTCCAGCGCGCGGGTGATGTAGTCGTCCCGGCCGAACGTCGTCAGGATGGCGACCGCCGTACGCGGCGACGCGCGCAGGATCCGCGGCACCGCGCTCAGCCCGTCGCTCTCGGGCATCTGGATGTCGACGAGCGCGACGTCGGGGCGGTGCAGCCCGGTCAGCTCGACGGCCCGGCTCCCCGTACCCGCCTCGGCGACCACCTCGATATCGGGGTCCGCGGAGAGGATGGTGGCGATGCCCGCCCGGATCAGGGCCTCGTCGTCGGCGAGCACGACCCGGATCACCGGGCGCCCCCCTCTGCTCCGTCGCCGTCACCGACGGGCACCGCCGACTTGGCGACCAGCTGGCCCTCGGCGAAGCACAGCTGGTAGGCGGTGGTAGCCGCGCCGGGCAGGGTGACCTCCGAGCGGTAGTAGCGACACCGGGCGCCGTCGGCGGGCGCACTGCTGCGCTCGGACGGCGGGTCGAGCATTCGCATCGCCGGAAGGACCTCCTCGACCCGCCGCTGCTCCTGCCCGACGCGCAGGCGGGCGAACTCCGCCGGCTCCAGGACCGAGCCGGCGGACACGTAGCCGTAGTATCCCAGCCACGCCGCCGCCAGCACGCCGAGCAGCGCCGTCGGGGCCAGTACCGCCGCGCCCAGCGCGCGCCGCTGGGAGGCGGAGTAGCGCGACGCCAGGTCGGCGGAGCTTCCTCCGCCCGCGCGGCGGTCCCCGGCCGCGGCCGCGGGCACGTGCGCGACCACCTCGAATCCGCCGTCGCCGCGGTCGCCGTACTCGACCGTGCCGCCCAGCGGGTGCAGCCGCCGCGCCAACCCGGCCAGCCCGCTGCCGCCGGAGGCCCCGTCCGCGCTCGGAGCGCCGCGCGGCGGTCCGCTGCGCACCCGCACCGTGCACCCGCCCTCAGCGCCTTCCTCGGCGTCGATGCGCACCGCGGCGCCCGGGGCGTGCTTGGCCGCGTTGGTCAGTGCCTCCTGGACCACCCGGCTCAGCGCACGCTGCTCCGGACCGAGGCGGCGGTCGAGCAGCCCGGCACCGCGCACCTCGACGTCCATGCCCGCGTCGCGGGCGCGGTCGACCAGCTCCCCGGCGCTCTGGCTCAGCGGGTCCCCCGCCAGCGGGTCGCCGGTCTCCCGCAGGATCCCGATGATCTCCTGCAGCCGCTCGACGGCCGCGGCGGCGCCGGACCGCACCTCGCCGGCCGCGCGCCGCAGGTCCCGCTCTCCGTAGTCCGGCGCCACCTGCATCGCACCGGCGCGTACCACGACCAGGCTCAGCTCGTGGCCCAGGGAGTCGTGCATCTCCTGGGCGATGCGGGCGCGCTCGCGCAGCCGCTCGCGCTCGGCCACCAGGTCCCGCTCGCGCTCCAGCAGTTCGGCGCGGCGCCAGCCGAACGAGGCCGCTTCGGCGCGGCGCCGCAGGTAGCGGCCCAGCAGCCAGGGCAGCACCGCGACGAGTACGGCGGAGGCCGCCGTGGCAAAGGCCTCCGTCACTGTTGCCCGGCCCAGCAGCGCGGCGGCCGGCCGGAGCACGGGTAGCGCAGCCGCCAAGAGGACCAGGGCGAGCCGGTCTCGCGCGGAGAGGCGGCCGCAGAGGAAGGCCAGGACGCCAACGGCCGGGGCGGCGACCGACACCGGGCCGCCTCCGGCGAGTGCGGCGCCGGTGTCCGCGGCCGCGCACAGCACGAGGGCCGCCCACAGAGCGGTCTCCCGCCGGCCCGCGCCGGCGGTGCGCGCAGCGGGAAAGGGGCCTGGTGTGTCGTCGAGCGGCTGCACGGTGCCAACCGTACAGAACAGCCGCGCCGGTATCTTCGCCCGTCAGTGGGGGATTTGAGGGGACAGGGCGCCACGGAGGCGGGGGTGGTGCGGCTCCGGATGCCACGAAGGTGCGGGCGGGATCGGGCACCTTCGCACGATGCGCGGCCGGCCGCCTGCTGCCTAGCGTTTCCGGGCACGCATCCGGACCACGTGGGAGGAAAGTCCATGCTGTTCACACGAGCCCGCCCGAGGCAGCCGCGCCGGCGGGCACCGACTGGAGCGCGCCGCCGCGCAGTCGGCGCGGCCGCCGGGTGCGCCCTGGCCGCGCTCGCGGCGCCCGGTCCGGCCGCGCTCGCGCAGGAGGGCGGCACGAGTGCCGCGCGGCTGGACGCCTTCGCCGAGCGCTACGTGGAGCGCACCGGCCTGCCGGGGGCCGCCGTCGCCGTCACCAAGGGGGACGAGGCGGTGCTCACCGCCGGCTACGGTCGCGCCTCCGACGGCGCACCGCTGACCGCCGACTCGCCGATGCGGATCGCCTCGCTGAGCAAGTCGTTCACCGCACTGGCCGTGATGCAGCTCGTCGAGGCGGGCGAGGTAGAGCTGGACCGGCCGGTGCGGCGCTACCTGCCGGAGTTTCGGATCGCCGATCCGCGCGGCGCGCGGATCACCGTCCGCCACCTCCTCGACCAGAGCTCGGGGATGTCCGACCAGACGCTGCCCGATGCCTCGCGCCCCCGTCGGCCCGACTCCCTGAAGGAGGCCGTCGCGCGGCTGCGCGCTGCCGGGCTCTCCGCCGATCCCGGCAGCGAGTGGAACTACCACAACCCCAATTACCACGTCGCCGCGCGGCTGGTGGAGGAGGTCAGCGGGCGCCCGTTCGGCGCCTACATGAGCCGGAAGGTGCTCGCTCCCGCGGGGATGGACGACACCGTCGCGCTGGAGACGGCGGGGGCGCCGAGCCCGGGACTGGAGGACGGGTTCGTCCGTGCTTACGGGGCGGACATCGCCGTGCCCGAACCCGACCACTTCAGTGCCGGGTCCGGCGGGATGGTGTCCACAGCCGAGGACATGGCGCGCTGGCTTGTCCTGCAGCAGCGCGGCGGGCTCTCGGCCGCGGGCGAGCGCGTGGTGTCCGCTGAGAGCGTCGCCGAGATGCACACACCCTCCTCCCGCGACGGCCGCTACGCGCTGGGCTGGATGCGGCGCGAACCCGAGGAGGGCGACCGCGCCCGCCTGCCGCAGATCTGGCACGGCGGCGCCCTGTCCACCTACTCCTCCTACCAGTTCCTGGTGCCCGAAACCGGCTACGGCGTCGCGGTGCTGCTCAACACCGGGATCGCGCTGACCGAGGAGGACGCGTGGGGCCTCGCCGAGGGCCTGCTGGCGCTGGCCGAGGGCCGCACGCCCCCGGAAGGCGGGTCGTCGCTGTGGAAGGTCGACGCCGTATTCGGCGCTCTCACGGTGGCCACGGCAGCGCTGGGCGTCCGCGGACTGCTGCGCAGCGGCGCCTGGGCGCAGCGCCGCCGGCGGCGCCCGCTGTGGCGGGCCGCCGCCCGGCTGCTCGTCTACCTCGTCCCGGCGGCCCTGCTGGCCGCCTTCCAGCCCGCCGTCGACTTTCTGCTGGGCGGGCGGGACGGCACCTGGCTGCAGCGCTTCTACGCGATCCCGGCCGAGTTGTCCTTCCTCGCATTCGCCGCTTTCACCTGCCTGGCGATCGCCGCCGCACGCGTCACCGCCCTCGTGCGGTCGAGGCGCTGGTAGGGGCTCGAATCCCGCCGCCGACCGCGGCCGGCGGCGGGGACCGCCAACCGTCGAGGTCGCGGCGGCAGCCGCCCGTAGCGGAGCGCTTCGGGCGCTTGGCGCGCCTCAGGTGTCGAAGGGGCTGACCACCGTCTGCGACTCCTGCATGGCGGCGAACATGCGCTGCATCGTCTCGGTGTCGTTGAGGTGGGGGAACGGCTCGTCCGGAGCGTCGACGCCGAGGAAGTCGCACAGCGGCCCCCAGCCGTCGCGGGCGGAGAACACCAGGAGGCGGTCGGCCGGCGCCGCCGCGCGGACCTGCTCGGTGTGGGTGTTGAACACCTCCACCGCCTCGTCCTCGGTCAAGGTGAGGCTCGGTGCCCAGCCCAGCTCCAGCCGCTCCTGGGCCGCCTCCGTCAACGCCGGCAGGAAGTCGGCCATGCCCCGCATCGGCTCGGGGAGGCCCTCCGCGTCGAGCCGGGACGGGTCGGGGAAGGCGTTGCGGACGCTCTCGTGCCAGCGTCTCGGGTCGCGCACGGTGAGGATGATCTTCGCGTCCGGGTAGGTCCGGCTCAGCTCCTGCCAGTAGATCGAGGCGGGGAAGTCCACTGCCGCCTCGTACCCCTCGAACACCCCGTCCCAGTCGGTCGGCCCGTCCTGCAGGACGGGCTTCCACCTTTCGATGTGCTCGGGGTGGCTCATCAGCTCGAACATGTGGTAGCAGGGGCCGAACCCGAGGCGCTCCAAGGCGGCCTTGAGCGAACTGGTGCCCGTGCGCGGCAGCCCGGCTCCGATGACCTTCAGCAATTGCGTTCCTTTCCCTGCCGTCTCGGGGAATCGGCGGATTCTCGATCCCGCCCGCCGATAACCGTAGGATAGTCCTACGGAAATCCGTAGAGTCAGCCTACGGTTAGGCTGCGGTCACGGCAAGGCGTCGTGGGGCACGGCACCGAGTGGAGGTGAGCGGTGAGAATCGACGCGCGGCGCAACCGCGAGGAGCTGCTGCGTGCGGCGCGGGAGGTGTTCATCGAGCGGGGCGCCGACGCCGCGCTGGATGCGGTCGCCCAGCGGGCGGGTGTCAGCATCGCGACCCTGTACCGCAACTTCCCCGACCGGTCGGCGCTGGTGCGCGCCATCGTGCTGGACGGGGTGGACTCCATGTGCCGGGCGGCGCGCCGCGCCCGGGACGCCATCGCCGACGACCCCGCCGGAGCCTGGCGCACCTTCGTCGAGACCGCGGCGGCGCTGCGGGCCGGCGTCCTGATGCCGATGCTGCTGCCCATGTTCCCCGACCTGGCCACCGACCCGGAGCTGAGCCGGGCCCGCGATGAGGTCGCCGCGGCCGTCGGCGACCTGGTCGCCGCGGCGCAGCGGCACGGCCAGGTCCGCTCCGACGTCGCGGCCGACGAGATCATGCTGATGATCATGGCCCTCGCGCGCCCGCTGCCCGCGCTGGCCGAGGAGCACGTCCCGGAGTTCATCGAGCGCGCCCTCGCCGTCGCCGTCGCCGGCCTGCGCCCGGGCAGCGGCCCCGCGCTCCCCGGGCGGCCGGTGGCGATGCGGGTCCTCGGCGGGGAGCGTGCGGACCGGGCCGGGGAGTGACCGGGAAGCAGCGGCGGCCGTGTTCCGGTCAGGCGCGGTCGGCGTCCGCTGCGACGGGCTCGGGCGCGGGTGCGGGGAAGAACCGCCGTGCCCACAGGGAGACGTAGACGAGCCCGACCAGGGCGGGCACCTCGACCAGCGGGCCGACGACGCCCGCCAGCGCCTGGCCGGAGGTGATGCCGAAGACCCCCACGGCCACGGCGATGGCCAGTTCGAAGTTGTTGCCGGCGGCGGTGAAGGCCAGGGTGGCCGAACGCGCGTAGGGCAGCCGCACCGCCCGTCCCAGCAGCATGGACAGCCCCCACATCAGCACGAAGTAGACGAGCAGCGGCAGGGCGATGCGCGCCACGTCCACCGGGCTGGAGGTGATGGCCTCGCCCTGCAGGGCGAACAGCACGACGATGGTGAACAGCAGGCCGTACAGGGCGAAGGGGCCGATGCGGGGCAGGAACCGCTGTTCGTACCAGGTCCGCCCCTTGGCGCGCTCGCCGAGAGTGCGGGTGAGGTAGCCGGCGGCCAGCGGGATGCCGAGGAAGACCAGCACCATCATGGCGATCTCCCAGGCGGAGACGTCGATGCCGCTGGCGTCCAGCCCCAGCCATCCCGGCAGCGCCTCCAGGTAGAACCAGCCGAGCAGGCCGAAGGCCAGCACCTGGAACACCGAGTTGAGGGCGACCAGGACAGCCGCGGCCTCGCGGTCGCCGCACGCCAGGTCGTTCCAGATCACGACCATCGCGATGCAGCGGGCCAGGCCGACGATGATCAGCCCGGTGCGGAACGCGGGCAGGTCGGCCAAGAAGATCCAAGCCAGCGCGAACATCACTGCCGGACCCACCAGCCAGTTGAGCACCAGCGACCAGGCCACCAGCCGGGTGTCGCGGGTGACGGTGCCCAGGCGGTCGTAGCGGACCTTGGCGAGAACGGGGTACATCATCACCAGCAGGCCGACGGCGATCGGCACGGAGACGCCGCCCGCCTCGACCGCCTCCAGTGCGCCCTGCAGCCCGGGGACCCAGCGCCCCAGCAGGAGGCCGGCGGCCATGGCCAGCCCGATCCACACCGGCAGGTAGCGGTCCAGGGCCGACAGCCGGCGGGCTTCGGCCGTACCGGGCGGCGCGGCTCCCGTGTCCGGTCGGGTCATGCTGACTCTCCTCCTGGGCGGCGGCGCTGTGTCGGTGGGAGCCACATTACATCGAAGCAAGCTGATATCAACTTCAGCTGATAAGTTCGGAGCGCGGCGGCCGCTCGCGGGTCCCGCCGCATGCCGCTGCAGGTCGGTCCGGAAAGGCGGGTCCCGTGTCAGGCAAACCGAGTGTGCTCTTCGTCTGCGTCCACAACGCCGGTCGCTCGCAGATGGCGGCCGGACTCCTCGGCCACCTCGCAAAGGGGCGGGTCGAGGTCCGCTCCGCCGGGTCCGAGCCCGCCGAGTCGGTCAACCCGGTCGCGGTCGAGGCCATGGCCGAACTCGGCATCGACATCACCGCCGAGCAGCCCAAGGTGCTGACCGCCGACGCGGTGGAGGCCAGCGACGTCGTGGTCACCATGGGCTGCGGCGACACCTGCCCGATCTTCCCCGGCAAGCGCTATTTGGACTGGGAGTTGGACGACCCCGCCGGCCGGCCCCTGGAGGAGGTCCGCCCGGTCCGCGACGAGATCCGCCGCCGGATCGAGGCGCTGCTGGCCGAGCTGGGCGTGCCCGCTCGGGGGTGACGGCGGGCAGGCGGGAGGTCGCGCTCACGCGGACGCTCGCGCGCGCGGATCGCTCGGGGACCTCAGCACGGGCGGTAGCGGTCCCGGGCGCCGGCCGCCTGGGCGGCCAGCTCGCGCAGGCCGTCGGCGGCCTCGGCCACCGCCTCGGGGCGCAGGCGGTAGTAGGTGTAGCGCCCGCGGGGCTCGGTCTCGACGAGCCCGGCCCGGCGCAGCAGCCGGAGGTGGTGGCTGACGGTCGTCTGCCGGGCGCCGGTCTGCTCGATCAGATGGCACGTGCACATCTGCTCGGTGGCGAGCAGCCGCACGATCCGGGCCCGCAGCGGGTCGCCGAACAGGCCGACGGCGGCCTCGGCGACCGCGTCCTCCGGTGACATCAGCATGTTTCGATATCACCACGGCCGACCGGGACCGTCAATCTCGGGCCGGATCCGGTGTGCCCGGCCACGTCGGTGGGGGAGAGCTCGCCGAAGGCGGTCTCGGCCGCGTCCACGCCCTGATGCAGCAGGCTGCGCACCCGGTCCTGGCACCGGGCCGGGGCCGGGACGGCGCCTTCGACGCAGGGGACGAGAACCGAAGGGGCCGTGGACAACCCCCGCCGGCGAAACGGCGGTGGGCCGGCATCCGGATGAGGGCCCCTCGCGGGCGCCGACGGGCGACGGCCGACCGGTCGCGCAAGAAATCTACGCCGTAAAGGCGCGCGGTCTCGTTCAACCCGAGGTCGTTCCACCCCCGGTCCGAGCCCGCCCGGCACCCCGGACCTGAGTACGGCCACTCACGCCCCCGGACCCGACGATGCGCTGGAATCGGGGCATGACTCCTGCGCAGCTCCCTTCCCCGCAGCAGGCCCACGGCGACCGGCACAGTCCGCACTGGTGGATCGCGCCCGTGGTTCTGACCCTGCTGGCCGTTCCCGGGTCCTTTCTGCTCCTCTTCCTCATGGTCTTGGGGGTCATGGCGTTCGACCCGTGCTCTCCGGGCGGCTGCCCGCGCGCCGAGCAGCACTACAACGCCGCCGCGATCACCGCCCTCTGCAGCCTGGTCCCGGTGATCGCGGTCTGGTGCTTTCCGCACCGCCGCGCCTGCACCTGGCTGCGGCTCGGTATGATCGCGGCCTACGCCGTGGTCTTCACCGCCGTTGCCGTCGCGATGATGACGATCCCGATCGGCGAGTGAGCGCAGCCCGCCGGAGAGGCCGCGCCGGCCGCGGCAGGTTCAGCAGGCCCGCGATCGACACGGTGCCCAGTCCGGGCACCACGAAGACGTAGCCGACCAGGATGCCCGCGGTCAGCGCGCCGCCCATCATCGCGATGCCGTGGCGGCCCAGGCGGGGGGCGGCGGAGCGCGCCAGCGGCGCGGCGAGTACCAGTTGCACGTCGACGTAGATCGACGGGAAGACCGTGCTCAGTACGGCGCTGAGCGCGTAGGGCAGGCGTGTGGGGCCCAGCGCCCGCAGCAGCAGCTCCACGAGCTTCTGCAGTGCGCCCATGGAGAACAGCAGCGACCCCAGCAGGACGCCGAAGCCGATCAGCAGCCCGACCTCGGTCATGATGTCGCCGAAGCCTCCGGCGACGGTGGTCATCGTGTCCTCGAAGCCGAGGCCGGCGGCCAGCCCCAGGTAGATCGAACCGATGACCAGCGCGATCACCGGTTCGACGCCTGCCGCGAGAATCAGCAACCACCCCGAGGATCGCAATCGCGGTGTGCAGCACGATCAAGGTGTCAGTCATCGACTCGTTTCCGTTTCGGTCCCTGGAGAGGGGGTTCCAGAATCCGGTCGCGAACGCACCCGGCGGTCCCGCGCGGGGCGCGGGACCGCCGGATATACGCGGCTCCCGCTCCGGCTCCGACGGGGGCGGCGGGGGTCGACCGCAGACCGTCGGAGCCGGCGGGCGCGCAACACCGCACCCCCGCCCTGTGGGCCGCGACACAGACCCGGCCATGCAACACGAGCTGGGCGAATTGCGGTAGACGTCGGATTGCGAGGCCCGCATAAGCTGTGCTTATACCTCGCCGATGGGGCGCGCCCCCTTCTTGCAGGTGGCCTCGGTGCAGCCGGTGCCCGCAGGGGAGCGGAGCCGGATGGCCGGCCGTGCTCGCGGCCATGGGCTCCTGGCCGAGGCCGCCCGGGCGGGTCACCAGCCCGACGCGGCCACTCCGGGAGGTTCGCCGCGGTGGGCCATGGCGCGGAAGCGGATCCGGGAGAGCCCGAACCGGCGCAGGCGGCCTCGGGGGCGCCGTCCACCGCGTCCCGGGTGCGGGTGCGGGTTGTGCCGGCGTCGCGG
Source organism: Streptomonospora arabica (assembly GCF_039531585.1). Classification (NCBI taxonomy): domain Bacteria; kingdom Bacillati; phylum Actinomycetota; class Actinomycetes; order Streptosporangiales; family Nocardiopsidaceae; genus Streptomonospora; species Streptomonospora arabica. Next base: position 375,335 of record NZ_BAAAQI010000001.1, on the reverse strand, counting down.
GCGGGTCCTTTCGCGCCGTTCAACGGCGCGCGCAACGGGCGGGCAAGCCGCTGACCGCGCCGATCGGCCCTCCGGTCGGCCGGGGGCCGCGCCGGCGGCCGGAAGCGGTCGCCGCGAGGGGGTCCGGGATGGGCCGGCGGTTGCCGCCTGCTCATAGGATGAGGGCCCGAATACGCCGTGTGGCGGATATTTCGGACCCCGACCCCCGCCCCCCGACATCGGGGCACGCCCGCCTCACGCGCCTGCCACCCCGGGAAGGACCGATGAACGCCGACACCCCCTCGCCGGAACCCGAGCACGGCTCGGCCCCCACCTCCATCGACACCTCCGTCCCGCACTCCGCCCGGGTCTGGAACTACTGGCTGGGCGGCAAGGACAACTACGCCGCCGACCGCGAGGCCGGCGACCAGTTCCTCCAGCGCTTCCCCCAGGTGCCCGCCTTCGCCCGCCAGGGCCGCGGCTTCCTCATGCGCGCGGTCACCTACCTCGCCCGCGAGGCCGGCATCCGCCAGTTCCTCGACCTGGGGACGGGTATGCCCACCGCCAACAACACACACGAGGTCGCCCAGGCCCACGCGTCCGAGTCGACCGTCGTCTACGTCGACAACGACCCGCTGGTGCTGGCACACGCCAACGCCCTGCTCGTCGGGACGGCCGAGGGCACGACCGACTACATCCACGCCGACATCCGCGACCCCGAATCCATCGTCGCCGCGGTCCGCGGGCGCCTCGACTTCGACCGGCCGATCGCCCTGGTGCTGATGGGCGTCCTGGGCCACATCGACGCCGACGAGGTGCCGCGGATCATCCGCGCCCTCGTCGAGGCCCTGCCCAGCGGCAGCTACCTCGCGCTGTGGGACGGCACCGACACCGACCCGGGTGTGCTGGCCGCGCTGGAGGAGTACAACGCCAACGCGCCGCTGCCCTACCGGCACCGCAGCCCGGAGTGGATCGCGTCGCTCTTCGAGGGCCTGGAGATCGTCGAGCCGGGCCTGGTGCCCTGCCCGCGGTGGCGCCCCGACCCCACGGAGGTGGGGACCGACTCCGACGCGCCGTCCCTGGCCGGGGTCGGCCGCAAGCCCTGACGCGCCGGGCGCGCGGCCGGAGCGGGGCGCGGCGGCGGCCCCCGCCCTTCGTCCGTGCGCGCCGGCCCGCTCCGCGCCGCCTACCGCCGGCGCCTCACCGGTGATCGCGGTGCATGTCCGCGGTGTGCAGGGCGCTGTGCGCCCGCCAGCGGGCCACCTCGCGGCGCAGCCTCCGCTTGGCCGCCGCCGGCTCCGCGGAGGGCGAGTCCCACAGGTCGACCGCCTCGCCGGGGTCGGCGGCGAGGTCGAAGAGCTGCCCCTCCTCGGAGTCGACGAACTCCACGAGCTTCCAGCGTGCGTCGCGCACCATCGTCATCAGCTCGGTGCCCTTGAGGATGTGGTCCCGCGCGTGCTCGGAGAAGACGAGTTCGCGCCCGGACCACTCCTCTCCCCGCAGCGCCGGGAGCAGCGACCGCGCCTCCATCCACGCGGGCGGGGCGATTTCGGCCAGCTCCAGGACCGTGGGTCCCAGGTCCATCATCGAGGTGAGGCCGTCGACCCGCCGGCCGGCCTGCACCCGGCCCGGCCCCCACACGACCGCGGGCACCCGCACGCTGCCCTCGTACATGGTCCACTTCTGGCTGTGGCCGTGGTCGCCGAGGCAGTCGCCGTGGTCGGAGGTGAAGACGATGACGGTGTCCTCCAGTACCCCGCGCCGTTCGAGCGCGTCGACGAGCAGGCCGAGCTGCTCGTCGATCATGGTCACGTTCGCGTGGTAGTGCCGCCGCTGGCGGAGCGACTGCTCGGCCGTGGGCTCGGGCAGGTGCACGACCGCGTCGTGGTCGACCTCCTGGTGCTCGCGCCGGAGGCGCCCGAGCGCCTCCGGCTGGGCGGCGAGGTCCTCGTCGCTTCGCAGGGGGCGCGGCATGTCGCGGTCGCGGTAGGCGTCGAGGTGGCGCGGCACCGGGTCGTAGGGCGGGTGCGGTCCGGGGAATCCGATCTGCAGGAAGAACGGCTCGTCGCCGGGGTAGGTGTCCAGCCACCACACGGCGTTGCCGCCGACGAAGACGTCGGGGTGCATGTCCTCGTCGAGCTCCCATTCGAAGGCGCCCAGGCGCTCGCGGTAGTCGGCCCGTTCGCGGTAGGTGGTGCGGGTCGGCTTGGTCTCGCCGCGGATCCAGAAGGCCTTGTCGAGCTGGTCGTGGAAGAACGGCACGCTGGGGTGGTCGCGGTCCTTGTTCTCCACGACGGTGCGCTCGTGGAAGCCCAGCGGTGTCTCCCAGGGGTGGGTGTGCATCTTGCCGACGTTGACGCAGCGGTAGCCCGAGTCGGCGAGGGTCTCCACCCACGAGTGGCGCCACCGCTCCTCGTTGCGCAGGACGCCCAGCGAGTGCGGGTAGACGCCGGTGAACAGGCTCGCCCGCGAGGGCGAGCAGGAGGGCGCGGTGACATAGGTGGCGGTGAACGCCGTCCCCTCCCGTACCAGGCGGTCGAGGTTGGGGGTGTCGACGTGGCCGTGGCCGAGCGCGGCGACGGTGTCGAACCGCTGCTGGTCGGTGATCACGAAGACGATGTTGGGACGGGTCTCGTCGCTGCTCATGCGTTTCCGGGCCTTTCGGTTGCGCGTGGGCGGCCGCCGCGGCGGCCGTGCGTGCGGTGCGGGTGCTGGGTCATCGGGTGGCGGTGGCGACCAGTCCGCTGCGGTGGGTCTCGGCCGCGAGGCCGACGCAGACGAGGCTCAGCAGGCACATCGCGCCCATGTAGACCGCGACGGGCCAGTAGGACTGGCCGAACGCCGCCGCCAGCGCGGTCGCGATCGCGGGCGTGGGGGCTCCGCCGATGAGCGCCGAGGACTGGTAGACCACGCCGAGCCCGGTGTAGCGCGTGCGGGTGCCGAACATCTCGGCGAACAGCGTGCCCTGGATGGCGAACATGCAGCCGGTGCCCACGGCCAGCGCGACGACGATGGTGGCCCAGACGATCAGCGTGTTGCCGGTCGCCAGCAGCGGGAAGTAGGCGACCGCGGTGACCAGGCAGACGGCGATGCCGAACATGTAGACCGGTCGCCGGCCGATCCGGTCCGATATGTGGCCGATGACGGGGATCGTGGCGATCTCCACCGCCGCGGCGATGGTGAAGCCGTTCAGCATCATCGCCCCGCTCAGGCCGAGGTGGGTGGTCGCGTAGGCGATGCCGAACACGTTGATCACGTTGAAGGTCACCGCGTCGGCCATCCGGGCGCCGACCGCCAGCAGCGTGTTCTTCGGGTGCTCGCGCAGCAGCGACAGCACCGGCAGGGGCCGGGGGCGGTCGGCCTCACCGCGGAAGACCTCGGTCTCGGACAGGTTCCGGCGGATGTAGTAGGCGACGGCGAGGAACAGGCCGCCGAGCAGGAACGGAACCCGCCAGCCCCAGCTGTGCAGGTCGGGCTCGGGTAGCAGCTGCACCAGCGAGAAGACGCCGGTGGCCACCAGCAGACCGCACGGGGTGCCCATCTGGTGGACGCTGCCCATGACGCCGCGCCGGCCGGTGGGCGCGTTCTCCAGCGCGACGAGTGCGCCGCCGCCGAACTCGCCGCCGATGCCGAGGCCCTGCAGGAGGCGCAGGACCATCAGCAGCAGCGGCGCGGCAGTGCCGATGGCGGCGTGCGTGGGGAGCAGGCCGATCACGAACGTGCAGCCGCCCATCAGCAGGATCGTGATCAGCAGCATGCGGCGCCGGCCGATCCGGTCGCCGAAGTGGCCGAACAGCACGGCGCCGATCGGGCGCATCACGAACCCGGCGGCGAACACGCCGAAGGACTCCAGGATGCCGGCCGTCTCGGAGGAGTCGGGGAAGAAGAGCTGCGGGAAGACCAGCGACGCGGCGATGCCGAACAGGTAGAAGTCGTACCACTCCAGGAACGAGCCCGAAGCGGAGGCGACGAGGGCGCGGACGGTGGTGTTCGCCTTGGCGGGGGGTTTGGTCTGACTCATGTACAACACTCCTAGGCTCAAATGAGCGGATTTGTGCGCTCACCTGAGATATGATGTAGAGCACATGCTCATGGACGCCGTCGGCCGTGTCAAGATTTGGCGGAGGGAACACGTGCGACGGAGTGAGGGAGTGAAAGCCGTGGCGACCGGGGGCAGCGACCTCTCCGAGACCGAGTCGAGGGCGCTCGAATCCGGCGACGACGTCGCGGTCCAGATCGCCATCGCCCGCCGCTACTACCACCGCGACGAGTCCAAGGTGGCCATCGCAAAGGCGTTCGGGCTCAGCCGCTTCCAGGTCGCGCGCCTGCTGCAGGACGCCCGCCGCGACGGGCTCGTGCGGATCGAGATCGGCGCGCCCGGAAGCCGCGACCGCGAGCTGGCCGCGGCCCTGCAGGAGCGCCTGGGGCTGGCCAAGGCCGTGGTGGTCGCCTCGGCGCCGTCCTCGCCGCACATGGCCGTGGAGTACGTCGGCCGCGCCCTGGCCGAGGAGGTGGCCGCGGCGGTGAAGGCCGGAGACGCGCTGGGGGTCGCCTGGAGCAGCACCACCGTCGCCATGGCCGACGCCTTGGCGCAGCTGCGGCCGTGCTCGGTGGTCCAGCTCGCCGGCGCCATCTACCCGCCGGCGGGGGTGCCGGGCTCGGTCGAGATCACCCGCCGGCTGGCGCAGGTGGCCCGCGGCGACGCCCACACCATCTACGCGCCGCTGGTCGTCGCCGACGCCGAGACGGCCGGCGGTCTGCTCCGCCAGCCCGAGATCGACGACGTGCTCAAGCGGGCGCGATCGCTGGACCTCGCTGTGATGTCGGTGGGCGCCTGGCACCCCTCGGCGTCGGCCGTCTACGACCTGCTCTCACCGCAGGAGCAGGAGGAGATCGCGGCGGCCGGGGCCTGCGGCGAGATCTCCGGGCGCCTTTTCGACACCGCGGGCCGCATCGTCGCCGCCTCGCTGAGCGAGCGGGTCATCGGTGTTACGGCCGAGGAGCTGCAGGCCGTGCCGCACCGCATCGTCTCCAGCCACGGCGCCTTCCGCGCCGAGGCCACCCGCGCCGCGGTCCGGGCCGGGCTCGTGCACACGCTGGTCGTCGACAGCGAGCTCGCGGCGGCCCTGCTCGAAACCGCCTGAGGGAGGCCGCCCCGGCGTCGGCCGGGACCACCGGCCGGCGGACGCGGGGCGGGGGCTCAGTGTGCGGCGCTGAGGTTGCCGGAGAGGTCCTTGTGCAGTTCCTCGCTGGGGATGTTCAGCCCGGTGATCTCGGCGGTGATGCCGTGCTTGGCGAACTTGTCGACAGCGTGGTCCAGGGCCGCCACCGCCGAGGAGTCCCACATGTGCGCGCGGGACAGGTCGACGACGACCCGGTCCACCCCCTCCTCGGTGTAGTCGAACTCGGCGGTCAGCTCGTTGCTGGAGGCGAAGAAGAGGTCGCCGCGCACGGAGTAGACCCGCACCCCGCCCTCGGGGTCGAGCACGCTGGTCACCCCGGAGAGGTGGGCCACGCCGCGGGCGAACAGCGCCGTGGAGGCCAGTACGCCCACGATCACGCCGATGGCGAGGTTGTGCGTGGCCACCACCACCGCGACGGTGACCACCATGATCGCGGTCTCGGTCCAGGGCATGCGCCGCAGGGTGGCGGGGGCGATGCTGTGCCAGTCCATGGTGGCGATCGACACGAAGATCATCACGGCGACCAGGGCCGCCATGGGGATGACGGCGACGACGTCGCCCAGCGCCACCACCAGGACGAGCAGGAAGGCTCCGGCCAGGAACGTGGACAACCGGGTGCGGGCGCCCGAGCGCACGTTGATCATGGTCTGGCCGATCATCGCGCAGGAGGCCATACCGCCGAAGAAGCCGGTGATGATGTTGGCCCAGCCCTGGCCGCGGGCCTCGCGGCCCTTGGCCGAGCGGGTCTCGGTGATGTCGTCGACCAGCTTGGCGGTCATCAGCGACTCCATCAGCCCCACCAGCGCCAGCGTCGCGGAGTAGGGCGCGATGACCTTCAGCGTCTCCCAGATGAGCGGGACATCGGGCAGCAGCGGCACCGGCATGCTCTCGGGCAGCTTCCCCATGTCGCCGACCGTGGGCACCGCGAGGCCGGAGGCCACGGTCACGCCGGTGAGCACGATGATGGCCACCAGCGGCGCCGGCACCGCCGTGGTCAGCCGCGGCAGCACGAAGATGATCGCCAGCCCGGCCGCGATGAGCGCGTAGACCGGCCAGCCCTCGCCCGCGAAGTGCGGCACCTGAGCCAGGAAGATGAGGATGGCCAGGGCGTTGACGAACCCGGTCATGACGCTGGGCGGCACGAACCGCATCAGTTTGGCCACGCCCGCCAGGCCCAGGACCACCTGGAAGAGCCCGGCCAGGATGGTGGCGGCCAGGAGGTGGTCGACGCCGTGCTCGCGTGCCAGCGGCGCCACGACCAGCGCCATGGCCCCGGTGGCCGCCGAGATCATGGCCGGGCGCCCGCCGAGGAAGGCGATGGAGACCGCCATGGTGAAGGACGCGAACAGCCCGATGCGGGGGTCGACGCCGGCGATGATCGAGAAGGAGATCGCCTCGGGGATCAGGGCCAGGGCGACGACGAGGCCGGCCAGGACCTCGGTGCGCAGTCGCGAGACGGACAGGGACGGGAGCGGAAGGCGCGGGCGGGGTCGGGTCTGCTGGGCGGTCATGAAGCCAATCTCGTCGTGGGTCGCGTCCGCGGCGCGGCCGGCCGCGGGCGCTGTGCCCGCGGCCCGGACACGCCGCGGCGCGCGGCGGGCGGATACCTGGGATGGGAACGCGGCGCCTCGGCGCCTTCGCGCGGCCGTACGGGCGCGCGAGACGACCGCGGGAGCGGCGCCGTCGCCGCGGTCCGCGGTCCAGGGTGTCGAGGCGAAGAGGGGCGCGAGCCGCGGAGGGCTCGGCGCGCCACAAGCCTACAGTTACGTGAGTGTCATGATCACTCGCCGCGTACGAGAGCCTGCCCACATCCCCGCCGGTCGGCTGGCGCGCCGGAGGCCGCCGCCGGCGGTCGGCGCGGGGAAACGGGGGAGCGGGGGCCGAGTGAGCGGGGCGGTGGCCGGACGGCTGGATCGTCGATGGGAGTTGTCGGGCGCCCGGGGTCGATGGTCACAAGCGATCAGGGACCGCTTGACCGGGGGCGCCGATCAGGTTGTGCGGGATCGCCGCGTTGAGCGCGCAGATGCGCCGGCACACTCGCGCCCACAGGCCCGCAGTGGTGCGGGCGGCGTGGCGTTGCAGCCCGAGCCGGCTCTTCGGCGTCCGGATGACGGCCTCGATGCGCCGGCGCAGCCGGGGCGTCCAGGTTCGCGTTCACAGCTCGAGCATGGGCGCCCTTCGCCACGTCCGCAGCCGGTTCGGCAAGCCTCCGCCAACGATCTAGTAGTCGAGTTCGACGGTGTCGCGGGTGTCGGGGTCCGCCGGGTCGGCGCCGGCGGCCACCTCCTGCTGGTAGCGCCGCAGGCCCACCCCGTCCAGCCGCGTGCCGTCCAGGCCCGACTTCCAGTAGGCGGCGGAGTGCAGGTCGGTGCGCCCGACACCGAGCTCACCGAGGAGGAGGCGCCGCACTTCGCGCATGACCCCCGCTTCGGCGGCGAGCCAGGCCTGGACGCGCCCGCCGGTCCGCCCGCCGTCGCGTACGGCCCGCTCCAGCGGCGATCCGGAGCCGGTGGGCGAGCCGCCCGTCACCCAGTGCACGGCGACGTTCGCGCGCGGCCGCAGCAGGTCCCGGTCGGAGGCGTGTCCGGCCGCGAGGTAGACCGAGGCCGGTACCCGCGGCGGCAGCGACTCGGTGATCGCCGCGATCGCGGGCAGGGCGCTCGCGTCGCCGATCAGCAGGTGGTGGTCGACGCCGGTGCCGGCGTGGAACTCGCGGCGCATCCCGGCCAGGCCGATCGTGTCGCCGACGGCGGCGCTGTCCAGCCACCGCCGGGTGAACCCGTCGTGGCGCAGGACGTCGAAGGTGATCCGCCGGCTGCCGGGGTCGAAGCGGCGGACGGTGAACGCGCGGAACACCGGCGGCCGGGCGTCCGGCGGCCAGTACGGCAGCCCGTCCTCGCCCCGCTCCGGGAACTCCACGCCGCCGCGGCCCTCCGGAGGGAGCAGGAGCTTGAAGGCGTCGGCCGGCAGCGCGTCGCGGTAGCCGGCCAGCTCGTCGCCGACGACCGCGACCCGGGTGAAGCCGTCGGAGACCGCGGCGACCGACTCGACCCGCACCCGGCAGTTGAACGGTTGTCCCTGCTTGCTGAGCCGCCGGATCTCCTCCCGCACCGAGGTCATGACACGCCCTCCAAGTCGCTTAGGTTAGATTAACCTAAATGAACCCCAATGCGGTCTTCAAGGGAGTGCCGGACGCGGGCGGGGGCGGCGCCGGTGGGGTGTGCGGACTGAACGGCCCAGGCCACGGCGGGGGATCGGCGGTTTACAGGGCGATCGGCTGAGGTTAGCCTCACCTCATGAAAATCGTCCCCCGTAGCCTCGTCCGCCCGATCGCGCTCGCGGCCGCCCTCGTGCTCGGTGCCGCCGCGTGCGGCGCCCCTGACTCCGAGCCCTCCGCCGACGGGCCGTCCCTGCCCGAACCGGTCGAGGTGGAGCACCGGTTCGACACCACCACCGTCGAAGCGGTGCCCAAGCGCGTCGTCACCCTCGACCTGCAGTGGACCGACGTCATGCTCTCCATGGGCGTCGAACCGGTCGGTTATCCGGCCGACACGGCGATGCCCGAATCGGGCGTCCCCTGGCAGGATTTCTCCGGGGACGCCGAGTCGCTGTCGGTCGCGGACGGGCTTCCGATCGAGCGGATCGCCGCGCTCGAACCGGACCTGATCGTCGGCACTTACACGATCCCCGACCGCAAGAGCTACCGGCTGCTCTCGCGCATCGCCCCCACGATCGCCTCACTCGACGAGCGCCAGGTCATGCCCTGGGCGGACCTGGTCGGCATCGCCGGCAAGGTCCTCGACGAGCCCGCGGCGGCCGACGAGGTCGTCGCGTCGGTCCAGGACGAGGTCGAGGCGGCCGCGGCGGACATGCCGCAGCTGAAGGGCCGGACGTTCGCCCTCGCCCAGTACGTCGTCGGCGACAAGCTGTACATCGTCGCCGACGAGCAGGACGGGTCGAGCACGTTCTTCCACGACCTGGGCATGCGGATGTACCCGCAGGTCAAGCGCAGGGGAGAGGAGACCGGCGACGCGCGGATCGGCGTGAGCACCGAGCGCTCCGACCTGCTGCGCGCCGACTTCGTGGCCTTCCTCGTCAACGGCGGCGACGAGAGCGAACTGGGCGACATCCCCGGGTTCGACGAGCTTCCCGGTACGGTCGCCGTCCTGGACTACCCCACGATCGTCGCGCTCAACACCCCGACGCCGCTGTCGATCCCGCACGCGTTGGAGGCACTGCGCCCGCACCTGGCGGACGTGGCGGGCGGGGCGGACGCGTAGCCGGACCGGGGCGGCGTCCGCGGGCCGCCCCGGCACGGCCCGCCCGGCCCGCCCCGGTCCGGCCCGCTCCGAACGCGTCAGCCGATGAAGGCCTCCGGTCCGAACCGGCCCCACGCCACGAAGGCCGCCAGGGCGAGGTAGGCCAGGTTCACCAGGATCTGCCCGTTCTCGCCGCGGCGCGCGTGCACGACGATCGCGCCGACCATGACCAGCACGAGGCCGACGGCGGCCAGCGGTACCAGGACCGGCATGACGCCGAGTGCGGCGGGCAGGATCAGACCCGCCGCCGCGAGGAGCTCCAGAGCGCCGATCGCCTTTAGGGCGCGGGGGCTCCAGTCCTCGGCCCACCGGCCGGTCTTGATCGCGGTGATCTTCTCCTTGGGAACGACGATCTTGCCCGCACCGCCGGCCCCGAAGGCGAGGGCCAGCAGTCCGGCGACGATCCACAGCGCGAAATCCATCAGGTCTCCTGGACAGGGGACGGGGCGTATCCGTTCGCGCATAGGACGCCCGCGACCCGATACTTGTGACACCGCCCCGATGCGGTGTCACAGAACCGCGGGGGCCGGCGTCTCGTGGGCGGACACGCTCACGAGAAGCGACAGGAGCACGGCATGAACCGCTCAGGCCCGGACCGCGGGACGGACAGGGACGACGGCGCGGACCCCGCGACGGCGGCGTTCGTGGCCCATCGCAACCTGCTCTTCACCGTCGCCTACGAACTGCTCGGCTCGGCCGCCGACGCCGAGGACGTCCTCCAGGAGACCTGGCTGCGGTGGGTCGGCGTCGACCTCGCCGAAGTGCGCGACCGGCGCGCGTACCTGGTGAGAATCACCACCCGGCAGGCGCTCACCCGGCTGCGCACCCTCGGCAGGCGCAGGGAGACCTACGTCGGCCCCTGGCTGCCCGAACCGCTGCTGACCGCGCCCGACGTGGCCGAGGACGTCGAGTTGGCCGAGAGCATATCGACGGCGATGCTGCTGGTGCTGGAGACGCTGACGCCGACCGAGCGGGCGGTGTTCGTGCTGCGCGAGGTGTTCGACTTCGGCTACGGCGAGATCGCGCACGCCCTTGGAAAGAGCGGGCCCGCGGTACGCCAGATCGCCCACCGGGCCCGTTCCCACGTCGCCGCGCGCCGTCCCCGCGGCGCCGCATCGCCGGAGGAGACGCGAACCGTGACCGCGGCCTTCCAGCGCGCCGTCGAGACCGGCGACCTCCAGGGGCTGGTCGACCTGCTCGCGCCGGACGTCGTCGCCCTGGCCGACGGCGGCGGGGTCAAGCAGGCGCTGCCGCGGCCGATCACGGGAGCCGACCAGGTCGCCCGCGTGCTGAAGGTCGGCCTGGACCGGGTCGGCGCCGCGTTGACGGTCGCCCCCGTCCACGTCAACGGCCGGCCGGCCCTCGCGCTCCTGCTGGACGGCAGGATCGACAGCGTCATGAGCCTGCGGGTCGAGGACAACCGGATCACCGCGATCTACACCGTCCGCAATCCGGAGAAGCTGTCCCGCATCGAGCGGGAGACCGCGGTGAGCCGCTGAGGAAGGGGCGCGCCGCCGGGCCGGAGCGCCCAAAGGCGCCCGAGCCCGCCGGGAGCCGGGAGAGCCGCCGCCGGCGCGGCTCAGCCGCCGAGTGAGCCGCGCATCAGCGCGTGGAGCCGCTCCGCGACCCGGTCGAGGGGCAGTGTGCTGCGCTTCGCGCGGCACATGGCCACGGCGCCCTCCACGGCGGCGACGACGAGCGCCGCGGTCTGGTCGCTCTGCTCGGGCGGGGCGCCGTGCTCGCGCAGCGAGGCGGACAGCAGTTCCTCCCACGAGTCGAAGGCCTCGGCGGCGGCCGCCAGGGGAGCGGGCGCCTCATCGGACGGGGGCTCCTCGACGGAGACGGCGAGTACCGGGCAGCCGGCGCGGAAGCCGGATTCGAGGAGGACCGTGCGCCACAGCGCGAGGAACGCCTCCAGACCGGCGACCGGGCCCGCGCGCAGTTCCCAGCCCAGCCGGCGGGCCACCCGCTCCCCGGCGTAGCGCACGGCTTCGGCGGCCAGTTGCTCCTTGCCGTCCGGGAAGTAGTGGTAGGTCGAGCCGAGCGGCGCCTCGGCGTGCTTGGCCGTCTCGCGGATGCTCGTGGCGTTGAGCCCGCGCCGGCTGATCATGTCGGCCGCACCGGCCACGATCCGCCTGCGCGCCTGCGGGCCGCTCCCGCTCATCTGTGCGCCTCCTCGGTGTCTGCAACGCTCGTCATGGTCGAGCGTTGACGCTGCTCATGTCGACTGCCCCAGCGAATGTGAGGAGCGGACACGCCGATGGTCCGACTGACCGCTGCGGAAGCTCCCTTTCCGGACCGGGGGTGGTCGCGTCCGCGGCGCAGCAGCGGCCGGCGGCGCTCCCGGCGCGGCGGCCCCGAGCGGCGCGGTGCCGCATGGACGGCGCTCGGTCCGCGGCCGGCGGGCGCCGACCGCGGTTCTAGTCCGCTCGTTCGACGGGCCCGGGTCCCAGCGGGGCGCGCTGCAGGACGACCTTGGTGGTGTGTGCGGCATAGGCGTGCGGGGCCCGCTCCCAGTCGGCGGTGAGGGTCGTGACACGCTCGGCCGGAAAGCCCGTGCGGGCGACGAAGTCCAGCAGGTCCGGCAGGACCGCGCGCGGGTGGGAGACGCCCAGGTGCAGCATGGCGTCGGTGGCATACATCCGCATCAGCGGCACGCGCGTGGCGGGGGCGACGTAGTAGCCCACCGCGGTGCACACCCCGCCGGGTGCCAGGGCGCGCACGGCCCGCTGCAGCCCGAAGGAGCGCGAGGTCGCCTCGACCGCCACGTCGTACCCCCCGCGCCGCGGCAGCGTGCCCCGTGCGCTCAGGGGGCGGGTCCGGGCGCCGAACGAGGCGGCGATCTCCCGGCGCGTGGGGGAGTCGTCCAGGTAGTCGACCTCGGCCGCGCCCAGGGCCGCTGCCAGACCCGCGGCGTAGAGCCCGATGCTCTTGGCTCCGCCGCCCAGCACCAGGACCGTGCCCTCGGGGCGTCGGGCCAGAGGCCCGGCGACGGTGCGCCACGCGTCGGCGAGGTTGTCGCCGGCCGCGGCCACCCGCAGCGACGGGACCGTGTCGGGGACCTCCACGAGCATGTGGTCGGCGAAGGGGACGCGGAAGGTGTCGGTGACCATGCCGCCCCAGTCCCCGCTGGCGGGGCCGAACCCGAAGGCCGCCAGGGTGGAGCGGGCGGCGGTGGTGCACTTGGAGGTCAGGCCGCGCAGGCAGCGCGCGCACGTTCCGCAGGAGACCGCCCAGGGAACAACGACCCGTCGGCCCCGGCGCACCCGGTGGACGTCCCTCCCGACGGCGACGACCTCGGCGACGCACTCGTGGCCGATCGCGAACGGGCCCTGGAACGGCACCCGGCCGCAGATCCTGCCCACGACCGGGTCCACGGCGCCCACGGCGATCCCGGCCTGCATCGCCCGTGAGACGGGGCGGTGCAGGGGCAGGGTGTCGCCGTCGCAGCGCCCGGCGACGAAGGGGCGCACGATCGCGTCGGTCGGCTCCTGCAGTGCGGGCGAGCCGCGCCGGCCCCACTCCAGCGCGCCGGTGCGGCGGAACAGCAGTTCCCGCACGGTGTCGGCGTCGTGCGCGGGCCCGTCGTGGGCGGATGCGCGGGCGTCGGTGCGGTGTCGGCGGGGCATGGGGGTCTCCCGGACGGCGAGGCAGTGATTATGACGGCTGTTATAAACCTACCGCTCCGGGCACCCGGATGCGGCTCCGGGCGGACCGCACCGGTCAGCGGTCGTCGGCCAGCAGCGGCACGGAGCGCACCGACCTCCCCTCGGCGTCCAGGATGCGGCCGAGCAGCTTGACCGGCCGCAGGACGATCGACCTGTCCTCGATCCGCAGCGCGGGCAGCACCCGCCGCATCCGCCGTTCGAGGTCGTGCGCCTCCGCAGCCGAGTGCAGCCACGCGTCGACCACGACGTTGTAGGGGCCGGCGACGAGGCTGCAGGCCCGGACCCCCGGCAGCGTGCGGATCCGCCCTTCGGCGTTCTCCAGTTCGTCGACGTCCAGCGAGCCGAAGTAGACGGCGGCGACCGGACGCCCGGACAGGTGCCGGGAGGCATCGCACCGCAGGATGACCAGTCCCGTCTCCTCCAGCCGCGCCAGGCGGCGCCGCACGGCGACGGGTCCCAGGCCGACCTGTTCGGCGAGCCGCTCGAAGCGCATCCGGCCGTCGGCGCTCAGCGCTCGGACGATGCGGCGGTCGGGCTCCTGCAGGGCGGCGCCCGGGTCGGGCCGGCTGCCGGCGCGGGTGTGCAGCCGGGTGCGCTGCTCCGAGTCCAGGGCGCCCTCGCGCCAGCGGCTGCCCTCCAGGGCCGACCGCGTCATGAGGTGGCTGCGCACGTCCGTCAGGCCCGGGACCCGTCCCACCCGGTCGAGCAGGTAGTCCGACAGCGCGCCGAGGTCGGGTGCCTGCGCCAGCACGAGCGCGTCGCGCGCGCCGGCCGTCAGCTTGACGGTGGCCGCCTCGACGTCGCCGGCCAGGACGCCGGCCACCTCGCCCGACCGCCCCGGCGCGCAGCTGATCTCCACCAGGGCGCAGGTCGGCGTCGCACCGCCGGCCGGGTGGGCGGTGACCCACGCCGCCCCTGCGGACTGCATCCGCGACCAGCGCCGGCCGACAGTCGCCGGGTCGACCCCCAGCACCGGCGCCAGCTCCCGCCAGCTCGCGCGCGGAGCCGACCGCACGGCGTCCACCACGGCGACGTCGAGTTCGTCGAAGTTCGGTTCTCCCATGCTCGGCGACAGCACCTTTCATGCACAGACAGCACGATTTCGACGAGAACATGCAACTTCGGCGTTCTCATGCGAGATCACCGTAGCGTCACGACGGTCAGAACGAGATCGCTGCGGAACAGGACCTGTCATGGAGATCGACAGCAGTGCGGCGCTGCGCGTGCACAACGTCCGGCTCGTCGACGGACTCGGTTCGGCGGTCGTGGCCGACGCCGTGCTCGACGCCGGCGCCGACGGCCGGATCGCCTACGCCGGCCCCGCGAGCGGGGCGCCCGCCCCCTCCCCGGACGTCCGCTCCGTCGACGGCCGGGGAGGGACCCTTCTGCCCGGGTTCTTCGACTGCCACGTGCACCTGGGCATGCCCTCGAACCGGTCGATCGTGGACGAGGCGCTCATGACGAGCCCCGCCCTGCGCACGCTGCAGACGGCCGAGCGGCTGCGCCGCACCCTGGACGCCGGGATCACGTCGGCGCGCGATCTGGGCGCGCTTCCCGCCGGGTTCCGCGACGCGGTCGGCAGCGGACTCGTCGCCGGACCGCGCCTGCAGACGTCCGTGGGCATCATCAGCCACACCGGCGGACACGCCGACACCACCCTGCCCGGCGGGGTCGACCTCGGCTTCGACTTCTGCGCACTGGCCGACGACGCGGACGAGGTGCGCCTGGCCGCGCGCCGGCTGCTGCGCGCCGGCGCCGACCTGGTCAAGATCTGCACCAGCGGCGGCATGAGCAGCGCGGGCGACGACCCCGACGACGAGGACCTGCTCGAGGAGGAGGTCGCCGCGGCCGTGGACGAGGCGCGCCGGCACCGCGGGCGCGCGGTCGCCGCACACGCCCAGGGCGGGGCGGGCGTCCTCGCCGCGATCCGCGGCGGCGCCGCCTCCGTCGAGCACGGCTTCGGCATCGACGAGCAGGGCTGCGACCTGCTCGGCGAGCGCGGGGCGGTCCTCGTGCCGACCCTGGCCACCGTCTTCGAGCCGCTGGACGCGGCCACGGGCCCGCCGTGGCGCTACGAGAAGAAGATGCGCTGGAACGAGCGCACCAAGGAGAACATCGCCGCGGCGATCGGGCGGAAGGTGACCGTCGCCATGGGCACCGACGCCGGGATCTCCGCCCACGGCAGGAACCTCGCCGAGCTGGCCCACCTGGTGGAGCTGGGCATGGCCCCGATGGAGGCGATCCGCGCCGCGACCTCCACCAGCGCGCGCCTGCTGGGGGTCGAGGACCGGCTGGGCGCCCTGCGGCCGGGCATGCTCGCCGACGTCGTCGTCTGCGCGGGCGACCCGCTGCGCGACATCGGCGTCCTGGCCGAGCCGGACAACATCGTCCTGGTCGCCCAGCAGGGAGTCGTCCGCAAGTCCGCACTTCCGCCACCCGGGACCGGCTCCACCGGCCGTGAGGGCGCACCCCCTCCGGCACCGGCCGCCGCTCCCGGCGCCGGCGATTCCCGATGATCCCCTCGCCCCCGAGCGGGCGCCCGGCCGCGCCCTACCGGGCCGGCCGCCGCTCCCGCACCCGCCGCCGTGCACCGAAAGCCGGAAGGACACCATGACCGACGCATCCGACACCGACGTCCTCATCATCGGAGCCGGGCCCACCGGCCTGACCCTGGCCTGCGACCTCGCCCGCCGCGGCGTCGACCACCGCGTCGTCGAGCGGGACCCCGAGCCAAACCGCGCCACCCGGGCCAAGACCGTCCAGCCCCGGTCCCTCGAAGTGCTCGACGACCTCGGCGCCGTCGACCACGTCCTGCGGCACGGGGTCGCCCGGCTGCCCATGCGGTTCCACGAACCCTCCGGAGCGGTCGTGGACAAGCCGTCGATCTCGGTTCGGGCCGACGACGCGTTCCGCACGCCCTACCCCGACGCGCTGTGGATCGGCCAGTTCGACGTCGAGCACGCATTGCGGCACCGGCTCGCGGAGCTCGGCACAAGCGTCGAGTTCGGCCGCGAGGCCGTCGGACTCGACCAGGACGGCGACGGTGCCACCGTCACCCTGGCAGCCCCCGACGGCGAGCGGACCGTCCGCGCCCGCTTCGTCGTGGCCGCCGACGGCGGCAGGAGCGGCACCCGCAGGCTCGTCGGCCTCCCCCTGGTCGGCAGGACCGGCGAACGGCAGCGCTGGTACCTCGGCGACGTCACCGGCCCCGACCTCGACCGCGACCGCATGCACATCTGGCCCTCCGAACACGGCATGCTGGGCCTCACCCCGCTCGGCGCCCGCCTGTGGCAGTTCCAGAGCCCCATCCTGCCCGGCCAGGAGGCGCACACCCCCTCCCTGGAGCTCTACCAGCGGCTGTTCGACGAACGCGCCGGAGCGGGAGCCGTGGCGCTGGACAGCGCGAGCTGGCTGTCGGTCTACCAGGTCAACGCCCGCATGGTGGAGCGGTACCGCCAGGGCCGCGTCCTGCTCGCCGGCGACGCCGCCCACGTGCACTCCGCCGCCGGGGGCCAGGGCATGAACACCGGCATCCAGGACGCCTACAACCTCGGCTGGAAGATCACCAGCGTCCTCGACGGCGCGCGCACGGCCCTGCTGGACACCTACGGCGCCGAACGCATGCCGGTCGCCCGCACCGTGCTGGAGATGAGCGCGGACAAGATGACGCGGACCCTGGAACAGGTCGATCGGGGCAGTGCGGACGGCCTGAGCTCGGCCCTGGCCGGGATCGGTGAAGGCGGCCGGAACAGCGGACTGGGGATCGACTACCGAGCGAGTCCGCTCGTCTACCGCGAAGGCGAGCAGCCCGCCTCCGGACCGGCGCCCGGCGACCGGGCTCCCAACGCGAGAGGGCTGGAGGGCGCGGACTTCAGCGGCGACCTCTTCGACCTCCTGCGCGGGCCGCACTGGTCCCTGATCGCCTACGAGCACACCCGGCCGGTGATCTTCGACAACGCCAAACCGACCCACATGCACGTGCACCGCATCGGGCCGGGGCCGGACAGCGCCATCGTCGACGCCGAGGGCGACTTCCAGCGCGCCTACCGGCCCCGCCGCGGCGAGCTCATCCTCATCAGGACCGACGGCCACATCATCGCCCGAATCCCCGCGAGCCGGGAGGCGGCCCTCATCGAGCACCTGGCTCCGTTCCGGTCGAGCGGCAACCGAGTCCGGCCCTACTAGGCCGCGCCCGCGGCACTCCCCCAGGGGAGCCGCCGCCTGTCCGCGGCGCACCAGACACCACGAGACGCACCCAGACACCACGAAAGGGCCCCATGCACGACAGCAGCACCACCGGCACCGAACCGGCCGGCGGCGGTCGGCACACGCGCTGGAACGCGCTGCTCGCCGTCCAGGCGGCCGTGCTGGTCACGGTGAACTTCATGGCCGACACGGCCATCGGCGCGCCGCTGGTCGTCCTCTCCCGGATGCTCGACCACTTCGACACCGACCAGGCGGCCTGGCTCAACGCCAGCGCCATGCTGGCGGGGGCGATGTGGGCGCCGCTGCTCGGCAAGAGCGCCGACGTCCACGGGAAGCGGAAGGTGCTGGGGGTGACACTGCTCATCAGCTGCGCCGGCGCCCTCGCGTGCGCGGCCGCGCCCAACATCTGGGTGTTCATCGTCGGGCGCATGCTGCACGGCGCGGCCGTGGCGGCCATGTTCCTCACGGTGGCGCTCGTCCGCGACATCTGCGCCTCCCGCATCGGCATGGTCGTCGTCGGCGTCGTGACCTCCGGTTCCGCGGTCCTCAGCATCGCCGACTCCTTCTTCGTCGAGGCGCTGGCCGCGCAGTTCGGGTTCCGGAGCCTGTTCCTGCTGTCGGCGGGCCTCGCCCTGGGCACGGCGGTCTGCGTGCGCTTCCTCATCCCCGAGTCCCGGATCAGGACGCCGGGCCGGATCGACTTCTCCGGGGCCCTGCTGCTCGGCGGCGGCCTGGTGATGGCGCTCAGCTACATCAGCCTGGGATCGCAGCTCGGCTGGTTCGCCCCCGGCCCACTCGCCCTGCTCGGCGGAGGTACGGCAGCACTGGCCCGGTGGTTCCTGGTTTCGAGCCGCAAGCCCGAACCCGTGATCGACGTCAGGAACCTCGGCGGGCCCCTCGTGCTCACGCTGCTGGTGGTCGTCCTGGGGACGGGCGCATACCAGAGCATGCTGCAGCTCGTCTCCATCGTCGCCGACGTGCCGGCCGCTCTGGGGCTCGGGTACGGGCTCGCCGACCAGGGGTCGCTGGCAATGGTGCTCGCCGTGCCGGCGGTCGGGATCATGGTCGGCGGACCCGTGGCCGGAGCGCTCGCGACACGCATCGGACCCGCCCCGGCACTGGCCGCCGGCGTGGCGCTCGGAACGGTGGGGACCGTGGGGATGTTCCTCGGCGCCTCCGTGTTCGCCGCGGCGGTGTTCTTCGTCTTCTTGCTGGGTCTGGCGGCGGGCGCGCTGGTGACCTCCGGCTTCAACATGGCGGGAGCCCTGGCACCCGCCGACCGCCAGGGCGGGGTGTCCAGCCTGGTCATGGTCATGGTGGCGATCGGCTCGGTGGTGCTGAACTTCGTGGGCGCGGCGGTGCTCGAGTCCACCGACGTGGTCGTCGGCGGGTCCACGGAGAACTCGGCCGCGGGGGTGTCGGCCTACATCGCCGTCGCGCTCGGCGCGTTCGCTGCAGCCGGGGTGCTGGCCGTCGTGGTGGTGCGGCGGCGGGCCGCGGCACGCGCCGAGGACGGGGCCAGCGCGTGAGCCTCCCGCCCGCCGGCCGACGGTGCCGGCCGCCGATGAGCAGGGGCGGAAAACGCCGCGGGTACGGGCGCGAATAGCGGAGTCGGCGGAACAGATTATGCCGAAGAATCGGAATCGTCCCGATTCGGCGCAACCATTGTCCAACTAGTGCCCAACCTCGGACTCCTAGCGTTTTCTCTGCCGGATCAAGTCGAACACCTCGAAGGGAAGGTGTCATCTTGCTTGGCAGAAAAACACGGGTTCTCGGTGCGGCGGGAATCATGGTGGCGGCCGGCGTGGTTTCGGCGCCGAGCGCGTTCGCCTCCACCCCGGATACAGCGCCCGTCGCGCCGATGACGGCGGCGCCCGGAGAGGTGCGCATGTGGGAGGACCCCGACTTCACCGGGTCGCTGTACGTCCAGACCACGCGCGGTCAGTGTCCGCCCGAGGGGTGCGACATCGACGGGTGGGACGGCGACAACGAGATTTCGTCCGTTATCAACGAGACCGGTTGCACCATCCGCCTCTGGGACCTGGACGGGTTCGCCGGCGGATATGTGGACCTCGGCCCCGGCCGCTGGGGCAATCTGGAGCGGCAGGGCTTCGACAACAAGGCGGAGAGCTACACGTACTACTGCTGAGGTGAATGTGCGGTGCGGGACGGGTGATATGCCGTCACCCGTCCAGTCCGCCCGTTCCGGCTCGGGGCGCGCCGGCTGCAGCTCACCAGCGCAGCAGGACCAGGTCGGCGGAGAACCCGGGCCCGAGGGCCATCAGCAGGCCGGGCTCGCCCTCGGGCGGGCGGCGGTCGGCGATCGTCTCCTCCAGCACATCGAGCACCGACACCGACGACAGGTTGCCCAGCCGCCTGAGCGAGCGCCAGGTGAGGTCCAGCTCGCCGTGGTGGAGGCCGAGAACGTCGCTGATCCTCTCGATGACCTTGGGGCCGCCGGGGTGGCACACCCACGAGGACACCTCCTTCGGCGAGAGGCCGTGGTCGCCGAGGAACGAGGCGACGTCGTCGGCGAGGACGGCCTCCACCTGGTCCGCCAGATCGGCGGCCAGGATCGTGCGGAAGCCGTGCTCGCCGATGTCCCAGCCCATCAGGCGTTCCGTGTCGGGGTAGAGCTTGCTGCGGGAGGCCACGACCCGGGGGCCGTCCCAGGCCCTGTCCCCGCGCTCGGCCGCCTGCTCCCCCAGCGCCACCACGGCCGCGGCCCCGTCGCCGAACAGTCCGCTGGCCACCAGGTTGGCGGTGGAGGTGTCGTCGCGCTGCAGAGTCAGCGAGCAGAGTTCGACGCACACGAGCACGGCCGCCTGCTCCGGCCGGCCGCGCAGGTAGTCGTGCAGCTGCCCCAGGCCGGCGGCGCCTCCGGAGCAGCCCAGCCCGAACACGGGGACGCGTCTGACGTCGGGGCGCAGCCCGACGCGCTGGGCCAGGCGGACGTCGAGGGTCGGGGTGGCCACGCCGGTGGAGGAGCACACGATGATCTGGTCCACCTCGTCCGCGTCCGTCCGGGCCCGCGCGAGGGCCTCCCGCATCGCGCGTTCGCCGAGGTCGAGCGCGTTGTCGATGAAGGCGTCGTTGGCGGTGCCGAAGTCGTCCAGGTCGCGGTAGGCCTCGACCGGCCACACCAGCGGCCGCCCGGCGACCCGGGTGGCGGCGTGGAACCGGCGCAGAAGGCGCTCGTCGGCCTGTGTCCACCGCGCGACCGCGTCGGTGATCTCCTCTTGGCTGTAGTAGTGCTCCGGCAGCACGGTTCGTACGGCCGCGACACGCATCATCGCTCCCAGGTCTGTTCGGGGCCCTCGACGTCGCCCCGCCGCGCCACCGGGCCCGCTACCCCGAATACCCCTGCGCTAAGGGGGGCATATCGGCGCTCGGCCGCGTCGGCGCGGAACGGTCCGTGTCGCGCACCCGTTGTCAGCCCCGGTCCACCTCGACGCGGAGGATCCGGTCGTCGCCCGGACGCGGGTCGGTACCGCCCCAGGTGGCGCGGTCGGTGTTCGACGTGATGAGCCAGAGGGCGCCGTCCGGGGCGGCTTCGACGGTGCGGATGCGGCCGTGGTCGCCGACGAGGTGGTCGATCGGTTCGGCGGTCGCGGCGCCGCCCTCGACGGGAAGCTGCCAGAGCCGCCGGCCGCCCAGGGCGCCGATCCACAGCGATCCCTCGGCGAAGGCGACGCCGGAGGGGCTGGCGTCGTCGGGGCGGAGGGTGGCGATCGGAGCCTCCCCCGTGGATCCCGCGATGCCCTCGGTCTCCGGCCATCCGTAGTCGGCGCCCGCGCGGAGGACGTTGACCTCGTCCCAGGTGCGGTGGCCGAGCTCGGAGGCGTAGGGCGTGCCGTCGGGCCCGAACGCGATCCCCTGGACGTTGCGGTGGCCGCTGGAGTAGATCGGCGACGCCGGATCGGGGTTGTCGCCGGGGATCGAGCCGTCGAGGGCGATGCGCAGGATCTTCCCGTTGAGCGAGTCGCCGGTGGCGGCGTTCTCGGGTTCGAACGCGTCACCCGTCCCGATCCACAGGTGCCCGTCGGGCCCGACGACGAGACGGCCGCCGTGGTGGCGGTCGGCGGTCTGGATGCCGTCGAGCAGCACCCGGTCGACGGTCAGGGAGCCGTAGTCGTCGGCCACGGTGAGTGCGACGACGCGGTTCTGGTCCTGCCCGGAGACGGAGGCGAAGACGGTGCGGTCGTCCGCGAAGACGGGGGAGGCGACGATGCCGAGCAGGCCCCCTTCCGAGCTCACCTCCACGTCGGGGACGGCGCCGACTGTGCGCGGATCGCCCCCTTCCGGGGGGACGCGCAGGATCTCACCGCTGATGCGCTCGGACACGAGCGCCGATCCGTCCGGGAGGAAGGTGAGCCCCCAGGGCGCCTCCAGCCCCGTCGTCAGCTCCTCCGGCTCGCCGAGGTCGGCGACCGCGCCGGCCGGGGCGGTGTCGGCGGCTGCGGAGGGGGAGGGAACCGCCACGCGACCGTCCGGCACGCCGGAGCACCCGCTCGCCGCGACGGCGACCGACGCCGCGAGGATCGCTGCGCGCGATAGCGATCGCGCGCCCGCGGCCGTCCGCCCTGTCCCGTGGCCGCTCATCGCTTGAGCTCCAACGTCTCGGCGAAGCCGAGGCGCCGGACGAAGGCCTCGCGCGTCAGGTCGCTGAAGGCCATGACGTGGTCGGCCCCCGCACGGGCGGCGTCCACCACGGACCGGAACGGCCTGCCTCCGGCGGGAAGGGCCAGGACGCGCCGGATCTCCTCGGCCACCTCCTGCGGGTCGGCGGTCGTCCCCGGCTCGAAGAGCCGCTCGTGCGCTTCGTGGGTCCGTTCGACGAGCGGGTCCAGCTCGGCGTACTGGGCGGCCACGTTCTCGTCGGTGGCCCTCGACGCGTTGGGGAAGTGCTGCGTGCCCTGCGTGATCGCCCCCGGCATGACGATCGAGGTCTCGATGCCGAACTGCGACGCCTCGTAGGAGGTCACGACGGCGAGCGCGTCGAACGCCGCCTTGGAGGCCACATAGGGGCCGAGGAAGGGCGGGGTGGTCACGAGGATGGTGCTGCCGACGTAGACGAGCGTTCCCGAGCGGCGCCGGCGCATGTGCGGCAGGACCGCGCGGTTCACCCGGTGCGCCCCGATCGCGTTGACGTCGAGCAGGTGGGCGATGTCGTCGTCGGTGAACGCCTCGACGTACCCGATGGACAGGTGCCCGGCGTTGTGCACGAC
This sequence comes from Streptomonospora arabica, assembly GCF_039531585.1. Lineage (NCBI taxonomy): Bacteria > Bacillati > Actinomycetota > Actinomycetes > Streptosporangiales > Nocardiopsidaceae > Streptomonospora > Streptomonospora arabica. The sequence goes on along the minus strand of NZ_BAAAQI010000001.1, from coordinate 352,752 downwards.
GACGTCGATCGCGCCCGTCTCGCCGACGATGCGCTCCACGGCGCTGTCGGCCGAGGCCTGGGACGTCACGTCGAGTTCGGCGACGTGCAGGTCGCGGTCGTGCGACCGGGCGCGGGCCCGGAGCTCGGCCGCGGCGGCGGCGTTGCGGTCGCCGGGGTCGCGCATCGTCGCGTAGACGGTGTGGCCTGCCGCGGCGAGGGTCTCGGCGGTCACGCGCCCGATGCCGGTGGCGGCACCGGTGATCACTGCGATGGACATCTTCGGTTCCCTTCCTTCTGGCGGGTCCCTTCAGGCGGCTCCGCGCTGACGTGGCGGATCCGTCCGCTCACCCGGCGCGCGGGGCCCTGCGAGGAACGCGCCGGTCTCGGCGATTCCTCGGCGGAGCCGAGCCGTCCCGGCGGGCCCGTGGGGGCGATCGGCCTGCCGGCGCTGACGAGCGCGAGCCGCGCTGTGCTGTCGGCCGTCATCCGATCCTCCGCTACGATATGGACTAGTTGTTCACATACGACGATACGCAGAAATGCACAGTCTGTCCATAAGTGGGGTGGCGATGTCCGAAAGCTCTGCCGTGCAACGGGGCCGGGGCCGTCGGCCGGCCGCGGAGGTGCGCTCCGACGTGCTCACCGCAGCCGGGCGCATTCTGCTGCGAGACGGCATGCAGGCGGTCAGGTTCGACCGCGTGGCGGCGGAAGCGGGGGCCAGCAAGACGACCCTCTACAAGTGGTGGCCGTCGCCGGGTGCGCTCGCGGCCGAGGCGTACTTCGCCCAGAGCCGGCGGTTGCTGGACTTTCCCGACACCGGTGATGTGCGCGCCGACCTGGTCGCCCAGCTCCGCTCGTTCGTGCGCTGGCTGAAGGACGACGGCGCGGAGAAGCCCCTGTCCGAGCTCATCGGCGCCGCCCAGATGGACGAGAGCCTCGCCCAGGCCTGGTCGGAGAGTTACGCGCTGCCTCGGCGCGAACTCGCGCGCCAGCGTCTGCGCATCGCTCGGCGGCAGGGCCAGCTGCGCGAGGACGCGGACCTCGACATCATCGTGGACCAGCTGTGGGGCGCCTGCTACCACCGACTGCTCGTGCTCAGGGTGCCCTTCGACGAGTCCATCGCCGAGCGCCTGGTCGACCAGGCGCTCCACGGGGCGGCCCCGCGCGGAGCGGGCCGCCCGGAGCCGGCCGCCACCGACCGCGGCGCCGGCTGAGGGCCGGTGGGCGGCCTCCCCGCGGCGCGGAGTACCTACTCCGGTGCGTCGCCCCAGAGCAGGTCGGAGATCCGGGTCACCGTGGCCTGCATGTGCTGCAGTGCGTCGGGGATGCGGTCACGGCCGAACCGGTAGCGCGGTCCGTCGACGGTGAGGATGGCGGCGAGGTTGCCCGAGGAGTCGCGCACCGGACGCGACAGCGAGAGCAGGCCCTCCTCGAACTCGTTGTCGATCACCGAGTAGCCCTGCTCCCGGACCTCGCCGAGTTCCTTCAGAAGCGCATCGCGGTCGGTGATGGTTCGGGGCGCGAAGGACTCGAGCTTCTCCGGAAGGAGCGAGGTGACCTTGTCCTGCGGCATCTCCGCCAGCAGCACCTTGCCGGTCGAGCTCGCGTGCAGCGGGAAGTGCCGGCCCACCTGCTTGCCCATCGCGACGCCGACCAGGTGTGCGCTGTCGGCCTGGGCGATCAGCTCCAGGCCGTCGTCGCCCACGGTGACCGACATCGTCACCGTCTCGCCGAGTTCGGCGGCGAGGTCGTCCAGCAGGGGATGGACCCGCTTCACGAGCCCTGAGTAAGGGTCGGCGATCTTGCCGAGCCGCGCCAGTTCCCAGCCGAGGATGTAGTTGTTGTCCACCCGGTCGACGAAGCCGTTCTGCTCCAGGCTGTGGAGGAGCCGAAACGCCGTGGGGCGGGCGATGCGCGTCGCGGCGGCCAGGGTCGTCGCCGTCGCGCCGTTCGGATGCCTGGCGAGTTCCCGAAGCAGGCGGACGGCTTTGACCACGGACTTGTTGGTCATGTCCGCCGGTTCGGGTGAGTCGCCCATGGGTTGGTCCTCCAGCTTGTTCTCGCCCGCTTATTGCGGGACGCATTGCAGTTGCCACTGTATCGGGAGGACCAGGGACGACGTGTTGCGAGCGCGTCACCGGTGGTGGCTCCGTCCTCTGCGGCACCGCACGCCGGTCCCGCCTGCGGCGTGTGCCTGCGCGGCCGAACCGATCGCCTTTCCGAGCGCCGCCGGCGGAAAAGGCCGCCGGTGTGATTTCCTCGAGTGCGCAGGAGAATGGACGGGAATGCATCGCCTGCCCCGCGGAATTCGCCGTGAATGGAGCGGTCGATTCCCCTGTTTCGCACGGCCGCGAAAGCGCCGCTTTCGCGGCCGCCCGGGCGGGCATCCCTCGGGCCGCGGCCCGAGGGGCCCGGGCCGGGGGCGGGTTCGGCGCCGCCGCCGGCGCTGGCAGCGCGCGGACCTCCGCGGACCCGGTGTCTCCGGGCCGGGCGGAGGTGCGGACCGTGGCGGCGAGGCCGCCGGGGAGCCGCACCGGCACCCGGTGAAGCTCCTCCCGGAAGGGGTACTCGACGACGGTGGCCGTCGGGCCGAGCGTCGTCTCCAGCAGGGGACGCCTGGTCGGCAGGTCGCGCGCGTGCGCCCGGAGCGGTGTCGCGCCGGCGGCGGGCACGTCGTCCGCGGCGGCGTCGAACCCACCGTGGAGCGGACCTCCACTCCCGGTGCGGCGGCCGCACCGCGGCGAGCAGGGCGTCCCGCTCGGAGTCGAGCGCGGCGGCGCGCGTGGCGGGTGCGAGGGCCCGGTCGAGCCTCCTGGGCACCGGTTTCGGCTGCGGGCAGGTTCTCGATGGCGGCCAGGACGGTGGTCTGGCCCTGTCGTCAGGTACGGGGCGGCTCGGTCGCGCCAGTCGTCCGACCGGCCGCGGCGGCGACGTCGGCGGCCGTGCGCAGGCCGCTCTCGATCGCGCCGTCGATGAACCCGGGCCACAGGTCGGCGTGGTCGCTTCCGGCGAAGTGCACGACGCCTTCGGCGCTGCGCTGCCGGTCCCGGTGGCGGGTGAGCTGGTGGGGGCGGTGGATGAGCCAGGTTTCCCCGGAGCGCGGGTCGGCCATCCAGTCGTGCCCGGTGACCTCGAGGACCTCCAGGTCGTCCCGCCAGACGCGGAGGGCCTTCTGGACCGCGTCGCGATCGTGGGGGGAGATCCGCCGCGAGTCCGCCCCGAAGGAGACCAGGACGGCGTCGTCCTCCCCGAGGAACTCGGTGCGCACGACGGACAGCGGGTGGTGCGCGGAGGAGTAGGCGAAGAAGGGGGCGACCGGGCCGCGCACCCGGATCCACACCTTCACGCCCTGGGACGCGGTCCTCTCCCGGCCGGCGGCGAGCTTGTCCTCCGGGAGCGCGGGGGACAGGGCCAGGTCCGGGAGGATGTTCTGCGGCAGCGTCACGACGACCCGCTCCGCCGCGATCTCGGCGCCGCCCGCGGTGGTGACCACCGCCCCGCCGGGGCCGTGGCCGATCCGCTCGACGGGGCAGGAGGTGCGGATGTCGGCGCGGGTTTCGGCGGCGATCGCCGAGACCAGGGCGCGGGTACCGCCGGCCAGTCGGAACACGGCCGAGGCCTCGTGCATCAGGTGCCAGGACCCGGCGGTGGCCGCGGTCCACCGCAGGGCGCTGCTGAAGCCGGCCTGGTCCAGTGGGGCGTTGAGGTGGCCGACCCAGGCGGCCTCGTTGGCGTTGCGCTCCTCCACGGGCAGGTCGAGCTCGTCCAGCTTCTCCTGCACGGTGGCGCCGTCGAGGGCGCCGATCCCGGGCGCCGCGGTCGGCATGTCCGGCCGGGGGATCGCTCGCATCGTCCCGGCCATGAGGCGGCGCATGCCCGGGTCGATGAGCTCCATGAACGCGTCGAGCGAGCCCGTGCGCACCTCGTCTCCGGCCAGCCAGTAGGCCTCTTCGGGGCGCGGCCCGCGTGTGACGGGCAGCCCGTGGCGGGTGATCTCCGCCCATACGTGCGGCTGCACCCAGTGCACCCACGTGCCGCCGATCTCCAGGGGGCGGCCGAGGCGCTCGTCGGTCCACACGCGCCCGCCCAGGCGCTCGCGGGCCTCCAACACGGTGACGCGCAGCCCGCTCCGGCCCAGTTCGCGCGCCGCGACCAGGCCGGCGATCCCGGCCCCGACGATGACGACGTCGGTCTTCTCCTGCATGGCGTGCCTCTCTCGGATGCTTCGGCTCCCGGTGCCGAAGCCGACGGAGGCGGGCCTTCGGCTCCGGGCGGCCGCGCGACCGGCGGCCCGCGGACGGGCGTCTGCCCGTCGAAGGCGAAGGAGGGGAACGAACCGTCGATCGTCGGCGGGAGGTCCGGACGACGCACCCGGAACCGGGATTCAGCTGCACATATTGACGTTCAATATACGGACGTATTGTTCAGTTTAAGGAAGCGTAGTCGAGGCCGTCAAGGCGTGGTTCTCGCGGTTCGCGGGAGAGGGCGTACCGATGAGGCGGTTTGCGGCTGCTGTCCTTGGCCGCGATGGTCGTCACAGTGTCGCAGTAATTGGACGCAGCGTTCTGTATGAGAACAGGAACAACAGTGCGCCATGGGCGGAGAGGTCGATGCCCCTGCCGAGCACCGACGAAGCCGCCGCGGCCCTGCCCCCGGCTGCAGGGCTCTCCGCCTGTGAGGCGCGGCTTACACCCCACCCTGTGGGGTGCGAGAGCCGTGCCGCGGGCGCCGGTACGGCGCCGCCCGAGCGGCGTGCGCCCCTGAGCACCGCGTTCATTACTGATTCTGGACATGCCAAAACTGGACGGTACGGGCGTGGGTCGGTGGGAGTGCGCGTTCCGGCCCGCGGCGGAGTGCGCGGCCCTGCTCGGTGGTGCGCTGCGGCCGCCGCGAGGCGGCGGCCCTGCGGCCCCTCGCGCCTGCACTGCCGAAGAAACCGCTGGTGGCAGTGGTTTCCCGACCGGGTTTCCGGTCGGGTGGCAGCCGGTGGAAATCCTCTGCGTCGCATCTTGACGGCGCGGAGCGGCCGACCGTACTGTGCGGTTCATGGCGTTCATATATTGACGTATATGTTCATTTATTGAACACTAGGGGGGTCAATGTCCCACGAGCGGATGCGGCTGTTCGCCTTCGACTTCAACGGGCCGGCGCACCTGTCGGCGGGACTGTGGCGGCACCCGGACGACCGGGGTGCGCGCTACACCGACGTCCGGTACTGGACGGAGTACGCGAAGCTGCTGGAGGAGGGCCGGTTCGACGGCCTGTTCCTGGCCGACAACGTCGGCTACCACGACGTCTACGAGGGGAGTGCGGACGCGGCCCTGCGCGACGCGGCGCAGATACCGGTCAACGACCCGGCCCTGGTGGTGCCGGCGATGGCGAGCGCCACCACCCACCTGGGGTTCGGCATCACCGCCTCCACCTCCTACGAACACCCCTACGCGCTGGCGCGGCGCTTCACCACCCTGGACCACCTCACCTCCGGACGCATCGGCTGGAACCTGGTCACCTCCTACGCCGAGAGCGCGGCGCGGAACATGGGCACCGGACGCCAGGTCCCGCACGACGAGCGCTACGACATGGCCGCGGAGTACCTGGAGGTGTGCTACAAGCTCTGGGAGCGGTCCTGGGAGGAGGGCGCCGTCCGCCGCGACCGCGCGGGCGGTGTCTATGCGGACCCCTCGCGCATCCACGCGATCGAGCACCGGGGCACCTACTTCACCGTGCCGGGCTTCTTCCTGTGCGAGCCGTCGCCGCAGCGCACCCCCGCGCTCTTCCAGGCCGGCGGTTCGTCGAAGGGGCGGGCCCTGGCGGCGGCGAGCGCGGAGGCGGTCTTCGCCAACGCCACCTCGATGAGCGCACTGAAGCGGCAGGTCGACGACCTGCGGTCGCAGGCGGAGGCGGCGGGGCGGGACCCGCAGAGCGTCCGGGTCCTGCAGATGCTGACCGTCGTCTGCGCGCCGACCGACGAGCAGGCGCACCAGCGCTACGAGGAGTACCGGCGCCTGGTGAGCTATGCGGGCGCGATGGCCCGCTACAGCGGCTGGACCGGCCTCGACATGGCGCGGTTCGACCCCGACGTCCCGCTGCGGAACGTCAAAACCGAGGCCGGGCAGACCATGGTCGACATCTTCTCCAAGGCCGACCCCGACCGCGACTGGACCCCGCGCGACATCGCCGAGTACATCGGCGTGGGCGGGACCGGCCCGACGCTGGTGGGCTCGCCGGCCACCGTGGCGGTGCAGCTGGAGGAGTGGATGCGCCGGACCGGGGTCAGCGGCTTCAACATCGGCCACGCCCTCAAGCACAGGGACATCGCCGACTTCATCGAACTGGTCGTCCCCGAGCTGCAGCGCCGCGAGCTCGTGTGGGACGACTACGACGGCTCCACCCTGCGGGAGAAGCTCTACGGACCCGGTGTGACCCGGCTCCGCGACGACCACCCCGGAGCGGGCCACCGCGAGCGCCGACCGCAGGGCGTCGGCGCCTAGAAGCAAAGCCCACGCATCGACAGGAGGTGTGGTCCATGTTGACGGTCGAGTCCCCGATCTCCCAGCAGCACTACCGCAGTGTCATGGGGCGGCTGCCCACCGGCGTGGCGGCGGTCACCGGCCTGGACAAGGACGGCGAGGAGCTCGGCTTCATCGTCGGGACGCTGGCTTCGCTCTCGCTGACACCGCCGCTGGTGACCTTCAGCGTCGGCGAGGCGTCCTCGACGTGGCCCAGGATCCGGCGCCGGCAGTACTTCACGGCGAACGTCCTCGCCAGCGCCCAGACCCACGTGTGCCGCGCGCTTTCCCGCAAGGGGGCCGGCAAGTTCGAGGGCCTGAGGTACACGAGCGGCCCACTGGGGACCCCGCACCTGCCGGAGTCGATCGCCTGGATCGACTGCGAGGTGCAGGCGGAGATCGTGGTCGGCGACCACTTCATGGTCGTCGGCGGCGTGGTCTCGATGGAGTCGGCCGCGGGGGAGCCGCTGCTCTTCCAGGCCGGCGAGTTCGGCCGGTACGCCGGTCTGTCCGACAGCGCAGCGGTTGCGGGTTAGGAGCGGGGCATGAACGACGACCGGCGCCGGAACCTGCTCAACGCCTGGCGCGCCGCATGGGGAAACGGTGACATCGACACCTTCGAGGGCCTGCTCACCAGCGGCTACGTGCGCCACACCAAGAGCGGCTCGGAGGGCCTCGAATCGGTCAGGTCCGCCATCGCCGCCTCTCAGAAAGCGTTTCCCGACCTGCGTACCGAGATCCTCGAAACCGTCGAGGAGGGCGCGCTCCTCGCGCTCCGCTGGCAGAGCCGGGGGACCCACACCGGCGAGTTCATGGGCGTGCCGCCCACGGACCGGATGGTGACCGTGACCGGGGCGTCCTTCTGCCGGTTCGAGGGCGCGCTGCTGGCCGAGGAGTGGGTCGTCTGGGATCCGCGCGAACTGCTGTCGGCCATGAACATCTGGGCGCTGGGCTCCCGCGCCGAACGCTAGGGCCGAGGTGGACACGTGCTCGTCGAACCGCGCGGCGGCCGCGTCGGCCGGAACGCCCCCGCGGGTGCCGCGGGGGCGGCTTCCTAGAGCAGGCGCCGCGCGGCGTCGAGTAGCGGGGTGCGGTAGCTGCGCCCGAACAGGCACACGTGGGCGAGCAGCGGGTGCAGCTGGTGCAGCGGGACGCGGGCCCGCCGGCCCTCGGCCAGGGGATAGGCCTCGTGGTAGGCGGCGAGGATCCGGTCCAGGTGGGGCGCGCCGAACAGCTCCAGCATGGCCAGGTCGGTCTCGCGGTGCCCGCCGTGGGCGGCGGGGTCGATCAGCACCGCCCCCTCAGGCCCCCAGAGCACGTTGCCGCCCCACAGGTCGCCGTGGATGCGGGCCGGGGGCTCGTCGGGGCCCGCGAGGGCGGCGACGCGGGAGAGGACGCGCTCCAGGAGCGCCACGTCTTCAGAGTCCAGGTGCGCCCGGTCGCGGGCGTCGCGCAGGTAGGGCAGCAGGCGGCGCCGCGCGTACCACTCGGGCCACCGTTCGCCCGGTGTGTTGTCCAAGGGCAGTGTGGCCAGCCACCCGGGCCGCGACGCGCCGAAGGACGGTGCCCCGGCCCGGTGGGTGAGCGCCAGGCGCCGACCCAGCTCGGCGGCGGCCTCAGCGTCCGCGCGGTGCTCGCGGACGAGTTCCAGCACCAGTACGCCCTCGTCGGCGGCGAGAACCTCAGGCACGGCGGCACCTCCGGGCGCCTCGGCGAGCCAGCGCAGCCCGGCGGCCTCCGAGCCCAGCGCCTCGGCGCAGCCGTCGGCGACCTTGGCGAAGAAGGGGCGCCCGTCGGCCAGTTCGCCGCGGTGCAGGGTCCACGCGTGCGAGGAGCCCAGCGGGGTGCAGGAGCGCACTTCGCTGGAGGCGGCCGCCGCGATGGCCGCCGCCGGAGGGGGCGCGGGAGTCGGCTGGGACATGGCGTGCTCACTGGGTAGCGGGTGCCGGTTCGGGCCCACGGTACCGCCGCGGGCCGCTGCCGTCCGCGGGACGCCGGTGGTCTGCGGCGGAGAGCAGCGTGCCCGGCCCCGCACGGCCGGTGTGCCGGGGGGCGTTTCCAGTTCGGCAACCCGTGGCATTAAGTTGGCCCTGCCGAACTTTTCCGATCGCTCTGGCACGGAGGACTGGCGTGGGACTGCTCGACTCCCCGACCGGCGCGGCACGCTCGACGACGTCGCGCCTGCGTTCGGGCGTCGCTCTGCTCGGTCCGGCGTTCGTCGCCGCGATCGCCTATGTCGATCCCGGCAACGTCGCCACGAACGTCGCCGCCGGCGCGACCTACGGCTACCTGCTGGTGTGGGTCATCGTGGCCGCCAACGCCATGGCCTTCCTGGTGCAGTACCTCTCCGCCAAGCTCGGGCTGGTGACCGGCCGGTCCCTGCCGGAGGCGCTGCGCGAGCGCTTGCCGCGCGCCGCCCGGCTGGGCTACTGGGCACAGGCGGAGCTGGTGGCCATGGCCACCGATCTGGCCGAGGTGCTGGGCGGGGCGATCGCGCTGCGCATCCTCTTCGACGTCCCGCTGCTCCTCGGCGGCGTGATCACCGGGGTGGTCTCGCTGGGGCTGCTGGCGATGCAGAACCGCTACGGGCAGCGCCCCTTCGAGCGCGCCATCACCGGACTGCTCGGCGTGATCGCGCTGGGGTTCATGGCGGGACTGGTCGTGGAGCCGCCCTCGGCCTCCGGCGCCCTGGGCGGGCTCGCCCCGCGGTTCGCGGGGACCGAGAGCGTCCTGCTGGCGGCCGGCATGCTGGGGGCCACGGTGATGCCGCACGCGGTCTACGTGCACTCGGCACTGGCGCGCGACCGGCACGGACGCCGGCGCGGGCCGCTCCTGCAGCGGCTGCTCGATGCCAACAAGGTCGACGTCGGGGCCGCCATGCTGCTCGCCGGCGCGGTCAACCTCGCCATACTGCTGCTGGCCGCGAGTGCGCTGCAGGGCAGCGAGACGGGCGAGTCGCTGGAGGGCGCCCACGCCGCCGTGAGCGCGAACCTGGGTCCGGCCGTCGGGCTGCTGTTCGCGGTCGGGCTGCTGGCGTCCGGGCTCTCCTCGACGGCGGTGGGCTGCTACGCGGGCGCCGTGGTGATGGACGGCCTGCTGCGCCGGCGCATCCCGCTGTTCGCACGCAGGCTGATCACACTCCTGCCGGCCCTGGCGGTGCTCGCCCTGGGGCTGGACCCCACCCGGGCCCTGGTCCTGTCGCAGGTGGTGCTGTCCTTCGGCATTCCCTTCGCGCTGGTTCCCCTCGTCGTCCTCACCGCCCGGCGCGACGTCATGGGACGGCACGTGAACGGGCGCGGGGTCACGGCCGCCGCCGTCGCGGTCGCGGCGGCCGTGGTCGCCCTCAACGTCGCGCTCGTCTATCTCACCGCCACCGGGCAAAGCTGAGCCGGGGTGAGGCCGCCGGGGCCTGCGGCGACCAGGGCGCTGAGCCCGGATGCCCCCACCGCGGCATCGGGTACGGGCGCCGGGTGTGCGCTCGCCTCAGTCGCGGGCGCAGCAGGAGCAGCCGGGCTCGCACCCGCAGGCGTCTTCGGCCGTGCCGCTCGCGGTGCCGGTCGCGGCGCCGGTGTGAGTGTGGGTGGGGGCGGGGGTGCCGACGGCGGCGGCGATGCCGCCCGGGGCGCAGCAGGCGTCGCCCTTCCAGGCCTCGCGGCCCTCCTTGACTGCGACCGCGGCGATGGTGAGGGCGACCAGCGGATCGGCCCAGGCCCAACCCAGCAGGGCGTTGGCCAGCAGGCCGGCCAGCAGGGCGGCGGAGAGGTAGGTGCACAGCAGGGTCTGCTTGGAGTCGGCCACCGCCGACGCCGAGGACAGCTCGCGACCGGTGCGGCGCTGGGTCAGCGACAGCACGGGCATGATCACCACCGACAGTCCCGCCAGAACGATGCCGGTCAGCGAGGGCTCGGCCTCGCCCGCACCCAGCAGGGAGCGCACGGCCTCGAAGGAGACGTAGGCGGCCAGCGCGAAGAACGACACCGCGATGATGCGCAGCGCACGGCGTTCGCGCCGCTGGCGGAGTGCGGCTTCGCGCGCGGAGAACTGCCAGGCCACAGCCGCCGCCGAGGAGACCTCGATGACCGAGTCGAGGCCGAAGCCGATGAGGGCGGTGGAGGAGGCCAGCGTTCCGGCGGTGAGGGCGATGACGGCCTCGACCACGTTGTAGGCGATGGTGGCGGCCACCAGCAGGCGGATGCGACGGGTCAGTACCTCCCGGCGCCGGTCCGATACCCGCGGCGTGATCTGGTGGGCCATCAGCAGCAGTCCTTCTCGTCGGCCTCCGGGCAGGTGGTGTCGTCGGCCACGGCGAGCACCGCTGAGCGCAGGTCGTCGATGGCGTGGCCCAGGCGGGGGTCGGCGATCTCGTAGCGGACGCGGCGGCCCTGGGGCACGGCGACGACCAGGCCGCAGTCGCGCAGGCAGGCGAGGTGGTTGGACAGGCGGGTGCGGCTGATGTCGAGGGCGTCGGCGAGGTCGGCGGGGTGGGCGGGCCCCTGCCGGAGCCGCAGGAGGATGCGGCAGCGGATGGGGTCGGCCAGGGCGCGGCCGAAGCGGGAGAGGGCGTCGACGTCGGTGGCGAGGGTCAGCATACGCCGACGATACACAATTCTCTGAATCCTTGTGAAGATGAATCCATGATCTCCTGGCGTATCGTTCTCCCGTTCCATCGGGCGCCCACGTCCCCCCGCGGATCGGGGGCTGCGGCGTGCCGTGCCCCCGGCGGCACGGCCGCGCCGCCCGCCGGATCGATCAAGCGCCACGAACCGCTCCCCGCCGGCCGCGGGCTCGCCCCGACCGGCGGCGCATGCGAGCCCGGCGGCGACCGCGGCCGTGTGGCCCGGCAGCGCGCCACACGGCCGGCCCGGCCGAGGCCGCGGGGTGCGGCCGGGGCGGGACTTCAGGGCCGCGACTCCGCGGGGTCGGAGACGACGGTCAGAGTCCCGGCCGTGCCGTCGATCTCGACGGCCTGGCCGTCGGCGATCCGCCGGGTCGCGTCCTCGATGCCGACGATGCAGGGTTTGCCGTACTCGCGGGCGACGAGCGCGCCGTGCTGGAAGCTGCCGCCGGTCTCCAGGACGATGCCCGCGGCGTTGACGAAGAGGGGAGTCCAGCCGGGATCCGTGGCCCGGGCGATGAGCACCTCGCCGGGCAGCACGGGCTTCTCGCCGACCGTGCTCAGCACCTTCGCCGGCCCCGACGCCAGTCCGGGAGAGACCCCCTCTCCGACCAGCGCGTTCGCGGCCGCCGCCCGGGGCGCGGGACGGGGTATGCGGCCGCGGGAGTCCACCGCGACCGGGAACCGGGTGCCCGGCATCCGCCGGACGAGCCTGCGGTAGCGGGTGTTGCCGCGGGCGCGGGCGCGCAGGTCCGCCTCCGGCGTGCCGGGTGTCCGGGCTGCTTCGGCGAGGTCCTCCCAGGTCAGGTCGAAGACCTGCTCGGCTGTGTCCAGCAGACCGGCCTCGGCGAGTTCGCGACCGGCCGCGAGGGCGCGCCGGCGCACCCGGTAGCCGTCCCTGACCAGCTGGTACTTGTGGATCTCCCGGAGGCCGCCGAGAGCCTCGGCGGTGCGGTACAGCCGTTTCACGAGCCGCGCCTTCAGGGGGCTGCGGGTCCCGTCGAGGAGCCGGCGGTAGGCGTCGCGCCGTTCGCGCCGGCGCCGCTCGCCGGCCTGCCGCGGGTTCTCCCGCGTCTCCTCGTCGAGCAGCACGTAGTGGCGCATCTGCTCCAGTACCGGCCGGGGGTCGTCGGCGTAGCGGGGCGTGGCGAGGTCCAGTTCGTCGGGCCCGCGGAACCCGTAGTCGGCCATGAACGCGTCCCACCGGTCCAGGAACGCCGGCGGCAGATCCCGCTCACCGATGCGGCGGGCCAGCGCCGCGGGATCGGTGTAGGCGTCGGGTCCCGCGTGCTCCTCCAGCGACCGCGCCAGGTCGTAGAGAGCCAGGCCCATCTCGATCGTGGTGTTGTCGGGCATCGAGCGCAGCGCGGTGCCGAGAGACCGCCTCTGCTCGGCCGGGGAGCGCCGGTAGAGCGCCGTGAGCAGGGACGTCGCCGCCTCCGCCGCGGCGGTGAGGGGCAGGCCCTCGCGGACGAGCAGGCGCACGGCCGGCTTCATGGTCTGCTCGCCCAGGTGCCGGAGCGAGGGCGCGGTGCGTTCCACGTCGTCCAGGTGGCGGCGGTGCCGGTCGACGGCGCCCGCGTAGCGCCGCCGCGCCCGCTCGGGAGCCGCCAGCGCGCCCAGCGTTCTGGCGACAAGGCCCGAGGCGTGGGCGACGGTGCCCGCGACCGTCCGTGCCGCGTCCGCCGGGGCCGGCCTCTTCGCGGCCCTGCGGTAGTACCGCGCGTCGACGTTGCGCACGGTCCGCGCCGCGTGGACGTCGAGCGTCGCCAGCGACGCGGCCAGCCGCTCGGTGCCCAGCCACAGCACGTTCGACGCGTTCAGGTACCACCGGCCGCCCACCGTGTGCATGAGGCCGCCGCTCTCCCGCGTCGAGAACCGGCGCCCCGTCACCTGCCGGATCATCTCGACGACGGCTTCGGCCATCCACTGCTCGCCGAGCACCGACAGCGGCTCCTGCATCCCCTCCTCGAGCAGCGTGGTGTCCAGGTAGAGCCGCCGGGGAGCCCCCGGTGCGGTGCGCAGCTCCTCCGGCACCGGGAAGTAGGCGGTGACCGGGCGCGCCTGCAGGAGCGAGAGTTCGCCGTCAGCGGTGTAGGCCCATTCGACGTCGACCGGGGCGGCGGTGAGCGCCTCGGCGCGCGCGACCATCCGCGCGAGGGCCGCGGCCTGCTCGGCTGTCAGAGCGCACCGCGAGGGGTCGCCGCCGCCCTCGCCGCGCCTCTCCGCCGAGCCGCCCTCGGGCCGCGACCACAGCGCGGTCTCCTTGGCGCCCGGCCTGGTTTCGAGCAGGCGCCCCGTCGCCTTGTCCACCACGAACCGGTCCGGTGTGACGCTGCCTGCGACCACGGTCTCGCCCAAGCCCCAGTTGGCCTGGATCACGACCTCGTCGTAGTCGTTGTTCTGCGGGTTCAGCGAGAAGGCGACTCCCGCCGAGGCGCTGTCGAGCTGGCACTGCACGACCACCGCGATCTCCGCCGCGGCGGGGTCGAAGCCGCGCCGGCGCTTGTAGGAGACCGCCGGGAAGCCCACAGCGGAGAGGAACACCGTGCGCAGAGCCGCGGCCAGCTCGTCCGGCCGGACACCCAGGACGCTCTCGTAGACCCCGGCGAAGGACGCTCCGGCGAGGTCCTCGTGCGGGGCCGACGAGCGCACGGCCAGCAGCCGCGTCCCCGGCGCGCCGCCGGGCCCGGGGTCCGCGCCCGCCAGCCCGTCCAGCGCCTCGGACAGGCGGCGCTCCTGCTCGGAGGTCAGCGCCAGGTCCTCGCCCGCGGCCTGCAGGTCGGCGGCGCGCGTGCGCAGGTCGTCGTCGGAGGGGCCGTCGGCGCCGACGGCCTCGGCGAAGCCGCGCCACGCAGGGGCGGCGCGCAGGTGTTCGAGCCACGGCCTGAAGAACGCCGTGGTCAGCACGAACCCCGGCGGCACCGGCAGTCCGGCGCGGGTCATCTCGATCAGCGACGCGCCCTTGCCGCCCACCTGCGCTGCAGGGGGCCGATCGGCTGTGGCGAAGGGGTACAGCACGGCGTCCGGTTCTCGGTTCATCGTCGTCCTCCCGGTGCGCGGTCGGGTCTAGGTCTCCAGCAGGGCGCGCAGCGCACCGAAGGCGCCGGCGGTGTCGGTGGTGGAGTCCAGGAGTGCGTGCAGCACCAGGCCGTCGCCGGAGGCCGCCAGCAGGGCCGCCACCGCGTCGGGGTCCGCGTCGGCGCGCACGGCGCCCCGCTCCTGCTCGGCACGTATCAGCCTGCTCAGCACGCGCCGGTACTCGGCCAGCAGCGCGGTCACGCGCTCGGTCAGCTCCGGATTCCGCCCCGCCTCGCGCAAGGTCTCCACCAGCACACCGGAGAGCACCCGCTCGGAGTCCTCGCGGCGGGCGACCGATGCGGTGATCAGCTCGATGAGCTGGGTCAGGGTCTCCACGGCCGCCAGCTCGCCGATCGGCAACGCGGATTCGACCGTCTCCAGCGCGGCCTGGGCGAGCAGTTCCCGCTTGCCGCGGAAGTGGTAGCTCACCGCCCCCAGCGGCAACCCGGCCCGTTCGGCCACCGCCCGCGTGGTCACCCGGCCCCAGCCCACCTCGGCGATCAGAGCGGCGGCGGCAGCGAGCAGCCGCTGCCGCGTCCCGCCGGAGTGCGCCCGTTCCGGCGGGACTTGTTCAAATGAACTGTTCACTTGAACAACTCTACCAGGAGGCTCCGCCCGCCGGCGGTTTGCGGCCGCGCCGGCGGCCCGGCCGCCGGCGGCGGGGGAGGTCGGGCGGCGAACCGCTGCGCCCGGGGGCCGGGGCCGGGGGCGGGCCGATTGAACGCCGTGGGCGTCACCCCACCGCGGTGCTGTCGACGGTCCAGGCGCGAGCGCGGTCGCTGAGGGTGACACCCAGGCCGGGGCGGGCGGACAGGTGCATGCGCCCGTCGGCGATCTCCAGGTGCTCGTTGAACAGCGGGTCGAGCCATTCGAAGTGCTCGACCCACGGCTCGCGCGCAAACGCGGCGGCCAGGTGGATGTGGATCTCCATGGCGAAGTGCGGAGCCAGCTCCAGCCCGCGCTGGTCGGCCATGGCCATCACCTTGAGGAACTGCGTGATCCCGCCGATTCGGGGCGCGTCGGGCTGCACGATGTCCGCACCGCCTGTGCGGACGAGCTCGGCGTGCTCGGCCACGCTGGTCAGCATCTCGCCGGTGGCGACCGGGGTGGCGCAGCCGGCGGCCAGCGCGGCGTGGCCGGTGAAGTCCTGCGCGTCCAGGGGCTCCTCGATCCACACCAGGTCGAACTCCTCCAGGGCGCGGCACATCCGCCGCGCGGTGGCGCGGTCCCACTGCTGGTTGGCGTCGACCATGAGGGGCACCCCGGGCCCCAGGTGCTCGCGCACCGCGCGGACCCGGGCGATGTCCACGGCGCTGTCGGGGTGGCCGACCTTGAGCTTGACGCCGCCGATCCCGGCCTCCACCGCCGCGCTCGCCTTCTCCAGGACCTCTTCCACCGGCGCGTTCAGAAAGCCGCCGGAGGTGTTGTAGCAGCGCACCGAGTCCCGGTGGGCACCGAGGAGTTTGGCCAGCGGGAGACCCGCACGCTTGGCCTTGAGGTCCCACAGGGCGATGTCGAAGGCGGCGATGGCCTGGACCGCGAGCCCGCCGCGGCCGACCGAGGCCCCCGCCCACGCGAGCTTCTCCCAGATCTTGGCGATGTCGCTGGGGTCCTCGCCCAGCAGGGCGGGGGCGATCTCCGCGGCGTGGGCGAACTGGCCCGGCCCTCCGGCCCGCTTGGAGTAGCTGAAGCCCACCCCTTCGAGTCCCGACTCGGTGGAGATCTCGGCGAACAGCATCGCCACCTCGGTCATCGGACGCTGCCGGCCGGTGAGGACCTTGGCGTCGCTGATCGGGGCCTCCAGGGGCAGGGTGACCGAGGACAGCCGAACCCCGCTGACGCGGTCCACCGTGGCGGGGCCGGCGGCGACCAGAGCGGAGTGGGCGGAGGTGCTGGTGGGCATGTGCGGCGGTGTCCCTTCGCGGCGGGAAAGACGACAGGAAGAAGGGGAACGGGTCGCTGCGCTGCGTGGCGGGGCCGGTGCCCCGGCGGCGGTCCGGGCGGGAGGCGGGGCGGCGCGCCCCGCCTCCCGTGCGCCGGAGGGGGCCTCAGCTCTCGCGGACCTCGTCGATGGCGGCCATGACCTCGCTGTACTCGCCCTTGCGGGCCTCGTCCAGCAGGCCGGACACCGACTCCTGGAACTCGGTGGTCTCCACGTCGTGGATCTTGATCCCGGCGTCCTTCATCTCCGCGAGGGACTCCTCGACCTCCTGGTCCCACAGCTTGCGCTGCTCGGCGACGGACTCCTGCGCGACGTCGCGCAGCAGTTGCTGATCCTTCTCGCTGAGGGAGTCGAACACGTCGGCGTTGATCATCAGCACCTCGGGGATGCGCTGGTGGGCGTCCATGGTGAAGTGCTTGGCCAGCTCGTAGTGGCCGCTGCTGACGTAGCTGGGCTCGTTGTTCTCGGCGCCGTCGAGGACGCCGGTCTCCAGGGAGCTGTAGACCTCGCCGTAGTCCATGGTCACGGGGGACCCGCCCATGGCCTCGACCATGTCGGCGTTGACGGACCCCTCGATGACGCGGATGTCCAGGCCCTCCAGGTCCTCAGGGGAGGTGATGGGCTTGTCCACGGTGTAGAAGTTGCGGGCGCCGGCCTCGTAGTAGGCCAGGCCCACAAAGCCGCTCTCGCGGAGGTCGCCCAGCATGCCCTGGGCGTAGTCGCCCTCGAGGAACCGCCACAGGTGCTCCTCGTCGTCGAAGAGGTAGGGCATCGAGAACACCCCGAACGCGGGCACGAACTCCGCCACGGGCGCCGTGCTGACCCGGGTCATCTGCGCGGCGCCCATCTGCACCTGCTCGATGACCTCGCGCTCCTCGCCGAGCTGGGCCGAGTGCCGGACGCTGATGTCGATGCGGCCGTCGGTCCGCTCGCGGACGTGGTCGGCGAACCAGATGTCGGCCTGGGTGGTCGGGTAGTCCTTCGGGTGGGTCTCGCCCAGCGACCACTGTTGGCTGCCGCCGCTCTCGCCGCCACCGCCGCAGCCGGTGAGGGCGAGCGCACCGACCAGTCCCAGCGCGGCAAGGGTTCGTAGGGAACGTGTCTGCTTCTTCATGAGGAACTCCTCGGGGGGAGAGGGGGACGGGCCCGCTAGAGGCCCGCCAGGGACGGCAGCCAGAGCGAGAGGGCGGGGACGAAGGTGATGGCCAGCAGCACCAGAAGCATGGGCGCGTAGAACGGGAGGACGCCGCGTGTGGCGTCCTCCACCCGGATGTCGCCCACCGCGGCGCCGACGAACAGGACGCCGCCGACCGGGGGCGTAATCAGGCCCAGGCCCAGGTTGAGCATGAGCATGACGCCGAACTGGACGGGGTCCATGCCCACGCTCGTCGCCACCGGCAGGAGGATCGGGGTGGTGATCAGGATGAGGGGCGCCATGTCCATCACGGTTCCGAGCGCGAGCAGCATCAGGTTGATGAGCAGCAGCACCACGATCGGGTTGTCGGACATGCCGGTCAGGCTCTGGGTCAGCGCGGCGGGGATGCGGAGCTGGGTCATCAGGTAGCCGAAGGCCCCCGCCGAGGCGATGAGGAACAGCACCGAGGACAGCGTGCGCGTGGCCCGGTTGAGGACACCGATCAACCCGCGCGGGGTCAGCTCCCGGTAGACCACCAGCGAGACGACCAGCGCCCACACGCAGGCGATGGCAGCGGACTCCGTGGCGGTGAACACGCCGGTCATCACGCCGCCGATGATGATCACCGGCGTGAGCAGACCGAGCGAGCCCTGCCAGATCACCCGGGGCCACTCCCGCAGGGGGACGCGTTCGCCCTTGGGGTACTTGCGGCGCCAGGAGAGGTAGTAGGTCAGCCCCAGCAGCGCGAGGGCGAGCAGCAGGCCCGGCAGGACCCCGGCGAGGAACAGTGCACCGATGGACACGCTGCCGCCCGCGGCCAGCGAGTAGATGATCATGTTGTGGCTCGGCGGGATCAGCACGCCCTGGATCGAACTGGACACGGTGACCCCGACGGAGAACCGGGCGTCGTAGCCGGTGCGCTTCATCACGGGCACCATGACCGAGCCGATCGAGGAGGTGTCGGCCACCGCCGATCCGGAGATGCCGCCGAAGAAGGTGCTGGCCATGACGTTGAGCATCGCCATGCCGCCGCGGAGCCGCCCGATCATCAGGTTCGCGAGGTCGATGAGCCGGCGGGATATCCCGCCCGCCCCCATGATCTCGCCGGCGAGTACGAAGAAGGGGATCGCCAGCAGCGGGAAGGTCAGCAGCGCGTTGACGATCTGCTGGCCCACCACCGGAAGGGGGATCTGCAGGTAGAGCGCGGTGCACAGCGATGCCAGGGCCAGCCCGAGGGCGATCGGGATGCGCAGCGCCAGGGCGGCCACGAACACCCCGATGAGGATGGCCACGGCCAGAGGGTCACCGATCATCGTCGTCCTCCTCGGGAGCCGGTTCCGCCCCGGTCGTCTCGGCGCCCCGTGTCTGCGCGGGCCCGGCCGAGCGGGCCGCGCCGGCGGTCAGTCCGTCCCCGGAGATGGGCACCGCCTCGCTTCCGGGCGCCGCGGCGATGTCGTGGGCGCCGTCCTCCCCGCCGCTCGGGCGCGTGTCCCGGCGGGTGTCGATCCCGACGAGCTGCAGCAGGCTGTACACGGCCACGAGCACGCCCGTCACCGGCATGACGGCGTACTGCACCGAGGAGGGCAGGCCGGTCGCCGGGAGGCTGGTGCCCGCGGTGGACACGGTGAACTGCCAGCCCTGGAACACCAGGTAGAGGGCGAAGGCGAGGAACGCCAGCGGGGTCAGCGTCTCCACCGCGGTCCGCAGCCTGGGCGGGAGCCGGTCGGTGATGAAGGTGACGCCGATGTGCGTGTGCTCCCGCAGGCCGATGGCGATGCCGAGATAGCCCACCCAGGCCAGCAGGATGAGCGCCACCTCCGACCCCCAGCGCGGACTGGCCTGCAGCACGTAGCGGCCGAACACCTGCCAGGTGACCACCAGCACCACCGCGGCCAGTGCCGTGAGCGCGAGGGTGTCGGTCGTGCGGTCGAGCACGCGCAGAACTCCGCGCGCGATCGACTGGAACTTGGGCGGCACGGGCTATCGACCCCCTGCGGGCGCGGCGCATTCGGCGAGGGCGCGGCGGATCTGCGCCAGGCGGCGGGCCGAGGCCAGGCCGCCGTGGTAGACGTGGAACTCCGTGGCGCCCGCGTCCGCGTACAGGTCCAGGCGCCGCTCCAGGTCGGCCGGGTCGGCCGGCCGCGGCGGCAGCGCGAGCACGTAGGCACCCACGTCCGCGTCCGCGGGCCGCGCCTGGGCGGCCAGCCCGGCCAGCCCGGCGGCGGCCTCCTCGTCGGGGGTCCAGCAGGTGCCCACGAGGCAGTCGGCGGCGGGGCCGCCCGGGTCGTCGGCGACGGTGGCGAACGGCCCGGTCGCCCACGCGTCGGCGGAGGCGTGGACGGCGACGCGGATTCCCGGACGCAGTTCGCGGGCCCGGCCCAGCAGCAGCGAGCGCAGCTCGGCGGCGAGCCCGGTGCGCACCCGGCGCACGGGGGCGGCGAGCGGTCCGAGCGCCTCCTCCACCGAGGGCGGGGGCTCGGCGGCGTCGACCCCGGCGCGGACCCGGCGGACCAGGTCGGCCGGATCGACGCCGGCGTCGCGGTAGCGCCGGTCGCAGGCCGCGCAGCAGCACAGCGACAGCAGGTCGAGCTGGACCGGGGTGTACTCCGCGCCCTCGGTCTTCTCGTGGTGGCCGCCGTGGCGGACGCCGAGCGGGCCGCAGGCCTCCAGGATGAGGCCGTCGGGTTCGCCGAGGGCGACCACCTCGGCGACGAGCCGCGCGCAGTAGTCGCGGACCTCGGCGGATGCGGGGCACAGGGCGTACTCGTAGTGCTCGCCGAAGGCGTTGCGCACGGTCAGGTCCGGGTGGGCCGCGCCGAGGAGCGAGTTGTGGGTCAGCACGACCCACGCGGGCACGGCCAGGCCGGCGGCGCGCAGGGCCGTGCGCGCCGCCGCGAAGGAGTCGTCCCCGGCGACCCAGTCCGGGCGGCCGGGCACGAGCCTGCTGCCCTGCCACGCCTCGGGCGTGACGGGCACGTAGCAGGCGGCGTGCCGGGCGTGGACGAACCGGTGGCCGGGATGGCGGGGGGTGGCGGCACGGGCGGTGTGGTAGGAGGCGGCGACCGCGACGGACCCGGCACCGAGTCCGGCCAGGCGGTCGGGTGCGCCGGGGTCGCCGACCACGTCCCAGGGGTAGGCGTAGACGGTATTCACCAGAACCTCGTCTTCGGCTGGTAGTCGGGCTGGAAGCGCCGCATGTAGGTGGTGTCGTCGCGCCGGGTGATCCCGCAGCGCAGGTACTGCTCGTGCATGGCCGCCAGCGCGTCGCGGTCCAGGTCCACGCCCAGCCCCGGCGCCTCGGGGACGGCGACCGCGCCGCCGCTGAAGCGCAGCGCGCCGGCGGCGACCACGTCCTGCCCGTTCTGCCAGGGCGTGTGGGTGTCGCACGCGTGGTTGACGTTCGGCACGGCGGCGGCCAGGTGGGTCATGGCGGCCAGGCTGATGCCGAGGTGGGAGTTGGAGTGCATGGACAGCTCGATGCCGAAGGTCTGGCACAGCGCGGCCATCTGGGTGGAGCGCCGCAGGCCGCCCCAGTAGTGGTGGTCGATGAGCAGGACGCCGATCGCGCCCTGGGCGACGGCCGGGGGCAGGTGGTCGGGGGTGACCACGCACATGTTGGTGGCCAGGGGCATGGGTGAGCGGGACGCGACCTCGGCCATGCCGTCGATACCGGAGGTGGGGTCCTCCAGGTACTCCAGCACCCCGGCGAGCTCGGCGGCGACGCGCACCGAGGTCTGCGGGGTCCACGCCGCGTTGGGGTCCAGCCGCAGCGGCATGCCGGGAAACGCCTCGGCGAGGGCGCGGACCGCCGCGACCTCCTCGTCCGGAGGGAACACGCCGCCCTTGAGCTTGATGGAGCCGAACCCGTAGTCGGCGACCAGGCGCCGCGCCTGGGCGACGATCCCGCCGGGGTCGAGGGCCGCACCGAAGGGGTCCTCCGGGGCCCCCGGGTGGGCGGCCCACTTGTAGAACAGGTAGGCGCTGTAGGGCACGGCCGAACGCACCGGTCCGCCCAGCAGGTCGACCACGGGCCGGCCGGCCGCCTTGCCCTGGATGTCCAGGCAGGCGACCTCGAAGGGGGAGAACACGCCGTCGGCGGTCTTCTGGTTGCTGCCCGCACCGGTGAGGCCGTGCTGGTGGGTGACGACCGCGGAGCCCACGCATTCGGCGACCAGGGTGCCGACGCGGTGGAGGTCGTAGGGGTCGGTGCCCAGGAGCGCGTCGGCGGCGGCCCGCACCATCGCCAGGTGCGCCTCGTCGCCGTAGGTCTCGCCGAGTCCGGTGAGGCCGTCGTCGGTGGCGACCTCCACGACGCCCCGCAGCGCCCACTGCTCGTGCACGCCGGTGGCGTTGAGCAGCGGCGGGTCGTGGAAGGCCACCGGAGTCACGGTGATGCCGCTGATGCGCACGGTCACCCCCTGACCAGTCGCAGGCCGTCGTCGATGATGCGCTGCAGGACGTCCAGATGCTCGGGGCCGGGGTCGGTCAGCGGCGCGCGGACGGGGCCGACCGCGCGGCCCCGCAGCCGGGCCCCGGCCTTGACCAGGGACACCGCATAGCCGGGGACGCGGTCGCGCAGTTCGGCGAACGGGCGGTAGAACCCGGAGAGCAGCCGCTGCACCGCCGCATGGTCGTCGTTGCGCAGAGCCGTGTGGAACGCTCCGGCGACCTCGGGGACGAAGGCGAAGGCGGCCGAGGAGTACAGGTCGAAGCCGACCGCCCGGTAGGCGGGGGCGGAGAGTTCCGCCGTCGGCAGGCCGTTGAACAACAGGAACTCGTCGCCGACGGCCTCGCGCACCTCCAGCACGATCCGCTGCGCGTGCTCGATGTCGCCCAGGCCGTCCTTGAAGCCCGCGACGAACGGCTCCTTGGCCAGGCGCGCGACGTCTTCGGGCGAGAAGCGCGCATTGTTGCGCTGGTAGATGACCACCGGCAGCGGGGAGGCCTCGGCGACCTGGCGGACATAGGACTCCAGCCCTCCTCCCGGCCCCTGCACCAGGTACGGCGGCATCACCAGCAGGCCGTCGGCCCCGGCCTCGGCGGCGGCCCGGGCGCAGGCCCGGGCGTGGGGGAGCGGGCCGCCGGCGCCGCTGAGCACCGGCACGCGCCCGGACGCCGCCCGCACGGCGGCACCGACGAGCCGCCGGTACTCGGCGAGGTCCAGGGCGTGGAACTCGCCGGTCCCGCACGCAGCGAAGACGCCGCCTGCACCGGCGTCGACGCCGTCGGCGACGTGGTCGGCGAGCACCTCGGGCGCCAGGTCGCCTGCCGGGTCGAATGGCGTGACCGGGAAGAACAGTAGGCCGTCTAACTGCATTTCATCTCAATTCACATATATGAATGAAAATCTCCCTTGTAAAAGATGGCTAGAAATGTAAAATTTTCGATATCCGGTGTCAAGGGGGCGTAACGGGTGATCCTGCGACGAAGGGCCACGTCATGACGGTGAAATCCGCTGACCGGACACTCGAGGTCCTGGAGGTGCTGGCGAGATCGGCCACGCCGCTGTCGCTCGCCGAGCTGCACGACGAGCTCGGCTATCCCAAGTCCAGCCTGTACGTGCTGCTGCAGACCATGGTGGAGCGGCGGTGGGTCGAGACGGACGCGCGCGGATCGCTCTACCGGGTGGGCGTGCGCGCCCTGCTGGCCGGTACCTCCTACCTCGACCGCGACCCGGTGGTCCGCGCCGCCGCGCCGATCCTCGAAGAGGTGCGCAGCGAGGTCAACGAGACCGTGCACCTGGCGCGGCTCGACGGCGGCAGCATCGTCTACCTGGCCAGCCGCGAGTCGCGGCACCAGCTGCGCACGGTCTCCCGCGTCGGGCGGCGGCTGCCGGCCTACGCCACCGCGCTGGGGCGGGCGATCCTCTCCCAGCGCCCGGACGGCGCGGACCTGGTCCCCGAACACCCGGAGGCGCTCAGTCCGCGCGGCCTGACCGACCGCCGGGCGATCCTCGCCGAGCTGGACGAGTTCCGCCGGATGCACTACTCGAAGGAGTCCGAGCAGACCAACCTCGGCCTGGGCTGCCGAGCGGTGGTGCTGACCTACAACGACCCGGTGACCGACGCGCTGAGCTGCTCGGTTCCGCTGGCGCGGCTGGACGAGGACCACAGCCGGCACATCGTGGACACCCTCATCGACGCCTCCCGCCGCATCTCCGAGCTGCTCACCCGCTGACCCCGTCTGGAAGGGACTGCCCATGACCGAGCGGATTCTCATCACCGGCGCGGCCGGAGGACTCGCGAGCCTGATGCGCCCCCGGCTCGCCCGGCCCGGACGCGAGCTGCGGCTGCTCGACGTCGCGACTCCGGCCGACCCCGCTCCCCACGAGGAGGTCGTCACCGCCAGCGTCACCGACGCGGCGGCGGTGGCCGAGGCGATGCGCGACGTCTCCGCGGTGATCCACCTGGGCGGCCACAGCCTGGAGGGTCCGTGGGAGGACATCCTCGACGTCAACATCCACGGCAGCTACGTCGTCCTGGAGCAGGCGCGCCTGGCCGGGGTCCCGCGGGTGGTCCTGGCCAGCTCCAACCACGCCGTGGGCTTCCACCCCCGCGTGCCCGAGGTGCCCGACTACGCCTTCCCCCGCCCCGACACCTTCTACGGCGTGAGCAAGGTGGCCCTGGAGGCACTCGGCAGCCTCTACCACGACAGCTTCGGCATGGACGTGATCGCCGTGCGCATCGGCACGTGCTTCGAGAAGCCGACCAACGCGCGCATGCTCGACCACTGGATGTCGCCCGACGACGGTGCACGCCTGTTCGAGGCGTGCCTCAACGCCCCCTCGCCCGGGTTCCGCGTCGTCTGGGGCGTCTCGGACAACACCCGGCGGTGGACCTCGCTGGAGGCCGCCCGGGCGCTGGGCTACGAGCCGCAGGACGACTCGGAGGCCTACGCCGAGACGATCCGGGCCGCCGAGGGCGAGCGCGACCCGGACCGCCCGCCGCACAACCAGATCGGCGGCCACTGGCGGCTCGCCGCCGCCGACCCCCGAAACCGCACCCCCCGCATCGACCGGACCTAGCCCGGGCGCCCGCTCATCGGCGACGCTCGCAAGCTCCCCGGCGAGATGTGCTGAACCCGCTGCGGCGCCGACCCCGCCGAGGTCGGCGCCGCAGCGGTGTCCGGTGCCCGCGCTCAGCGCGGCCGCCGCCGCGCGCGCCGACCGCCGCGCTCCGGTGGTCGGCTCCCCGGCCGCTCCCGAGGGGACGGGCGGGCCGTGCCGGGGCCCGGCCCTGGGGGTCCGTGTCGCGGCGACCGGTGACGGGGACCACACCACCCCCTTGACCCCCGCTCCGGCTGCGAATTAGTTTACTTCCAGTACAAATTAGGTGCGTCACAGGTCGATGGCTTTGCGTCGTCGGCCGCACCGTCGCCCTCATCCACCCATCGGCGGAGCGATGCCCTCACACGAGCACGAAGGACACACATGGCCAGGGAACTCTCCCGCCGCCGCCTGCTCTCCGCGGGATCGGCGGCCTCACTCGCCCTGCTGCTTCCCGGATGCGGGTTCGGCGTCGGCAGTTCTCGGCTGAGCGCAGGAGCCGCGATCTGGGACATCTCCACCGGCAGTGAGCAGAAGCTGCTCGAAGACGTGGTGAGGAGGTTCAACCGCCGCGCCGACGGCGCGCCCGTGGCCGCCCAGTTCTTCCAGAACGACCCCTACAAGAACCGTTTGCGGACGTCGATGATCTCCGGAACGCCGCCCGAGGTGTTCTACAACTGGGGCGGCGGCCAGCTCAAGGCCTTCGTCGACGCCGGAGAGGCCGCGGCGATCCCCCCGTCGGTCGCCACCGACCGCTACTTCCCGTCGGTGATGGAGGCGGTGACCTTCGACGGGCGCGTCTACAGCGTCCCCAAGTCGGGCACCGCGCCGAAGGTCTTCTTCTACAACAAGGACCTCTTCGCCGAGCACGGCCTCAGCCCGCCGGAGAGCTGGAGCGATTTGCTGGAGGTCGTCGGCGTCCTCTCCGGCGCGGGCCTGACCCCGATCTCCCTCGCGGGCCAGAACCTGTGGACGAACATGATGTACCTGGAGTACCTCGTCAACCGCGTGGGCGGGCGCGAGCCCTTCAGGGCCGTCGTGGCCGGCGAGTCCGGCGCGTGGTCGCACCCGGCCTTCCGGCAGGCGGTCGCCATGATCCAGGAGCTCGTCGACGCCGGCGCCTTCCCGGACGGGTTCGCGGCCCTGGACGCCGACACCAACCAGGACACCCAGCTCGTGTACTCGGGGCAGGCGGGCATGCTGCTCCAAGGCGCGTGGAACTACCAGCGCTTCGTCACCGACGCCCCGGACTTCGCCGGCGACAGCCTGGGCTGGTTCCCCTTCCCCGCCGTCGAGGGCGCCGGCGGCGACGCCGGCGCCGTGGCCGGAAACCTCACCAACTTCTACGCACTGAGCAGCGCCTCCCGCAACCGCGACCGGGCTGTCGCGTTCCTGGAGGAGGCGGTCATGAACGAGTACATGGTCGACCGGTTGATCGACCTGGGACTGGCGCCGCCGGTCGAGGGCATCGAGGACCGGCTGGCCCGAAGCGACCGCTCCGAATGGCTGCTGTTCATCTACCGGTTGGTGCGGGGCGCCTCCTACTTCGACCTGTCCTGGGACCAGGCACTGCCACCCGAGGTGGCCCAGGAACTGCTGACCAACCTCGGCCGCGTGTTCGCGCGGAGTATCACCCCCGATCAGTTCGCACAGAACATGAACCGCATCCCGAAGCGCTGAGCACGCTCGCCCCCGCGCCCGCGTACAGCGGGCCACCCACGCCGCCTCCCGCCCCCGACACAGGGGAGACTCGTGTCTGAACCACGTGATCGGAAAGCGCCGCTGCTGCTGATGCCGGCGCTGCTGTTCTTCTCCGTCTTCGCCCTCGGGCCGCTGGTCGCGGCCGTGTGCCTGAGCTTCCTGCAGTGGAACGGGATCACCCCGCCGCAGTGGATCGGGCTGGATAACTGGGCCCGGGCGCTCACCGACCCGCTGACCCTGGACTCCCTCCGGCTGACCCTGCTGGTGATCGTCCTGTCCTGGCTGCTGCAGACCCCGGCCAGCATCCTGCTGGGGGTCTTCCTGGCCGGCTACCAGCGCTACCGCGCCCTCCTGGGGATCGCCTACTTCCTGCCGCTGCTGTTCTCGGCCGTGGCCGTCGGCCTCATCTGGCAGGCGATCCTCAGCCCCCAGGGCGCGCTGAACTCCCTGCTGCGCTCGGTGGGCGCCGACGCCCTCGCCCAGCCCTGGCTGGGCGACCCCGGCACGGCGATCTACGCGGTCATCATCGTGATCGCCTGGCAGTTCATCCCGTTGCACACGCTGCTCTACCAGGCGGCGGTGCGTCAGATCCCGCAGCAGCTCTACGAGGCCGCGCGCATCGACGGCGCGGGCACGCTCCGGCAGTTCTTCTCCATCACCCTGCCGCAGCTCAAGTACACCCTCATCACCTCGTCGATCCTCATCGTCAACGGATCGATCACCTACTTCGACATCTTCTTCATCCTCACCGGCGGGGGCCCCGAGAACTCCACCCGGATCCTGCCGCTGCACATGTACATCACCGCTTTCCAGGAGACCCGGATCGGCTACGGCAGTGCGATCGCGGTCCTGCTGGTCGCGCTCGGGCTCGTCCTGTCCCTCGCGCTGCTGCGGATCTCGGGGTACTCGCGCATGGAGAGCCAGGCAGAGGGAGCGTGAGCCTTGGCAGGCACACACGGCGGTACCGCCGACCCGTCCGACGCCCGCGCCCGGCGGGCCGCCGGGCACCGACCGCGGCGGTCCTTCCCGCTGGTTCCGCTGATGGGGCTCGTCTGGTTCGCGGCGGCGTTCTACCCCGTCTACTACATGTTCATCAGCAGCCTGCGGGAGCAGGGCGACTACCTCGAAGGCAGCCCGTGGCTCCCGCCGCTGGACCCGGTCGTGGGCAACTACACGGAGGTCCTGCGCAGCGGGCTCGCGCTCTACTTCCTCAACAGCCTGTTCGTGGTCACCCTGTCGGTCGGCCTGATCGTCTTCGTCAGCTTCCTGGCCGCCTACGTGATCGCGCGCATCAGCAGCCGGGCCGTCCGCGCGGTCTTCACCACCTTCCTGATGGGGCTGGCGATCCCGCTGCAGGCGGCGATCATCCCCGTGTACCTGCTGATCGTGGAGCTGGGGCTGTACGACACCCTCTACGCCCTCATCCCGCCCCAGGTGGCGTTCGGCATCCCGCTGACGGTGCTGATCCTGGTGAACTTCATCCGCGACATCCCCAACGACCTCTTCGACGCGATGAGGATCGACGGCGGGGGGCACCGCCGGGCCCTGCGCACCCTCGTGCTCCCGCTCTCGCGGCCGGCCCTGGTCACCGTCGTCATCTACAACGCGCTGCAGGCGTGGAACAACTTCCTGTTCCCGCTGGTGCTGACACAGAGCGCGAACGTGCGGACGATCCCGCTGGCCCTGCAGCAGTTCCAAGGCCAGTACGGCGTCGACGTCCCCGGCCTGATGGCCGCGGTGCTCCTGTCCACGCTGCCGATCGTGGTGCTCTACATCGTCGCCCGCCGGCAGCTCCTGGGAGGTCTGACCGCCGGCTTCGGAAGGTGATTCGAACGGGTCGGCGCGTAGCGGGTGACCACGCCCGCGGCGGCCGGCCCACGGTTGAGAGGAGTCAGGTTTGACTGGCGACGCCCTGCTGTCCGTCCGCGGCTCGACGCTCGTGGACCGCAACGGCACCACTGTCGTCCTGCGCGGATTCGGCCTCGGCGGGTGGATGAACATGGAGAACTTCATCACCGGCTACCCGGCGAACGAGGAGGCGCACCGCCGCTCCGTCCGGCGGGTGCTGGGGGAGCGGCAGTACCACCTGTTCTTCGACCGGTTCCTGGAGTACTTCTTCACCGAGGAGGACGCGCGCTACATCGCCTCTCTGGGGCTCAACCTCGTCCGGCTGCCGATCAACTACCGGCACTTCGAGGACGACATGCGCCCCTTCGAGATCGACGAGTCGGGGTTCCACCACCTGGACCGGGTCGTCGACCTGTGCGCACGCCACGGCATCTACACGATCATCGACCTGCACGCGCTGCCCGGCTGCCAGAACCAGCACTGGCACTCCGACAACCCCACCCACCGCGCCCTGCTCTGGGAGCACAGGCACTTCCAGGACCGCGCGGTGCACCTGTGGGAGGCCATCGCCCGCCGCTACCGCAACAACCCGTGGGTGGCGGGCTACAACCCGATCAACGAGCCGGCGGATCCGAGCGAAGAGATGATCATGCCGTTCTACGCGCGGCTCTACGAGGCGATCCGCGCCCACGACCCCGACCACGTGATCTTCCTGGAAGGCAACCGCTACTCCCAGGACTTCCACATCTTCGGTGAGCCCTGGGAGAACGTGGTCTACACCAACCACGACTACGCGCTTCCCGGTTTCGTCGACGGAGGCCCCTACCCGGGGGTGAGCCGCGGCACCTACGTCGACCGCGACGTGCTGGAGGAGACCTTCCGGCGGCGCAGCGCCTACATGCTGTCGCGCGGCCTGCACGTATGGGTGGGCGAGTTCGGCCCCGTCTACACCGGCGACCCCGAGGCCGACGCGATGCGCTACCGGGTGCTCCGCGACCAGCTGGAGATCTACCAGCGCTACGGGGCCAGCTGGGCCGTCTGGCTCTACAAGGACATCGGCCTGCAGGGGGTGGCCTACGCCGCGCCCGACTCCCCGTGGATGCGCCGGGTCGAGCCGATGCTGCGCAAGAAGGCGCGGCTGGGCGCCGACTCCTGGGGCGGAACGGAGGAGGGCATCACCGAGGTCATGCAACCGATCCGGGACCTGTTCGCGCGGGAGTTCCCCGACTACGCGCCGTTCCCGTTCGGGGCCTCGCGCGACATCCAGCAGCTCGTGCGGCACATCCTGCTCTCGGAGCCGATGGTGGAGGAGTTCGCCGAGCTCTTCCGCGGGGTCACCGACGAGGAGATCGACACGCTGATGCGTTCCTTCCTGTTCGAGAACTGCCGCATCCGCACACCGCTGGCCGACGTCCTGGCCGAGCACTCCGGTACCGCCGCGCACGGAAGGTGAGCCGCGGCCCGCGCCCGGGTCGGCCCTGAAGGCGGCCGACCCGGGGCCTCACGCGTCGGGGTCTGCGAACCAACGCCGGCGGCTAGCCCCGGCACCGCGCCCGCAGACCCCGCACGCTGCGGCGGGCTATGCCGACGCCGGCGGCGGAGCGGCGTCCCGAAGCCGCCCCGCCGCCGGCGTCACCGCGTGCACACGAAGCTGTCGGCGCTGGCGGGGTCACCCGAGCGGTAGCGCGGCCACAGGGGGTACTCGCACAGGGGCCGGGACCTGCCGTCGTCGCCGGCGGTGACGACGGGATCGGTGGGCGGCCGGCGGTTCTCGACCCACCGCTCGAGAGCGGTGACCGAGTCCCAGGCGGCGGCGAAGGCGGGATCGCCGACGTTGGCGTGGTTCGCACCCGGCACGAGGTAGTAGCGCATGAACCTCTTCGTCTTCCGCGGCCCTACCGTGGCGACCACCCGCTCGTAGTAGTCGTTCGTCGACCGGTGGGAGACGAGCTCGTCCGCCGCACCGTGGATCAGCAGCAGTCTGCCGCCCGCGCGCCGGAACGGCCGCAGGTCCGCGTCGTTGAGGTCCTGCAGAGCCGAGAGGCGGCTGATCCGCTCCCGCCACTTCCCCGGGTGGCGCGGGTCGACGGACAGTGCGCTGCGGCCGGGATCGCGGGTCAGGAAGTACTTGACCCACTGGTCCCAGTACTGCATCCCGTAGCCGCTGGTCAGCGGCATGGGGTCCGCGGGAGCGGTGGTGCCGAACCCCAGCAGCGGTGTCCGCATGTCCGCGCCCGACAGGAACGGAAAGCCCGGATAGCTGCGCTCGCCGCTGGCGATCTCGTAGGGCCAGGCCCACTCCGAGGAGATGGCGCGCACCGAACCGATCTGGCGGTCGGAGAGGCACGCCGTTCCGGTGTCCTCGCCGCCCGGGCACCGCAGCTCGCGGGGATCGAAGTCGCAGGCCCGCACGTTCGAGACGATCCCGTCCTCCAGGCCGTCGAGGCCGTCGCAGGCCCCGACGGCGCTGTCGTAGAGCAGGCCCTGCTTCTCGGGCCCGGGGAAGGCGCCGGGTTCCGCCAGAAGCTGCGTCGCGTAGCCGAGGTAGAGCGCCTCCGCCAGGTTGTTCCATGCCGGATAGGCCGAGATGACGCCGTCGAAGGCCCTGGGCCACCGCTGGACCGCGGCCAGCGCCTCGCGGCCCCCCGTCGATCCGCCGGCGAAGTACGCGTGCTTCGGTTCGGCGCGGCGGCTCTGCCGGATCAGGAACAGAGCCGCGTCGTGGGTCTTCTTGAGCGCATCGCCGGTCGCGAAGTTCCGCAGCGCCTCGTCGTTCACGGCGAAGGAGCCGTCCAGTGACGGAACCGGGTGCATCGCCGGATCCGCCTGGTGCCCCGAGTCGCCGGCGTAGGTCGCATACCCGCGGGCCAGCGGGGTCGGCTCGTCCGCCGGCCCGAAGGGCACACCCGCTGTGACGTCGGGGACGGTGCCGTTGTAGCCGCCGCCTCCGAACATCATCGTCTTGCGGTTCCATTCCACCGGTACGGCGAGGCGCATCCCGATGTCCGGGGCCGAGGTGTCGACAGGGTGGAGCGCGGCGTCGATACGGCAGTAGCTCACGCTCTCGCGGCCGACGGCCTCCGTCACCGCCGAAGCGGCGGTGACGCTGCCGCCCCGTGTGGGCAGGCTGATGGCGGATGCGGGGATCTCCCGGCCTTCGAGCTCCGCGCACTGCGGGCGCTTCCCCTGCGGCCCAGCGTCCTCGACGGCCGGCCGGGCGGCCGCCGCGGTGCACAGGATGACGGCGGCGACCGCAAGCACCAGGCCGGTGCGCGCCGTGCCCGGTCCAGGGGTCGTGGTCCCCGGTCTCATGGCAGGCCCCCTACTCGCCGGCGCGCGTCGTCTGCGCGGATTCGCGGCCCGGACTCTCTTCGAGGTCGTGGCGGAGCCACGTGCGGTAGAGGGTCGTGTAGAGGAGCGGCGCCACCACCGCGGTCACCGGCCAGATCACGTAGAGGAAGACCGCCGTGGAGGTGGGCAGGCCGCCGAGGGTGCCCTCGCCGCCCAGCGCCGCGTGGGAGACGGCGAACAGCGCCGCGAGTGCGGCGCCGAAGACCGCCACCTGGCCGACCATGGACGGCGACCAGAGGTCGCGCCTGTTGAGCGAGCCCATCAGCATGAACACCGTCGCCAGCACGGGGACGGCGTAGTAGACCAGGTACCACTGGTCCAAAAGCATTCCGGCGGTCGCGGCCGCGATGGTGGCGAAGGTGGCGGCGACCAGGGAGTCGACGCGGCCCAGGCCCGCCGGGCGGTCGCCGGCCAGCTCGACGAACCTCTCCGACGACGTCCGGGAGGGCGCCGCCACCGAGACGGCGACGAAGAGGAGGATCCCGAGGCAGACGACCGCTCCGCCGGACAGCAGGTACGCCGGCAGGGTGACCACGCCCTCGGCTGTCAGCACGGTCAGCGCGAGGTTGGCGACGATGCCGAAGACGACCGCTGCGGTGGTCGCCGTCGCCGTGGCGCGGCGCCAGTACAGGCCCAGGACCAGCGGCCCGAAGATGGCGGCCGCGAACGCCGCCCAGCCGATGGCGCCGAGGATGAAGACCACCTGGGAGAGGTAGAGCGCGAAGACCAGCGAACACGCGACGACGAGTGCACTGGCCACGCGCGCCCAGAGGAGTTCCCTGCGGACGCGGATACCCAGCGCCCCGGTGACGTCGCGCATCAGGGCCGACGCTCCGACGGCGATGAAGGAGTTGGCGCTGGACATGATTGCGGCGAGCAGTCCGGCGAGCACGAATCCCGCGAACGTCGGAGAGACCATGTTGTCCAGGAACCAGGTGGCGGTGTTGTCGATGTTGTCCAGTTCGGGTGCCCGCCCGGCCATGGTCAGTCCGCGCGTCGCCAGCCCGACGCCGAGGGCGAAGAGGGTCGTCACGGCGTATGCCACTCCCGCGACCAGGGCGCCCCACTTCAGCTCGGTGGGCGAGCGCAGCATCAGGAACTTGGTGATCAGCTGCGGTTGTGCCGCGGCGCCGAGGACGGCCAGGATCACGAAGGCCCAGATCCACGTCAGCGGCTGGGTCGCGTCGATGCGCAGGAACGAGACGTCCTGGGCCGCGATGCTTTCGAGCATCGCCCCCCAGCCGCCGAGGGTGCTGGTGGCGACGAAGAAGACGCCGATGGACGTGGCCACCATGAGCAGGCCCTGGATGAAGTCCGTCCAGGCGCCGGCGAGCATCCCGCCGACGATCGTGTAGAGGGCGACCACGAGCGAGCCGATCAGGGCGCCGGTGGTCGTCGAGGTGTCGAAGATCAGGGCGACGATCACGCCGATGGCGGTCACCTGGGCGGTCATGTAGGCGACCGCTCCGATGAACATGGCGACCGACATGGCCAGATGCGCCGAGCGGCCCGGGTACCTGAGTCGGATGACGTCGGGAATCGAGTAGACGTCGTGCTCCCGGGCCAGCCGGTACAGCCGGCTTCCGAGCAGGAACCAGGACAGGGCGAAGGCCAGCGGCACGAAGAGCGCCGCCGCGACGATCGCCTGCAGGCCCCAGGCGTAGGTGTTGGCGGTGTGGCCGATCATGCCGAAGCCGCTCTGGATGGAGGCGAACGTACCGACCGCCATCACCAGGAAGCCCAGTGTCTGGCCCGCGACCAGGAAGTCCCTCGACGACTTCACCTTCGACCTCGCCCAGTAGCCGATACCGAGCATGAGCGCGAAGTAGATCAGGATGAACACGATCGCTGAGTTCATGTGAACCTCAATCCTCCTAGAGCCCGACCTCCCCCGTGCAGGCATGTCATACTACGCAGTATTATGTGTCCCAGGACACAATAGTCAACCATTCGCCAGTGTGGGCACTCTCAGCGGTAAAGGCGGTGGGGGCCACCGCCGGCCGCGAGGAGGGGGACCGTTGAGCATCAGCGCTCACGACACCGGGGCCGTTGGAAGGACGCCGGAGGCCAGGCACCGCATCCTGGACGCGGGCGCCGAAGCCTTCATGCGTCGGGGCTTCTCCAGCGCCACGCTCGATGACATCGCCGATCAGGTCGGAGCCACCAAAGGGCTGATCTACTACCACTTCCGGTCGAAGTTCGACGTGTTCCTGGCCGTCTACGAAGAGGGGATGCGGCGGGTCCGCGAACGCGTCGAGCCCCATGCGGCGAGCGGCGGCAGCGGGCGTGAGCGACTCGCGGCGATGTCCCGCGCCCATCTCCTCAACCTCATGACGGACCTCGCGTACCACCACGTGGTCCACCAGGGCGTACGCGCTCAAGACTCCTCGGAGCTGAAGATCCGCCAGCGCGACGCGCTGAGCGCCCTCAACGGGCTCAGGCGCGACTACGAGCACATGTTCCGCCGGGTCGTGGCCGAGGGCATGGCGGACGGCTCGCTCCGCCAGGTCGACGTCTCGCTGGCCGCCCGGACCCTGCTGAGCAGCCTGAACGCCGTCGACATGTGGTACCGGAAGATCGAGGACCAGCCCGCCGAAGAGGTGGAGGAACTGGCCGGCCACATCGTCGACCTGCTCGTCGGAGGCCTGTCCGCCGCACCCGGAACCCGGGGGGCTCCCCGGTCGGATGCCTCTGACCGGCGGTGACGCCGACCGCCGCCGTCTGTCCGGCCGGTCGCGGGTGCCCGATCCGAGCCCGGCCCCGCGCGTCCACGTCGATCAGCCCGACCTCGCCGTTCGGGCCATCCGGCGCGTCACCGACCGGGCCGCCGCCTGACAGGCCGCCCCGCCCGGGCCCGGCTCCCACCGCCTGCACGCGGCGGATCCGGTCGGCCATCTCCGAGACCTCGTCGGAGCCGTCGCCCGCGGGGTGGATGTCAACCCGGTCGGCCGCTCGCCCCTGGGCAGCGCCTCGGTCCGGGCGATCTCGTCGGAGACCGTGCCGGTTTCCGCGGGCGGCCGCGCAGGAGACGAGCCGGGGCCTCAGGCGAGCCCGCCGTTCACGTAGACGACCTGGCCGTTGACCCAGCGGGCCGGGCCGGCGAGGAACGCGACCGCCTCGGCGACGTCGTCGGGCGTGCCCAGGCGCTCGAGCGGGGCGGCCTTGGCGAGCTCGTCGACGGTCTGCTGGTCCTTGCCGTCAAGGAAGAGCGGAGTGGCGGTGGGACCGGGGGCGACGGCGTTGACGGTGATGTCCCTCCCGCGCAGCTCGCGGGCCAGGACCAGGGTCATGCTCTCGACCGCGGCCTTGGAGGCGACGTAGCCGCCATAGGTCGGGAACCGCGTACGGGTCACGGTCGTGGAGAAGTTGATCAGCGCGCCGCCCGCCCGGAGCCGGTTGGCCGCGAGCTGGGAGACGACGAAGGTGCCGCGGATGTTGGTCCGGTGCATGCGGTCGAGGTCGGCCAGGTCGAGGGTCGCGATCGGCGAGAGCAGCATGATCCCGGCGGTGTTGACGACGACGTCGAGGCCGCCCCACTCCTCCTCGATCGTGTCGAACCCGGCCGCCATCGCGGCCTCGTCGGCGACGTCGCCGCCGACCGTGATCGCCTGTCCTCCGGTACCGCGGACCTTCGCCGCCAGCTCCTCGGCGCGAGAAGCGTTGCCGGAGTAGTGGACCGCGACGGCGAAGCCGTCCTGGACGAGGCGCTCGACGACACTGCTGCCGATGCCGCCGGAGCCGCCGGTGACGAGAGCGACGCGCGCGGTGGTGCTGGTCATGGGGTGCTCCACTCGGCTGAGATTCGTGATGTGGACTGTCCGTCCATATAACCATGATATGGACGAGAAGTCCATATATCCCGCCCTGCGTCCTGCGGTGGCGCGAAGGCCGATGGGTCGACGGGTGCGGAGGGCGTGGGTCGGATCGTGTCCGGCTGCCCGGGCCGCCGGTTCCGCCGGCCGCCTGTGATCCGCCCGGCGCCCCGGCGCCCGCTTGCCCCGGCCGGGCGCTGCCCTGCACCGGCCGGGGTAAGCGTGTCGTGGTCTTCCCTCGCAACAACCGAAAAACTGTTGCGGCCGGAGTAGACATGCGCCGGGGAGGGTGCTAATTTTCCTGCTGTGGCCGAGAAAGCGGGCCGCGAACGGCCGCCGGCAGACATCGGCGGAGCAGGTCGGCCCGACCGGCGCACACGTGCGGCACGGCGCCGGGGGCCGGTAGGACCGCAGTAGGCGAATAGCGCAAGCGCAGGATCGCAACCGCAGTAGTGAAGCAGAAGTTGTCGAAGCAGTCGCCGTTGTGAGGACGACGAGAGGAGCGGATGCCATCAGGATCGCCCGCGCGAGGAACGTCGCCGCGCGGGTACCGCAGGACCCTGGTTCGAAAGAGGTGGTCCACGGTCAGACAACCGCGATCCCCGCATTCCCGGCGCCGCAGGCGCGGGAATCGGCAGGCCGGTCCCGCTGGGGCCGGTGCGTAGATGGTGTTGAACTCTCGGGCCCCGGCGCCGCAGTGGCGCCGGGGCCCTCGGTGTGCCCGCGGAGACGTCGACGGTGTGCGGTGACCGGTTCCGACGCCGCAGGTCGCCTTGATGACGACGACTCTCCCGCCTACACGAGGGGGCGGGCGGCGGAGGTGGCGGGCACCACGCCGGCGTTCCCGCGCGCGCCGGGTTCGGGCGGGCTGATCGAACCGCTGCGTTCGGCGGGCGGGCACCGGCGCTTCTCGCGCTATCGGGTGCGTACCGCGGCGCGCGCCCGGATCCGACCCAACCCGTAGGGCTGGTACTGCGGCCGCAGGCCCCCGCTGTCGCGGGTGCTCCACGCCGCGCGGCCTTCGCCTTGATGGGCGCCTGCGCTTCGCCAACGCGCAGGTCCCGCATCGACGCCCGCGGCGTACGCACCGCGCCCGGCGGGGATGAGCAGTCGGCGCGTACAGCCGGTGCCGAGACCGCCGAGCCGGAGGCGCCCGCCTGCCCCGCAACCGGCGCCCGACCCGGATCCGACATCGAAGGCCGGCCGCGGCTGCAGTGGCCGAAGCGGCGGTTGAGCCCGGACGGTCGTCGGCCGCAGCAGTCGGCGGCGCCTCGGTGAAGTAGGTGATTGTCACCGACGCGAACGCGGGTGCGTCTGCGCGATCGTCATGGCATGGCGACACGATCCCACGGCACGGCGGCTTACCGCCTCGCCCGCGGCTCGGTACCGGGTTCGCCCCGCACCCCCGGGCGCGGCCGTCGCCGCCGCCGGAACGCGGAACCCGCCACCCCTGACGATGACGACTCGATGAGCGATGAACCGCCTTCGCCGCTGTGCCCGCCCGGCCGGGCGGGCACAGCGGCGAAGGCGGCGATCGGCGGCGGCCCGGGGCTCGCCTCCGTCAACGCCACCGCGACGGCGGTGCGCGACAGCGCCGAAGGGGAATCAGGCCCTGATGAGCGGACTGGTCGACGCCGCACAGCAGTTGGGCGGCGCGATCGGGCTCGCCGCCCTCGCCGGATCGCCGTCGGCGCCGCGGGGACGCACGCGGGCGCGGACATCTCGTTCACGACCGCGTTCCTCGGCGCGCTCGCCTGCATCGCCATCGCTTTGTCGCTCGCCCGCCCCCGACCCGCGGCCGGCCTCCGGCCGCACGGACGCGCGCTGACCCCGGGACAGGCCTTGCCGAGAACCACGCCTCGGCGACACGACGGAAGGAACACCCGACGATGAACGCCCCTACTGTGCTCGTGACCGGTGCGACCGGAACCATCGGATCGACCCTGGTCCCCGAGCTGCAAGCCCGCGGCGCCGACGTCCGCGCCATGATCCGCGATCCCGACCGCCCCGTTCCCGGCGCCGAGAACGTCGTCGCCGACCTGCGCAACCCGGAGTCGGTCACCGCCGCGCTGAAAGACGTCGACGCGGCCTTCCTCAACAGCCCGTCGGCAGAGGACGCCGCCCCGCTGCAGACCCGGTTCGCCGCGTTGGCGCGCGGCGCCGGCGTGCACCGGCTCGTGGTGCTCTCCCAGTACGCGGCGCGCCCCGACTCACCGGTGCGGTTCCTGCGCTGGCACGCCGAAGTCGAGGCATACGTGCAGCAGTTGGGCCTGGACCACACAGTGCTGCGCCCCAACCTCTACATGCAGGCGCTGCTCGCCTTCGCCGGGACCATCGCCCAGGGCCGGTTCGCCGCGCCTGTCAGCGGTGCCGCCGTCAGCGCCGTCGACACCAGGGACATCGCGGAGGCCGCGGCGACGGTACTGACCGGCACGGGGCACACCGGCCGCACCTACACCCTGACCGGGCCCCGGGCCGTGACCCACGACCAGATCGCTCAGGCGCTGTCCACCGCCACCGGGCGCGACATCGCATTCCAGGACGCACCCGCCGACCACTTCGCCGCCGCACTGGAGGGCGTGCTCCCGCCGTGGCAGCTCGCCGGTCTGGTCGAGGACTACGCCCACTACGCCCGCGGGGAGGCCGCCGAGGTGCACACGTCGGTCGCCGACCTCACCGGGCACGCAGCACGCGACATCACCGACTTCGCCCACGACTACGCCGCCGCGTTCACACCGAAGTGACCCTCCCCGCGACCACCGATCGCCGACTTCTGTCCCTCCACCTCGCCTGTGAGGCGGTGGGAGGATGCCGGCAAGGGCTACTCCGGTCTCGGCTGGTGGTCGGCATGGACCTCGACCGGATCGGGATCGGAACCGCATGACCCGCGCCTCCTCCGGCGTCCGGAGTCCGGCGGGCGGCCGATTCCGCGGTCGCGGAGGACGACCACCGGACGGCGGTGCGGTCGCCCGGCGAGCGCCGGTCGCCGAAGCAGGGGAGCGGCGCCGCAGCCCTCGCCCCGGCGTGCCGTCGCCCTCGCCGGTCGGGCGCACGGGGCGTTGACCGCGGCCGGTTCAGGTGAACCAGCGCCGTGCCTGCCCGGCCAGCACGCGCTCGAACCGCTCGGGGAAATGCGCGCCGGAACCGAGCGTGGCCTCGTCCTCGAGCTCGCGGAACAGCCGCTCGCGGACCCGCCGGGCGAGGTCGGGGTCGACGTCTCCGATCGACTGCCGCGTGGGCTCGTCGAGCCGGACCGGGCAGACGATCGCATCGCCCAGCAGCAGCGCGCGCCGGCCCCGGGAGGACACGCGCCGCTCGCTGCCGTCCTCACCGGTGTCGGCGCGATACGGCGTTGACGCACCGGCGGAGCCCCTGCGGGCCCGGCGGGCGACACCGTCGAGCCTCCTCGGACGCCGGGGCGCAGCGCGCGGCCGGGGATCGTGACCTCGCTCAGCAGCGGCCCGCACACCGCGGCGAGGAACGCGGAACCCGCCGGCGCAGCGGCGCCCGGGGGCCCGGCACCGAGAACACGCGGAGGTCCATCGGGCCCGCGTCGGCGAGGCGCACCCGCCTGACGTGGGGATATGGGCCAATCTAGGACGGGACACCGGCGGGCCGACCAGGGCCGGCCGACCCGGCCGCCTGAACCGGCTGCCGCGGGGAGGGGAACATGGCGCGACCCTTCGGCGATCGGGGAGCGCATCGGGCCCGCCGAGGACGGCTCCCAGCGCCTACTCCAGCCGTCCCGCGGCCTCTTCGGCGCCTGGAACCTCGCGCATTACACCCGAAAGGAAGCCGTCCATGGAACCGGCGGAGGCCTCAGCCACCCTGCTCGCCTACTTCTCCCGTGCCGGGGAGAACTACTGGTTCGGGCGTCGCAGAGATCTCGCGGTCGGCAACACCCAGCAGGTGGCCGACACCGTCGCCGCCCTGTCCGATGTGGAGGTGTTCCGCATCGAGGAGGCCGAGCCCTACCCGCACGACTTCGACACCACGGTGGCGCGAAGCCAGCGGGAGCAGGACCGTGACGCCCGCCCGCTGATAACGGGCAGCCTGCCCGATCCCGCCCGCTTCGACACGGTCCTGCTGGGATGCCCGGTCTGGAACAGCCGCGCCCCGATGATCATGCACACGTTCCTCGACGGTTTCGACCTGTCCGGCAAGACGATGCACCCGTTCGTGACCTATGCGATCGGCGAGGGCCGGGTCTTCGACGACTACGCGGACCTCTACGTCGGCCGGGCGGTCATCGGCGAGGGACTCGCCCTCCGCGGGGAGGAGGTCGCCGACGCGGAGCCGGATATCACCCGCTGGCTTTCCGGCACGGGCCTCATCGAGGCGTGACCGGTGCCGTTTCGCCCGTACCGGCCGTCGCAGCCACCCGGTAGGCGCAGGCGTGCCGTGAAGGCTGCGAACCTCCGCATATCGTCGGCGTAGCGAGATCCCCGGACGCATCGGCCGCTCCGCGCCGCCGTGGCTTGCGAGACGACGCGAACTCCGCCATGGGCGCGAAGGACGCGGCCGAGCGCCGGACCACCGACGACCCGAGGACGGACGCAGCAGTGACCGACAGTCGACGCGGACAGACGGAGACGCGCCCGGACACGGCGGAGGCCCGACAGGAACAGGCCGATCGCGGCGGGACCGGCTCGGACACCCGGCACGGGCGCCTCCGCAGGGCACTTCGCACCGCTACCCGGCCCGGGCCCTGGAAGCGCGGCCCGGTGCTCGCGGCGCTGGCGCTGCTGCTGAGCCTGCTCCTGCTGCTGCACGCGCAGATCCCCAATCGGCTCGCGGGCCTCGGCAGCCTCGTGGAGACCTTCCTGCCGTGGTTCGGCCTGTTCATCCCGGTGCTGCTGGCGGGGGCGCTGTGGCGCCGCTCCGCCGCGGCGGTGGCCGCGCTGCTGGTGCCGGCGCTGGTCTGGCTGAACCTCTTCGGCGGGCTGCTCGCCGACAAGTCCCACGCGGGCGGCGACATCACGGTGGTCAGCCACAACGTCGGCGCCGCCAACCCCGACCCGGCCGGCACCGCCCGCGACCTGGCCGCCACCGGGGCGGACCTGCTGGCGCTGGAGGAGATCACCGCACAGGCGCAGCCGGTGTACGGGAAGGAGCTGGCGGAGGCGTACCCCCACCACACGGTGCAGGGCACGGTCGGCCTCTGGAGCAAGCTGCCGCTCGCCGACACCGCGCCGGTCGACATCAAGATGGACGCCGGGCCGCTGGCGGAGACCAAGCCGGACGAGGTCACGATGGGCTACACCCGGGCGCTGCGCGCCACGGTGACCACGGACCGGGGGCCGCTGGCGGTGTACGTGGCGCACCTGGGGTCCGTACGGGTCATGCCCAGGGGAGGATTCTGGACGGACTCGCGGGACAGGAACGCCGAGGCGCTCGCCAAGGCCGTCGCCGCCGAGCAGAACGAGCGGATGGTCGTGCTCGGCGACCTCAACGGCACCATGGACGACCGCGCGTTCGACGGCCTCACCGCGCGACTGCACTCGGCCCACGACGAGGCCGGGGCCGGGTTCGGCTTCAGCTGGCCGGCGGCGTTCCCGGTGGCGCGGATCGACCACATCCTCGTGCGCGGCGTGGAGGCGGAGAGCGCGCGGGTGCTGTCGACCACCGGCAGCGACCACCTGCCTGTGAAGGCCGCGCTCAGCTGGTGAAGCCGCGCCCCGGTCAGCCGAAGGCCTCCAGGCCGAACCGCCTCCGCCGCGTGCTCCGCACGGCGGTGAATTCGACAACGCGCCGATCCGGGTGGCGTCGAGCCGCCAGACGGCGGGGGCCGGGCCGCGGACTCGGTGAGTGCGCGCTCGCCGGCGGGTTCGGTGCCCGGCACCGCGCCACCCGCGCGCCGGAGGTGGTGCCGTGCCCGGATCAGCCCGTGCTCAGCGCCGGTGGCCAGGGCGATGCTCCGGTTCGCCGGGAGAGTCCTGCCGTCGTTGCGGGGCGCGCAGCGCCCGCTCCGCCACGACCGGCGAGCAGAGGACGCGGGGACGCCGGTGCGGGGAGCGCTGCCGATCACCTCCGGTGGCGGGTCTGCGCGGTGCCCGGGGACGCGCAGCCGATACACGTTCGGGCGGTGGGGCGCGCGCTGAGGCGCGCCGCGGCGATCGGACCTCCGCAGCCCTCACACGTCCAGTACACGCCGTCGCGCAGCCGCTGGGCGGCCCGTTCGAGATCAGTGAGCTCGCCGCGCACGTGGTCCCGCATGGCCTGGAGCTGCTGGCGTTCGTAGGCGATCGTGGGTCCCTCGGGATCGTGCTCGTCGTCGTTGCCCGTCAACGCGGCCGCCTCGACGACGCCGTCCCACTGGCGCATCAGGGATTCGGCCAGTCCCTCCGCTTCGGCTCTGGCCTGGCGAATCCGCTCCGCTGCCGCGCGGTGGTCCGTTCCGGGGCGCTCGGGTTCGGCTGCTTCGTCCATGGTGCAGGCCACAACGCCGTCCGCGCGGTGGCTATTTCGCGCGCGCGGCTCGAAGGGCTCTCGCCGCCGCAGCCTGCTGAAGCGTAGGGGAACGAGCGCCGCTCGCCGGGTCTAGGCGAGCCCGTCGAGTAAGGCGGTGAGCTGACGTTCGAATCGCGGGTCGCCGTCGTCGCGGAGGTGCCCCGCGGCCTTGACGAGTTCGGCCCCGTCGCCCAGCCACGCGTCGCGCTCGGCGAGCGAGTAGCGGTCCGGGCCGGTCTCGGTCGATCGGTTCCGCTCCTGCTCCTCGATGACGAAGCCGACCACGAATG
Source organism: Streptomonospora arabica (assembly GCF_039531585.1). Lineage (NCBI taxonomy): Bacteria > Bacillati > Actinomycetota > Actinomycetes > Streptosporangiales > Nocardiopsidaceae > Streptomonospora > Streptomonospora arabica. The sequence continues at coordinate 310,992 of NZ_BAAAQI010000001.1, read as the reverse complement.
CGGTGACCAGGTCGAGGGCGTCGTCTGCCGCGGCGAGCGTGAAACCGGCCGCCGTCAAGCGCGCGAGCCAGGGCTCCTTCGCCTTCACCACGTCCGGGTCGGCGATCCGCGTGCCGCTGAAGATGCGCGCCCCGTCGCGGTAGAGCAGGTACTCCGAGCGCAGGACGCGGGCGTAGGCGGCTACATCGTCGCGCCAGCTCGCTCCGGGAGGAACCTTCGAGAGCGCGTCGGTGACGCGGCGCATGACGAAGGTGCTCATCTCGTCGAGCAGCTCCTGCTTGTTGCGGACATGCCAGTACAGCGCCGGGGCTCCGACGTCGAGCCGGGGAGCGAGCGCGCGGACGGTGAGCGCGTCCATGCCGTCCCGCGCACGGGGATCAGCCCGCCAAGTCGGGTGCCGGTCCGCCTGCACGCTGTGGGGCGAGCCGCGAGACGAGGCGGGGAGGGATCCGCTCCACATTCGGCACCTTTCTATACACGCGATGTATAGATGGGGTGTATAGTGCCGCCATGTCTTTCGCACACACCGTGCTCGGGCTGCTGGAGAACGGCCCCGCTCACGGCTACGACATCAAGCGCGCCTACGACGAGCGCTTCGGGATCGACCGGCCGATGCACTACGGGCAGGTCTACGCGGCGCTCGCGCGTCTGCTGAAGAAAGGGCTGGTCGAGGTCGCCGCCACCGAGTCCGGGGCCGGGCCCGAGCGCAAGCGCTACGCCATCACCGACGCAGGCGTCACCGATCTCGACGCCTGGCTGGCCACACCCGAAGCGCCCCAGCAGTACCTGCAGAGCACGCTCTACGCCAAGGTGGTCCTCGCCCTGCTGGCCGGCCGTCCCGCCGCCGACCTGCTGGACGCGCAGCGCGGAGCCCACCTCGAAGCCATGCGCGACCTCACCCGGCGCAAGGCCGGCGGAGACCTGGCCGAGATCCTGATCTGCGACCACGCCCTCTTCCACCTGGAGGCCGACCTGCGCTGGCTGGAACTGACCGCCGCCCGCCTGGACGAACTCGCCCGGGAGGTCCGCGCATGAGCCGCACCGCCTCCTCCGAGAGCCCCGGCCGAGCCCTCCTGACCGCACAGGACCTGGCCAAGTCCTACGGCCCCACAACAGCCCTGCACAGCGCTTCCTTCGACGCCGCTCCCGGCGAGATCGTGGCGATCATGGGCTCCTCCGGTTCCGGCAAGACCACCCTGCTGCACTGCCTGGGCGGGATCATCCGCCCCGACAGCGGGACGGTCCGCTACCGGGGCCGCGACCTGGGCGCGATGTCGGAGAGCGAGCGCAGCGCGTTGCGCCGCGGCGACTTCGGCTTCCTGTTCCAGACCGGGGGGCTCGTCCCCGAGCTGAGCTGCCTGGAGAACACAGCCCTGCCGCTGCGCCTCAACGGCGTCTCCCGCAAGAAGGCCCACCGCCGCGCAGCGGATTGGCTGGCGCGCCTGGGCGTCGATCACACCGCCACGCAGCGCCCCGGCGAGGTCTCCGGCGGTGAGGGACAGCGTGTCAGCCTGGCCAGGGCGCTCATCATCGAACCCGCTGTGCTGTTCGCCGATGAGCCAACGGGCGCGCTCGACTCCCTCAACGAGGAGAAGGTGATGCGGCTGCTTGCCGACGCCGCACGCGGCAGCGGCACCGCGGTCGTGCTCGTCACCCACGAGGCCCGAGTCGCCGCCTACGCCGATCGCGAAGTCGGCGTCCGCGACGGCCGCACTCGCGATCTCGTTCCGGACGCCGCCGGATGACCGGGCGGGGGGCGCGCCGCCAGGCGGCGCCGCTGCGCTGGTTCCGCGAGGCCGCCCTCGGCGCGCGGATGTCGGTGTCGGGCGGCCGCGACTCCTGGGCGCGGCTCGGGCTGATCGCCGTGGCCGTCGGGGCGGCGGTGGCCCTGCTGCTCGCCGCGGCATCCGTACCGACCCTCCTGGACGCGCGCAAGCAGCGCGACGAGGCGCGCTCCTACGACATGGCGGCGCCACGGATCACCGAGCCCTCGGCCGAGACGCTGCTCATCGCCTATGCGACCACGGAATACGCCGACCACCGGATCTACGGCCAGATCGTCGAGCCCGAGGGCCCGCGCCCGCCCCGGCCGCCCGGCGTCGCCGAACTCCCCGGCCCCGGCGAGATGGTGGTCTCGCCCGCCCTGGCACGGCTGCTGGATTCGCCTGAACACCGGCTCCTGCGGGAGCGGCTCGACTACCGCGTCGTCGGCACCATCGGCGACGCGGGGCTGCTCGGCCCGCACGAGTTCGCCTACTACGCCGGCGCCGACGACGGTGTCCTCTCCACGGACATGAGGGCGGCGCTGGTCACGCGAATAGACGACTTCTCCAGGCCGCGCGCCGACTCCGCGGCCGACCCGGCCATCCTGCTGCTGCTGGTGCTGGCCACGGTCGTCGCCCTGCTCCCGCTGGGCGTGTTCGTGGCGGCAGCGCTGCGCTTCGGCGCCGACCAGCGCGACCGCAGGCTCGCGGCGCTGCGGCTGATCGGCGCGGACCGGTGGGCCGCCGCACGCACCGCGTGCGGCGAGACCCTCGTCGGCGCCCTGGCCGGGCTCGCCGTCGGCGTCGGGCTCTTCGTGCCGTTGCGCCAGGCCGTGCCGCCGCTGCGGCCGGGCGGTATCGACGTGTTCGCCGCCGACATCGTGCCCCACCCCCTTCTCGCGGCCGTGGTGTCGGTCGGGGTGGTCGGGCTCGCGGTCGCCGTCACCCTCGTCTCCACCGCGCGGGCGGCCGCCGACCCGCTCGGGGTGACGCGTCGCGCATCCCGGCCGCGCCGCAGGCTGTGGTGGCGTGCCGCGCCGCTCGCGGTCGGCGCCGCGCTGCTGGCCCCCGCCGCGACCGGGAGCGAGGGGTTCGGCTCGGGCTCCGTCCAGTTGCTGACCGTCTCCGGGATGGTGCTGTTCCTGCTGGGCGCCGCCGCGGTGACCCCCTGGCTGTTCCAGATGATGGTGTCCCGGGCGCGCCGCGGCGGTGTGGCGCGGCTGCTGGCCGTGCGCCGACTGCGCGCGGACGGAGTCGCGGAAACGCGCATCGTGGCCGGTGTGGTGGTGGCCGTCGCGGGCGTCATCGCGCTGCAGACGGTGTTCGCCGGGGTGGAGCAGGACCTCGCCGACCCCCGCCCGATGACCCCGGGCGAGCCCCTCTACTCGGCGAAGATCCCGGACCGGTCGCCCGCGGCCGCTGCCGAAGCCGCCGCTCAACTGGGAGCGCTGCCGCAGGTCCGCGACGTGCGTGCGGTCACCGAGTACCTCACCGCGACGGCCCCGGCCGGGGAGGTGCCGGTGCGGGTCGGCGATTGCGCGGCGCTGCGCGAGCACGCCCGCGTCGGTGCGTGCTCCGACGGGGACGTCTTCGTCGTAGACGGCGGTGCCCGCGCGGCGGCCGGCGACCGGCTGCGGATCTCCGGCCTCGGCGCCGAGGTCTCGTGGACGCTGCCCGCCGCCACCCGCACGGTCCCGCCACCGGAGCCCGACGACGCCGCCGAGGGGGCCGGAGTGAGCGCGCCGGCCGGTTCGGGCGGCGGTGTGCTGGCCACGCCGGGGGCCGTCAGCGGCGCGGGCCTTCCGCCGACCGCCGTCCACCTGGCCTTCGACCTCAAGCCCGCCACACAGGAGTCCCTGGACGAGGTTCGCACCGCGCTCCGCGGAATCAGCCCACTGGCCCACACCAAGGTCAACCGGATGCCGGGCGGCGCCGAGGTCATCGACCCGATCAGGGGCGTGCTGACCGCGGTGGTCTCGGCGTCCCTGGCCGTCATCGGGCTGGGGCTGCTGATCTCCACGGTCGAGCAGCTGCGCGAGAGCAGGCGGCCCCTGGCGGTGCTCGCCGCCTCGGGGGTGCGAAAGCGGACGCTTGCGGTGTCGGTGCTCTACCAGGCGGCGATACCGCTCGCCACGGGTCTGCTCGTCGCCGTCGCGGTCGGCGCCACCCTCGCCGGGCTACTGCTGCGCGTACTCGACTACCCCGTGGAGTTCGACCCGGCCGCGATCGCCGCCATCGCCGCCGTGGCGGCCGCGGTCGTTCTCGGCATCGTCCTGCTCAGCCTGCCGGTCCTGACCCGGCTCGTCCGCCCGGACAACCTGCGGGCGGAGTAAGAGCCGCCGGGGCGCCCCGGCCCTTCCCCCCGGAGCGCCCCGGATCCGCCGTCGCCCGCGACATCGACCAAGGCCGCGCCCCCGAGGAGGTGTGGCGTGCGGTTCGTCCGATTCGGCTGGAGTGAACAGGCTGTCCCGTAAACGCGCCGCTCATTCGGTTGCTCCGCGCCCACGCGGGGCCCGGGCAGTCCAGCCCCTACTCCGGCGCCGGACATAAGCATGATTACATCCTGTCCTTTTCGTTTGAGGGCGCTGCTGTCGAAGCGACGCGCTTGGCGAGCGCTTTGTCGCGCCCGAGGCGGAAGAGAACAGGGTCGGCTCTTCCCGCAGGAGGTCGAGGTCGGCGCCGAACCCTCGCGATTCCGGCCGACGGCTCCTACAGCGATCCGAGCAGCAACAACGCCCGACACCTGTCCCATTCGGAATGAGAAGTTCGAGCGACCGACGAAAACGCGGAAACGGACGGACAGTCGCACAGCGAATGCGGGTTCCATGCCACCCCATTCCGGGAGCGGCGGGTCTCAGAGTTGGAATAGGATCCGGCTTACCAGGGTCGGCACCTTCGCACATCCCTCAGGGCGCCGCCTCGATGAGCGGTCCGCGGAAGAGGAGGCCTCATGACCAATTCCTCCGTCCCTGACACCGGCCGCATCGCCTCCGAGATCAACTCTCTGCGCGCGGACGTGTCCCTACGCCTGGCCCGGCTCGAACGCGATCTCGGCACCACCGCCGCCACGGCGAAGAAGACGCTGGAGGCGCTCCAGCGCCTCAGCGCGGAGTTCGACCGCGAACGCACCGTCCAGCTCGCCCACCACCGCATCGGGGAGCTCACCCAGCAGATGGAGCGCCGCTTCGGCGACAGGGCACGAGCCCGCCGACTGGCCGAGAGCGTCATCAACGAGATCGCCATGGACGCCGTCCAGTCCGGGTTCATCGATCGCGACTCCCTGCGGGAGTACACCACCCAGGTCGCGCTGGCTACGCCCGGGTACTGGCTCGCGCCGGCGGCCCTGATGTTCGCCTCGACCTACCTGAAGGACCACGAGCGCTACGAACTCGCCAGCCGTACGGCCCTGCCTCTGGACGAAGCGCGGACGCGGCTGTTCATGGCTCTGGCGCTTACACGGGCCGACGACGAAAAGGGGGCGGCCTTCTGGCTGGAGGGATACCTGCAGACCGTCGACCCGGAGGCGCTCGACCGCGACTTCCTGGTGCTGCTCGACGCCGTTGCGAGCGGCGCGCTGGGGCGTAGCTGCCGTACGCACGCCGAGGAGGCGCTGAGCCGCTGGCGTCGCGAAATGTTCACCGACGAAACCAACCGCGTCCAGGTCGCCAAGCTGATCGAGCTGTTCGCCGATGAGACTCCGCATCTGGACGACGCGACGCCGACTCTCGCCGAATGCGCCTCCGACTGGCCGAAGGTGGCCGAGGCCTACCGCCAATCCCGTTCCTGCCTCTACGTGGCCGACCGGCTGCGCGAGGAGCTACTGGGCACTGCGAACGGCATCGTGACCGGTGCCTACGGCGACGGCATCGTGCACAGCGCGCTCGACCACCTGGTCAACCAGCAGTCCGACGACGAGGCGGCCCTCCAGCGCGAAATCGACGTGCAGAAAAGGATCATCGAGTACGGGGGCGACGTGGTGCGGGCCGCCGAAGGCGACCGCAGCCCGGCCGCCAATACCACGATGGACCTACCCACGCTCTTGACGCACGCGGCGTTCCCCAGCGCGGCCGAGCACACGCAGTTGGGCGCGGAGGCCAAGCGCCTGGCTGTGAGCTGCGCGCGCGACTGGATCACGGCCGCGGGCGAGACCGTCTCGATGCGTTCCCGCCAACGGCGGCCCGCGGACGTCGTCGTGCATGTCGGCCACTGGCAGCACGCCCTGCCCACCGACCCCGCCTCCCCGGTCTCCGGAAAGAAGCTGGCGGCCGAGCTTGGCGACCATCTTCTCAATGTGCGGCGGATGCGCCGCACGTTGAATGTCGCAGTGGTTCTCGGCTGCCTCGTACTGTTCGTGGCGGTGACCCTCGGCATGCCGCTGTTCGTCGGCTCGGGGTACGTGATCTCCGCCGTCCTGGCCGCGTTGCTCACTGTCGGCGCCGCGCGCTTGGCGCTGGGGCGGCTGCGCAAGCGTGTCCCGCCCATCGAAGCCGAGAACGACTACTACCGCGCGAGCCGCACCCGCGAGGCTCAGGAGCGGCTTGAAGCGGTGGTGCGCGAACACGAGGAATGCCGGATGCTGTGGGCGCGGGCAGAGACCCAGGGCTTGCCGGCTCTGGTCGCGGTCCTGGACGAGATCGAGACGCGCTCCGCATCAGCAGCGCCCCCGACCGTCATGCTCTCCCCCGGTTGGACCCGTGTGGACGGCCACGAGTCTCCGGGGCGGGGCGACACCGCACGGCACACCGCGGCCGGTCCTGCACCCGTTGTCGAGGAGGCCGTCGAACATGCGGAGAAGCACACGCGCTGAGGACCGGAGCCGTGTAGCCGTCCGCGTCCCCGGCGGAGGGGCGGGGGCGCGATGACCGCCACCACGTGGCTGGACGACAGGTTCGAACTCACCGAAGTCGTGGGCCGCGGTGGGCACGGCCGCGTATGGCGCGCACGCGACCACAAGCTCGACCGCGACGTCGCCGTAAAGGACTGCCCGGCCGACGCGGCCCACGACGAGGTGCAGGCGCTCCGCCGTGAGATCACCGCCCTGGCGCACGTCAACAGCCCCTACGTGGTGGCGATACACGACTTCATCCTCACCGGTGCGAATCTGTGGCTGATTATGGAATACGTGCGCGGCGGCTCTCTGCGCGACCAACTCCGCGAGCAGGCGCGGCCGCCCAACGCCTCGCTGCTGCGGTGGATCGAGCAGATCTGCCGCGGCCTCGCGGCGGCGCACCAGCGGCGAATCGTCCACCGCGACGTCAAACCGGCGAACATCATGATCACCGACGAGGGCGACGCGAAGCTGGTGGATTTCGGAATTGCGGGCTTTTTGGGGCGCCCCACAACAACACCGGGTGTCCACCTCACCGCCTGCTACGCGGCGCCGGAGCGCTGGCGCGGCGAACGGGGCGACGCCCGGACCGACCTCTACGCCGTGGGGTGCGTCCTCTACGAGATGCTCACCGGGAAGCCGCCCTTCGGCTCCCATCAGGCGCCGCTGGTCTACCTCCAACGTGCCCACCGGTCGGAGACCGTCGTGCCGCCCGGACGGCTGGCGCCGGGAATCCCGCCGCCGCTGAGCCGCCTCGCCCTGGACCTATTGCAGAAGGACCCCGATGATCGGCCGGGGGACGCCCGAGTGGTGGCCGAGCGCGCCAGGGCGGCCGCCCATAGCGCTCCCGGCGCGGTGCCGAGCAGGGAAAGTGGCGGACTCCCCGCTTCCTACGACGCGCCTGTCGGTGCGTCTGACGATTTCGCGCGCAGGATCGAGAACGACGCGCGCGAGCTCGCGCGGCGCCTCGGGCCGACGCACCCGGAGACGCTGAAGGCCCGGATGGAGCACGCGGAGATGACGGGGCAGGCCGGAGACGCCCACGGCGCGGCGCAGCTGTACCGCCGATTGGCACAGGACTACCAGAAGGCGTTCGGGCGGGGCTCCCGCGGGCGACTGGACGCCTTCCAAGGGGAGTCGAGGTGGCTCAGCCGTGCCGCTGAGCAGGCTGCCCAGCAGGAGTAGGCGTCGGCCGGCGGCCACTCTGGAATGGGCGCGGGGTTCGGCGCCGGTCGATTCCGGGAGGCGGCGGTGCCGCCGGCAGCGTTCGGTGCCGGCTATCGGGCCCTGCTCGGGTCGGGCCTTCTCTCGCGAAGGCGATTGTCGAGGTCCTTGCCTATGTGCAGCCCTCGGCGGGATTCGGCGCGGGCTACGTGGTGGGGGTGTAGATGACGACCCAGTGATCCTGCTGCGCATCGTGCAGCATCTCACTGTGGAACGTGTGCCAGCCCTTCGCCGGGTGGAGCAGTCTCTTGATCCCGGATCGTTCGCACGCGACTTCGCCGCATCCCCAATGGCGGCGGAAATCCGCACTGGTGGCGGTCAGCTCCTTGACCAAGCCCTGGAGTCGGGCATCGTGCGGGTAGCGCGCGATGGCGGTCCGCAGCTCCGCTGTCGCCCATCGTCCGTACCTAGCGGCTCCCTCTTCCCCGAGGACGCGCCGAGCCGATGGAGCAAAGCCCTGGTAGACGATATTGCGGTCGTAGGGGCCTGTGCCGTGTGGTTGTCCGAGAAGTTCGGTTGCGGCGCTGTTGCGAGCCAAGACATCCAGTCGGCCATCGTGAACGGTCGCCGGAGTCGTGAGGCCTTCGAGCAGATGAGACAGGCCCGGCCTGACCTGCTCGCTCGGGCTCGTCGGCTCGGGCGGCAGCTCGCCTGCGAGACGGAAGAGATGATCCCGCTGGCCCGGTAGCAGCTCGAGCGCACGGGCGAGGGAGGACAGCACTCCTCGCGAAGGATGCGCGACCCGGCCCTGTTCGAGGCGGATCAGGTACTCGACGGAGATCTCCGCGACCGCTGCCAGTTCCTGGCGGCGCAGCCCGCGCACCTGTCGGCGGGAACGACGGGCCTCGCTTGCTTGCGCTTGGGGCGCCACGCTCGCCCGGCGCGCGCGTAGGTAGCGTCCGAACTCTTGTCTCGGCTTCGTCGGCATAGTGCCTATTCTCCCTCCCCGATCGCGGGGTGGTCCTGAGAGGACCATCCCCGAGCGAGTCTCCCCGCAGCCCGTCGCCGTGGCGCAGGGTGGATCGAAAGGCGCCGAGCGGGGCCGGCACCAGCCCGGCGGCCGAGGCCAGGGCCCGGGCGGTCCACACACTCGGCCCTCTCGAGCCACCGACAACGTACGGAGAAGCATATGTCCGAGGGACGTATTGCACTGGTCACCGGAGCGAACCAGGGGATGGGCAAACGCGTCGCGCAGGAGCTGGCCACGGCCGGGCTCCGCGTGTTCGTCGGCTCCCGCGATCCCTCCCGGGGCGAGGCCGTCGCTCACGAGATCGGCTCAGGAGCCACCGCCGTACAGCTGGACGTGACCGACACGGCATCGATCGCGTCAGCGGAAGCGGTCATCCACAACACCGCGGGCCGGCTCGACGTGCTCGTCAACAATGCCGCGATCTCCACCACTCGCACCGAGATCCGCGACATGGCGGAGCTGCTGGCGTCCTCCGCGCCGAGTGTCGTGCCGCTCGACGAGATCCGCGCCGTCTGGGAGGTCAACGCCTTCGGACCGCTGGCCGTCTACCAGGCCATGCTGCCGTTGCTGCGTGGATCCGAGGATGCGCGCGTGGTCAACGTCAGCAGCGCAATGGGGTCGCTGACGACCATGGCAGATCCGGATTTCCCCTTTCACGGCGGATTCGAGCCGGTCTATTCCGCGTCGAAGACTGCGCTCAACGCGATCACGCTCGCGATGATGGTGGAACAGGAGAGCACCGACATCAAGGTCAACCTGGTATCACCCGGCTTCGCGAACACCGCGCTCGTCAACTTCCAAGGCACCGACACCGTAGAAGACGCCGCGCGAGAGATCGTCCGAGTCGCACTCCTCGACGGAGACGCGCCCTCTGGAACCTTCACACAATGGAAAGGCGCCGAAATCCCCTGGTGAGGGCATTAGGGATTGAGGAGAGTCGGCTCGGCTCGACCGTGGTCGCGCAACTCCCATCGCAACGAGCGCTGAGGGGCGGGCATCCGGGGCGCTCCCGGAGCAAGGCCCGGAACGCCCCGGCGGCCCCTATGGGTGAGGCCATGCGGGTGGACGGCTCCTTGGTTTCCATTGTCAGAGGTGTCCACTACTCAGGGGCAAGCCTCTTCTCAGCGGTGGCCCTGGCCGCGTTCTCCGAAGGCGGCCAGGGCCAGGCCGATGAAAGCAACCCGCAGGGCGTGGGGGAGGATTTTGCCGTTCCCGGCGGGTGTCAGGGGTTCCAGGTCATGGTGGCAAAGACCCGGTCGAAACGTCCTTCGGCCAGATCCTGCCGGGCGATCGACCAGGAGAAGTAAGCCATCTCCAATCCCTCGATACCGTGCCACCACTGGGCGAGACACACCCAGTCCTCAGGGCGTATGTCGGTCTCGGATGGCGGCAGATCCCCCGTGCTCTCCGCTTCTGCCGCCTCCCGCCCAGCCAGAACGGCGGGGTCCTCCTCGTTGTTCTCGTCTCGGGAGTATCCGCCGAGCTGGAGTCCCGGATGGACGATCTCGTCCGGCATGCTCCTCTCCCAGGCGCCAAGCACGCGATCCCAAACCCGCCTTTGTTCCACGGTGCGGTGATCAGACGGGAACCGCATGGTGATGGGAGGGGGACCGGGGTCGTGAACCACGGCGTGGATGGGCAGGGAGAGGTCGGTCCTCAGACGCAGCTCGCCCTCCGGGAACTCCCCGAATTCCTCCCCGAACAGCTCGCCCAGTATCGGACCGAAATCCACGTGGCGTTCCTCCACCGGTGTACCGGCGCGGATGTGGAGCGCACTGCCCAGCGATTTGTAACCGAAATCGTCCAGATCGGGATCGGGGTGGGCGAACAACAGCAGGTGGCCATCGGTGGGCAAAGGGAGATCCGTGGCATCCTCGGGCAGTGCGGCAAGGTCGATGGTGGCGGCGAGCCTGAACCAGGGGTCGGGGGCCCCGGCAGGCAGCATCAACGGGCCGCCGAGCCGACCCACGACCGGCCCGTCCCCCTTCCCATCCAGCCTCGCGCAGGGGCGGGCGGTGGCGAGCCACCGCTCGACATCATCCGCGGGGATGCCCTCAGCGAGGGCCATCGTGCGGAACCGGCTGAGTTTGTCGAACGATTCAGAGGTCACGGCAACACCTGAGTCAAGAAGGTCAGAGAGCAAACGGGCAGCGGGCGCCGCGATTCAGCACAGCGGGCCGTGAGGGCGCACTCACCACTGGCGGCACCCGCCCCGCGCGTCTCGAGTTTCGGGGTCGGTTGCGTCATGGGAGGGACTGTAGGGGCCGGGAGTGACAGCGGCGCCGGTGGCTGCGGCACGTCGTGCGGGAGACGACCGCGCCGGTGCTCGGCGGCCGGCGGCGGGCCCGACGGACAGGGCTTGTAGGGCCTGTTTCCACCTGCTGGCCGACCAGCACCGTTCGCCCCCTGGTTCTGGCGACCAGCCCGGGCCGGCGGGGTGATGCCCCGATGTTCGCGCCGCTGGGTTTGGGCGACAAGGCCCGCTCCTCGGCGGCCGTCCGGGCCCACCTGCGCCGCCATCTCCGGTGCGGTCGGGATTGCGGTGACCTGCTAAGAAAAAGGGCGGGGCGGTGTTCACCGGCTGTGCGGGGCGGGCAACTGCGGCGCGGCAACTTCCGCGCGCGGTTTCGGCGCCCGGCCTTCGACGGCGATCGCGACAGCAGACAGGCGTGGCTGCGTTCGCCGATTCTTCCGGGATTTACTCTTTCACCACCGCCACCGTCCTGCTGCTGACCGCCATCGCGGCGGTGGTCTCCTACGCCCACATGTTCGAGCTGGCGCTGCGCCACGGGGAGCCCGCCTGGCGCGCCGGCCTGTTCCCGGTGTCGGTCGACGGAATGATCGTCGCGGCCTCCCTGTCCCTGCTCAGCGACGCCCGCCAGGGCCGGCGGCGGGGGAGCGCTGCCGTGGTTCTGGGCGCCGCCGGTCCTGCATCGTCGCGAAACCCCCCTGGGGCCGCTGATTGGCAGGTAAGCGGACGACTGCGCCGACATGTTCTCCTCAAGCGCACACTCACGGGAGGTTCGATCGCCGGTCTCGGGTTCGGACTCGTGTTCGGCACCACCGGGGCGCTTCTGGCCGGCCTTGCGATGGATCGGGGTCGCTACCGCTCTCATCACCGGCGCCACCGTCGCTGCTGCGAGTGGACTCGCGGCCGGGCTCATCGAGTGGGCGGGTGGCTCCACCCGCCCTCGCGCAGCACGGCGAGCAGGGCGTCGGTACGGCGCCTGCTGGACCCGCCCCCGGTGCCGAGGCGCACCGGGGCGATCCGGAGTCCAGCCGACGCCGCGGCTTCGCTGCGGTTCCGGCCGAGTACCTGTCCGACGCCGGGCTGCGTCAGCGCACGATTCGTTCGCGGGCATCGAGGAGGGCCGCCACGAGATCGCGCTCGCGTTCAGGGTCCAGGCGCACGATGGGCACGGAGAAGCTGAGCGCCTCCTTGGGGACGGCCCCGTCGCCGAAGTCCAGAGCGACGGCGAAGCACCGAAGCCCGATCGTGGACTCCTGCTCGTCGATGGCGTAATCGCGCTCCTTCACCGCCTTCAGTTCGGCCCGCAGCGCCTCGCGGTCGGTGAAGGTGTTGACGGTGCGGGCCGAGAGCGCCTCGGGCAGTAGCGCGTCGACTTCCTCCCACGGACGTTCGGCGAGGAGCGCCTTGCCGAGCCCCGTCCCCCAGCACGGCAGTCGGCGGCCGGGACGGGAGACGACCGCGAGAGAATGGCGCGAGATGCAGGTCGCCAGGTAGACGATCTCGTGGGCGTCCAAGCGGGCGAGGTGGACGGTCTCCCCCCACTCCTGCGACATCTCGTCCATGATGCGGTGCGCCCGTTGCACGACGTCGTCGTGCTCCACATAGGAGGCCCCCACCCGCAGGGCCCGGATGCCCAGGCGGAACCCGGAGCCGGTCGCGTCGGGCTCCACCCACCCGCGGTGGACCAGCGTCATCAGCAGGGCGTAGGCGCTGGCCCGGGGAATTTCCAGGTCGTCGGCCACGTCGCGGAGCGCGCGCGGCTCTTTGGCGGCGCTCAGGTACTCCAGCAGCAGGATCGCCCGTTCGGCAGATTTCACCGTCCGGACCCCCGTGACCTCGCCGGGTTCCGCCCCCGTCGTTGCGGATTTCCTCATATCTCCCCTTGACGTGCTCTGAAACACCAGCTTACGGTGCTGGTCTACCAGCATAGATCATATATCCATATGTAGACAAGAGGTCGCTGATGCCGTTATCGCCTGCGGAACTCGGGGAGTCCCTCACCGGACTGCTCGGCTTTCCGGTCACTCCCTTCACCGACGCGGGAGAGCTCGATCTCCCGCGCTTCAAGGAGCACCTCGACGACATGCTCGAGGCCAACCCCGGAGCGCTGTTCGTCGCCTGCGGCACCGGTGAGTTCGCCTCGCTGACTCTGGAGGAGCATCGTACGGTGGTGCGCACCGCCGTCGAGCACGTCGGCGGCACGGTCCCGGTACTGCCAGGCGTCGGCGGCGGCGCCCGGGTCGCCAAAGAGTACCTCCGCTCGGCCGAGGGCGAGGGCGCCGACGGCGCGCTTGTGCTCCCGCCCTACCTGCAGGTCGGACCGCAGCGAGGGCTGCTTTCCCACTACAGGGAGCTGCTCGGCGCCACCGGACTCGGCCTGATCCCCTATCAGCGCTCCACCGCGGTCTTCACCCCCGAGACAGCGGCGGAACTGGCGCGAAGCGACCGCGTCGTCGCGCTGAAGGACGGGCACGGCGACATCGAACTGCTGCAGCGCATCAGGACCGTCACCGAGGGCCGCCTCCCACTGCTCAACGGCATGCCGACGGCCGAGACCTTCGCCCGCGCCTACCGCGCCGTCGGTGCCGCCGCCTACTCCTCCGCGGTGCTCGCCTTCGCCCCCGCCGTCGCGACCACCTTCTTCGCCGCCACGGAGCGCGGCGACGAGGCCGTCCAGGACGAGCTGCTGCGCGAGTTCTACGTGCCGCTCGCCGAGCTGCGCAACACCACCCCCGGCTACGCCGTCTCGCTGGTCAAGGCAGGGCTGGAGATCCGCGGGCGCTCGGCCGGGCCCGTGCGTCCACCGCTGGCTGAACCGTCTCCTGAACACAGGACCGAACTGGCCGACATCATCGACCGCGGGCTGGCCGTCGCGAGCGCGTGCGTGGCGTCATGAACCCTTCGACGGAGAACGCACTCCCTGCGGCCGGCACCGGCTTCCTGGGCGGAGAGGAACTGCGCGGATCGGGTGCCGCGTTCCGCGCGGTCGACCCGGCCACTGCTGCACCGGTCGGACCGGAATTCACCTCCTGCGGTGTGGACGACGTCGCTCGCGCCGCCGACCTGGCCCGCACCGCCTACGACGCCAACCGGTCCCTGCCCGAAGGCTGGCAGGCGGTCCTGCTGCGGGGCGTCGCCGAGCGGCTGGAGGCCGCCCGCGACAGCATCGTCGAGGCGGCGGGTGCCGAGACCGGGATCGGCGAAGGGCGCCTCGAAGGCGAACTGGCCCGTACCCGCAACCAGCTGAACGGGTTCGCCCGGGTCGTGGAAGAGGGCGACTACCGGGAGGCGCTTCGCGTGGAAGCCGCCCCCGACGCCAATCCGCCCCGTCCGGACCTGCGCCGCGTCCTGCTCCCGGTCGGCCCGGTGGCGGTGTTCGGCGCTTCGAACTTCCCGCTCGCCTTCAGCACCGCCGGCGGCGACACCGCCTCGGCGCTGGCGGCGGGATGCCCCGTGCTCGTGAAGGCGCACCCCTCGCACCCGGCCACGAGCGAGATCGTCGGCCGCGCCGTCGTCGACGCCGTCGCCGCGGCGGGAGCCCACCCCGGCACCTTCGCCCTGCTTCACGGAGCAGGCAACGAGACGGGGGCGGCCCTGGTCACCGCGCCGGAGGTCCGCGCAGTCGGGTTCACCGGCTCCTTCGCCGGGGGCCGCGTCCTGACGGATCTGGCCGCTGCCCGGCCCCGCCCGATCCCGGTGTTCGCCGAGATGGGCAGTCTGAACCCGGTGTTCGTCACTGAGGCCGCGGCGCGGGAACGGCTCGGCGAGATCGCGGAGGGCTTCGCCGCCTCCATGACCGTCGGCGCCGGTCAGATGTGCACCAAGCCCGGCCTCGTGTTCACCACGCGGGGCCGCGAGTTCGCCGAAAGGGCGGCGGCCCGCCTCGACGGCGCCGAGCCGGGCGTGCTCCTCAACACCGCCACCCGCGACGCGCTTGCCGATCGGCTTGCGGCCAGCACCGGCGCCGCCGGAGTCGAGGTGGTGACGAAGAGGCGGGATGCCTTCGAGGGCCCCGGCCTGCGTGCGGCCCCGGTCCTGCTGCTGGCGGGGCTCGACGACCTGGCGGCGGCGCCGGAGTTGCGGGAGGAGCACTTCGGCCCGGTCGCCGTGGTGGTCGACGTCGGGTCCGAAGAGCGGTTCTTCGAGGCGGTGCGGCTGATGCCGGGCTCCCTGACCGCGACCATCCACGCCGAACCCGAAGACCACGCGGGACTCGCGCCCCTCGCCGCAGAGCTCGCCGAACTGGCGGGCCGCGTTGTGCACAACGGTTTCCCGACCGGCGTGGCCGTCAACGCCGCGCAGACTCACGGCGGCCCGTACCCGGCCACCTCCGACAGCGCGCACACCTCCGTCGGCTGGACCGCGGTACGGCGGTTCCAACGCCCCGTCACCTTCCAGGACGCACCTGAGGCGCTGCTGCCCGGCTCCCTGCGCGGCACGTAGCCGGCGCCGCCGGGATACCGGCACACCGACCCCGATCACGCGTGTTCCGCATCCGGAGACACCCGACCTTCCCCGCGACTTCCTCCAGCCACCTCCCAGGAGAAACCCATGCGCATGCCACACCTCCCCCCGGCGCCCGGTTCCCGGCCGCTGCGAATCCCGGGCGTCTTCGCCGCCTTCGGACTCCTCCTGACCGGCACCGCCTGCGCCGTCGCGAACACCGACGACGGCGGATCCGCGGAGACGGTCCGTATCGCCCTTCCCGAGGAGCCGCCCACACTCGAGCCCTGCGACGCCTCACTGACCGCCACCGGCCGCGTGACACGCTCCAACATCACCGAGGCGCTCACCGAGCGCGTTGCCAAGACCGGCGAGCTCGAACCCGCGCTGGCAACCGGTTGGGAGCAGACGTCCGACAACACGTGGACGTTCACCATGCGCGAGGGAGTCACCTTCCACGACGGCACGGCCTTCGACGCCGAAGCCGCCGCGTTCTCCATCGACCGCACCGTCGACTCCGACATCGGCTGCAACGTCGACGGCTACGTCTTCGGCGACAGCGAACTCACCGCCGAGGCCGTCGGCGACCACACACTGGAAGTGACCACAGCCGAGCCCGACCCGATCCTCCCGCTGCGGCTGTCATTCATCGAGATCGTGCCGACCAGCACCGACACCGAAGACAAGGTCCGCGAGCCCATCGGCACCGGCCCCTACAAGATCAAGGAATGGAACCAGGGCGTCGACCTGAAGCTGCAGCGCTACGACGACTACTGGGGCGAGGAGCCCGCTTACGCCGCGGCCCGCTACGTCTGGCGCGCCGAAAGCAGCATCCGGGCCGCGATGGTCTCCCAGGGCGAGGCCGACATCGCCGTCGGGCTCGCCCCCCAGGACAGCTCGGGTGACAACGCGGTCGAGTATCCGAACAACGAGACCTCCTACATGCGTATCGACGCCGGCAAGGAGCCGCTCGACGACATCCGCGTGCGCCGTGCCATCAACTACGCGATCGACAAGGAGGGCCTGGTCTCCTCCGTCTTCTCCGGCCTCGGCCAACCCGCCGGGCAGATCGTTCCCAAGGGTGTGACCGGCCACAACGACGGTATCGAACCGTGGCCCTACGACCCGAAGAAGGCCGAGTCCCTGATCGACGAGGCACGCGCCGACGGAGTCCCCGTCGACACGACCATCACCATCATCGGCCGCAACGGCATCTACCCCAAGGCGTCGGAGGCCATGGAGGTCGTGCAGCGGTCCCTGATCGACGCCGGGCTCGAGGTGGAGATCAAGATGCTCGACGTCAACGCATGGATGGAGTACCTGCTCCGGCCGTTCCCCTCCGACATGGGGCCGACGCTGCTGCAGGCCCAGCACGGCAACCAGGCCGGTGACGCCGCCTTCACGATGGAGCAGATCTACGGCTCCTCGGGGGCGCAGAGCAGTTACGGAACCGAGAAGCTCGACTCGATGATCGAGGAGGCCGAGAACGCCCAGGACGATGCACGCCAGCAGGCATTCGCCGATGCACTCGCCTACCAGAACGACGAGGTCGTCCGCGACGCGGTGCTCGCGCACATGACCGGCGTCATGGCGATCTCCCCGGACGTGTCCTACACGCCGGACTCGGCGACCAACGACGAGCTGCGGCTGCGCGGAATGCAGCCCGCGGACTGAGGAGGTATTCCGGTCCATGCTCGCCTTCCTGAGGCGCCGTATCGTCTCAAGCGCCCTGCCGCTCCTCGTGGTGATCCTGGGAGTCTTCTTCCTGGCGCGGTTGACCGGCGATCCCGCGAACCTGTACCTGCCGCTCAGCGCGACGCCCGAGATGCGGGCCGAGTTCGCGGCCCGCAACGGGTTCGACCAGCCGGTCATCGTGCAGTTCCTCGACTACCTCGGCCAGATCGCCCGATTGGACTTCGGCGAGTCGCTGCGGACCGCCCAGCCCGCCGCCCAGGCGGTGCTGCAGGCGTTCCCGGCGACGCTGCAGTTGGCCGGGACGACGATGCTCATCGCCATCGCGGCCGCCGTGGTGATCGGCAGCCTGGCCGCCTACCGCCCGAACTCGCCCGCAGACCGGGCCGCCAGTTTCCTGTCGTCGACGTCGGCGAGCGTGCCGGACTTCTGGTTCGCCATCATGCTGGTGCTGGTGTTCTCCGTGACACTGAACTGGCTGCCCACCTCGGGCACCGACGGGGCGGCGGCGTGGGTGCTGCCGATCCTCACGCTGCTCATCCGCCCCTTCGGCGTCCTCGTCCAGGTGGTGCGCGGCTCCATGGTCTCGGCGCTGTCGGCCCCTTACACCAAAGTGGCGCGCAGCAAGGGCGCCGACGAGAAGCGCGTCATCTTCGGCCACGCGTTGCGCAACGCCGCCGCCCCGGCGCTCACGGTCGCCGGAGATCTGACCGTGAGCATGATCAACGGCGCTGTCGTCGTCGAAACGATCTTCGGCTGGCCGGGCATCGGCAAGCTGATGATCGACTCGATCCTGGAGCGTGATTTCGCGGTGCTACAGGCGGCGGTGCTGCTGACCGCGCTGGCGATCTTCGCCCTCAACATCCTCATCGACGTCTGCTACGCGCTGTTGGACGCGCGCGTCCGCCAGGGGGTGATGGCATGACGAACGGAAACGAGGCCCGCAGAGACGGCACGCACAGCGAAGCCGATGCAGATCTCGGGCTCGGCTCCGCCGCTTCCGCGGCCTCCACGGCCGAGGCGCCGCCGGCGCCGCAGCCGCCGCGACTGTTCGCACTGCTGCTCAAGGACCGCTTCGCCTGCCTGGCGGCCCTGGTACTGGTGGCCGTCGCCGCCGGCGCGGCGATCGGACCCTTCCTGCTCGGGGAACTCGCCACCGAGCAGAACCTGCGCTCGACCAGCCTGCCGCCGTTCACTCTGGAAAACGGTTGGCCGTTCGTGCTCGGCAGCGACTCGCTGGGCCGCAGCGTCGCGGCCCGGCTGGTCGTCGCCGCTCGAACCACCCTGTTGGTGGCGGTACCCGCCGTGGCCCTGTCGCTGACGCTGGGTTCGGTATGGGGCATGTGGGCGGGCTACCACCGCGGCTGGCGGGAGAGCGTGTCGATGCGGATCGCCGACGTGATCCTCAGCTTCCCCTCCCTGCTGCTGGCGGTCGTCGTCCTCTACGTGTTCTCGCCCAGCATCGCCAACCTCGTCCTGATCATCGCGATCGCACGGCTGCCGGTCTACGTGCGCACCGCCCGCGCCGAGTCGGCCGAGCTGCAGAGCCGGCTGTTCGTCGACGCGGCCCGCACCTTCGGCGCAGGCAGCGGTGACATCATCCGGCGCCATGTCGCGCCGACCGTGCTGCCCACGCTGCTCACCGTCGCCACACTCGACTTCTGCTTCGTGATCCTCACGGAGTCGTCGTTGAGCTTCCTCGGCATCGGCATCCAGCCGCCGGATCTGAGCTGGGGCCTGATGGTGGCGCAGGGCCGCCAGGAGTTGCAGACGGCATGGTGGACCGCGGTCTTTCCGGGGCTGGCCATCGTCATCACCACCATCTCGGCGACCACCCTGGCCTCGTGGGCGCGGTTGGCGACCGACCCGGCACAGCGGTGGCGGCTGACCGTGCCGCGCGGTAGGCGCCGCGCCGAGGCCCCGACCGAGGAGGCACAGGCATGAGCGCGACACCGGAAGCGGCGCCGCCGCCCGCCACGGCGGCGATGGAAGTGGATCGGCTCTCGGTCGACATCCGCACCCCCGAAGGGACCGCGCACGTCGTCCGCGACGTGAGCTTTTCCGTGCGCTCCGGCGAGACGCTGGCGCTGCTGGGCGAGTCCGGGTGCGGCAAAAGCATGACGGCGCAGGCGATCGCCGGGCTGCTCGAACCGGTCGCCGACGTCGTCGGCGGAGAGATCCGGCTCAACGGTTCCGACCTGCTGTCGCTGAGCGCCGCGGCGCGGCGCCGCCTCGCCGGCCCCGGCCTGGCCATCGTGTTCCAAGACGCGCTGACCGCGCTGAATCCGGTGTTCACCGTGGGGACGCAGCTCGCCGAGCCCTTCCGCATCCACGAGCGGCTGTCCCGCAAAGCGGCCAAGACCAAGGCGGTGGAACTCATGGAGCGGGTTGGCATCCCCGAGCCGCGCTCCCGCGCGGACGCCTACCCGCACCAGTTCTCCGGCGGCATGCGCCAGCGCCTGCTGATCGCAATGGCGGTGGCGCTGCGGCCCTCCGTACTCATCGCCGACGAGCCCACCACGGCCCTCGACGTCACAGTGCAGGCCCAGATCATGCAGCTGCTGCACGATTTGCGGAGCGAGCAGGACACGGCGCTGGTCCTTATCACACACGACCTCGCGGTCGCCGCCGAGCACGCCGACCACATAGGCGTGATGTATGCCGGATCCCTTGTGGAGTCCGGCCCTGTGGGGGAGGTCTTCGCCGACCCCCGGCACCCCTACACGCGCGGACTCCTGGACTCGGTGCCGGGAAGCCGGAACCGAGAAGAGCCGCTGCGGTTCATCCCCGGAAGTCCTCCCGACCTGCGGGCGGTACCCACCGGCTGCGCGTTCCGCGCCCGCTGCCCGATCGCACGCGAGGACTGCGCCACGCACCGGCCGGAGCTGTCCGAGACCGGCGCGGGCCGCGCGGCGGCCTGCCACTACTGGAAGGAGGCGGCCCATGCCTGACACCGTGCCGCGGCCGGGGCCCCTGCTTCAGGCCGGCGGCCTGACAAAAAGCTTCAAGGTGCCCAAGAGTACATCCGGCACCACCAGGCTGCGCGCCCTCGACGGAGTCGACCTCAGCCTGGAGCGCGGCGAGACCCTGGGGCTCGTGGGCGAGTCGGGCTGCGGCAAGTCCACGCTGGCTCGCGTGCTGCTCCTGCTGGAGCGGCCCGATCGGGGTACGCTGCGCTTCGACGGCGTCGACCCGCTCTCGCTACGCGGAAGGGAACTGCTGGCCTGGCGTCGGCGGGTGCAGATGGTCTTCCAGGACCCGTTCGCCTCCCTCAACCCGCGGCTGAACGTCGCCGAGCTGATCGGTGAGCCCTGGCGCACCCACCGCGACCTCGTGCCTCGCGGCGGCCGGGACCGGCGGGTGCGGCAGCTGCTGGAGATGGTCGGGCTGCGCGAAGGCGACGCCCGCCGCTACCCGCAGGAGCTCTCCGGCGGGCAGCGGCAACGCGTCGGAATCGCCCGCGCGCTGGCGATGAAGCCCGACGCCATCGTGTGCGACGAGCCCGTGTCCGCCCTGGACCTGTCCGTGCAGGCGCAGGTGCTGAACCTGCTGGCGGAGCTGCAGGCCGAACTGGGCGTGTCGTATGTGTTCATCTCCCACGACCTGTCGGTGGTTCGCCACGTCGCCGACCGGGTCACGGTGATGTACCTGGGCAAGGTGGTCGAGACGGGCCGCACCGAGGAGATCTTTGCGAACCCGAGCCACCCCTACACGGCGGCGCTGCTGTCCTCGGCGCCGTCCCCCGTGGGCTCCGGGAGCACCTCCCGGCGGCGCATCCTGCTGCGCGGCGAGGTGCCTTCGCCGATCGATCCGCCGTCCGGATGCCGGTTCCGCACCCGGTGCTGGCGTGCCGAGGACGTGTGCGCCGAGGAGGTTCCCCCCAATGAGGCACACGGCGCCGACCCGACGCACACGGCCGCATGCCACCTCCCGTTGGGGCCTGCGAACCCGGTCCCCCTCGTATCGGGTCCGCAGCGCGGGTGAGGACGCCGGCCCTTGCACAGGCGCTGCACTCGGCTGCAAACGCGTTTCCGGGGTTCCACAGCGGTCGTGGAACCCCGGTGTCGCCGGAGCGGGGGCACTGGAGGTCACCACCCACCGGATCACGTGCCCCCGTTCGGTTCACGCGGTCGCCGTACGCGCCACATAGACCTGGTTGAGCGGGTCGTCCGGCACCTCGTGGACGGTGACGTCCGCGAAGCCGGCCTCGGCGAGCATCTGCCGGGCCAGCTCCTCGCCCCACACCGTGCCGAGCCCGGCTCCGCCCTGGGCGAGCGAGACCGTCATGCAGTGCAGCGTACTGACGGAGTACAGGAGTGGCCCCAGCGGATTGGCGACGTTGTTCTCGAGCCTGCTGGAGGCCTTGATGTCCATCATCAGGAACACCCCGCCCGGTACGAGCGCGCGGTGCACCCGGCGGAGGACGCCGGCCGGGTCCGCCTGGTCGTGGATGACGTCGAAGCCGACGATCGCATGGAACGGCGGGTCGTCGGGGAGCCGGGCGATGTCGAGGTTTTCGAACCGGACGTTCGCGATCCCGGCCTCGGCGGCCTCGGCGCGCCCGGCGGCCAGTGCGTCGTCGCTCAAGTCGTAGCCGACGAACTCCGACTCCGGAAACTCGCGTGCAAGGACGACGGTGCTGTGGCCGGTTCCGCAGCCGATGTCGGCGACCCGGATTCCGCGGTGGAGTCCGGTGGTCAGACCGTCGGCCGCCGACAGGATGGATTCGACGAGATGCTGGTCGAACGTCGCGCGGGAGAGTCCGTCCATAACCGTGGTGAATTCCGGCCGGAACCGATCGTAGGGGATGCCGCCGCCCTCGCGGGCCACGGTCGCCGCGTCGGCGACGTAGTGGGCGAGCAGCGTCGGCATCCGGCTCACCGGAGCCACGTTCGTCGCCCCGTCCCCGGTGAGGCACAGGGCGTGCTCGGGCGGAAGCGTGTACCGCTGGGAAGCGGGATCGTACTCGACGAGACCTCCGGTCACCAGCGCGCCGAGGCACTCGCGCGTGTAGCGCTCGGCGAGACCCGCGCGGCCGGCCACCTCCGCGCTCGTCCCGGATTCCGCGGCCAGCGCATCCAGCAGGCCGGTCCGGTCTGCCAGGTCGATCATCAGCACGAGCATGCTTTCCACGTACGCCCCGAACAAGCGCTCGACGCACTGCTGGACCCGCTGCTCGTCGATCGTCGTCGCGGTCATGACAACACCTCCGGTTCGTCGGCGGTCGGTCGCTTCCGGTCGGATCCAGCATGCGCGTGGGCGACACGCGACGACTTCCGCGAAACCACGCATCCGCCGGGCCGATCCGTGGGTGTTTCCACGCAGCGCCGACCGCACCAGCCGGCAACCCGGCAGCTGCGCAGGCTATGAGCCGCGCGGGTGGACCAGCCCGTGCTCGAACGCGTAGCCCGCCGCTTCGGTGCGCGACGCGACGCCGAGCTTGCGGAAGATGTTGGCGAGGTGACGTTCGACCGTCCGCTCGCTGATCGCCAGCGTGCCCGCGATCCTGCGGTTCGCGAGGCCCGCCGCCACGCACGTGAGCACCTCGGCCTCCCGCGGCGACAGGCCGCCGGGAAGCACCCCCTCGCCTGCGGCGTCGGCCTCGGGAGCTGCGGCGAACCCACGCGCCGGGTCCGCCGCGCCCAACTCCGCGAACGCCGCTGACGCCGTGGCGTGCTCGCGCACCGCCGCGTCTCCGTCGCCGAGGGTGTGGAGCGCCCGCGCCAGTAGGCACCGGACCCGCGCCGCGTCGTATCGGGCGTCCAGTGCGCGCCACCGGCGCGTCGCGTCCCGCAGCAGCGGCAGGGCGCGCTCCGCCTCGCCCATGACCAGTCGTGCCGTCCCCCAGGCCTGCCGCGCGGCGGCCACCAGACCGGCCGTGCCGTAGAGGTCGGCGACGTCCCCCAGTTCGCCGGCGGCTCGGCGGGCCAGGTCGGCGTCGCCTGCGGCTGCCGCGACATCGACCTGCGCGCTGAGCAGGGGCGCCCGACCGAGCGGCTGGTCCGTCCCGGCTAGGGCGGTGCGCAGCTCCCTGTCGGCAGCAGCGCCGTTGCCCCGGGCGAGCTGCAGCAGAGCCCGGCCCGGCTGCGGATCCCGGCCGAGTTCGTCCGCGCTGTCGTAGGCGGCCTGCGCGCCGGCGAGGTCGCCACGGAGTCGACACAGCTCTCCGAGCACGTAGTGGCCCTCCGCGACCACTTCGACGTTCATGTCGGCGAGGTCCCGGCACGCCTGCGCCGCATGCTGCTCGGCGTCGCGCCACGCCCCGGCGAGGCGCAGCAGCTGCGCGCGGTGTAGCCGGCAGACGCCCGCGAACATCGCGGGGCTGCTGTGCCGGTCGCACCAGCGCTCCGTCGCCGCGGTCCAGTCGCGTGCACGGCGGACGTCGGCCGTTTCGATGAACAGACTCATCAGCTGGCAGTACAGGTTGCCCACCCATTTGGGCGCGACCTCTCCCGCGCGCACCGGCAGCATCGCCTCGTCGAGCACCGCCAGGCCCTCGGCGACACGCCCCTGTTTGACGAAAGCGATGCCCTCGGTGACGAGTCCCCCCGCGTATAGCGTGCGATCGTCGCACCGGTCGGCCACCCGGCGTATGTACCGGGCCGCCTGGAGCGCGTCCGCGAGCCTGCCCTGGTCCAATGCTTCGGCCGCCTCAAGGTGGCGCAGGTAGCCGTGCGCCCCGCATTCGGGGACATCGTCGAGGAGGCGGTTGGCGCGGCTGAGCCACCCCGAGCCGATGGTCGGCTCGCCCCGGAGCAGCCAGAGGAAGCCGACCTCCACAGCGAGTTGCGCGGCTCGGGCGGCATCCTCGGACTGCAGGTGGCCGCGGTAGACCTGCTCCGACAGCGTCAGGGACTCGTCGTTGCGGCCCAGCCACCACGCCGCGTCGGCCAGCGCGGCCAGGTCCTCGATACCGAGTCCCCCCGCCTCCCGCGCGGCGCGGAACTGCGCATAGGCGTCCTTCCAGCGGAACTCGGCGTAGGCGTCGCGCGCCTGTTCGAGCGGGGCCTCCACCAGCTGTCTCCCTACCTCGCACCCGTGAGCGCCGCAGGCCGCCGGCCGGTGCGCAATCCGGCGGCCGACGGGCCGATCTCCGCTCCCGCTTGCCAGGTTAGGCCTTGTTCAAGAAGGTGGCGAGGTCGCGCAGCCAGAGGTCGATCACGGCCGCCCGGCTGGGGCACCGGATGCGGGGGGATGGGCGATGTGTACGAATGCGTGACTCCGGCGATGGAAGAGGGGGTGCGCACTGTGCTCCATCAAAGCTGGCGTCGAAGCATGCACAGCCTGAAAGAAACCGAGCGTGAGTGGGTCGTGGAGACGGTTCCGCGGCTCGGTGAGTACTACCGTGCACCCCCGGTGAAGAAGGGGGTTCGGTGGGGGAGTGGGAGAGAGATCGTCTCCCACTCGTCTCCACGGAAGGGGCGGAAACGGAAAGAGGCCGCCGAAGCGGCCTCTGACCTGCACTGATACTGGTGGGCGATACAGGATTCGAACCTGTGACCTCTACCGTGTCAAGGTAGTCGGGCCGTTTCCGTGACCGGCCCGTTCCGGTGTCCGGGCAGGTCAGGTGGGTCTCTTGGGAGCCGTTCGTGGCCGTTGAGGGCGGGTGGGCGCGATTCTTGTCTCCCATTCGTCTCCCAGTGCGCCGGGCCGGGAGCGCCGTCTCCCACGCGGATCGCGGCGTTCGAGCCCTCATCACGCGCTGTAGCGCGGCTGCGGGCGGCTCCCTCACCGTTCCTTCCACCAGGGAAAAGAGTGAGTGACCCGCCATGCACACCTCGCCCCTCTCGCGCTGGACCACCGTCGCGACCGTCTGCCTGCTGGCCGCCATCGCCGCGGTCGTGTCCTACGCGCACATGTTCGAGCTGGCGTTGCGCCACGGCGAGCCCGCCTGGCGCGCCGGCCTGTTCCCGCTGTCGGTCGACGGCATGATCGTCGCCGCCTCCATGTCCCTGCTCAGCGACGCCCGCCAGGGGCGGCGCGGGGGAGTGCTGCCGTGGATGCTGCTGATCGTGGGCAGTGCCGCGTCCCTGGCGGCCAACGTCGCGGTGGCCGACCCGACGGTGTGGTCGCGGGTGATCCACGCGTGGCCGAGTTTCGCCCTGATGGGCGCGTACGAACTGCTCATGCGCCACCTCCGCGTAGCCGCCCGTGGCGAGCGCACGGCGTACGCAGACGATGAGGCGATCGGAAAGAGTGAGACTGACGCTCTGAAGCCGACTAGGGACACCAGCACCGCAGGCGCGCAAGATCGCACCCGTGGAGGGCTCCATGCTGTCGGAGATGAGAACGGTACGGCCCTGACATTCGGGCCTGTCGAGCCTGGGGGAGCGGCCGTGCCGGCTATTCAAGTCGAGGCCTGGGTCTGGGCACTAGAGCACCGGCGTGACGACGGTTCGTTGCCCACTGGTGAAGAGATCGCCGCGGCCTTCGGCCGGAAGCAGCGCTGGGGCAGGCTGGTCAAGCAGCGAGGCCAGCAAGGAGTCCTCGCAAGGACGGCAGCGTGACCATAGCTCCGTTTCGGTGCCGCGATATGGCGCACCTGCTGAGCCCGGGGGCGCTCACTACCTGGTGTTTTCACTCTCGCAGATTAAAGGCGCGCTCAGTCCGTTTCGTTGAATGACGCGAAATGCCGCAACCTGCCATTATAACGGCTCACCCAGAAACAGGTCCCGTGCCGAGATCCCCGTGCCTTCATGTAGCGGCTGTGGTTAGTGATCTTCACTCTGGACAGACGCATGCTCGCCTCACCTCTTTGTTTTTGGAGCGAGGCCCCTGCTCCGATAGATTTTCTGTTCACCATATTGAAGCCTCGGTCATGCTTTGATAGGTCGCGGTTTGATACCTTTTGTCCTCCCCTCGGGGGCGCGCCTGCATTTCGACCCAGTTCGCCGCGGCGAGCGCGGTGTCATAGGATTCGATCAATTCTCGTTCAGCGGGTCAGCGCCTTCCAAGGTACGGACATCCTGCGGCCCGGGATGGGGGATCGTGCGGATCGCCGGCTCCTCGTAGGTGACGTGTATCAGCTCACCATCAGTCCGAAATCCGCGGGGTGACTGGTTGTCGACCACAAAGAGCTGGACCCGCCGACCCGGCTTGCCAGGCGGGGTGGAGGAGTCGGCGAGCGTCTGGAGTGCATCGTAGATGCTTTTACTGCTCTCCCCGTCGGAAGACAGCGACTTCTGGGGTGAGTCGAGTACCAGGAAGGCGGGAAACAACCGGGTCTCTTCCTGTAGGGATGCTCTCAGGAGAGTGAGCCAGTAGGCGACGATGAAGACGGTCCGGTTGCCGCCCCCGACACTGATTCGGTCGAACCTCTTGCCGTCAATATAGGGCAGGTAATTCTGGGAGTCGATATGCCCCTCCCGAGCGTTCGGAGCCCGGAACCTCCTGAGGTAGTGAGTGAACATCTGGGACAGATCGGCGAACAATGTATCGCGCGACTGTTGGAGGGAATCTTCGAGGTCCTTCTTTTCCTGCTCCCGCTGGTTTTTGGTCTCCTCAGCCGATTTCACCTCCGCCGAGACGTCATCAAGGCCGTCCCACAGCCGCAGCGATTCCTCGGCCTGACGTTCGGCGCTCTCCGCTTCGGCCAGGAGGCGGGTGACTGTGGTCAGCTCGTCGATGCGTGGTGTGACCGCATCCTCGGACAGCCGCTCGATCTCGGCGCGGAGGTTCTCAATGTCAGCGATGATGCTCTCTTGGCGATCTCGGAGCGCATGGAGTTCGCGCTCTCCGAGCATCAGCAACCGGTTGGTCTCTTCGCGCTGCGTAGCGAGCTGCTCCGCCTGTGCGCTGGAGCGGTCGGGAACAACGAGCGGAAGGGCGTCGTCGGGCGCGCTCGGCTGACGGGATCTACCTGATCGGCGCCTGGGAGCCTCTGGCTCGGGTTCGGGCTGCAGGCACAGGCGGCACGCGCCTTCTTCTACGTGGCGCTCCGCGATGGATTGCATGCATCGTGGGCAGACCGCGAACTCCACGTCGGCGAGGGCACCGTTCGCATGCTGGAAACGTTCCAGCCGCGTGATCTCCCTGTGGAGCCGGTCGATGCGAGAAGTCCTGTCCTGCTGGACGCGCGTTAACTGGTCGATCTCCTCCTCGACGTCGGCCGCGTCGCCCTGGGCGATGGTAAGCAGGCCGCGCAACAGCGTCACCCGGTCGTTGCGCACGCCGCTTTCCGAGTGAAGGTGCTCGAGTTCTGCTGTGTAGTGCTCGCGTCGCTGGAGTGCCGCACTGGCGTGTTGCCGAAGGTCGGACCTGGGAGGGACAGAACCGTTTTCCAGGAACGAGGTGATTGTGGTGTGGCGCGCCTTCGCTTCACGAAGCTGTGCTTTGGCCTCGGAGATTAGCCCATTGAGGGCGAGCAGTTCGGGGCTGACCAGTCCGAACAGCATCTCGAAGGCGCGTAGTCGCCGGTTGGTGCGCGCGTTGGCGTCGTGGCGGGCGATGCTGCGGTCGATCTCGGGTTGGGTCACATGTATGAACGCCCATACGTCGGAGAACGTCAGCACGCTCGGTGGGTCGCTGCCGGGGATGGGGACATCGGTGGGCATCCCCAACCACTCCAGCATTTTCTTACCGATCACCTCGGTGTCCTTACCGTGCCGTGTCACACGGTAGCTACCTTCGACTTCCTGGGTGACGCGGTCGAATACCCGGACGACATCGGGCTTGGCGTGCGTGGCTCGGGAGAGCGCGAGTTGGCGGTCCCCGGCAACGATCGATACGACTACCTCGCGTACGTCCTCCTCGAAGACCGGTGTTTTCTGGGCGTCGCCGCCGAGTGCGAACCTGGCCAACTCGAACAGCGTGCTTTTGCCGGCTCCGGAATCGCCCACGATGACGTTGAGCCCAGGGCCGAACTCGCGCCGGTCCGCATGGCCGGAGTACGGGATGACCTCTAGCGCCTCGATGAGGAAGGTGGTGCTCACTGGATCGCCTCCCGGAAGGCACTGCGGCCGATCTCCGGGAGCTTCTCCTGGATCATTCCGGCGAGCCGGGTGCCGGTCAATTTCCCGACGTGCCTGGCGATGAGGGCACAGCGGTCGGCGACGTCGTTCCACTGGGCTGAGGATGCGGACGCGGTGGCGATCGCCCGACCGCGTTCTGTCGGGCGTAGTGCGATCCGGCCTCGAGTGCGCCCTCCGCGGATGATCAGCCCGCGACTTAGAAGGGCCCCGATCACCGGGTAGTACCGATCGTCCCAAGGGCCATAGCGATAACGGATCATCGGTGATTCGGCTCCACGCGCATCGGGGCTGTCCGCGTGTAGTAGCACATCGCCGGCGGAGAGGCCGTCGATGACGCGGCTCGCGAGCATCGGATAGCGAACGAGGAAGTCGAGTTTGGCCAGTTTGGTCAACCCGTCGATGGCGCCTGGCTCCGGGTGGGCATGGGCGACCGCGTCGACCAGCAACAGTATGCGGAGTTCGTGGTAGGTACGGTCGCGCTGGAAGAGGTCAGCATGGCTCACGGTGACGGCTGTGTGGCTCACGAGGTTCCCCCCTCTTGGGTGGCGCCACCGTCTTGGGCGGCAAGGTACTCCTCGTTTGCCGCGTTAAGCTCCCCGTGGGCGTCGAACTCCTCGCTCAACCAGAACCGGCAGGCGTTGATCTCCGTGGCCAGAGCACCGACTATGAGCTTTCGGTCCATCGTGAAGGGAAGCTCAGGTAGTTGGTCCACAGGGATAAGCGTCGCCTTCTGCCATAAGTCGGCCCCATAGGGAGTATTCGTAGAGGTGTCAGCGGTGACTTCGTGCTCCAGGTCGTGGAGATTCAAGTTGAGTTCATCCTCGAAAGCCTCGACCTGAGCGTGCTGGCCGGGGGAGTCGTCGACCTCCTCGGTGCGTGCGCGTTCCCAGCGGCTCATGTGGCGCTCGGCCGTTGCTATCGCGGTCGGTCGGCAGCCGCCTGCTTTCATTTTCAGGCCGACGATGGTCCGTGGAGGGGCAGGAGGCAGAGGCCGACGGCGACGTGTACGGCCTGCTATGCGGTCGATCGCGGTGCGGGCCTGTGCGGAGGTGAACCTGCGACGCTGGAGCGGCGCCGGAAGTTCGCCAGTGTCGGAGGTCTTTCGCAGCTGCTGCACGCTCTCGGTCAGGCCACCCCAAGCCGAGTCGCCCTTGCCGCGCATGCACTGCGCCATGAGTTCGACTAGGTGCCGCCACACTTCGATGTCTGCGTCTGGAGAGTGGCCCAGCGACTCGAGTACCTTGCGCACGTAACGCTGGGGGGCGACTTCGTCGATCTCCGAGCGAGAAGGCAGCGGAAGGTCGAGCGTCAGTCCGGCCAGAAACACCTCGACCTTGCTGTGCAAGCTCTCACCCGGCCGACACGATTGCGCGTTGCTCGACTTTCCTGTGGTGTCGTCGCCATCGATTCCTGCGGCCTCGCTGTGGTGGAGGAGATACCTCGCGACGGCGAAAGCGGTCTTACGCGCCTGGTCCGCTCCCGGACGGATAGAAGGCGATCCGTTCGCGTCGTCCGATCTTTGGCATAGGTCCCCCAACCCGTGCTGGCCCGCTAGGAGGGCCTGGTTGCTGACGATGCGGCTGGGGATGTTCCCGCCAAGACTTCGATAGTTCCTGTAAAGATGAGCCAGGCCGCCTTTGTCGGTCAGCGTGGCCAGTTTCCAGCCACCCTGGTCCAGGTCCCGGTGCTTCGCCGACACGAGCTCGTGGCAATCCGAATTCACCACGATCCAGTCCTCCCACCACTCGCACATGATCGCGCGCACCGGAGCGGAGGGATCTTCGGTACCAACTCCGTCTTCGATGTCGGCGCCGACGAGGCCCAGCAGGTCGCGCACTGCCATACAAGCCTGCCAGCTGTACTTGGCGTAGGTGCGCGCCCCGGAATCCTCAGGTGGTTCGGCCTGTAGTGGAGAAACGGATGGTTGAGGGGGAAGGAGGAGTTCATCCACGAGCACGATCCGTCCTGTTCAACACTATCCTTGCGTCCTTGATGATGACCAGAGAACGTGTATTGACGGCACCCATGGGACTGTCCGGATCCGGACGCGGTTTTTTGTTCAATCGCTGGTGAGGATTTTTGGTCCGTGGTAAGGGAGTGGCGAGGTCGGCGGGGCTGGTGGCGTCGCGGGGTGTGGAATGCCTATCTGAAGGTGCGGGCCAACAAGGGCGCGCTGGGAGTCGACGGCTGCTCGATCGAGGACTTCGACAAGGATCTGAGGAACAACCTCTATAAGATCTGGAACCGGATGTCCTCGGGCAGCTACTTCCCTCCTCCGGTGCGTGCGGTGGAGATACCGAAGCGGCACGGCGGTGGAACCCGGACGCTGGGAATGCCCACCGTCGCGGACCGAATCGCGTAGACAGTGGTGGCCGCCCGCCTGGAGAGTGCCGCGCAGCCGGGGTTCCACCCCGACTCCTACGGGTTCCGGCCGGGCCGATCGGACCTGGATGCGGTGGGCAGGTGCCGGGAGCGCTGCTGGTCGTTCGACTGGGTGATCGACTGGGATATCGCCAAGTTCTTCGACAGCCCCTGGGATCTCATCGTCGCGGCGGTGGAGGTCAACACCGACCAGCCGTCGATCGTGCTTTATGTGAAGCGGTGGCTGGCGGCACCCGTGCAGAGGCCCGACGGCTCTGCGGATCATCGCCACCGCGGAACTCCGCAGGGCTCGGCGGTCTCCACCGTTCTGGCCAACCTGTTCCTGTACTATGCCTTCGACGTGTGGATGGCGCGCAGTTTCCCTGCTGTGCCGTTCGAGCGCTATGTCGATGGCGCGGTGGTGCATTGCCGGAGTGAGCGCCAGGCCCGCATGGTGGCAGCGGCGACCGCTCAGCGCATGGAACAGGTCGGGCTGGAGTTGCATCCGCACAAGACACGGATCGTGTACTGCAAGGACGGACGGCGAAGCGGCTCGCATGAGCACACCGCATTCGACTTTCTGGGCTTCACGTTCCGGGCACGGGGTGTGCGCAGCAAGCGCGGGCGCGTGTTCACAGGGTTCCGGCCGGCGTCAGCAGGGCCGCCATCAAGAGGATGGGTGAACAGGTGTGGTCCTGGCGGCTGCACCGGCGTACCACGCTCACCGAGCAGGACCTGGCGCGGGCGATCAATCCGATCGTGTCGGGGTGGATGAACTACTACGGGCGGTTCTACCGGTCGGAGTTATATCCGCCCTTCAGACGCATCAATGTCTACCTGGTGTGGTGGATGCGGAAGAAGTATCGGCGGTTGAGGATCTTCCAGAAGGCGCACACGGCGTGGAGGCGAACGGTTCGTCGGCATCCGCGGTTCTTCGCGCACTGGCAGTGGGTTCCCGAGTTCTGATGGTGAGATCGAGAGGAGCCCGGTGACGGGAGACCGTCACGCCGGGATCTATGGGGGCCGGGACACGGGCAACGCAAAGTCGGGGTGTCGTCAGGTTCGTGCTGGTCAGGGAAGTCCGATGAGGTCGAGTGGCCGATTGAACGCGTCGTAGGACACCCAGCGGATGGCCTCGCTGATCCACCGGCAGTTGCCCAGCGCGGCCAGGACCGGGATCGCGAGGTTGCGCAGCATCGCCATGTTCTGCGGCGCATGGCCGCACCGCACCCGCGAGGCGTCCTCGCCGAAGGCGGTATCGCGCAGATAGTGCAGCGCCTCGATCCGCCAATGGCGCCGGATCAGGCGCTCCAGCAGCTCGGGGCCGGCGCGGGCGGTGTCGAGGCCGGTGACGGCATAGGCCGTCCTGCGCCGGGTCTTGCCGGTCGTGATCTCGGTGCTCGTGCGGATGATGCGGATCACCTGGCGGGCGTGGGGGAACTGGAGCCCGCCGGTGGCCAGGACCTTGGCGGTGCGGGTCTCGCGGCGGCCGTGGCCCAACTGGCGGGTGCGCACCAGGACGGGGGCCTGGGCCCAGGGAAGCCCTTTGGCCTGGGCGTGCAGCCGCGGCTGGTTGCCTTTGATCTGGAGCACGTAGTGGGCGCCGGCCTGCTCGACGAGGTAGCGGGCGGTGGGCCGCTGGGTGTGCAGGGCGTCGCCGGAGACGATCACCCCGCGGGTGTCCAGGTCGGTGAGCAGTTCGGCGACGTGGGCGATCTCGCTGTCCTTGGCGTCTACGCGCACTTGGGCGGCGACGTGGCCCTCGGCGGTCATCGCGGCCAGCAGGTGGGCCGGGCCCGCCTCGTCCAGGGCGGAGCCGCGCAGCGTCTTGCCGTCCAGCGCCAGAAACGGCGCTCTCCCGGCGTCGGCGGGCGCGGTGAGCCGGGCGGGGTCCAGGCGGGTGAGCACGCGGCGGATGGTGTCGGTGGAGGGTGCCCGGCGCAGGCCCAGGGCGGGGCAGACGGTGCGGGCGCCTAGGCGGGCCAGGGTGTGCTGGGGCGCGTGGGCGGCCCATTGGCCGATGGCGGCGAAGGAGCGGGCTCCGGCCACAACCGCGCACAGCCCGATGGTGACGATGCAGCTCAGCGGGTGCCTGATCCCGCGGGCGGCGCGGGGGTCGGCCGAGGGCGCGATCGGGGAGGCGAAGGCGGGTGCGGGCATGCAAGACTGGGGCACGAGAGCTCCTGTGCGGGGCGGTGACTTGTCAGGTCTGTCCGTCCTTGTACAAGGGCTCTTCTGCTGTCCTCAGGGCTTTCCGTGATCGTCACAGGTCCGTGACCAGGTGCGTCCCCGCCCTCACCCGACTTTGCGCTGCCCGTGGGGCCGGGAGGGGAGGTTCCTCCCGGCTACCCGACCACGTTTATGTCTGGGGAACGGACACTCCTACCCGTCTGTCGCTTCTGCGTGCTTCGTCGGTTCCTGGAACCGAATTCGCTGGGATCACCTCAGTGGGCGAGGCGGGCCGGTTCGAACACTCACCAGGCGGGCTGAGCGTTCGGCCGTAGCGAAATGCCGTGGACGATCACTCGAAGACGGTTGCCATGTCGGTTCTGACCGTTTCGAAAAACCAGTGTGCTTCTGTGAACTGAGATAAGATTCCGCCCTGAGCGAGTGTCGGCCAGCGATGCGCGGTGCCGACCGACCGCTCTGTATCCGGCCGTGCTCGGTGTGTGACTCATGTTCCCAGAGGTATGTATGCGTATAAAGGCCGTCCGCGTCGAGAACTTTCGCAGGCTTCGCTCGGTCACGATCGATCTCGATGACAAGGCCACGGTTTGCGTCGGAGCGAACAACAGTGGAAAGACCTCCGTCACGCACATCTTCCGTTCCTTCTTCCTGAACAAGGGGCGCGACCTGACGCTTTACGACTTTCACTCCGGGTGCTGGGCGGACTTCGAGCAGGCCGACAACGGGGCGGCGTTCCCCGTCATCATGCTGGACCTCTTGCTGGAAGTGGAGCGCGAAGACTGGCACCGGGTCGTCGAGTTGATGACCCTCCAGGATCTGGACGAAGAGATCACCGAGGTCGCCCTGCGAGTGGAGTTCGGCCCCAAAGACGGACACGACGCGTTGCTGGCCAACTACCGGGAAGCCCGGCAGAAGGCCGATGAGTCGAGATGGAGCGGACAGCAGGGAGCGGACGGCGGCTACAAGCCGTGGCCGGCGAGTATGTGGCAATATCTCGACCGCACGCTCAAGGAGTCCTACACGCTGAGCTACCACGTGTTGGACCCGGCGTCGTTCCATCATCGTCAAAGCACTCGCGTGGCGGGGCCGCTGGCGGATTCGACGGCTTCGGCCCAGCGTTACCTTGACGAACTGATCCGCGTGGACATGGTCGACGCTCAGCGTTTTCTGTCCGACGACTCGACCTCCAACGGTCGCGACCTGTCCCGCCACCTGCGGCGCTTCTACAAGCGCAACATCAACACCGGCGAGGTCGACCACGACGCCCTCCAGGCATTGCGCGCCTCGGAGATGAGCTACGAGCAGTATCTCGAACAGACGCTGAGCGAGACTTTCAGCGCCTTGCATCAAATGTCCTATCCAGGATTGCGAGAGGCACCGAGACTGGTCGTGCGCAGCCGTCTCGACAACGACAGTATTCTCACCGACAGCGCCTCCGTGCACTACGAATTCGCCCCCAACAGCGACGGCACTCCCCGAGAACTACCGGAGCGCTACAACGGGCTGGGGTACAAAAACCTCTTCTACATGCTCATCGAGATCATCGACATGTACGCTCAGTGGTCGAAGGCTGACGTCAAACAGCCCGCGCTGCACATGGTCATGATCGAGGAGCCCGAGGCCCACATGCATCCCCAGTTGCAGCAAGGGTTCCTCGAAACCGTGCGTGACCATGCGGATAAGAAGGCGGAGCTAGGGTTCCACACTCAGCTCGTCGTAACGACCCATTCTCCGCACATCATTCACAACACCGGATTCAAACCCATTCGGTACTTCCGACGGCTCGGATGGCATGACGGCGCTCCCGCGGTGGAGGTTAGGGACCTGTCCCGGGTCGACATGGGCGAAAACGCCGACTTCCTCCGACGCTTCCTGAAACTGACCAACTGTCATCTGTTCTTCGCCGACGCCGTCGTGCTCGCCGAAGGCGACGCCGAGCGGCTGCTGCTGCCCCGGATGATCGACAGTCACACGCCCCGCCTGACCGCACTGGAGCGTGCTCACGTGTCGATTCTGGAGGTCAGCGGGTCCCACGCGTTCCGATTTCGCTCCTTGGTGGAGTTCCTCGGGCTCCCCACCTTGATCATCACCGATCTGGACAGCGTGAACGGCCCAAAGGGGGCGGTGTGCCGGACGGATGAACCCGGTGCCCGGACCTGCAATCCGACCCTCAAGCGTTGGCTGCCGCGAAAGGTCGACATCGAGAAACTACTGGACATCCCCGAGGAGGACAAAGTCCAGGTTGAAGATCCTCAGGCCAGCGTGCGGGTGACCTACCAGACGAGAGAACCGTGCATGTGGCAGGAGTCGACGCAGAGCGTGGCGGGCCGCACCTTCGAGGAGGCCTTCCTCCTGGAGAACCTCCAATGGGCCCTGGAGCGGGCGGATGAGTTACCGCTGGGTCTGAGTGCCGACCTGACGCTTGCCGAGGTTCTCGACGCGGTGCACGAGTTCGCTCGCCGACCACGGGGAGGCAAGACCAACTTCGCTTTGACTCTCGTGGATTTGGACGACTGGCGGACTCCCGGCTATATCAAGCGAGGACTGGAGTGGCTCGACGGCCGGTTGAGTACGGAGGCCGCCCAGTGAGTAACCGGCTCGGCAAGGACGACACCGAGGCCGACAAGGCGATCCGCGCCCTGCTCGATGACGACCGCAAATCCGCCTTCATCGTCATGGCCGGCGCCGGCTCGGGCAAGACCACCTCTCTCGTCAAAGCCCTCGATCACCTCGGCCGTACTCAGGGGCCCCGGTTGCGACGCGGCGGACGCCGAATCGCCTGCATCACCTACACCAACAACGCCGTGGAGGAGATCCGAGAGGACATCGGTACGGACGGCTGCTTCCACGTCTCGACCATCCACAGCTTCCTGTGGGAGGTGGCGCGGCCGTTCCAGGGCGCCATGCGGCAGTGGATGCGGCATCGTGTCGGGGAGCTGATACGGGACAAGCAGGAGCGCAACGCCAGGCCGCGGACGCGCGCGGCCACGCGCGTGGCCAATGATCGGGCCATAAGGCGGCTACGGGAAGACCTGGAGAAGCTCCAGGATCCGGACTTGCGCTTGACCTACGGGGCAGCTCAGGACTACGGCCGTGGAATCCTCGGGCACAGCGACATCCTGCGTATGGTCCCCGAACTCATCGAGCGCCACCCGAACCTGGCCGCCATCACCGCCCAGGCGTTTCCCTATCTGCTGGTGGACGAAAGCCAGGACACCACCGCTGCCGCGGTCTCCGCGTTCACGGCAATCGAGCGAAGCGAACAGGGCCGGTTCTGTCTGGGCTTCTTCGGCGACCCCATGCAGCAGGTCTATGGCATCGGTGCGGGCACCGTGGAGCCGGCGTCCGACTGGACGGTGATCCGTAAGCCGGAGAATTGGCGTTGTCCTCGGTTGATTCTCGAGGTCATCAACACGATTCGAAGCCAGTCGGCCACAGACGACGGTCTGCAGCAGATACCGGGACCGGGAGGGCCCACCATGCCCGGGCACGCCGATCTCTTCGTTCTCGATCAAGAGGGAGACGACGAGACCCAACTGGCGCAGGTCCGCAGCTATCTGGCCCGTGAGCAACAGGACCCCGCCTGGACGGAGAACCATGACGAGGCGGTCAAGGTCCTCGTGCTGGAACATCGGCTCGCTGCCCGCCGACTCGGTTTCGAGCAACTGTACGACTCTTTCGCCACGGCGCAACGGGAGCGTGAACGGTTCGCCGAAGGAACCCATTGGGCTCTCAAGCCGTTTCTGGAGCGCATCATCCCGTTGGCCGAGGCTGTGCGCGATCAGGAGGGGGTGGCCGCGATGGCTCTGCTGCGCCGCTACTCCCGGTCGCTGGATGCCTTCGTCGAGGGCACAAGTTCGGTCGAGGTTCTGCCCCAGCTCAAACGAGACGCCGCAACACTGGCGGACCTCCTGAGCGAGGGAAGTCAGGCGACCGTACGGGAGGTGCTGGAGCACCTGGCGAAGACGGGATTGATTCGTCTCGATCGGCGGCTTCTGCCCCACCTCAGGCGCGATGACGACACGCTCGCCATCGCCGATCACTTTCCTGAGGACGGTGGAGAGGAGAACGGGCAAACCGGCGAGAGGGACTCCGAAAAGCTCGAAGCAGTGATAACCGCCTACCTCGGTTGTCCAGCCCGTCAGGTGGTTTCCTACCGGGACTACATCGAAGGACGGACCTCCTACCAGACACAGCAGGGTGTCAAGGGAGCCGAATTCCCGAGAGTGCTGGTGCTTCTGGAAGACGACCGCAGCAAAGGCACCAACTTCTCCTATGAGAAGCTTTTCGGGCTCAAAGACCTCACTGAAACTGACATCCAGAACAAAGAGCTAGGAAAAGACAATACATTGGAACGGACCCTCCGGTTGTTCTATGTCTCGTGTTCACGAGCCACGCGCTCACTCGCCGTCGTCCTCTTCACCAAGGACACCGAGACGGCGCGAGACCGTCTAAGGCGCGACGGTCCGTTCATGGCGGAGAAAGTTCACGATGCCCCATGACCGGGCGCCACGCGCCTGTCGCGCCCCGGCAGTGCAGCGCCGGCCCCTGAACCCGCGCGAGCGCATTTACCTGACCGGCGGAGGCGGCCGTGTTGCCCTCGGGGCACACAGGTCATCGGCGCACGGAGGACGCCGTTTGTCGGTGCGGTGGCCAGCGCTGACCTGCACCTGTGTGACGGTCGGTTCACCGCGGAGCGCGGCCAGGGCGGGGCGCGTTGGCGCGAGCGGCCACCCGGCGCCGGTCGTGACGCGGCGCCTCGGGGTATCGGGATGGCCTCTGCGGGTTTCACTCGGACTGGATGCCGCACCCCGAGGTCGGGGACTCTTCCCCTGCCACGTTGCGACCGACGGGGGCTGAACGGCCGTCGGGCGGGAGGCGCCGCCGCAGCCGCGACGACGCCTCCCGCCCGACGGAGTTCTGACCACACTGCGACTGCCCACCTCCGACCGTCGGCCTGGGTCGCGCGCCGCTGCGCTTAGGGACATGAGCAGTCGGTGCGGGCAGGTCAACGCGCGTCGTTCTTGGGCGCGTTCTTGTTGGTGAATGTGATGAGCGGACCGTCGGCGGGCGCCGCCGTCGGAGGGAGCATGAGCCGGAAGGCCATGACCACGGTCCCGGGATCGACGTCACGACCACTCGTCTTGGGGGGAGCATCCTTTGCGACCATGGGATAGAGCATCATGACCGCATGTCCGGGGGAGGACGAATCCGCGGGCCGCAGCAGCGGTTCGACGGCCGTCCGGTCGCGCGGCGGTGTCCTGGCCAGGAGCAGACCGTCGGCGACGCCCCGCGTGTGCAGGCTGAACGGTCCGCGGCTGCGGATCAGAGCTTGGGGGCTGATAGCCGTCAGTTGGGGTGCGATCACGTGCCAGCCGGCGACCTCCTTGGGGCCGAGATCCCGCAGCCAGGCAAGGTCGGCTTGGAAAGCACTGTCGTTGGACCATCGGAGATCGGCGAGCACCTCGACGATCTCGCTGTGGCTCGTTTCGCCTGACCAAGCCGTAAGCGAGGCCGTCCCGTCGCCCTTGGTGAACTCGCGTTGTTCCCGTTCCGTCACGAGTTGGATCAGCGGTTCGAAGGTCGCGACATTATGCCGGAGGTCTCTGCTGTTCTTCAGGAAGGGATAACCGCTCTTGGGTTCCTTGTTGAGTGTTCCGCGCTTCGCGATTACGCGGTTGTAGCTCTTGTTCGGCGCGGTCGGCTTGATTCGCGGCAGGTGGGAGCCGACGAGCGGGGGAACGTCTTGCGGAGTAACCTGGGGAACTCCGTCGTCGAGGGGAGCGACGTATTGGCGCAGCTCATCGCGGAAGAACTCCTCGTCGCGGACGACCGCTTCGAACGCCTCATACAGGTCGGGCGTCGTGTAGAGCCGCACGAGGTCACGGTAGCCCCGGCGGAATCCGAACCATCGCCCCATCTGCATGAGTGTGTCGCCTTGTTTGGACTTGCGCAGGAAATAAGAGACGGTGAGCCCTTCCACGGTGAAGCCGCGGGCGAGCTTGTTGCCGCCGACCAGGATGCGCCATACGTGTTCGCTGGTGTCGAAGTCCAACTGTTCGCGACCGTCGTCTTCGATCTTGTCGCTGTTGACGACCAACACCGGGGTCTGGGTGTTGCCGATGAGCCCGACCGCTCGGGAGATGTAGGGAAGCAGGTCGTCGAAGGAGCCGGGCACGGGGTGGTCGTCGGCGAGCTCGTTGCTCACGCGGGCGAAATCGGTGTCGAAAAGCCGGCGTAGACGGGGGTGGGAGGTCTGCGTGTAGTACCCGGCCCGGCGCCACATCCCGTGGATCCGCTTCGCGCTCTCCCAGTGGTCGGCCTTGGTCATCGTTTCGTGGATCAGCATCGTGTGATGCCGGAACGTGACGGTTCCTCGGGCCTCTCGGTAGAGCTTCAGCGCTCCGGAGAGGACGAAGGCGTCCATGGCCTCCTGCAGTCTGACGTCGTCGCGTTGGTCGTCGTCTTCGACGAGTCGCACGTGGGCGTCCTGCGCCGAGAGACCTCCCGGTGCGTCCGGACGGCTGTCGTCGAGGTCGTGGAAGTCCGCGGCGCCCATGTATCCGGGAGGTCGCTCAAGCGCGAGGATGAAGTCTTTAGGAAACAGGTCGGCGGCGTCGTGGGGGTCGATGAAGACGTTGGCGAACGGTGTCGCGGTGTAGCCCACATACTGCGCACGCGGCAGCATCCCCAGCAGTTCGGAGATGCGGGCGTTGATGGCGGAGCGCCTTTTCCGGTCGGCCTCCCACCTCGCGGGGTTGCTGGTGTTCGGGGAGGCCTGGTCGGATTCGTCGTCGATGATCAGGGCGGGGACGTCACCCAGACGTGCCTTCACCAGCCCCAGGTCGGCCGCCAGTTTCTTGAGGATCGTGCCGTTCTTCTTGACGACGGCGATCCGCACGTCCCCCGCGAACAGGTTCTCGGGAGCGAAGTAGGGGAGGTGCCTTTCGCGCCGGTGGAAGTCGAGCGCGGAGATGCCCTGTTTGAGGCTCTTGTAGTCGAAGCCGTAGGTGGTGAGTCGTTCGATCCCCGGACGTCCGTGGTCGTCGGGGAGCTCGCCGAGCCGCAGGAAGCGCTGACCCAACCAGTCGGGATCCTCGCCGTATTCGGCGTGACTCAGCAACGCGTCGTCGTGTCGGGGGAGCGCGCGCAGGATGTTCTCGACCCCGATCAGCTCCTTGTCGAGGCGGCGTTGGGTCTGGGAACGCAACAGGTCGGTGGCGCCGGTCAGGACGATGACGAGCCGGTAACCGGCGTCGACGGCCTTCGCGGTGACGCCGGCGATGTTGGCGGTCTTCCCGCTTTGCACATGGCCCACCACCAATCCTTTGGCCTGATAGGCAGACTCTCGAGTCGGGTCGGAGAGCCGTTGGACGATTTCGGTCGTGGCCCCGTCGAGCCGGGCGACCGCATCGCCCTCCCACTTCTCCAATAGGAGATCGCGGTAGTGGTGCCAGTAGTAGCCGCGCGCGTCCCGGAGCTCGTCGCTGTACCACCGTTCCCAGGTGTCGGCGATCAGGACGTCGCCGCTTTCATGTGTGAGGGGGAAGTACTCGTCGAGAAGCCCCGCCACTCCTGCCGCGATCCTCAACTGTTCGTAGACGTGCCGGCGACGTTCCCGGGTGCAGGACGGGGTCTCTGCTGTCCAGGGTGGGCCGGGTGCGGCCGTGTCCCACCTCGTCAACGCGTGCTGCAGGTTCCGGCGAAGGGCGTCGTCGCTGGAGGTCAGTCGCTCGTGCAGAGTGTCGTCGTTGGCTTCCGGAGCGATTGGGGCGGCGAGGTCGTGGATCGGCCCGGGACCGGTTACGTCCATCGATTTCAACGCGCCCAAATACGCTTGGGTGACGTGGTCCGTCATGTCGCCTCTCTCAATCCGGTGGTTCGTCGCCGCCTCGGAGCTCGGAGCCTCTGCGGCAGTCGCTCGTACGCGGTCCCGCGGACCGGCGTCGAGGCAGGTGCGGGTCCTCCAGCCCGCTTCACCGTTCGCTTCGTGCGGCGGCGGTGAGGATCTCCTGCCAGAGTTCGAGGTTGTCCTTGTCCTTAGGGCCGAGCCGCTCGCCCTGGAACACCTCTTCGGTCAACAGGTAGAGCAGGGTCTTGAGCACCGGGGTGTCGTTGACCGACCCGCGTCGACCTCCGAGCAGGGCCTTGCGGT
Organism: Streptomonospora arabica; assembly: GCF_039531585.1. Classification (NCBI taxonomy): domain Bacteria; kingdom Bacillati; phylum Actinomycetota; class Actinomycetes; order Streptosporangiales; family Nocardiopsidaceae; genus Streptomonospora; species Streptomonospora arabica. Next base: position 270,148 of record NZ_BAAAQI010000001.1, on the reverse strand, counting down.
AGGACTTGTTCAGCCAGAGGACGCGCCGGTCGCGATCGACCTCGAAGAAGGCGTCCGATTCAAAGCGAGCCCACCTCACCTCGATCTTCTGGTCGTTCGGGTGGGTGAAGGGGACCTCGGAGGCGATGGCCGAGCGGAGTTCCGGTGAGAATCCCCGCCCGGGCGGGACCATCTTGCGGCGCTTGCGTTCACGCTTGTTCGACCTGTGGAAAGCGTCTTCAGCGGCTTTCAGGTAGTCCTCGAACGTCGTGCCGTCGCCGGCGACCGCAGCCTCGGCCAGGGCGGTGAACTCGGGGCTCACCGTCACCATCGACTTCTCCGGGTTCATGAGGAACATCGGTGCCATCGCGTCGTCGATGTCGACCACGACGCGGGCGAGCTGCAGCCGCCGACTCACGGTCGCGACGCCAGCCCAGTCCCCGCCCGCCTGCAGGAGGCGATCATGGCGATAGAAGTACAGGCCCTGCTGCCGCTCGCCCCCGTGGGTCAGGCGAAAGGACTCCGATGTGGACCGCCCGGGCCAGATGTGGCAGTGGAACCTGACGGGTGTCGAACCGTGAACGGCCTCGAGACCCACGGGGTAACCGGATGCTCCGGTGCTGCGGTAGCCGAAGGGGTTCACCGGGTGGACGTCCATGGGCGGGGCGACCCCGATCCCGACGTCCTCGACGTCCAATGCGATCGAGATCCGGTGGGCCGTCAACAGGCGGTGGAAGACGAGGCCCAGGTGGTTGCGGATCTTCTGCTGGGTGTCGGTGATGAACTCCTCGACCCGCTCGGGATCGTCGGTGGCGGGAAACCGCGTCACCTCGTCCCAGCGGACGACCGTGCGGGCGCCCGATGTGGGGAGGTTCCAGGCGCGTCGCAGCTCCTTATCGACGAAGAGCGAGGGAACGACGTCGGCGTGGAAGCCGCCGTCGAGGCGCAGGCGACGTCCGACGGCCGCCTCGCCGTCCGCTCGCGACATCACGGTGAGCACTCGCGCCTGGCTGAACGACGCCGATTGCAGTCCCAGGCCGAAGTGTCCGAGATCCGTGGCACCGTATTCGCGGCGGCCGCCGACCGTCATCGCCGTGTCGATGGTCGCCGGTGACATCCCGCAGCCGTTGTCGACGACGTAGAGCCCTCGCAGTAAGCCACCCTGACGCACGAAGCGGATGAGCACGTCGGTCGCGCCGGCGTCGATCGCGTTGTCGACGAGATCGGCCAGCGCGGTGTGCAGCAGATGGTTGCGTCCCAGCCCTTGCAGCGCCCGTGGATCGGGCGGCAGCTCCACCCGTTCGCCGCGAGGGACGGCATCCCACGCTTGCACCATGCGCTTCATTCTCCTCGCCCTTCTATGCCCGCGCCGGCGACGACGCGGACGGCTTGGCCCAGACGGGCCGTGACGACGGGACGGGCGGCCCAGGGGCCCTGCCGGGGCGCTCTCAGAAAAGACGGCGGGGATGGCCTCGGAGTTGTCAATGGTAATCCACGGCTCCGACCTGGCGCGGTAGAATAGCATCGGAGTCCCTGGTGACGGTTTTCTTGGTCGTTACCTCACTTACCAGGGACTTCGTTGTGTTAGGGGCGGTTTTGCGGGGTCGGTACGGGGCTGTGACCTGGGCGCCCAGGAAGAAATCAACTCAACGTCCCGGAAACGGACGAGATGACGGATTCCTTGGGCCCCCGTCACGCTCTGCCTCCAGCCGCATTTCCACGGTCAGGCGGGAGTCACCTCCCCGCAGTCCGCGCGACGGCGATCCATCGATCCTGGACGTCATCCCACCTCATAATCGTGCGATCGAACGGACCGCGAGCTGAGCCCTTGTCGTCATCCCACGATGCCCGCACCGCGCTACCGAGATCGCCCGAGCGGTGCTGGTCCTTCAGCTACGCGCAGCGCGATGAAAAGGGCTCGTTGTAATTCCCCGGTGGCACCTCGTTACATTGACCGGAGATGGATGTCGGGTTTCGGTGTGGAGGAAGAAGCGGTCGTTTGTCGGGCTGTCGTCGATCCACTACGGTTCCCCGGTGACCGCACCGTTTGCCCGGCGCCTGCTCGGCTGGAGAAATCCGCGAGGGCGCAGCCGCCCCGTCCCCAACTGCGCCGACTCCGACAGCGACGCCTCCGTGCGCATCGCCGCGGGCATGCTGGAGGCCCTGGAGTTGGAACCGCAGGAGGCGATCGCGCGTGAGCCCGGCCCCGAGCTGGAGCGTCTGGTGCGCGACGACATCCGTTCGGCCCTCGCCGAATCGGCGCCGCACCGGCACTGGGAGGTCGATCGCGGCAAGGTCATCTCGCACTTCGCCCAGTACGCGCACCTGCAGCGGGTGGACGAGCTGGTGCGGACCAACGCGGAGCTGCGGATCACCATCGGCCAGGACTACCTGATCAAACCCGACGTCACCGTGGGCCTGGTCGATTTCGACGTGCTGGGGGCCGACCCGTTCCTGCACGCGGCCGTCTCCTGCAAGTGGACGATCCGTTCTGACCGCGTGCAGAACATCCGCCACGAGTGCAATCAGATGATCCGCCACCGGCGCGGACGTCAACCCCACCTCATCGCCGTCACGGCCGAGCCCCTGCCCAGTCGGCTCGTGTCCATCGCCCGGGGCACCGGCGAGGTCGACGCGGTCTATCACATCGCCTTCGACGCGCTGCAACACTCGGTCGAGCACCACGCGACCCCGCAGCAGCAGGAGGCCTGGCAGGAGTGCGTGGAGCAGCGCCGCCTGCTGAGCTATGCGAACCTGGCCGACACCCTGACCCGTTGGTGATACTCCTCAGACGAGGTGGGCGCGCAGGTGCCGCGCGATGGCCTGCGCCAGTCCGACCGGGACGGCGTTGCCGATCTGGCGGGCGATCTCGATCTTGGTGCCGCACCAGACGAAGCGCGGGCTGAAGTCCTGGAGCAGGGCGGCCTCCAAGTGGGTGATGGGACGGTTGACCCGCCGCGCGTGGGATCCGGGCTCCCACTGCGGGTGCAGGTACTGGCCCTTCTCGGGCTTGAAGAACTCCGTGCGGATGGTCAGGGAGGGCGCATCCCAGCGCATCCGGCCCATCACGTCGGTGGTGCCGCTGGTCTTGTTGCGCCAGCAGTCGGGCAGCAGGTCCACGGGCAGATCGAACCGGCCCCCGCCCGGGGGGATGAGGTCGTAGCGGCGCAGCGACAACTCGGTGGGGTTGCGGCCGATGTGCAGGTCGAGCCACTTGAACTCCCCGGGCAGCGTCGCGTTGAGACGGGTGGTGGTGGAGCCGGGCAGCGTGGTGGTGGCCGGCACCTCCGGCAGCTCGGCGATACGCTCACGCACCGTGCGCCAGGGCATCACCGTCTCGTCCAGCTGAGGCTGGCGGGAGTGGGTGGGCTCGGGCAGCGGGATCCGACCGACCCGGGATCCGATCACGATCGTGCGCAGCCGGCGTTGGGCCACCCCGTAGTCGGCGGCGTTGAGGACCCCGTAGGAGAGGGTGTAGTCGCGCAGCAGCCCGCCGTCGGCCTCCGACAGCAACAGCGCGAACTCGCTGCTGCGCATGAACCGGTCGACGTTCTCGATGACGAAGACCTTCGGTCGCGCGTGCTGGACCACCCGGATGTACTGCTTCCACAGCTTGTTGCGGGGGTCGTCCACGTCGCGGCTGCCCAGGTTGGAGAACCCCTGGCACGGTGGGCCGCCGATGACCACGTCGGCCTCGGGGATCGCCTCGTCGGGCAGGGCCTCGATGTCGCCGGAGAAGCCGCCCTCGGTGGAGGCGTTGAAGACGTGGTCCTCCCCGAAGTTGGCGGCGTAGGTCGCGGCCGCGTGGAGATTGTGCTCGGCCGCCAAGACGGGGACGAACCCCTCCTCGGTGAAACCGGCCGTCATCCCGCCGCAGCCGGCGAACAGGTCGATCAACGTAGTCGTCACGCAACGATCGTACGAGGCCCCACCGACAAGACAAGCCTCGTCACGCCGCCGGTGCCCCACCTCTCACACCCGCGGCGCCCTCAGATTGGCGGGCATGAACCGTCCTGCCGCATCGTGGGCCTCCAGCCCGGCCGTGCGGCCCAGCATGCGTTCGAACAAGGGGCGCGACACCAAGCCCGAACTCGCGTTGCGCCGCGCAACGCACGCCCTGGGCCTGCGCTACCGGGTCTCGATCCGCCCGTTGCCCGGCGTGCGCCGCACCGCCGACCTGGTCTTCACCCGCGCGAAAGTGGCGGTGTTCCTGGACGGTTGCTTCTGGCACGGCTGTCCCCGCCACCACACCGTCGCCGCCACCAACACCGGATTCCGGGCGGCCAAGGTGCGCCGCACCCGCGAGCGCGACGCCGAAACCGACCGCCTGCTGGAGCAGGCCGGGTGGGCGGCGATCCGCGTCTGGGAGCGTGAGGATCCCCACGCCGCCGCCCAGCGCGTCGCCGACCTGGTCCGTGCACGCACGGCGAGACCGTAGAGCCGGATTTCCCCTTTCGTGTGCCGCCGCGGTGTCAGAGGCTTTTCCTAGTATCTGCGCAGAATCGGCGCCATCGCCGCGAGCAGTGGGGAGAACCGCGTGGGCCGGCCCGTCACGACCTCCGAGGAGGTCCGCGATCTTTTCAACGTCACCGCCAACGCCAAACACAAGTACGACACCTGGAGCACCGGACACCGCCGCGCCGACGTGGTGCCCCACGTCCTTGCCCACACCACCCGGGTCCTCTACACGCTGACCCGCGACGACCTGGAGCGGGTCCGTTGCCCCTCCGGTGAGGACGAGCACGCCCTGGGCCGCGTCAAACGCGCCCAAGCCGAGAGCGTGGCCGACATCGTCGACTGGGAGCCCGACTTCGCCTTCACCCACGTCTTCCACCACGCCCTGGAGACGCTGGGGCACCTGCCGACCTGGCAGGAGTTCCGCCGCTTCTGCGAGAACGATCCGGTGGCCCGTCGGGCGCTGTGGCTGCCGGCCCAAGCGAAGATCGCCGAGGTGCAGGACTCCCACGGCACCACGAGCGCCGTCGCCCACGACGCCATGCGTTGGCGCGTCGGCAACGCCTACTACTCCTCCGTGCGTGAGATACATCTGATCACCCTGCTGCGCATCCACGGGATCGACGTCCGCTTCCACCCCTTGGCCGACGCGCTGTTCCGGGTGGACGCCTGGTGGGGCCACACCGTGCTGAGCATCTACGTGGGCAACGACCGGTTCCGCAACGCAGGCCGGGGACGCAAGGAGCCGCCCGAACGCATCCTCCACGGCGCCGCGCCCTCGTTCGCCTTCGAGACGATCAACTTGGCGCCCGCCGACCGCTACGGCGTCGTCCACCTGGCAGCGGAGAAGGACATCCAGGCCGTGGCCGAGCGTCTGAAGGCGAACCCGGGGCCCGAGCCCCCATGAAGACGCCGTGGCGCGCCGAGGAGGGCTCATCCTCCTGTGGGAAGGCCCGGGGGGACGACGGGCCACCCACCCTCCCTCCCGAAGCCGAACGGAGGATCGATCGCCCTCGGTGTGCGGGGCCCGCGACGGTCACAACCGCGCAACGACTCCGACCAGGCGGGCGGGCAACGGTCCCCCAGCACCAGCGTGCCGAGAAGCGGGCTGGGAATGGGAATCGTGACCGGGACCCTCCGGGGGCGGACGGCCGTCGTGAGGCCCGGAGACGGCCTCGGGCTCCGCGTCACGGCATGGACGACGAAGCGACTCGTCTGCTCGAGTCGGGCCACAGTTCAGCAGCACTGATCAGAAACCGAGTCTCTCGGTCAGAAAGAAAGTGTCGCTTGATGGAACCGAGCACGAAAGAAAAAGCGAATGAGACGAAGGATCGGTGGCAGCCCGATACCACCCCTGAGCGGCCACGACGCATGGGATGGACCACCTATAGCGACTCGGTCTTGTCCGAGTGGTACGACCTTCTCAGCCGTGAGCCCGAAGAGGACCAGGTTCAAAGGTTCCTGGAGCTGCACCCGGCGATGATCCCCGGCGGGAGCGGAGACATCGGACCCGGAGGACACCACGGCTCCGAACTCTCAGCCGTCTTTCGTCGTCCACGCCTGAGGGGCAGCGGGCCGGAGTTCGAACCGGACTTCATGTGGATCACGCGGTCGTCCGCGCTGATCACCCCGATCCTCGTTGAGATCGAGAAACCGTCCAAACGATGGTTCCAGGCCAACCGCCGGCCCACGGCCCACTTCCGCGACGCACACGACCAATTGAACGATTGGCGCTCCTGGTTCGCCCGGGAGGGAAACAAGGCATCGTTTCGAGACCGGTTCCTTTTCACGGACCGCTACGACGATCGTCCGCTGGAACCGCAGTTCGTCCTGGTCTACGGGCGGGAGGCGGAGTTCCGGCGCGGTGGGGGACACCATGACGCCGGCACGCTCCGACATAAGCGCGACGGTCAACGCCGCGGGGACGAGTCGTTCATGAGCTTCGACGCTCTGCGACCCCGCTACGACCACGCCTGTTCCGTGACCGTCACCATGACCGCAGACGGTCCCCGCCCGTTCGCGTTCTCCCCTCGCTACGGCACCACGGTCTATTCCGGCCAAAACGCTCTCATATTGGGGGATCCGTCGGAGGCGCTGCGGAGGTCGGTCATGATGACCGACGAGCGAAAAGAATACCTGGCCGGCCGATGGCGTCACTGGAAGCGGATGGAACTGCTGAAGGAGCCGAGGGAACTGGCCTTTCGAAGGACCGGCGTCGAGTAGTCCCCACGGTTCGGGAACACCGAAGGTCGGCTCGGTCTCACCCGTCGATTCGGCCTTTGATGTCGCGCCAGGAGTCGACGGCGGAGACACCGGACACCGGATGGTCGACATAGGGCGCGAGGTAGGGCAGGGAGGAGGCGTCGCCGACCTCGCCGGTGAGCCAGATGACGACATCGTCGCTGCCGGGACCCGACGGGTGCGGGAACAAGGAGGTCATCCTCTCGGGAGCGGCGAGCCCATGGTGCAAAACCGTGCGAATCTCGCCGGGGAAGGTGTCCATGAGACGCCCGAGGGCGGTGTCGGTGAGATCGCGGCTGGAGAGAGCGGAGGAGTGCATCTGACGAAGGGGGTCGACGGCGGCGTCACGTAGGTCGGTGGTCAGAAGCCGCCAGAGGGGCCGGCAATATTCCTCCTGTTGTTCCGGCGAAAGGCCGGGGCGCTGCAGCCAGAAGAGGATCCGGCCGTAGCAGCGCCAGGCATCGGCGTCGTTCCCGTGGTGCTCGGCGAGAAGCACGGGCGGTGTCTCGGTGTGTGCGGCGCACCCTTGGATGCCGAGGAGGTGGCAGGAGACGGCTTCTTGCCGGAAGGGGTTGGCAACGTCGAGGTGGCGGGCCCAGTGCCGGTAGGAGACCATCGCGGCGGGATCACCGCCGCGCAGCAGTTCGCGGAGGTAGAGACTGGTGAAGAGGTGCGCGTCCCCACTAGAGGTGGCGATGATGCGCAATGCGGTGTGTTGGGTGGCGTCCAGTGCCGCGAGGGTCTGCCCGTAGGGTTCGCCGATGACGTTTTCGAACTGGTTGCTGAGGATCGTGTCGGCGCGGCTCTGGGCGCTCGGATGGTCCGGGTTGGCCAGCACCTCGGCGATCTGGGAGGCGACGTCCTCGGGCGCGTAGGGGGATTCGATCAGATCGTAGACGTTCAAAACGTCGACGAGCTGGGTCGATAGCCAGATGTTGTCGGGAGTCATCGAGTCCAGATGTTCGACGATCCGAGCGATGGTGGCGGCGTCGGCGAGACTGCGGACGCTCATGGCCGTTTCCAGCCCTTGCAGACGCAGGTGGTAGGCGCCGGAGGCCCACGCCTTGGCCAACAGGTCGGGCACCAGGCGGGCGGCTTCAACATCCTCGGTGTAGGCCACCAGCCTGCACAGCAACATCAGCGGCCCGATGTCCTCGTGTCGAATCGCTTCCAGCGCCGAGGCCAGAGCACGCACCTGGACCGGACCGTGGAAGCTCGCCGCGTACCGGGACAGCGGAAGATGGAACCGCACGCTTTCAAGAATGTGATCGGCCGGCACCCGATTCGAGTCGGCGTAGATCGGACCGTCAAGGACCGCGCCGATCATCGACGGCGACACCTGCTGATGGTCGGCGTCGGCTCCTGCGGCGGTGCGTCGACACGCCGCGTCGGTCCGGAGCAGCAGTTCGAGCAGCCTGTCGAGGAACCGTCCGTCGCGCGCGGTCGCGCCCACGGCCCCGAACAAGGCGATCTCGTAGCCGCTCCAGGGGCCATGTGCTGTCTCCACCTCATACCGAAAGGTGTCGGCGAAGTCGGAGGGGAACACGATGCGGGCGGTGGACATGGCCTCGACGGCTTCGTCGAGCAGGCGCTGTGCCTCGGCATAGACGACCTCGTCGGCCACAGGCCCCAGGCGTCCCCGCAGCGCCGCGGTGAGCAGTCCGCCGTCGCACAACGCGGCCAGCTGGGCATGTACGCGCTGCGGGTCCCCCTCCAGCGGAACCGCAAGCTCGCCGAGGTCGCGGTGCTGAGGGCGGGACAGCGCACCGGCCAACTCCGCCGGGTCGGTGTGGCGCCGCAACAGTCCTTCGGCCGCCAGCAGCCGCCCGAACAGCTCGTGGCAGAAGCCGACCCGATGCTTGCGCACCTCCACCAGCGGCAAGGAGAGGATCTCATCCACGACGCGCACGGGGATCTCATGCTGTGACAGTTCGTGTGCGGCGACGCGTTCCGCCTCGGCGATCGGCAGCCAGGCCACCAGCCGTTGGTCCATCAGCAGCGCCCACTGCTGCAGGACGTAGCGGATCACCGCAGGCGAGGTGCAGCTGCGCAGCCGATCCCGGACGAAGGCGTCCAGCAGGTCGGCGCGCCCTGCCCGCGGCGGCAACTGATGCGCCAGGCGCGCGGCCAGTGCCAGCTCCAGCGGGGTGGTGAAGGCCTCACAGCGCTCCTCGATGTCCTCGGCGCCATGGCAACGCAGAACGGCCGCCCGCTGATCGGAGTCGGGGGCGCGAAGACTCAGCCGCGCGCCCGACAACGCCGTGGGTACCTCCAAGACCTGCTGTCCGCAGAAGACCACGGTGGCGCCGGTGCGCCGAGACCAGGCGCCCAACTGCTCGGCCAGCCTCGTACGCAGCGGTTCGGGGCACTCGTTGGTCGCATCGACCAGCACGAACACCGGGTACCCGTGCCGCCGAGCCGCATCGACCAATACGGCTGCCGTGTGCGGACTGTGAGGCGCGACCGCCTCGTCCAACCACGGCTCCAGCCGCCCCTGATAGACGCCGGCGCGTGCGAGGACGGGAAACCGCTCGGAAGCGGCCAGCTGGATCGCGGTGTGGGTCAGGGCGTGGCTCTTTCCAGCCCCCGAGGGGCCCACCAGCTGAGCGTGGCCGCGTTGACCCAACCAGGACGCCAGATCAGTGGAAGGAAAGGACTCGGTGCCCTCGTCGGCCGCAACCTTCAACGGCACCTGGTCATCCAGGCCGGCGGCCAGGGAGGCGGCCGCCTCCCGCAGGTAGTCCTCGACCTCTTGAGGGCTGGCGGCGCCGACGCCGGGAAGATCCTGTGGGGTCAGCGGGCGGCAGAACACCTGCATGGTCGCCTCGCCGAAAAACCGCCGCACCACCTCCGGGTTGTCGTAAAGGGTGTCGGAAAGCTGTTTTTGCCCCCATAGGTCGATCCCGAGGTCGGCGTGTCGTTCGCGCAGTGCCGCCAGCTCCTGATCAATACGGGTGTCGGCGACGCTCGCCGTGGTGACCACGACGAGCCGCTCGGCGTGGAAGGGGCGAAGTCCGTCGGTGAAAGCGGAGACCGCCGCGCGCAGATCGCCGGGGGTGAAAATTGCGTAGTTCTTGGCTTGGTACACCGTCGGACGGTGGGAGTCGAAGAACGCGACCACGTCGATTCCCTGCTGAGCCTGGCCGCGCCGCCCGTACAGTCGCGCTTCGCGAGCTCGGTCCACCTGCAGAGCCAGCGCCGCGACCAGATGCTCGACCGCCTCCCACGACAAATCGTGGGTGTTGAGGAGCAGCGGCGCGGTCGTGGTCAGCGGCGGAGGCAGCGGCACCGCCCCCGACACCAGAGGATGGTGCGGTCCCAACACTTCTCCGGCGTCATACCCAGGGTCCTCGTTGCTGCTCATGACACTCCTGCCGCGGCTTCGCCGTCACCGTTGATACGGCCTGGGGGTTACATGCAGGACTCTAACGACCCCCTACGACAGCAGAGGATGACGGTCGGCTTCGCCCTTCAAGGATCACGCATAACGAATGGCCGAAAACCCCAATGCGTCAGAGGTCACTGAGTCCGAAAATTCCTCCTGTGTGCTTCGCTTTCATACGAACCTTTCGAAGAGGTAGAATAGGACCAAGGATCGCGAATGCGTGATCAGTCGTCGTCCAGGAGACCGGAGTGCCCAGCCGGGTCGGTGGAGGCGGAACCGCACCCTGTTGGAGGTCGCCGTCGGCGGAGGATCGGCAGTGCTGACGGTCGCTCAGACGTTCCTCGACATCACCTGGCGCGATGTCACCGGTGATCTGCATCCGGGCTTGTCGGTTCATGCCCCGAGGGTCGCCGTTCACCGCTGTGTGACGGTCACGGGCGAGAGCACGGCCAGCGTGGCGGAATTGTGGATCGCAACCCGCGGCACCGCGGAAAGGCCCTACTACATGCGTGCCGTAGAGTCCCCCGAAAACGGCACGGGAGAGTGGGAGGCGCGCTTCATCCTGGGTTCCGCTGTCGGCTCGGCGACTTACGAACTCTATGTGCTGAGGGTCAGCAACGACACCAGCGCCTTCGTTGATTCGGTTCGTCGGCAGAAGGCGAAGCGGCCACGATCGCCGAAAGGCTTCCTCTGCCGAGCAGGTGGTCGGCCCGGTGGCGCTGACACGTTCGGACGAGAACGATGGGGGTTCGATGGGCGTATAGGTGTTTGTGTCCGAGGGGGAGACCAACCTCTGGCACATGCCTTCGCCCTGTCCACGTCCTTCGAGCTGGACGGGCGGTGACCTGCGATGGATTCTTCCCGCTGGTCCCGCTGGACAACCATCGCCGCCGTGTTCCTTTTGGCTGGCATCGCCGCGGTGGTGAGCTACAGCCATATGTACGAGCTGGCCCAACGCCACGGCGAGCCCGCCTGGCGCGCGGCCCTGTTTCCGCTCTCCGTCGATGGGATGATCGTCGCGTCGTCGATGGCGCTGCTGGCCGATGCAAGGCACGGCCGGCGCGGCGGCCTGCTGCCGTGGACGCTGCTGATCCTGGGGAGCGTGGCGTCCCTTGCGGCCAACATCGCGGTCGCCGACCCGACGCTGTGGTCGCGGGTGATCCACGCCTGGCCGAGCTTCGCCCTGATGGGTGCCTACGAGTTGCTCACGCGCGAGTTCCGCATCGACGCCCGCGGCGTACGCACGGCGAACACCAGCGATGAGCAAGCGGTACGCACTGCCGAGGCCGAGCAAGCCGATCCGGAGGCGTCCGCTCCGTCCGAAGCGGTGGATATGCGCGGGGCGACCGGGGACGCCCGCCCCCGGCTGCACGTGGTCGAGGCGACAGCCGAGCACGGGGCGACCATCGCCGCGGAGACCGTGAATCCGTCGGCTGCAGTACCGCGTGTCCAGATCGAGGCCTGGCGCTGGGCGCTGGAGAACCGTCGCGAGGACGGCTCCCTCCCCACCGGTCGCGACATTGCGGTCCGTTTCGCCCATAAGGACCGCTGGGGACGACTGATCAAGCAGTGGGGGCGGCAAGGCCGCTTCGATAGGGCAGCGGTGTGATAATAAATCGTGGACCCGCTCGTGACCGAAAGTTGTTGGGTGAATACGCGAGTCCCGCTCAGTCGGTCATTTTCGGTGGAGAATTGGTAACGGTGCACGTTTCTGCAGGTCGTTAAGTCCGAGCCCCGCGGACGTGGGGATGGACCGGCAAAACGGCGGCTCCTGTCTCGGTGCCTTTGCCGAGCCCCGCGGACGTGGGGATGGACCGCCGGCGGCGGTCGTGATCGACGCGAAAGGGCACCGAGCCCCGCGGACGTGGGGATGGACCGACATTACGCGTCTCGAAGTCGAGGACCACACGCCGAGCCCCGCGGACGTGGGGATGGACCGCTTGCACGTCGTACACCGCGATTGCGTTCCGTCCGAGCCCCGCGGACGTGGGGATGGACCGCTCAGGTCGGCGCTGAGGACGTCGATGTGGACCCGAGCCCCGCGGACGTGGGGATGGACCGTAGCCGTGGATGGCCTCCGGATCGGGCTCCTCCCGAGCCCCGCGGACGTGGGGATGGACCGCCCCGCCCCCGGCGCGCGAGGGGCGGGGCTGGCCGAGCCCCGCGGACGTGGGGATGGACCGCTGCGCGCCGCCCTGTCGCACTGGGCGAGCGTCCGAGCCCCGCGGACGTGGGGATGGACCGCGCCCCGATCCGGTGATCGTGCGGGCGCTCGCCCGAGCCCCGCGGACGTGGGGATGGACCGCCGAAGGCAAGGCGCGCTCGACCGTGCTGGGCCCGAGCCCCGCGGACGTGGGGATGGACCGGGTTTTCTCTGCAGTACTCCGGAGTCATCACGCCGAGCCCCGCGGACGTGGGGATGGACCGAAACCCCCCAGGCGCCGCCTGAGGGGTGTGGTTCCGAGCCCCGCGGACGTGGGGATGGACCGTGGCCCCCGCCTACGTCACCCGCGAAGTCGCCCCGAGCCCCGCGGACGTGGGGATGGACCGAAGAAGGTTGGCCGCCGGACGGCTCAGGCCTGCCGAGCCCCGCGGACGTGGGGATGGACCTGCCCGTCCCACGTGACAGCGTGCCTGTGCACCCCGAGCCCCGCGGACGTGGGGATGGACCGCGGTTCCGCAAGTTCACCCAGTGGGCGGTCTTCCGAGCCCCGCGGACGTGGGGATGGACCGGGCCCGGCTGCAACCGGGCCCTCCTAAAAAAACCGAGCCCCGCGGACGTGGGGATGGACCGGCGCTGGCCGACGAACCCGACCCCGACACCTCCCGAGCCCCGCGGACGTGGGGATGGACCGCTCAGCGACAAGTTCGGAAAGTCGGGCTGGCCCCGAGCCCCGCGGACGTGGGGATGGACCGACGCGTTCGAGGAACTGACCGACTACCCGGGACCGAGCCCCGCGGACGTGGGGATGGACCGATGTCGACCTTGACAGCGCGCTGGCTGTCGGGCCGAGCCCCGCGGACGTGGGGATGGACCGGACGGCTCCGTCCGCCGGCGGATCCGGCGCGGCCGAGCCCCGCGGACGTGGGGATGGACCGATGTCGACCTTGACAGCGCGCTGGCTGTCGGGCCGAGCCCCGCGGACGTGGGGATGGACCGTACCAGGTGCCGCACCGGCACCGGACGTAGGCCCGAGCCCCGCGGACGTGGGGATGGACCGGCCGCCGACCAGATCATCGCGGCGGCCGAGCGCCGAGCCCCGCGGACGTGGGGATGGACCGGCCCGTGTGTACACGGTCATCGGTAAGAGCACCCGAGCCCCGCGGACGTGGGGATGGACCGTTCAACTCGCGGACCGCGATCGGGAACCCACTCCGAGCCCCGCGGACGTGGGGATGGACCGATCAAGGGTGGCGCGCTGACTCTGGTGATCTCCCGAGCCCCGCGGACGTGGGGATGGACCGCGTCGAGCGCTGCCTGTTCGTCGGCGTCCCACCCGAGCCCCGCGGACGTGGGGATGGACCGAAGCGCGTCGCGGCCGCCCGCCAGCAGGCCGCCCGAGCCCCGCGGACGTGGGGATGGACCGTCGGTGGTCGACAGCCGCGCCATCATGACCAGCCGAGCCCCGCGGACGTGGGGATGGACCGTACCTCGCCGACCACCCGTGGCCCGAACTGCCCCGAGCCCCGCGGACGTGGGGATGGACCGTTGGGGATGGATCCCTGCAGGACTTGGCCGGACCGAGCCCCGCGGACGTGGGGATGGACCGCGCGAGGACACGGTGGCGCGCCTGAGCGCCGCCCGAGCCCCGCGGACGTGGGGATGGACCGGGCGCGCTGGAGTACGCCTCCAGGGTGCTCGGCCGAGCCCCGCGGACGTGGGGATGGACCGCGGGTCCACGCTCGTGGCCGCCCGCGAAACGGCCGAGCCCCGCGGACGTGGGGATGGACCGGCCAGTGGGGTCGGCTTGATGCTTCACTGCTGCCGAGCCCCGCGGACGTGGGGATGGACCGGAGTTGGCGTCGGTTTTCGAGTGGGGGTCCGGCCGAGCCCCGCGGACGTGGGGATGGACCGTTCACCGACGACGACCCGCTCGTCGCGGCGGCCCGAGCCCCGCGGACGTGGGGATGGACCTCCGGTTGGGCACGGAGAAGATCCAGGGGTTTCCCGAGCCCCGCGGACGTGGGGATGGACCGAACCGCTCGTCAACGAACGCGTCCAGCATCGTCCGAGCCCCGCGGACGTGGGGATGGACCGACCATGGAGCGGCGCGGCCACCGCCCGCGGATCCGAGCCCCGCGGACGTGGGGATGGACCGCTGGCCGGCGTAGCGGTCCCAGTAACTGGTCACCGAGCCCCGCGGACGTGGGGATGGACCGGCAGCGGCGACCTCGGCAGCGTGCAGCCCGTCCCGAGCCCCGCGGACGTGGGGATGGACCGTTCCGCGCGGAAACATCCCATGTGTTACGGAGCCGAGCCCCGCGGACGTGGGGATGGACCGCTGCGGGCGCGCCTGCTCTACCGCGAGGACCGCCGAGCCCCGCGGACGTGGGGATGGACCGCCGCTGATGGACCGGTGCGCCACCACCGTGGACCGAGCCCCGCGGACGTGGGGATGGACCGGTCAGGACCTTCCGTTCTGATTCTGGGCCCCGCCGAGCCCCGCGGACGTGGGGATGGACCGGGGCCGCATGACCACACCCCTTTGCCGAGACCCCGAGCCCCGCGGACGTGGGGATGGACCGTCGACCCCAGATACCGCAACCGGACCGCATTCCCGAGCCCCGCGGACGTGGGGATGGACCGACATCGGCATTTAGCCAAAAGTCCACATTGTCCCGAGCCCCGCGGACGTGGGGATGGACCGACGCTGATGGTCTCGGTGTAGCCCTGGATCAGCCGAGCCCCGCGGACGTGGGGATGGACCGTCCGCCATTCGACCAGCACGGCCCGAGCCCCGCGGACGTGGGGATGGACCGGCATCATCAGGCGGCATCCTGGTCAACGTCTCCCGAGCCCCGCGGACGTGGGGATGGACCGGCCCCCGCGTGCGCCAACACGCAGGGGCCGCTCCGAGCCCCGCGGACGTGGGGATGGACCCACGACGACGGTGACGAGCGCGGCGGCGACGGCCCGAGCCCCGCGGACGTGGGGATGGACCGCACCCCTACTCGGCGGTGCAGATCACCGACGACCGAGCCCCGCGGACGTGGGGATGGACCGCACATCGCAAGCTCCTGCTCGTCGACTACTACCCGAGCCCCGCGGACGTGGGGATGGACCGCTCACGGCGGTGCTTCGGCCGCGGCGCACGATCCGAACCCCGCGGACGTGGGGATGGACCGGTGTTCTGCCAGAGGATGGCCACAGGGCCCTCACGAGCCCCGCGGACGTGGGGATGGACCGGCGAGTTGTGGGTCACCCCGGGCCGCGAGTACCCGAGCCCCGCGGACGTGGGGATGGACCGCAGATGAGCCCTGAGCAGATCGCCGAGCGCATCGCGGCCCAGGGGCCGAGCCCTTCGGGCGGTACCGCACGCGGCCGGCGGCGCTGAGCCACCGGGGCACCGGCCTACCGGTGTGCTGGCGTACCGGTACACCGGTAGGCCGGTACTGGGGACTCGGGAGGAGCGATGTGGCCACTGGATCGGCCGCCCTACGACCACCGGGATTGGTGGGTGCGCAAAGCGGCGGCGTGGGTCTCTCGGCTGCTGCCGCCCGAGGCCGGCCAGGCGGTGCCGGAGCTGCACGTGCGCCCGCGTGCGGCCGGACGGGTGGCCTGGCGATGGATGCACGCCTCCCTGAACGCCCGTGGTCGCGACCTCGGCACCCTGTCGATGTCCTCCGTCATCAGCCGCGAGCAGCTCGACGGCATCCTGCCCGACACCGACATCGACCAGCTGCGGGCACTGGATGGTGGCGGCCGACACGACCACGCCGCGGGAGGACATCGAGCGCCGGCTGGAGGAGCTGCGTGCGGTCGGGACGACGCTGCCCCCGAAGTGGCCTCAATGATCCGGTGTGCCGGTTTGCGCGCGTACCGGTACACGTGAAAGCGGTAGCCTGTACCGGCCGCCGCCGGCCGGATCGCCGGGAGGTGGCTGCAGGCGGGCGAGGGATGACCAGTATCTCCATGTCCACGATCACCCCACGCAGCCGGCTCGACGGCGGCGAACTCGCCACCGTCGTTTCCCGTCTTGGCTCCGTAAGTACTCACAGAGCCAAGGGTCTGGAAGTCCCTAGTCAGGAATCCTCTACTCAGGATTCCTGGAAGTTATCTAGTACGCTTCGTCTCATGAGCACGCCGTGAGACACACACGCGGCTCCGCCCGTAAAAGATTCACGGAGCTGTGCGGCGGCATGAGGAAGCCCGCGCCGAACTTGAGCACAGCGCGGGCTCCCGATCTGCGAGGGGCCCTGCTCAGCGGTTGCGATCCGCTGGTCAGGGCCTTTCTACTGCTGCTCGAACAGCGAGAGCAGGAACCGGATGAACGCCAGCAGGGTGAGAACCACGCTGACGCCGATCTTCACCGCCCAACCCCGCCAACGGCGGCGCGGGCTGTTCCCATCATCGGCCTTGTCCATGGCAGCTCTCCCATCCAGGGCGAACCGGGCTGACGATGCTAGCCTGGGGCGGTCGCCCCCGGGGGTCCGACCGTCCCTGCCTGGTTGGGATTCACGGCGCGATCCTACACCCGGGCCCGGATCGAGTATTCAGATGAAGGTCCTGCTGCAGGTCAGAGGCGCCTCCGAGTGTGCCGGGGTAAATCGGGCCTCGCCAGCCATCCTCGGTGGCATCAACCTTGAACGACCTTGTACCGGCGTACCGGTACGGCCGTACACCGACACACCGGTGTACCGGCACCTGCCCCAGCAGGACACGTAACCCGCGCGGCGCCGGGGGTTGGCGCCGGGTGGCGGGCGGGCATGGATGCACCGGCCCCCTTCGACCCCCGGAAGGTGACGATGAGCGTCCTTCGCCGTATCACCGAGTACCTGCTGCGCCTGGACGGCGCCGACCCCGCCGAGCGGTTCCCCGTCGACACCGAGCGCGACGCCAACCGGCTGCGTGCGATCGTGGCGCGCGAACGCGCCGGCGGCGAGCTGATCATCCGCCCCGGCGAGATCTGGCAGGAGATGAGCGACGACCTGTTCGGCCCCGAGCACCGCCACATCGGCACCGACCGAGGCGGGCTGGCCCAGCGGGAGTGGATCTATGCCCGGATGCAGGAGTTGGTTGCCGAGGGCCGCCTGGTCGAAGATGCCGACCACGGCGGAATCCACGGCCAGTTCTGGCACACCAGCACCCCCGTGGCGCGCATGATCAACGCCTCCACCCAGTTCCGCGTGGCCATGGAGCTGACCGAGGACCAACTGCGCGCCGAAGGCCACCAGGAGCTGCTCGACGTCCTCACGCGGGGCGTCCAGGCGATGGATGAGGTCAAGACCGTGGCCAAGCACTACAGCCAGACCCACCGGGTCCACCGCCGCGGCGAGACCAGCGGACACTTCCTGCATCTGGACCCCGACACCCACGAGCCGCACTGCATCTGCGGATGGAGCGGCGGCGCCCACGACGACGCGGACGCGGCCGTCGACGCCTGGCGCACCCACGCCCCCGCGGCCCGGTAGGGCGTCGCACCCGGGCGAGGCGTATCACTGCTGGTCCTGGAAGGCGATGCCTGTGCCCGAGCGCGCGGAGTGCTGCGCGGCCTCGTCGGTGACGCCGGTGTGCCGGTACGCGCGTATATCGGCTTGCTTCAGCCCGCGGAGCTCCGCCCTTGGCCACCACCGCGCCGCATACTGATGCGATGGCCCCACGCGAAGACCGACGTCCCAACACCACCTATAGCGCCCCAGTCGGGTCGGTGGACCTCGCGGCCGAGGATGACCACGGCGATTCGTATGCGATCTGGCCCTGCCACGACTGCCTGCCCTGGCACGCGGAGGTGATCCGCGACGAGGACGAGGTCTTCGTCCGGGAGTGGCACGCGGTCGAGTGCCCCCAGTTGCAGGAACTGATCATCACCACCGCCCAGTGATCGCCGTCAGCCGGCGCCGAGCGCAGGAAACGCACGATGATCCGAACCGGCCCGCGGGCCGCCGGCGCCAGGCCGTCTTCTGTCGCTCCCACTCATCGAGCGCTCATGGCAATGTAGACGGGTACCGGCGTACCGGTACCCGTCTACATCCACGCGGGGGTCGCGTGCGATCGCCTTGCCCTTGCCGGTGTGAAGACGACCTCGTCCCCTTCGACGACGAACCACACGGGTGCGGCGAGCGGGCGGCCGTTACGTGGCTGGCGGCGCTGCTGGGAACCGCTTAATCGCAGCGTCGCACCCGTATGCTCCCGCTAGCGCCGGTGTCGGCCGCGCTCCACGTCGTCTCCGCGTTCTTTACAGCCGCGGGCCGACCACCAATGGTGCGTCCGGCCCCGGACGTGGTGCCGATGTACCGGTACGCGCGTGCACCGGCACTCCCTCGCCGCTTCCCCGCATCCGTTCGCGGAGCGGATCAGCCAGGCCAGAAGCCCGCAGGCGCCGGTCGCCGCGGCTCCCCCCATTAGAAGCGCCGCCGGCCAAGAGCCACCGTCGGCCAGCGTCAGCGCCGCGGCCAGAGCCCCGATCCCCGCACTACCGAGCAGGGTCAATGCCGCCCGCATGCCGATCATGAAGTCCTCCCCTTCGAGGCGACCGAGACCGACGCAGCGCCGGTCTGGGGCGGTCGCACCTGGAGCACGTCGCGCTCGCGGAACCACCACGCCTTCACGCGAAGCACCGGCGTACCGGTACGCAAGGCCAGGATTCGACATTGGAGATGTGTCCGGAGGAGTAGTCAGTTTCCGGGGTTTCGTTCCGTTGTTCCTCAGCCCCGTGCCTGTCACGGGTGAGCGGCATACGGTCACAGGAGGAGCTGCCGCCGGGACCGCGCCGCAGGTTCGCCGAGGCCCTGTACCGGCTGTGGGGAGAAGCGGGTATGCCGGCGGCGGAGAAGGTCAGCAAGCACGTCCAGGAGTCGGATCTCGGTGGCAACGCCAGCAAGGAGGCGGTCCGCCGGATGCTGCGCGGCAAGACCGTGCCGCAGGTGGGGGAGAACGCCGAGGCTGTCTTCGTCGCCCTATCGCAGATGGCCGGAGTCGACCCCGATCGTCTGGTCACCGTGGAATCAGATCACCGCTACGGCCCTGAGGGGGAGCCCGAACCCGCCAGGTCCGTATTCCAGCGTTACTGGCGCGATGCGCGCGGCGGTGGCGACTTCGCCCACGAGCCGATGGAGGACTACCCCCCGCCTCCCCCATCCAGAGGCGGGGGGTTCAGCGACGAGCCCCCGTTCTGACTTCCGACCAGGGCAGATTCAGTGATACGCGTGCTACAGATAGCACGCGTATCACTGCAGATCATTCGGTGTTCGGCGGGTCGATTCGCTGGGGCGTGCCGTCTCCGTCGCGGTACCACCACTGGCCGTCGGCGTCCATGAAGCGGAACCCGAGGGCGGCGAGCGAGGTCACCCATCCGGTGATGTGGTTGCGCTCGGCATCGCGGAGCCAGGCGAAGAACCGGTGACCTTCGCCGTGCGGGCTGAGAACGTCGGCCCGGGGGCGGGTCACCGGAGTGGTGTTCGGGTTGGGTGTCCAGGTCTCGCTGGACTCGCCTCCCTGCCTGCGCAGATCTGTCAGCTCCAGATGCTGCACGGGGCGTTCGCCGTCGTTGACGAACCGGATGTCTATCGAACCGCCGTTGAAGGAGGCCCTCGCACGCACCAGGCTCGCCTGCGCGAGCTGGCGCCGCTGGAGCTCGTCCTCGGCTTGCCGGCGATCCGCCTCCTCCTGGGCACGGTCCTTGACCTCGCGGTCCTCGCGGCGTCGCTCCAGCCGGTACCCCAGGACCTGGTTGGCGAAGGCGAGCGCTGCGACCACCGCGGCGAGCGCGGTTCCTGCCCCGGCCAGGAACGATCCCCACTCCACCGGAGCCCTCCCTCCGTCAGGGCGCACGTGTGCGCACAGCCTCACCGACAGCGTGCCCCGCGGATCAGCCACAGAAGCGTCCGCGCTGCCGCCATGATCGTCCTGACGATCGCCATGGCCGACAGCCCCAGCCGGTCGACGTAGCCGTCGGTCCAGGGCCGGTTGGGGATGCGCAGTTCGCGCCCCTCGGGGTCGTCGGAGCCCTGCTGGGCGCCGGGGTGGGTGTAGTCGGCCCGGCACGGGAGAATCCGGAATGCGCAACCTTCGGCTCGTGTGGCAAGCAGCGGCAGCACTTTCGCTTGGGGTGCTCCCCCGAGCCCCGCGGACGTGGGGATGGACCGGGCTCATTCAGTACGCCCTGTACGAGGGCACCCCGAGCCCCGCGGACGTGGGGATGGACCGGGCTCATTCAGTACGCCCTGTACGAGGGCACCCCGAGCCCCGCGGACGTGGGGATGGACCGGAATCGACGATCCTCGACACCCTGACGTTCGACCGAGCCCCGCGGACGTGGGGATGGACCGCCGAAGGACTCTGGGTCGCCGACCGCTACCCCCCGAGCCCCGCGGACGTGGGGATGGACCGACCTCGGGCGCCGCGTGCGCGCGGTCGAGGCCCCGAGCCCCGCGGACGTGGGGATGGACCGAAAGAAGGCGGTGATGGGATGCCCACCGCGCCCTGAGCCCCGCAGGAGTGGGGACTACGCCTCTTGGACAGGGTGGTGTACCGGTAAGCGTCCATAAGGATCTGTGTGTGTCTGAACACCCGCCGTTGGCGGCATGGGGAAGTTCACCGATTACCGGAATTCTGTCCCTGTAGGCGTCTATGGTTCTGGTTTCAGGAACCACATCCCCCTCCTCCCGGGAGTCCGCGGTGCGCGACAATGCTTGCTTTGATGCCGTTGGTGAATTGCCCGCGACCCTCGATTTCTGTTTGTGGGGCAAGTCGGAGGGTTTGCCGCCGGACGTCCGCTATCCGCTGGTTTGCCATCTCCTGGATGCTTCCGCGGCTGCCGAGGTTCTGTGGCGCGACCATGTGGCATGTGGGGTGCAAGAGGCGATCGCCGCTGGAATGGGCACCAGCGTCGATCACGCGGGCGAACTGATCACCTACTGGGCGGCGCTGCACGACATCGGCAAGATCACCTATACGTTTCAGGCGCAGGACGGCACCGCGCCGCTCCACAGCTATCCGGCGACCGAGCACCGCAAGGGCCACGACCATGTGGTGGCGGAGTGGCTGCAGTACGTGCTACCGGAACACGGGTACCCCGGCGAAGGGCCGCGGCCTCCCGCGCTGATGGCAGCCCAGCTCCTCGGGGGCCATCACGGCCGCTTCCACCAGCACGCCTCGACCGCCTCCGCCACTCCGCTGCGCGCTCTGGGCTATCCGGACGACGCATGGGAGACCCAGCGCCGCCTGCACCTGGCTGCGGTCTCCGCAGTGCTGGGCCGCCCCGCCGCCCCCGCCCGGATCGACGGCCCTGCGGCCGCGCTCGTGTGCGCCCTGATCATCCAGGCGGACTGGCTGGTCAGCCAACTCTCCTTCGTCGGGCGCCAACTCGCTGGCGGCCTGCCGGCCACCCACCGAGACCTGTCGCGCCATCTGGAGCGCGCGCGTCAGCAGGTTCCCGCCCTGCTGGCCGAAGCGGGACTCGGCCGCCCCGCCCCGCGCACGGGCACCTTCGCGGCCGCCTTCCCCCGCATCGACACGCCAAACGGGCTCCAACGGTCCCTGGCCGAGCACCTGCCCGCCGTGTGCCGCGGCCCAGGACTGCTGCTGGTCGCCGCCCCCATGGGCGAGGGCAAGACCGAGGCCGCCCTGTATGCGGCCGAGGTGATGGGCAAGGCCGCCGGGCGCCCAGGTCTGTACGTCGCGTTGCCGACCATGGCCACCGCCGACCAGATGTACACCCGGGTCAACGCCTATCTGGAGCGCCGGAGCCAGTCTCCTTCCTCCATGACACTGCTGCACAGCATGGCGTGGCTGAACCCCGACTACCTGCCACAGCAGGACTCCACGCCCGCCGCCGCTGACATCTCCTCCGCTGCCCCCGAATCCGCGGAGTTCCGGCGCCTGGTGGAGGCCGGCGAATGGCTGCTGGGCCGCAAGCGCGGACTGTTCGCCGACTATGCCGTCGGCACCGTCGACCAGGCGCTGATGGCGGCGCTGCGCAGTCGGCACAACGTGGTGCGGATGCTCGGCCTGGCGGGAAAGACCGTGGTCATCGACGAGGTGCACGCCGCCGACGCCTACATGCTTGCGCTGGTCACCCGGCTGCTGAACTGGCTCGGACGACTCCAGGTGCCGGTGATCCTGCTGTCGGCCACCCTGCACCACCGCACGGCGCGGACCCTCATCGAGGCCTACCTCAAGGGCGCCGGCCGGCGGCGCAGTGGCGAGCCCATCCCGACGGTGCAGTATCCCGGCTGGGCCTACGCCGAGGCGCAGGAGCCCTACCCGGTGACGCTCAACCCCGAACCGCTGGCGACCACGCGGCGCAAGCCGCTGACGGTCCATACCCGCGAGGTGGCCCTGACCGGGGGCGACGCCACGCCTCTCGACCAGGCCGTGCAGGAGGAGTTGGCCGCTCTCGTGGAGCAGGGCGGATGCGCAGCCGTCATCCGCACCACCGTCGCCGAGGCCCAGCACACCTTCCGTCGGCTCGCGCAGTGGTCGGCTGAGCGCGCGCGCACGATCGGCGCCGAGCCGCCCGAGATGCACCTGCTGCACGCCCGGTTCCCCGCGCGGCAGCGGGAGCGCATCACCGATGAGATCGTGCACCGACTCGGCGCGGACGGCGCCCAAGAGGGCACGCGCCCCCGCGCGGCGATCCTGGTGGCCACCGCCATCATCGAACAGAGCATCGACATCGACGTGGACCTGCTGGTCAGCGACCTGGCCCCCATCCACCTGCTGCTGCAGCGTGCGGGGCGGTGCTGGCGCCACGAGCACCGCAACATCCTCACCCGGCCGGCCTGGGCCAGCGGGCCGCGCCTGGTGGTACTCGCCCCCCACCGCCCCGATGCCGAGGACGCCCTGCCCCGGGCATGGCGCTTCATCCACCACCCGTCGCTACTGCTGCGAACGCACAACCTGCTGCGGCGGCGGAGCGGCCGCCCAGTGCGCATCCCCGAGGACGTGCAGACACTGGTCGACGGCATGATCGATGAAGGCGACCTCAACCCCGAACGCCCCGACCAGGACCTGGACCGCCAGGCCACGGACCTGGCCCACCGGCAACTCGGCGACAACGCCGCCGTCCCGCCCCCGGGCAGCGTGACACGCGATCTGTACCGCCTGACCGACCACGACATCGACGAAGCGCAGGTGGCCACGCGCTTCGGTGCCGATACCACACGCGTTCTCTGCTGCTATTCCGGCCCCGAGAGCGACTTGTGGTTGGACCTGGCCGCGAGCGAGGAACTCCCAGCGGCCGGCGAGCTGGCCAACGGAAGGTTCAGCACCGACCAGGTGCGCGCCGTCCTCTCCCGCAGCGTGCCGGTCCCCGGCCGCTGGCTGGAAGGCCACGACGATCAGACCGCACCCCCGCACACGTGGCTGACCAACCTGCACCTGCGCGACATACGCCTGCTCGTACACCGGATCAGCGCCGACGGCACCGTGCACGGGCCGCTCCTGGGCGGTCGGCGCCTGCACCTGGACCGGCGGCTGGGGCTGGTGGAGGACGGTTGACGGTACAGTTTCAACTTCCGTTCTTCTAACACTCCCGTTCTTTGCGATCGATGGGGCAGTGTGCGACTCTATTGCTCCATCTACCTAAGGAGACGGGGATTCCAGTGATGCGCATCGACGAGGAGGGCGTCCACATCCCGCGGGCCTGGATCAATGGATTCCTGGCCTGCCTCACGCTCATTGCCGCGCTACGCGTCCTGCTGTAGCCGACCGTGCAGACCCGTGCTGTGCGGGGCATCAGTCCCGCACAGCACGAGGCTCCCCACATCCGTGGGGCCCAACCAGTCGTCACGGCGGAGTTCTCACTGCCGTTCGACTCATCCCCACACCGAGGTGGGGCTCTGGTTCTGACCAGCCTATATGTGATTGCCGTCGACGCCGCCAGCGAGGTTTCATGCCCCCACCGACATACGACCTGACCACCCAACCCTGGCTCTACGCGCGCCCACTCGGGGCGGGAGCCGAGGTGAAGCAGCTGGGCCTGCACGATGTGCTGACCCATGCCCACGAACTGGCCGACGTGGAAGTGCCGCTGCCGCCGGCCACGTCCGGGCTATGGCGGGTGCTGGCGATGCTCACCGCCCGAACGACCGGGCTCGACGTCGCCGAGGACTTGGACGAGTGGCTGGACCGGCGCGCCGAAGTGCTCGACCGCGGCCACCTGATCGAGGCGAACCTCGACGCCTACTTCACCACCCATGCCGGAGGCTTCGACCTCTTCGATCCGGACCGTCCTTGGATGCAGGACCCGCGCCTGGGCGAGCAGTGCCCGAAGAGCGCGGGGGTGAACAAACTGGTGTGGGGGCGACCGGCCGGCAACAACGCGGTCTGGCTAGGGCACCACATCGACGCCGACCCCGCCCCCGTCACCAGTGCGGAGGCCGCCTGGTCACTGCTGGCGTGGCTGTACTACGGCGCTGCGGGCCGGTGCGCCAGCCGCGTGGTCGGCGAGACGAATGAAGCCAACGTCACCGCCGGGCCGCTGCGGCGGGTGGTGTCCTTCCACCCCGCTGGGCCCGACCTGTTTCATTCCCTGGTGCTGAACATCCCCTATCCGGGTGACGACGCCGACAACCCCCCGGCGCCGTGGGAGACACCCGAACTCCCCGATCCGCTGGGGCTTGCACCCCGCGGCGACGGGCTGGCGGGCCGACTGGTCTGCCGGTACCGGCACGCGGTGCTGCTGCAGCCCGGCACCGACGGCGGCGAGGTCACCGACGCCTGTATCACCTGGGCCTGGCGCCGGGCGGCACCGGATGTGCGCGACCCCTACCTCATCTACGACACCAGCAGGGCCGGGACGATCTACGCCCGCCATGCCGACTCCGCGCGCGCCGTCTGGCGGGATATTGACGCGTTGCTGCTCAAGTCCAGCGCCCACGGGGCCACCCGGCGTCCGGAGATCCTGGACTGGTGCGGGCCCAGTGCCGGGCTGCCGCCCGAGGTGCGTGCCCGCTTGTCGCTGCGGGCGTTCGGCTTCGACCAGGACGGCCAGACCCGCGACAAGCAGTGGTTCGCCGCCACAACCCCGCCGGTTCTGCAGTGGCTGACCGATGAGGACGTCGGCGCCGCACCGGAAAGCACGCTGCGCGTCACCGCAGCCCGCGACGCCGCCGAACGCTCCGGGCGGGCGCTGCGGATCGTGCTGCTCAAAGCGTGGCAGGCCGCCGTCGGGGTCGCCGAAGGCGAGGGTCCGTGGCTGCGACGCGGCCTCACCCGGTATTGGCAGCGGGCCGAACAGCAGTTCTGGAGCATCGCCTTCGATGAGACCCACACCGGTCCCGGCAACACGTTCATCCACACCGCGGTGGAGGCCTTCGACCACGTCACCGATGCCTATGCGCGCCGCCCACGGGCGGCCGAAGCGCTGGAGAAGGTGCGCCGCGGCCTCTACTCCGGGTGGGTGACGCCCACCCCGCCTCCCGAGGAGCCACAGTGAACCGTCACCAACTCGTTGCGGCAGCCGACCGGATGGTCGCGCATCTGCGTGTGGTCAACCAGCGGGAACCGGGCACCCGCGCGATGCTGCGGCGCGGCCTGGGTCGCCCCCCGGAAGACATCGCCAACTTCCACGCCCACGCGGTCGTGACCCGCTACCTCCCCGACGACTCCTCACCCGCAGAGGAGCGCGCCTTCTACACGGTGGCCGCGCTCGTGGCGGCCCAACCCCGCGGCGCCCGCGACCAGGAGGCCGGTGCCTCTGTGGAAGACGATCCGTTCGACGAGCACGTCGAGGACGGCGCCACCCCGGCTGCGGCACAGAACGCGCCAGCTGACCGCAAGAGCGCGGGCGTACCAGACGAAGCGGGCAAAGAGACCCGCCGCACCCTCGGCCAGAGCCTGGCCTGGGCGGTCGAGAACGGCCACCTCAAGGGCGACATGGTCCGCGATCGGCTTCACCTGCTCGCCCGCTACCGCACCGACCGTCTGCACCGGGAACTGCCCAAACTCATCGCCCACCTGAGGGTCGACCTCGTCCCCATCGACTGGGGCTACCTGCTGCGCGACCTGGCCCGCTGGGACACCGAGCGCGACCAGGTCGCCAAACAGTGGGTGCAGCACTACCACCGCACCCGCGACCAGATCCAGCGCCAACGCACGAACCACGGCGCATCCGCCGACCCCCACGATTCCGGAAGCGAGCCAGCATGAGTACACCGGCCTATCTCGACATCCACGCCTTGCAGACCCTGCCCTACTCCAACGTCAACCGCGACGATCTCGGCCTGCCCAAGGTCGTGGAGTACGGCGGCCGCGAACGCACCCGCGTCTCCAGCCAGAGCTGGAAGCGTGCGGTGCGCCACCAGGTCGAGACGCGCCTGGGTGACCCGGCGGTGCGCACCCGCCGCATCATCGCCGCCGTCGCCGAAAGGCTGACAGCCCGCGGTTGGGACGCCGACCTTGCCGAGCTGGCCGGCCGCCAGGTCGTGGCCGCGGCCGGCAAGGGCATCAAACTGGAGCAGGACAAGGAGGGTCAGGCGCCCAGCACCTCGGTGCTGCTGTACCTGCCCGCCGCCGGCCTGGATGAATTGGCCGACCTCGCCGCCGGCTACGAGAACGAGCTGCGTGCGGTCGCTGGCAAGAAAACCCCGAAGCCGGTGCTGCCTTCCGAGCGGGTGGCCGCGATCCTGCGGTCGCGCAACGCGACCATCAACCTGTTCGGGCGCATGCTCGCCGAGCTGCCCGGCGCGGACGTCGACGGGGCGGTGCAGTTCGCCCACGCCTTCACCGTGCACGGCACCGACGTGGAGACCGACTTCTTCACCGCCGTCGACGACATCCGCGGCCCGGCCGAGGACCGTGGCAGCGGTCACATGAACGTCGGCCAGTTCAGCGCCGGCACCTTCTACCGCTACGCCAACGTCAACCTCTCCGCGCTCCTGACGAACCTGGACGGAGACACCACTGCGGCGCGCGAACTGGTCGCGGAATTCCTCGCGGCGTTCCTGGCAACCGTCCCGGGTGGAAAGCAGACCGCGACCGCCGCGATGACGATCCCCGAGCTGGTCTATGTCGCAGTGCGCACCGATCGGCCCATCTCCTTCGCCCCAGCCTTCGAAAAGCCCATCACCAGTACCCACGGCTACTCCGCGGCGGCCCAATCCGCGCTGTCGTCCTATGCCCAGAACCTGCACACGCTATGGGGCGAGGAGGACCTGCACTACAGCGCCCACGCCGGACTGGAGGCAGCAGACGACAAACTGCCCGGCCTGGGTCAGCGCCGGCCGTCCTACCCTGCACTGCGCGCCGAAGCGATCGATGCGGCATTCGGAGCCGAACGTTGAGCGGCTTCCTCCTGCGTCTGGCCGGGCCACTGCAAAGCTGGGGCGAGCACAGCGCCTACGGGGTGCGCGACACGCTGGCATTTCCCAGCCGCTCCGGGCTGATCGGCATGTTCGCCGCCGCGCAAGGCTTGGTACGCGGGGCGGATCTCTCGCGTTATGCCCCCCTGCGCCTCACGGTGCGCATCGACCGCCGCGGCACCCACATGGTGGACTACCACACGGTCGGCGGCCGCGTTCCGGCCCACCGGACGGTGCCCACCGCCGAAGGCAAACGCAAAGGCGTCGAGGTCGCCACCATCGTGACTGAACGCAGCTACCTCGCTGGCGCGGTATTCACCGTAGCCGTAGAGGCCCCCGCCGACCTGGCGGCCGACATCACCGCCGCCCTGCGGCGCCCCTGTTGGCAGCCCTACCTTGGCCGCCGAAGCCACGTTCCCGACCCGCCCCTGCTCCTGCGGGCATCGGTCGCCGACCCCGTCGCCGAACTGCGCGCCCGGGTCCCCCTCCCTGTTCCCGAGTGGCTGCGCTCCGACCCACCCGACAGCATCACGGTGGACTTCGTCCACGAAGGCGAACCGGGACCGGCCGCGGCCTTCGACACACGCCGCGCCCGACACGTGGTCAACGACATCCCGCGCACTTTCGACGCCCAGCGCCGCTCCTATGCCGCCCGGGCCGTCACCGTGATGCCCGAGGAACTGCCGACCACGCTGTCTCGATGGCGGGACCACAACGAGTACCTGCACGCGCTCTACCGATACGCCGCGGAGGGGACATGGAACTCTGGCTGAGCAGGATCACCCCCAACCCCCGATCCGCCCAGGCCCGTGCGGATCTCGCCTCCGCCGGCGCCCTGCACCGGCGCCTGATGGGCTTGCTGCCCCGCGAGGACCTCGGAGACAGCCCGCGCCAGGCGGCAGGGCTGCTGTTTCGCGTGGACGAATCCAGGTCGGGAACCGCCGTCCTGGTACAGAGCGCCCGCAAGCTCGACGAGTCCCGAATGCCCTACGACTACGGGCAAATCGAGCACCGCGAACTCAGTCCTCTACTGGAGGCGCTGACCACCGGTCAGGCCGTGCGGTACCGGATTGTGGCCAGCCCGACCAGGCGCATCGGACGCTCCGCGAAGAACGGCACCAAAGAGGTCACCACCCCACTGCGCGGGGCCGAGGCTGAGGCATGGTGGCATAGCCGCGCGCGGGACCACGGGATCGAGCCACGCTCCCTGGTCGCCCACGACCGCCACGACGCCTTCGATCGGTCTCGCGGACGGCGGATCCGCCACGCCGCCGTACTGTTCCAAGGAGCGGCGGTGGTGACGGATCCCGCCGCGGCGCGTGAGGCCGTACGGTGCGGGATCGGCCGCGGCAAATCCCACGGGTGCGGCCTGCTCAGCTTGGCCCTGTTGGGCAGTGACACGTGAGCGGCGGTTCCGTCGGCGCGGCGCGGCGCAAGCTCGCCTCGCCGACACTTGCGATGCTTCCCCGAGTCTCCGACGGGTTGGCTTTTCTCTACATCGACATCGCCCGCGTCGAACAGACCGATACCGGGGTCTGTGCGGTGGTCGAGCCGGAGGACGGCAACGTGCAACGCACCTATCTGCCCACGGCGGCGCTGGCGTGCGTGCTGCTGGGGCCGGGAACTTCCATCACCCAGCGGGCCCTGTCGACATTGATGCGGCACGGAACCACGGTGATCGCCACAGGCTCTGGTGGAGTCCGCTGCTACGGCGCGCTCCAACCCACCGACCGTACGACCGAATGGCTGGAGCGGCAGGTGCGCGCCTGGGCCGACCCCGCAGCGCGTCTCGACGTCGCACGGCGCATGTACGAATTGCGATTCCAGGAAGACATCGTTCCCGGCACACCGTTGGAACGCATGCGCGGGATCGAGGGCCAGCGCATGAAGGCGCTGTATCGGGCCCTTGCCCAGCGCCACGGTCTGAAGGCGTTCAAACGCAGCTACGACCCCGCCGACTGGGATGGGCAGGATCCGGTGAACCTGGCCCTGTCTGCGGCGAGCGCGGCGTTCTACGGCATCGCTCACGCCGTGATCAGCCACTTGGGGTGCTCACCGGCGCTGGGTTTCGTGCACGCAGGCAAGCAGCAGTCACTGGTTTATGACATGGCTGACCTTTACAAGGCCGAGGTCACGGTCCCCCTGGCGTTCTCCCTGGCGCGTTCGTCCAACCCGGAAGCCGAGGCCCGCCGCAAGCTGCGCGAGGACTTCCGGCTCTACCGTCGGCTGCCGCGGATCGTCCGCGACCTGCAGTGGCTCCTCGATCCGGAAAGACCCGACCGCGAGGACGAGGAAGACGAGGAGCCGGTGCGCCTGGTCGAGCTCTGGGATCCCCAGCGCGGCAGCGTGCCCGGTGGAATCAACTATGGCGACGAGGTGATCTGAAAGGGGGCCGGGTGGCGAACATGGTCGTCATTGCGACCGCAGCCGTTCCCGAACACGTCCGCGGCGCACTTACCCGCTGGATGCTCGAACCCAAAGCGGGTCTCTACGTGGGCACGCTTTCCGCCCGGGTGCGCGAAGAGCTGTGGGAGGTGGTCGGTGCTTCCCTGGGGGAGGGGTCGGCCGTATGCATACATCCCACGGACAACGAGCAGCGCTTTGTCGTGCGGACCGTAGGACCTCAGCGCAGGGAGGTCATCGACTACGAAGGGCTCCAGCTCATTCAGATGAATCCCGATGAACATCCGGATGCAGGCCTGGATGCGGCTGTGCCTGTACCTGGGGGGTGGTGAGGTCATCGTGGATACGAAAAGTGGTTACTCGGTTACATTCGTCTGCGGTGATGGGCAGATTTTGATACCGAAACGGTAACAGCGCACGTTTCGGCAGGTCGGCAAGTCCGAGCCCCACGGACGTGGGGATGAGCCGGCCACGCCCGCGCTGAGGCCGAGTCCATGAGCCCGAGCCCCACGGACGTGGGGATGAGCCGGACTTCGCGTACACCGTTTGGCATGCGCAGGACCGAGCCCCACGGACGTGGGGATGAGCCGTCCAGCCGGCTTCGGTGATGTGCAGGACTGCCCCGAGCCCCACGGACGTGGGGATGAGCCGAACGTCGCGTACTCATCCGCCCTGAGGCGACCCCGAGCCCCACGGACGTGGGGATGAGCCGCTCCGGCCGGTCGACCGCGACCCGCACGGCCGCCGAGCCCCACGGACGTGGGGATGAGCCGACGCGGACGGAGGGGTTCAAGTACACGATCCACCGAGCCCCACGGACGTGGGGATGAGCCGACAGGACAGGCCCCGCAGGACGCCCCTGCGGGCCGAGCCCCACGGACGTGGGGATGAGCCGAACGATCGCTGCGGCACCTGGTTCCTGATGAACCGAGCCCCACGGACGTGGGGATGAGCCGCTCAAGGCCAACCAGGCCTCGATCTTCAAGCGCCGAGCCCCACGGACGTGGGGATGAGCCGTTCTTCAGGTTCCGCAGGAGCGCCATGTAGCCCCGAGCCCCACGGACGTGGGGATGAGCCGGAACGCCTGGGTGTCGAGCGGAGCGACGTCGACCGAGCCCCACGGACGTGGGGATGAGCCGATCGCGCCCGCCTCCGCGCCGCCGCCCCCCGCCCGAGCCCCACGGACGTGGGGATGAGCCGGCGATCGAGGACCTGGTCGACGTGCTCGGCCCCCGAGCCCCACGGACGTGGGGATGAGCCGATCGCGGAGACCATCACCACCAACAGCGACGCCCGAGCCCCACGGACGTGGGGATGAGCCGATGGAATGAAATGGAATGTTTTTTCGGGGCGGCCGAGCCCCACGGACGTGGGGATGAGCCGGCCGTGCGCGCGCGGCCGAGGTCCGCGCGCGCCCGAGCCCCACGGACGTGGGGATGAGCCGCGGGTCCGCTCCGAGACGGCCGCCGCGCTGATCCGAGCCCCACGGACGTGGGGATGAGCCGCCGCTGAACAAGCTGTCCGACAAGCTCAGCGACCGAGCCCCACGGACGTGGGGATGAGCCGTCGTTGTGCTCCAGCACGCGGCCGGAGTTGCCCCGAGCCCCACGGACGTGGGGATGAGCCGGCGTTGCCGCTCGCGCAGCAGCTCGTCGGCGCCCGAGCCCCACGGACGTGGGGATGAGCCGTACGTGGAGACGCGGGAGCCGTATGCGTCGGACCGAGCCCCACGGACGTGGGGATGAGCCGACGAGAACAACGACCTGACCCCGGCCGCCGACCCGAGCCCCACGGACGTGGGGATGAGCCGCTCGATGAGCAGAGCAAAGCCGAGAAGCAAGCCCGAGCCCCACGGACGTGGAGATGAGCCGGCCGCCGCTGCGGATGCTATGGGCATCGATTGCCGAGCCCCACGGACGTGGGGATGAGCCGGAGGCGCCTGGTGGGTGACGTGGACGCGTTGGCCGAGCCCCACGGACGTGGGGATGAGCCGTTGCTCTGCGGCTTTGTGCCCGACGTGCCCGCCCGAGCCCCACGGACGTGGGGATGAGCCGATGGGCGGCGACTTCGAGGCGTCCATGCAGCGCGGTGGCGGCGTCGCCCTCGTTGAGCGCGCTCACGAAAGTGCTGAGTGCTACGGCGGTGCCGACGGGGGTCGTCATGGACGTACTCCTGGGAAAGCTGTTGCGCCGGTTCGGATGCCTCGACGAGACAGGGGTGGACAGTCGGTGCGTCGAGTCAGTCGTCGGCGAGGTCGTCCAGGCGACGGCGGATGTCTGCGGTCTCGGGGGCGCCGATGCGCTCGAAGAGGGGTAGAGCGATGGCGAGGTGGTCGTGCTCGGTTCCGGGGTGGCCGCGGTGGCGGGCGATGTCGGCGAGCAGCACGTGGATGCCGGCCACCTCGTAGCCCACATCCGCGCTCTGGGCAGCGGCCAGCGCCTGGCGGGCGGCGGCCTCGGCGCGGTCGGGGTCTCTTGCGGCGAGGTGGACCCGGGCCAGGTGCCGCTGGGACCGCCCGGTCTGGTACACGTCGCCGGCCTCGGTGAAGACCGGGATCGTTTCCTCCAGCAGCGCACGGGCCTCGGGGAGCCGCCGGGTCTTGAGGAAGGCTTCGGCGAGGTGGCGTTGTTGCAGGGCGATGCCGCGGGGTCGGCCGATGGCCTGGTGGTGGATCAGGGACTGCTGCAGGATCTCCACTGCCGCGGCCAGGTCGTCTTCCTGGGCGAGGAAGGTGACGCCGAGGCCCTCCAGCGTGGAGGCGATGCCGGCGACATGGTCGAGGTGCTCCCATAGCGGCATCGCCGCCCTGAAATGGGACCTCGCAGCCAGGAAGTCGTGGCGGTTGTTCTCCAACCCGCCCAGCAGCAGGCGCATATAAGCCTCGCCCGCCGTATCACCCGCCGTCTGCGCGGAGTCCAGGGCGGTATCGGCGATCTCCTCCCATGCGGTATACGGCCTTCTCGCGGTGAAGTAGAACTTCAGGCTCTCGACGAGTTGCCAGCAGAGGCGGTGCGCGCCGGTCTCATGGGCCAGGGCCACCAGCGCCCGGATCGCCGTGAACTCCTGATCGAGCCAGATCAGAGCCGCGGCTGCATCGTCGAACCACGGCGTATTCGCTTCTTGGCGGGCGTTGACGCCTTCGACCACGTCGATCGCAACGCGCCAGCGCCAAGGGTTGAGCACGAGGTCGGCTGCGGTGGTGGTGTCGCGGTAAGCCTCCAGTAGCCGGATTCGGGCCGCGGAGCGCTCCTGTTCAGAGAGGTCTGCGATGGCGCGCGTGTGCAGCCAGCTGCGTATGGCGTCGTGGAAGACGTAGTGGTCGTGGCCGTGGTCGTGGAGCAGGTCAGCTTCAACGAGGCCGTGCAGGAGGTGGGTGTGGGTCTCGCCGAGCAGGGCGCGGGCGGCAGTCGGGCTGATGCGGGGGCCGGGGTGCAGGGCCAGCAGCCGTGCGGCACGGGCCTGGTCGGCGGGTAGGCGGGCGTCGAGGTCGGTGAGGCGGTCGGCCACGGGGGTCTCCCGGGTGAGCGAGCGGGTGAGCTGGTCGGGGGTGGTGCTGGGATGGCGGGCGAGGTGCGCGGCGGCCAGGCAGGCGGCCAGCGGCACGCCGCCACAGGCGCCGGCCGCCGCCCGACGCAGCGGCGCCGGTGCGGGGTGGTCGGCACCGAGCAGCACGTCGAGGAGGCGGTTCAACTCGTGGTCGGCGAGCGTGCCCAGGGGCAGCCGGGTGGCACCGTCGGCGACCAGGTCGACCAGTGAGTACTGGCTGGTGGCGATGCCGAGACACCCCGCTCCGGCGGGCAGCAGGCGCCGCGCCTGGACGGGGGTGGAGGTGTCGATGAGCACGGCCAGGCGTCGCTGCGCGGAGAGCGACCGCCAGAGGGCGGTGCGGTGGTCGGGGTGGTGGGGCAGTCCGGCCGGGGGGACGCCGAGGGCATGCAGCCACCCGCCCAGTGCGGTGTCGGTGTCGGTGCGGGCGAGGTCGGCATACAGGAGCCCGTCGGGCCACCGGTCGCGGTGGGCGCTGAGCCAGGTGGTGGCCAGCGCGGTCTTGCCGATGCCGCTGGGCCCGTCGATGGCAACCCAGTGCGCGGTGCTCGGTCCGCGCCCGCGCCAGGCCGCCTCCAGCGTATCGAGGTCGCGGCTGCGGTTGACGAAACAGCGCGGTGCGGGGAGTTGGTGCGGCACGAGCCCGGGTGTCGTGGCGGGGTGCAGGTGAATGCCGCCGTGGACGGCGCCCGCCTGAACCACGGTGCCGACGACGTCGGCGGCGTTGTTGTCGCTGCTCATGGCCCCTAGATGCGGTCGGAGGTCAGGGAATGAGTGTGGCCCGTACGGCTCGAACGGATGCGACATCAGGACGGTTGACGGGTGCCTGAGCTGGAGCGGCTGGGGCCGCAGCCGGGGGCGCGCAACTGGACTCCGGCTCCAGTGAGCAGGGTGTGCATAGTGGTGTAGGAGCAGGCGTGCTCGGCGGCCGGGTCGCGGATGGAGGCGCCGTCGGCGTAGGCGGCGGCGATCGCTTCTGCATCGCGCTGCAGGCGGCGGAGGACTCCGGCGCGGCGTCGCCGCGGGGTGTGTGGGCGGGTCATGGGGCGCTTCCGTGGAGTCGGAGAACGGGGCGCCAGAGGTCATCTCCGGCGCCCCCGGGGGGATGCGGGGTTTTAGCCCATGAAGGTGGCGACGGAGGGCCAGGCGATTACCAGGACCGAGTAGGCGCCGTTGTAGGTCGCGTGAGCCGCGATCACAGGCCACAGGCGCCCGGTGCGCCGATACAGCCACAGCACCAGCAGCGCCTCGGGGATCATCAGCAGCACGACGGGCCCGTAGTAAGCGTGATAGGCGATCTTGAGCAGGGCGCCGATGGTGTAGACCTCGGCGGCCGGGCGCCTGGCCGCGGCCAGCAGCACCACCAGTACCGCCACCACGACCGGTTCCTCGATCAGAGCTGTGGTGAACTGGGTCGGTCCGAGCAGTGCCACCATCCACAGCGCGTCGCTGCGGTCGGAGATGGCGAATCCGCCGGCCAGCCCGGTGGGGACGAGTTGGCCGATGACGGAGGAGGCCACCATCCACGTGGTCATCCCGGCCAGGGCACACGCGAACACCGATCCGGCTTGGCGGCGCGAGCGCTTCTTCTGCTCCCGGTCGAGGGCCGCCAGCGGTGCGGGGGCGAATAGTCGGCGGGGGGTGACGCGGCGGCGCCAGGCCACCAGCCCCACGACCACGGCCATCACGACGAGCAGGACGGCGTGCTGGATCCAACCGGGCAGCGCCGCCGACCAGAAGGTGTCGGCCGTGGGCGGGTGGGTGACCGGCGCTGCCCCGCCGGAGAGGTAGGCCATGACGATGCCGGTCAGCGAGTAGCCGAACGTCGCGGCGTAGGCGAGGACGAGGGCGGTGTAGGCGAGCCAGGTGGACATGGGCCGCGGGTCGGGCCGCAGGTGGTCGGGGGTGGCATCGGGTAGCAGGCGCCGCCACCCGCGGGCGGGCGAGGGTACTGCCGGGCCGGGTTCGGGGGTGGTTGTCGTGGAGGGGGTGGTCATGTCTGGTATTTCCGTGTCGGGGCTGCGCGCCGGTGCGCGCGGCAGAGGTTGGGGGTGGGAGCACCTTCGGGGAGGGCTCAGAAGGATCGGGTGCCCCTTTGGTGCAGGGGCGGCGCCCGTTGCGGCGCGGGTCGGGGGTGTGGTGGGTCGCGGGCGCGGGGTGGGGGTCCGATCACGCGGTCGTGGTGGCGGGAGGTTGGGGGATGCGGCCGACACCGCCGAACAGCCACACCTGCTCTGGGAATCGCGGCTCGACGGGTGGGCGCCACTGCATGATCAGCGGCAGTCCCGGTTCCACCAGTTCCATGCCGGCGAAGATGCCGTGGATCTGCTCGCGGGTGCGCAGGACCATGGGTGCGGTGGCGTCCTGGTAGATGCGGGTGATCTCCGCGGCGGTCTCGGGGGTGGTGGCGTCCTGGGAGAGGTGGCTCAACGCCAGGTGTGAGCCGGGGGGCATGTGGGCGCGGTAGGCGTCGATGATGCTGCCGGGGTCGTCGGGGATGAAGTGGAAGACGGCGATGCTCAACAGCGCCCAGGGCTGGCTGAAGTCGATGAGCTGGCGGGTTTCGGTCGCGCCCAGGACCGCAGCGCTCTCGCGCAGGTCGGCGGTGACCACGGTGGTGTTGGGGTTGTCGGCCAGGCGGGCGCGGTCGTGGGCGAGCACGATGGGGTCGTTGTCGACGTAGACCACCCGGGTCTCGGGGGCGATCTGCTGGGCGATGTGATGGACGTTGTCCTGGGTAGGCAACCCTGAACCCAGGTCGATGATCTGGCGGATACCGGCCTCGGCGACGAGGTAGGTGACTACCCGACGCAGGAACGCGCGGTTGTTGTGGACGATCAGTTCGGCGTTGGGTTCCTTCTGTTTGATGCGGTCGGCGGCCTCGCGGTCGGCGGCGTAGTTGTCCTTTCCGCCCAACAGCGCGTCGTAGATGCGGGCGGGGGTGGCCTGGTGGGTGGTGAATCCGGGTGGCGGGTCGGTGGTCACGGTTCTTCCTGGTGTTGCAGCGGATGGCGGACAAACGGGTCGGCGGTGGCCGTGGCCACTCGTCTCAGGGCACCGGCAGCGGGGGCTATCCGGGGGCGAAGAGTGGGGCAGAGCCCCCGGTGTCGGGCGGTGGGTCAGGCAGGTGGTGGTGCGGAGGCGGGTTCGATCAGCGGCAGCAGCGCCCCGGCAATCTGGTCTGCGCTGGGTCGGCGCAGGAGCAGTCCCAGCAGGTCGACGCCTTCCAGGGCCGGGTGCATGCGGCGCAGGCGCAGGGCGGCCACGGCCAAGTCGCGTGAGTTGATGCCCAGCAGTGCCACGTCGGTGCGCGCCTCGTCCCCTCCCGTCTGCGACGACAGGTCGCCCAGGTCGCTCAGGGCGTCCTGGATCGCGGCGGCGAGCAGGTCCAGGCGCCATTCGGGTGCGGCGTGGGCCAGGCTCTCCGCCAGATCGGGAACCCGGTCGGGCGGAGACGGTGTGTGGTCCCAGAGCAGGGGCGGCAGTTCGGCCGGGCGGCATCGGCCCACCGGCCAGGCGGGTGGGTGCCCGCGGGTGTAGGCGGCGCCCAGCAGGGCGAGCAGGCGGGCGTGCTCGCCGCCCATGTGGCGCTCGCCGGGCGCGGCCACGGATACGGGGGCAGGGTGGGCGGCGGTGACGGCCTCCAGCGCGCCAGCGAGCACCGGGCGGGTGCCGACCTCCACGACCAGCGCGGGTTCCGCGCCTTCACCCAGGGCGGTGTGCAGGGCGGTGGGCAGGTCCACCGGGTGGCGCACCTGGTGGACCCAGTAAGCGGCGTCGAGATCGGCTCCGGTGACCGGTATTCCGGTGGCGGTGGAGACCATCGCCACCCCCGCCTCGCGGGGCGTGAGGCGGGCCAGGTCGGCGGCGAGGCCGTCCAGGTGCGCGTCGAGCAGAGGGCTGTGGGCGGGCGGGGAGCCGGGCACCTGGCGGGTCCAGATGCCGGCTTCCTCCAGCACGCTCTGGAAGCTCTCCAGGTCGGCGCTCGCCCCGGTGAGCAGGGTGTGGCCGGGGCCGTTGTCGGCGGCCACCCACACCCGCCCCGCCCCGCGCAGCAGGGTGCGGGCCTTGTCGGCGTCGAGGGCGGCGGCCAGCAGGTGGCCTTGCCCGGCGACGCGCTGAAGGACGGCGCTGCGCGCACACGCCAACCACGCCGCGTCGTTCAGGGAAAAGGCGTCGGCGAGGTGGGCGGCGGCGACCTCACCCAGCGAGTGGCCCACGATCACATCGGGCTCCAGCCCGAGGCCGCACAGGGCGCGGCCGAGGGCGATCTGCAGCGTGACCGTGGCCTGCTGGATCTGCGCCAGGCCGCCGGGTGTCTGCCCGGGCTGCCACGGCTGGTGGGCGGGGTGGGCGGCCATGGCCTGCTGCACCTGCGCCGCCGCCTCGGCGAAACCGGGAAGCGCTGCGGCCAGTTCGGCGCCGGGAGCTTCCTCCGGGGCGGCTTGGCCGGGCAGCACCCACACCACCTGCCGGGGCGGGTCGTCGGCGTGGTGCGGTCCGATCAGGGCCGGATCGGGGCGGTGCTGGGCCAGCGCCCGCAGCGCCCGGCGGGCCCGGCCGGTGTCGGAGGCGATGACGGCGGCGCGGTGGGGGTGGTGGTCGCGCCCCACGGCGGCCAGCGCTGCCACTGCGGCCAGGTCCGCCTGGTCGCCGAGCGTGTCGGCGAGGCGGCGAGCGGCGGCGGCCATGAGCGCCGGGGTGTGGCCCGAGACCGGTACCACCACCGGCCCCCGATCCGCGGCGGCGGTACCGGTCTCCTCCTCGGTGGTCGGTGGCGCGACGGAATCCGGCATGAGTATGGCGTGGGCGTTGACGCCGCCGAACCCGAAACTGGATACCCCCACCACGTCGCCGTCCAGCGCCTCGGGCGCGGTGGGTACCCGGATCGCCGACTCGGCCAGCGCCGGGCGCAGCCGGGTGTGGTGCAGAGTGGGTGGGATGCGCCGGTGGTAGGCCACCAGGGCGGCTTTGATCAGCCCGACCAGCCCGGCCGCGCCCTCGGTGTGGCCGAGTTGGGACTTCACCGAGCCGACCGGCAGCGGCGCGTTCTCCTCGCGCGCAAAGGCCGAAGCCAAGGCGTGGGCCTCCACGCGGTCGCCGGCCTTGGTGCCGGTGCCGTGGGCCTCCACATAGCCCACCTCGTCCATGGAGATGCCCGCGCCGGTGTAGGCGTCGCGCAGCAGCGCGGTTTGGGCGAGGTGGCTGGGCGCGAACACCCCGCCCGGGGACTTTCCGTCGGTGTTGACGTGGGAACCTGCCAGGCGCGCATAGACCCGGTCGATCCCCGGGCGCAGCATCCGGGCTGGGGTGAGCACGATCGCGGCGATGGCCTCGGCGCGGACGTAGCCGTCGGCCTCGGCGTCGAAGGGGCGGCAGTGACCCGTGGGCGAGAGCACCCCGCCCTGCTGGAAGGCGGTGGTGACCCGGGGGTTGCGGATGAGGTTGGTCCCGGCGACGATCGCCCGCTCCACCACCCCGGCCTGCAGGTCGCGGCGGGCGTAGTCGAGGGCGACCAGGCTGGAGGAGCAGGCGGTGTCGATGGCCAGGGCCGGGCCCCGCAGATCGAGATGGTGGGCGACGCGGGCGGCCAGCATGCTCGCGCCCGCCCCGCCGGCCTCCAACATCCCCGGCCGCTGCCCGGCTCCGAAGGCCAGACTTTGCTGGTCGATAGAGGCACAGCCCACATACACTCCGGTGCGGCTGCCCGCCACCGACGACAATGGAGAGCCCGCATCGGCCAGCGCCTCGACCGCCACTTCGAGTAGAAGGCGCTGCTGCGGGTCCAGCGCCGCCGCCTCCTCCGCAGCGATCCCGAAGAAGGCGCGGTCGAAGGCGTCGATGTCGTCCAGGACCCCGCCATGCCACGGCGTCTCGGGCCGGTCCTGCTCGGCCAGCAGCGCGACCATGGGCTTCCACCGGTGCTCGGGGATCGGGGCGACCGCGTCACGGTCCGCTGCCAGCAACTCCCAGAACCCGCGTGGACTGGTCACGCCGCCGGGCAGGCGGCAGGCGATGCCCGTGACCGCGGGATGCTCGTGGCGGGTGTCGGGATGCGGACTCATCGGGTGCTCACCCGCCACAGCGCCACCGACCCGCACACGCCCAGCCGCACATCGGCGAAGCGCTCGTGGAGCACGCGGGTCAGGTCGGTGAGGGAGTCGCCGCTGTTGTGGAAGATGCCCTTCGCATTGAGGTAACGCGATCCGGTCCTGCCTACGGAGCTGGTATCCACACCGCTGCTGAGGACAGTCGCGCCGATGAAGGCGCCGCCGGGGCGCACGACGGTGGCGATGTGGTCGAGCACCGGCGTCTTCTCCGCGATGGAGGATCCGGGCAGGCAGTGCAGCACCATCGACAGCACCGCCACATCGATGCTGTTCTCCTCCAGAGGGAAGGGCTGGACGGCGTTGTGGAGGTGGGTGGCGGGACGGTAGCGGGCCAGGCGCGTGGCGGTGGTGTGCAGGGGGCCGTCGTTGATGTCGAGCAGATGCACATCCAGGTCGGCCCGGCCGATGCGGTCGAGGAAGTAGCCGGCGCCCGGTCCGACCTCCAGAACGCGGTCGCCGGCCTGGATCGCTGCGGCGTACAGGGCGGCAACCCGCTGCTGGGGGCAGCCCCACAGCCACCGGTAGGTGCCGTGGATGACGAGGAGGTCGTAGAGGCGGGCCATGTTGCGGCGGCTCCACACCCGCGGGTCGGGTGCAGCCGAAGCGGTCGCGGAACCGGGGGCGGGCTCGGGTGAGGCGGGCGGATGAGCGGACATGGCAGGACCCTCCTGAGGGGATGAGGACCAGACGATGCCGTGGGCAGCGGCGAAGAGGGAGCGGGGGCGCAGGGTCAGGATGGGGGCGGGGCGGCGCGGCTGAGGTAGGCGCGGGCCGCGTCGGGGTCGTAGAGCCAGGCGTCGTAGTCGCCCGGTTCGGCCAGTCCGCCAACGAACCGGTCGGCCACCGCCCGGTGCTGGGCTGCGGATCCTAGGACTTCGCCCATGTGGGCGGGGGCATCCGCGTCCCACATGGAGTGCAGGGCGGCGCTGAGCCGGTGGGCCGCACCCACCCCCGCCTCCCAGGCGGCGTCGAAGGTGGCCTCCATCCACTCCGGGGTGAACTCCTGGTCGCCGCGGTCGCGGATGCGCTCCAGGTATGCGGTGGCGCTGGTGCTGGAGACCGCCCACCCCTGGCCCGCGAGGGGGTCGGTGTGCACGACGGTGTCGGCCAGCCCGAGCACATGGCCCCCGGCCAGGGAAGCCACCGGGTGGCGCACGTGCGGGCGCACCGTGGTCACCAGCGCCGCGTGGGCGTCGATCGGCTCGGCAGCTTTGAGGCGGGGGTAGACCTCGGGGAAGTGGGCGCGCAGGGTGTCAATGATCCAGGAGGTCACCGTTGCAGGGTCGGGACGGCCGCGCGAGGGCCGCAGGTGGGAGCCGTCCAGCGCACCGCCGGGGGAATCCATCACGCACGCCGAGACTGCCGGGCCGTAAGGGCTGAGGATCGGCGCGATGAGGATGCGCCCCAGCGGTGAGGAGATCACTTCGGCGAAGTCCGGGCCCGAAGGGCTGGGCTCGATGCCCTCGCACAGCACCTGGGTGACGACGCGGGCGTGGGCACCGACCCCGGCCCCGGGGGCGGTGTCCGGGAACAGTTGGCCCAGCATCGCCCCGCCGGTGGCCACCACGACCAGGTCATACATCCGGGGGAAGTAGCCCAGATCGCTGACCGTGCAGCCGTTGAAGACGACGTTGCCGCCTTGGTCCTGGAGGAATTCGAGCCAGTCGGCCTGCTTGTGGCGGGCGTCGACCGCGACCGCGTGATCATTGAACCGGCCGGATACCACCACCGGGCCGGAGGCTTGAGGCGGGTACAGCTCCAGGTGCGCGCCCATGATGCGCGGCGCCAGGTCGACGTAGAAGTCCAACCCGAGCCGCTGTTCGGCCTCGCGCACCGCCGGCAGGGAGAACTGGGTGATGCTCGGGGGCGCCGAACGGATCTCCTCGGGGCGCTGGGCCGTCATGACCGTGACGTCGTATCCGGCGGCCTGCAGCCCGTGAGCCAGGTGCAGCCCGGACTGGCCGGCGCCGACGATGAGGATCTTGCGGCTCACCGCACACCCCCGCCGTGGTCGTCGCAGGAGGCAAGCGCCGCGGTGATGGTGACCGCCCCTGTGTTCTCCAGGTCGGTGAGCACGACCAGCACCACACCCGGCGGCAGGCCGGTGGCCGCGGCGAGGTCGGCCACGATGATCGGGCTGGGCCGGCAGAGGTCGAGAACCTCGCGCGTCGGCGCATCGAGCCCGCGGGCGGCGGCCCCATCGTGAACGGTCACACGGTCGGTGGGCGCGACGGGGGTGCGGGCGCGGTGCGGCCCGGGCCGGGTGTAGCGATAGGGCTCGACGGCCGGGCGCGCGAGCGGCAGGGGCGCGGTCATGTCAGTCCTTGTCTGCAGTCGTAGGCGCCGTGGGTTGCAGTTGCGCGCGCAGGTGCGGGGTGAGGGCGTGGCCGACGCTTTCGGTCAGCCGGGTCATCTGGTAAGCGAGCACTCTAAGGTCGGTCTCCGCGGCGGTGAGGGCGGCGATGCGGGATCCGTCGCCAACGGCCATGACCACCAGGTGGCCGCGGGCCATGCGCAGCAGGAGCTGCTCGATCGTCCCGCGGTCGAAGTGGCGGCCGACCCCCTCGGCCAGGCTCTGCAGGCCGCTGACGATCGCGCTGAGTTGGTCGGCGCGTTCCCGGTCGAGTTCGGTGGAGGCGGCCAGACAGACGCCGTCGGAGGAGACCAGTACGACGTGCTCGATGCCTGGGGTGTCCTCGGTGAAGCGGCGCAGCAGCCAGACGAAATCACCGGTTGTTGTAAGAGTTCTGGTGTCGGAAGGTGGAAGCGAAGGCATAGCAGACTCCTGGGGCGATGGCCGCCAAGCGGGTGGAAAGCGAGAACACGGGTGGGCCCGCTCCGGGTCACGCAAGAAATCGGGCGGACAGAGCGCGGGCGCATCCAAGGCGGCGTGGGCCTGCACGGCCTTTCGATACGCATTGCGCCGCTGGCATTCGCCCTGTTCCATCAGAGTCCAGCGCTCGCGTCAGCTCTTAAGGAAAGCCTGAAGATCACGACGTGCCTCCTCGCGATGACTCTGGGCATGTTCAGCGAGGAAGACGCTAAGACGAAACGAGCTGGGAAAGAGTAAACTCGGGCGGACCTAGCTCACTGCTAGGAAACTGTTTGACCAGTAATAATGTGCTGTTCGATACCGACGCGCTGCGCAAGTTCCCTCACTTGCGTGCGCATCGACGGCCGGGCCCGCTGAAACACCCGGCGAACGGTTTCGTGAGCGGCCGGGTTGTAGCGCAACTCCTCTGCGCTGCTTCGCTCGGCTTGGAGCAGGTGCAGCAGTGCCGCCCCAGGATCGAAACGCAGCGCATGGGCACGCGCGAGGTCGAGGAACAACGTGGTTCGGCGTTCCCGGGAGGCCAGAGGAGCGGGGTCGATCCCGTCAGCGACGGCGAGCGCGTTGCCGGCCTGGCCGTCCTCCAGTTCGATGCTTAAGACGTGCATGG
The DNA here is from genome assembly GCF_039531585.1 of Streptomonospora arabica. Taxonomy (NCBI): domain Bacteria; kingdom Bacillati; phylum Actinomycetota; class Actinomycetes; order Streptosporangiales; family Nocardiopsidaceae; genus Streptomonospora; species Streptomonospora arabica. Next base: position 227,126 of record NZ_BAAAQI010000001.1, on the reverse strand, counting down.
CGACGTTGGTGGGGCCGAACGCCGTCCGACCGACATTGGTTTCTCCGGTCTTCGCCGCGCGAGGGTCGGCGTGTGACTCGATCCGTTCCACCGCAGTGAACTTGTCCCGGCGACGCGCCGCGGCGACGGCCGCCGTAAGCCAGAGCGCTCCGCTCATGGCCATGCCATCGCGGGTGGTACAGCGCTCCAGTCCCGAAGCGGCAGCCAAGGCGACTTCTTCAGCTGTATGCGGCTCCCCTTGCCCAAGCAGGGCGTGCGCCAGATTCCAGTCGGCGCTGGCCAGGCGGATGGCATCGTCGGTGCGGTCGGCGGCTCGTCGTTCACGATCGGCGGCCACAAGCGCCAAGTCGGGGCGATTGATCCGTCGGGCCACGGTCCGCAGAAGCGCATAGGCGTCGGCAGCTACATGCTGCTCAGCAGGATCATTCGAGGCGGGTGCGTCACATGTCGCTACCACATCACCGATGAGCCCGGGTATCAGTTCGGCGAGCCGGCTATAGCGATCCGCGGCTCCCTGCCAGAGGTCCCAGGCGTCTTCGACCCTTGCTTTCAGGTCCGCGATCCTCCCGCGCGGAGACAGCGCTTCCGAACCTCTGAGGAGAAGCGACCGGTGCAGTTCGGATGCCAAAAGCACGTCGGCGGCCACGGAAGGAGGTTCGGGAGTCTCGGTCACTAGATCTGTTACAGGAATGCCGAGCGCGCCCGCGATGGCTTCAACAAGGTCGAGTGAAGGGTTCCGGTGCCCCCGCTCGATCTGTCCGAGGTATTCGGCGTTGATGCCTGCCAGCCCAGCGACGACGGCTTGCGACTTGCCTTGGTGGCGGCGGTGCCATCGCAACCGCTGCGCGAAGACCCTCCCCAACGACATGGCATCGCCTCTCTGGCTGGAACCTTGTCCGTGGGGTACATGGTAAAGGGCCACCCCACTGATCTGGATTCCGATGGAGACGCACATGCCGACGCGCTCGCTCGTGCTCTGGGACGTCGACCACACACTGATCGAGACGCGCGGTGTCGGCAGTGCCGTCTTCGGCGACGCGTTCGAGAAGGCGACCGGACGCCCGATGAGTGCCGGTATGGCCAGGGCACACGGAGAGACCGAGCCGGTACTGCTGGAGAAGACCCTGAGCCTCAATGGAATCAGCGATCGCGACGACGAACTGTTTGGCCGTTTTGCAACGGCACAGGCCGAGGCATACCGCGCACGTCTAGGGGAACTGCGTTCCCGCGGCCGGGCACTGCCCGGTGTCGAGTCCGCTCTCCGCGCCGTCGCTGAGGACCCCGCGGTAGTCCAAAGCGTCCTGACCGGAAATACGCGAACTGCCGCGCAGATCAAACTCAGCGCGTTCGGCTTGGACGACTACCTTGACTTGCGGATCGGTGCTTACGGAGACGACGATGCCCACCGGCCGAACCTGGTCGAGTTCGCGCGCACCCGCGCAGCAGAGCGGTACGGAACCCTCATCGGCCGCGGCAGGACCGTCCTGATCGGCGACACCCCCAATGACATCGCGGCGGGGAAAGCAGCCGGTGTAGCGGTAATCGCGGTCGCCTCCGGAGCGAGTGGGCTGCGCGACTTGGTCGATGCGGGGGCTGATCTCGTCCTGCAAACGCTGGAGAACGCCGATATGCGTCGCCATCTCGCCCAGGTTATTGCCGAACGAGCCAACGGGTCTGGGGACGATCGCCGTCGATAGTCGGCGCTACCCGTCGCGGCGCATGCCTTCCCTGCGGCCGGGCAGGGGTGGACGGATACGTCAGACGCGGCCTCCTACGAGTTGGCGGCATGGCGTATGGCGAACGCGTACAGCAAGGCATTCAGCGAAGTGCCTGAGACGATGTCGCGGCGGGCCACCAGTTCGGGGACCGACGCAAGAGGTACCCAGTCGATCCGCTCCGCCTCCCAATCTTCCGTCGGCTGACCGACGTGTTCAGCGGTGTCGGTGATGAAGATGTGGTGCTCGGAGTCGCTGATGCCCGGGCTCGGCTGGGCGTAGAGCAGCGGCCGCAGTTCGCCCGGGCGCCATCCCGTCTCCTCTTCGACTTCGCGGGCAGCTGCCGCCGCGGCGTCCTCGCCGTCGTGGATCCCGCCGATCGGGATCTCATAGGCCCAGGTGTCGGTGATGAAGCGGTGTCTCCATTCCAGAAGTACGCGCTGCTGGTCGTCCATGACGACGGCGCCCGCACCGGCAGCCGACCGGATCAGCCGGTGCTGGAGGTGCCGACCGCCGGTGATCTCCACGTCGGCTATCCGGATGTCCAGCCAGGGATCGCTGTACAGCGGTTTCTCGGAATGGACGGTCCAGCGCGTTCGGCAGCTCCCTGCAGCATCGTCGGCGTCGATCCCAGGAGATCACAGCCCGAGGCCCAGTTCCGCATCGGCACGTTCGGCGAACTCGCGCACCTCCGACTCGCTGCTTCGAGAAAGCAGGGCCGTGCGGACAGAGCGCACACGGTCGTGAAGGCGCCCCGATTCCATGCCCCGGACCCGGTCCAGCATGTGGTTGGCGGGGTCTAGCGCTTCGTCGACGCTGCCCCGCTGCGCGCGGATGGTGGCGAGCCCGGCGTAGCGGTGGACTTGGCCGCGCAGGTGGGCGTGGTCGGCGGTGAGAACGGCCTCTGTCGCGTATTCCTCGGCCGCAGCGAGGTCCCCGAGGTGCCGTAGCGCCTCAGCGTGCTGGGTCTGAACCAGCCCCGGCTGGACATAGGAGGTCTCGGCTGGTTCCTCCCCGATGCGGATGCGGTCGGCCATCGATTCCGAGCGGGTCATATGGGTGTGGCACGAGAGGCGATCGCCCATCCGCGCGTAGGCGCGCGCCTGCATGGTGCCCAGGTCGCTGGCGAGCGCCGGCGAGACGTCGCCGCCCGCCGCCCGCCGCGCGCAGCGCAGTGTCGCAGTACTGGATGACCAGCCGGTATTCCGCTGCGGCCATGGCCTGATTGGAGAGCAGGGCGACGATATAGGCGCCGAACGCCCGATCGCCGCTCGCTTTGGCCATGCGCAGCGCGGCCAGGAAGTAGCGCTGGGCCAGCGCTTGCCGGGAGGCGTCGTAGGCGCAGATACCGGCGAGTGCGGTGAGCGAGCCGACCGTTCGGTGCAGCCGGCGCCCGGTGGCATCGGTGTAGGACGCGGACAACAGCGGGGTCACCTGCTCGGACAGGAAGCGGGCCAGGCGGGGGCGCACTGGAATCCCGCCGGCTCGCCGGTACATCTCCTCGTACCGTCGGCGTGCCACCTGGAGGCGTTGCACCTCGGGTTCCCCGATGGCGACCTGGCCTCGGCGTGAAACGTCGACATCGCCCGGCGGGTTCTCCCACTCGAACAGAGGGAGGATGGCGCCTGCGCCGACGGTCGGCCGGGCACCTTGCAGAAACCCTTCGTCCCTCGCGTCCTGCCGCCACGTGGCAGTGGTGCGGCTGACGGTCGCCTCCAGATCCCCGGGCGGGGGAGCTGAGTCGGCGCGCTCCATACCGATGTCGCTCATCGTGAGCGGTCTGCCGACGCGGTGCGACAGCACGTCACAGATGACCTGGGGCGCACGGCCCCGAGGCACGGCACGGTCACGGATCCAGCGCGCCACCGCGGTGTGGTCGTAGCGAGTGCCCAAGACCTGGTTGACGCGGGATGCGAGCCCGGCGTTGGACACGCCCGCCTCGGCAATCAGGGCAGTCAGCAGGACGTTCGGTTCGCTCATCTCGGTGTCCCTCGCTTCACACCCCGTGTGAAAGGGATTCCACATCCCCTTTCGTTCACGCCCTGTCGCAGACGCGCGCTCTGACGGTATCTCTGGAAGCGGAGGCGGGACAGGCCGTCTCGAACACCTTCTCGGGCGATGTGTGCCTGAACAGGAAAACTCGGGCGCGAAGGCCGTGCGATGGAGAAGCTCCCGTCACGATCAGTTCCCAACTGCGACAAGTGCGCAAGAAAGAGAAGTATGACCGATTCCGAGTGGGCGAAGCAGCTACGTGCCCAGGTTGTCGACGAACTCGTTGAAGGCGGCACGATCACTACGCCCCAGATCGAGGACGTAATGCGCCGCGTCGAGCGGCACGCATTCGCCCCCGACAACAACCTGGAGGAGATCTACAGCACTTACGCGGCGGTCATCACCAAGAGCGATGAGCACGGGATCCCCATGAGTTCGGTCTCGGCTCCGCAGATCCAGGCGATGATGCTGGAGCAGGCGCGCCTGGAACCGGGCATGCGGGTCCTGGAAATCGGGTCCGGTGGTTACAACGCAGCCCTCATCGCCGAACTCGTCGGCCCCGAAGGCGACGTCACCACCATCGACATCGACTCGCAGGTGACCGCCCGCGCCGCACAGCTCTTGGCCGAGGCCGGATACTCCCAGGTCCGGGTGCTCACCGCTGACGGTGAAAGCGGCGTGCCGAGCCGAGCCCTCTTCGACCGCATCCTCGTCACCGCCGGCGCCTGGGACATCCCACCCGCGTGGCGGGAGCAGTTGACGGAGAAGGGCCGCCTGATCGTCCCGCTTCGGATGCGCGGACTCACCCGCTCGATCGGATTCGAGAACCGCGGAGACCGCCTCGTCAGCGATTCCGCACTGGTGTGCGGATTCGTGCCGATGCAGGGGTCGGGTGCCCACCGTGAGCAGCTCCTGCTGGTCAACGGCACTGACGAGATCGGGCTGCGCTTCGACGACGGCTTGCCGATCGAGCCGAGCCGCCTCGACAACGCGGTGCGTAGCCCGCGCGAAGAGGCCTGGACCGGTGTCAGCGTCGGTCGACACGAGCTGATCGAATCCCTGCCCATGTACCTCGCCACCTACTTGCCGGGCTTCTGCATCATGGCTGTCGACCCGGACTTGGACACCGGTCTGGTGGCGCCTGCCAACCGTTCGTTCGCGATGGCTGCCGTCGATACCGCGACCGGCGACACCTTCGGCTACGTCACCACCCGCCGCAACGTCGACGGCGCCACAGCCGAATTCGGTGTGCACGCGCTCGGGCCTCGCCGCAGCCACCTCGCCGCGGAACTGGTCGATCTCGTACACGCCTGGAACACCCAGCAGCGCGGCGGCCCCGGACCGCGCATCGAGGTCGTGCCGGCCGACACTCCCGACGCGGACCTTCCCGGCCCCCAGGTCATCGACAAGCGCCACTCCCGCGTAGTCCTCACCTGGCCACCCGCGGGCACATCCGCCGACTCACCCACCCAGTAGAGACGCAAGGAGCGTGATCACCATGGACGGATCCGCAACCGCGACGGCATTGGCCGAGCCCCCTCTGAACGACGACGAGTTCGAACTCGACGTCCGGGTGGTACTGGCCGCCCACCCCAACGGCAAGCTGCAGTGCAACACCGGCGACGGCTGCGGCCAGACCTGCCAGACCAATGCGTCGGCCTGCGTGTCCTTCACGGGCGACCCCTTCTGACACTCCGGGAGGTCGACAACGGCTCAGGGGCAGCGCGCCCGGTTTCCGAACCGGGGCGGCTGCCCCGTCTCGTGAAGGGAGAGTGCAGCATGGTCTTCGACGTGCCGGACTACCGGTCGCGGGGCGGCGCTCAGCTCCGCGCCTCTACCGATCCAGGTGGCCTGGAGTTGCCCCGCCTGGGCGACCCGGCCGACGATCCCGAAGGTCTCGGCGCGTGGTTAGGCGAAGTCTGGGGCCGCGAGGACGTGCGTGTGGGCCTGGAAACGGCGAGCCCGGTGCTGTGCCGACAGGTCGAGGCAGTCGTTTCCGGGCGTCGACGGAAGCCGCGCCAGATCGTCAAGACCGCGGTATCGGTCGCGTCCTACCTGCTTCGCTGGCAGCAACGCTCGACTCCGTTCGGGGAGTTCGCGGGCATCGCTGCGGTGAGTGTGGGGGAGACCGCGGAGTTGCGCTGGGGCGACCACCATCGGCGGTCGATGCGTGCCGATGGCGCATGGCTGTCGGGTGTCATCACCCGTCTGGAAGAGTGCGAACCGCTGCGGCAGCGTCTGTCGGTCGTCTCCAATGACACTGTGCATGCTCGCGGGGTCCGCTTGGTCGTTCAAGGGGCGCCGGCGGGACCTACCGACGAGTTGGCCGCGCCCATTGAGGTCTCGGTGCGGGCGACTCGTCCCACGGTGACGGCGTTGGAGGCCGCGCGGTCACCGATCTCCTATGAGCGCCTGCACGCGCACCTGAGTGCCTCGTTCCCCGACGCTTCCACTCATCAGCTTGACGGCCTGCTTCAGGGCCTGTTGGCGCAGAACCTGCTCATCTCCAGCCTGTGGGCGCCGATGACCTGTACAGACGCGCTCGGCTACCTGTGTGAGGAGTTGCAGCACGCCCGGGCGCACCATCTCGGCGAGATCGCCGAGGAGGTGCGCGAGCTCTACGACCTCGACGCCCTGCTAGCGGAACCCTCCACCGCACCGGCTACGTCACCGAGCCGCGTGCAGCGCCGAATGACGACGCTCAACGACGCCTCCTCCACACCACTCATGGTCGACACGGCCCTTGACTGCGACCTGCGGCTACCCGCGCCAGTCGTGGAGGAGGCTCAGCAGGCGGCCGCGGTCCTTTCCCGCCTGTCGGTCTATCCCTTCGGCGCGCCGCACTGGCGCGAATACCACCACCGCTTCCGACAGCGCTACGGACCCGGAGCCCTGGTCCCGGTCACCGAACTGGTCGCGGACAGCGGGCTCGGCTTTCCGACCACCTACTTGGCTTCGGCCCGGGAACCCAGCCCTGCCGAACGCCACGAGCGCGACGCCACCCTCCTCGCGCTCATTCAGACGGCCATGGTCGACCAACGCGACGAGATCGCCCTTGCTGATGATGACCTGGAAAAGCTGTCCGGTGCCGATACTGCCGATCTCCGCTTCGCCTCGCGCATCGAGATCTGCGCGCAAGTCCACGCTTCCAGCACGGCGGCCGTGAACCGCGGCGACTTCCGCTTGGTCGTCACCGGGACGCCCCGCCCAGCCAGCAGCATGGCCGGGCGCTTCGCCCACCTGCTCAGCGACAAGGACGCCGCCGACCTGGCAGCCACCTACGAAACCACCGACGCCGTGGCCGCGCAGTTGTCGTTCACCCCACGCCGATGCCGCAACGCCAACGTCGCCCGCACGCCGCAGCTCCTTCCCGTCGTGACTTCCCTGGCCGAGCACAGGTCATCATCCGAGACCGCGATCGGTGTGGCCGATCTGGCCGTCACGGCGGATGCCCGCCGGTTCTGGCTCATTCAGCGCTCCACCGGGGCGCCCATCGAAACCCGGACCACACACGCGCTGGAAGCGGGAAACCAGACGCCGCCCCTGGCGCGCTTCCTCGCGGAGATACCGACGGCCCGTTGCGCCGTGTACGGACCGCTTGACCTCGGTGCGGCCGCGAAACTTCCCTACCTTCCACGTATCCGTTGCCGGCGAACGATCCTGTCACCCGCGCGGTGGCTGCTGTCGGATAGCGACCTGTCCCGCCACGACGCCAGCACAGCCGAGTGGGAGGCGGGGCTGCGGGACTGGATGCAGCGTTGGCGGGCGCCCGAGCGCGTCACGGTGGTCGAGCACGAGCAGCACCTGCCACTCGACCTGTCCCATCCCTTCCACCGTCTGCTGCTGCGGCGCCGCCTTACCGCGACCGGCCGCCTGGAACTGCGTGAGGCACCGACCGGCAGCGATCTCTCCTGGATCGGTCGGCCGCACGAGATCCTGCTGCCCCTCAACCTGGAGCAGCCCCCCGGGAAGCACCCCCGGACCGTGCTCGGAGGACCGCCCACTATGGCGGAAGCCCCAGAGCTTCCCGGCGCCTCCCCAACACTGCGGGCCCGCCTACAGGCCCACCCCGACCGATTCGACGAGATCCTCACCGACCGCCTTCCTGACCTGCTCGGCGACCTCGGTGATCCCCGCTGCTGGTGGTTCACACGCGATCGCGACCCAATGCACCCCGAATTCGGGCCTGATCTGTCGATCCACGTCCGCTTGCCATGCGCGGCGGAGTACGGCACGTCAGCGGCACGCCTACAGGCCTGGGCGGACTCGCTGAACCGGGACCGCCTGGCCTCAGACCTGACGTTGGAGACCTACCGTCCTCACAACGGCCGCTATGGGGCGGGGGCGGCGAGAGAAGCAGCCGAGCAGGTGTTCGCCGCCGACACCAGGGCCGCCCTCGCGCAGATCCCCATGGCCGCGATCGCCGGCAGCGACCCCGCGGCGTTGGCGGCGGCGAGCATGGTCGCCCTTGTCTGCGACCTCGCATCCACCCCCGAGGCCGGACTGCGCTGGCTGGTGAGCGATCTTCCCTACACGCCCGGTTCAGTGGAACGGCATCAACGCGACCAGACCTTGGAACTGGCCGATCCGTACGGGACGTACTCCGGTCTCACGAAACGGCGCGCCGGCACCGAAGTCGCCCAGGCCTGGCGTCAGCGCGCTGAAACGCTGGCCGCCTATCGTGCCCAGCTCGTCCCAGAGCGGGAGCCGCTGCGGCTCCTGCCTTCGCTGCTGCACCTGCACCACCGGCGCGCCGTGAATCCGTACCCCGAACATGAAGCCGTCGTCCTCCGTCTCGCCCGCGCCTGCGCGCTTCGCTACACGGCTGAAGTGAGCGGATCATGAGCGCGCCGATCCGCAGCGACGCGGCGGCCGGTGCGCCCCACACGGCGGCACGCATCGCCGCCGCACTGCACCACCCGCCGCCGCTGGACCCGGCCGAACCTTGGCGGGCCCATTCCCTCGCCGAGGGACACGTCGGTGGTGCACTCCTGCACATCGAACGCGCCCGCACCGGCGACGGCGACTGGGAGACCGCCCACGCCTGGATCACGGCCGCCGCATCCGGAGAGATCAGCGCCGCCGACAACACTGGCCTCTTTCTCGGCGCCCCGGCGCTGGCCGCCGCCTTGGCCGCTACCGGACCGGCACCCCGATACGCACGCGCCTGGCGGCGCCTCGACCAAGCAGTCGCCGCATCGGCCCACCGGCGCGTGAGCGCCGCCATGGACCGCATCGACCGGGGGAAGACATGCGGGTTCGCGGAGTACGACGTGTTCTACGGCCTCACCGGCATCGCCGCCCAACTCCTTCGCTGCGACCCCGGCAACAGCGCGCTCGGCCGCATCCTGGACTATCTCGTCCGGTTGACGCGCCCGCTGCGCGTCGACGGTACCGAGGTGCCGGGCTGGTGGGTACACCACGACCCGCACCGCAGCTACTCTTCGCTCTTCGCTCACGGACACGCCAACCACGGTGCCGCACACGGCATCGCGGGCCCACTCCTGCTGCTGAGCCAAGCACTGCGCCGCGGCCACAGCGTCGAAGGCCACCGTGAAGCCGTCGAGACCATCTGTCACCACCTCGACACCTGGCAGCGCGATCACCGCACCGGCGCCTGGTGGCCCGAACAGCTCTCGCTTGCGGAGCTTCGCTCCGGTCTCTGCCAACAAGCCGTACCCGCACGACCGAGCTGGTGCTACGGGACTCCTGGCATCGCCCGCGCCCAACAAGTCGCCGCGATCGCCACCGACGATCCCTCCCGACAACGCATGGCCGAAAACGCTCTGGCCGACTGCCTGGCCGATTCCGCGCAGACCGCTCGACTCACTGATGCCGGACTCTGCCACGGCTGGGGTGGCGCCTATCAGACAGCGTGGCGCGCCGCCCGGGACGCCTCCGATCCCCGGCTGCGTGCCCTGTTGCCGACGATGGCCCACCAACTCACCAGCCGCGCCGATCGCGCTACCCCCGCATCGGGATTCCTCGAAGGTCGCGCCGGAACCGCGCTGGCGCTGATGACCGCGGCAACCGACACCGCACCGACGACCGGATGGGACTCATGCCTGCTGATCGACTGAACGCCGGCCTGCTCGCGCGCGATTCGGCTGACGTACAAGGGGCGGAGCGCCTCGCCGATGCTGTAGTGCAGGTTCTCAGCGGCGCGTCGCTGGAGGAGGCCGCTTCCTTGGTCTCGATAGCCCCGCGGGAACTGGCCGCCGCCGTCGAACTCTACGACCGGGCCGGTCGCGCCGCTCTGCGCCAAGACGCCGACACCGACTGGTGGCAGATCTACCTCAGCTTCTCCGATTGGCACGACGCCGAGACCGCAGCAGCCGCTCATTTGCTGCCGCTGCTTTCCGATGCCGAGGCCGCCGGAGCACAATGGTGGTTCATCCGGAAGTATCCGGAGTGGCGGCTGCGGATCCGCCCGAGACAGCGGGTGGAGTCGACTCTTGCGGCGGGCCTGGACGAGTTGGCCGCCGCCGGACACATCGCGGACTGGTGGCATGGCCTTTACGAGCCGGAAACCACCGCGTTCGGAGGGGCCGACGCCATGTGCGCGGCGCACCGGCTCTTCCACGTCGACAGCCGATCGATACTCCACCACTCCCGTGGCACGGTCGACTACGCCCTCGGTCCCCGAGAGTTGTCGACACTGCTGTGCACGGTCATGCTGCGAGCTGCCGGACTGGAATGGTTCGAACAAGGGGACGTATGGCACCGCGTCTGCGCGGAGCGCCCTCTCCCGGACGATGTGTCTCCGGCCCGACTACAGCCGATGACGGCGCAGTTGGAAGCAATCCTGCGTACGCAAGCGGAAAAGATCGATTCGTTGTTCACCACGGGCGATGCCGCGCAGCACGCGACCATGTGGACTTCAGCATTTCGAGAGCTGGGCACGACCCTGGGGCAAGCGTCCCGTCACGGGCGTTTGCACCGCGGTCTGCGCGAGGTATTGGCCTACCACGTGATCTTTCACTGGAACCGGATCGGACTGCCCAGCCGAACTCAGAGCGCTCTCGCTCACTCCGCACGCGGAGCGATCCTGGAAGTGAATGCCCGGCAGTAGAGGGCCGTCGATCCACCGCTTCTTGTTGTCGAGTCGAAGCGAGGGAGCATCGACGAGGTCGCCGGTGCCGGGAGTGACGCCTCACTTCACCGATGGGATCGGCTCTGCGCAGCGGAAACAGCCAATCGGGCTACATGCCGTGGCGGCGTGCGGATGCAAGGAAGGCTGTCCACTCAGCGGACGGGAAGTCCAGCGCCCCTTCCCCCGTGTGTTTGCTGTCGCGCACGGCGCGGGCGCCTGCGGGAAGGTCGGCGACCTGGACGCAATTGCCCTGTCCGCCCGTATAGGTGGAGACGTACCACGTCAGGTGGGCCTGACCAGCCGGACTATAGCCGTCCGCTGAAGTCGCAGCCGGGAACTCGGGGTTTCCAGGGTGGTGCTCCGGGGCGTCATGCGGCCGATCGCAGCGCACGGGTGATCAGCTCCCTTGTCGTTTCGGTGGATGCCGCGTCCGCCTGCAGGCTGGCGAACGTGTGGGTGTGGAGGTCGACTTCCTTCTCGTGTTCGAGGTAGATCGCTCCACCGCAATATTCGACATAGACCAGCGCGTACTCCGTCTGTACGACGGTGTAGTCCAGGATCACGAATGAGCCGTAGCTGGCGGCGTGGCTGCCGGCGGTGAACGGTAGGACGCGCAGGTCTACGTTCGTCCGTTCGCTGAGCGACAGCAAGTGCTGGAGTTGCTCGCGGTGTACGCGGGAACCGCCGACGACGCGATATAGCGCGGCTTCGCTTACGACGGCTCCCAGATCGGCTGGTGCGGTGCCGGTGAGCTTCTCCTGGCGGCGCTGGCGCAGATTCACGCCTTCCTGCACGTCGTCGGGACTTGGCGCGCTGACGTCCTTCTCGATCAGGCTTTGCGCGTAGTCCGGCGTCTGCAGGATGCCGGGCACCCACTCGGGCTCGTAGGTGCGGATGCGATGAGCAGCGGTCTCCACGCCGATGAACAGGCTGAACCAGTCGGGAACAGCGCCCTTGTATCGCTGCCACCAGCCGGCTTCTTTGGCAGCGTAAGCCAGCGGGAGGATCGACTCGATGGTGTCGGCGGCAACGCCGTAGTGCTCCATGAGCACTTTCGCATCACCTGGTGAGATCGTCGTCTCACCGCGTTCGACGCGGCTGAGTGTGGCCTTGGAGAAGCCGGCCACGGCGGCGGCTTGCACCGCCGAGCTGCTGCCGCGGCTCTCGCGCAGGAAGTTCGCGAGACCGAGACGGGCAACCATGGGGCTGCCTGCGGACACAGAGCCTCCTCCAACTGGGGATCGGACGCTCCTCTCAGTCTTGCGTATACGGCATCTGCGCGACAACTTAATGCAAATCACTGTATGAGATTCTCATTATGAGTGTTGCGTTGTGCTTGTTCTCACGCCAGACTCAACTCTACGGGAACCCCCGAGTTGTATCTCTGTCCTGCGACTGCTCTGAGGTGAGAGCGATGAGGACCCGCATCGGCGCATTGCGTCCCCCCTATACCGACGACCGACCTCCGCAGTACCGCCTGCCCGGCACCCCAGAAGCCGCCCGCGAAGCGCGTGAGTACGTGACTTCGGCCCTGGGGCCGAACAACCCGCTCCTTTCCGAGGCCCAGCTCATCGCCTCGGAGTTGGTCACCAACGCCTATCTCCACTCGCGCAGTGGCCTGCCGGACGGCACAATCGGCTTCACCGTCGCGCCCCTGGTGTGCGGATGCTTCATCGAGGTCGCCGACGCCGGACCACGGTCAAGTGCGCCGACCTCTCCGCGCGTGCGTGTCCCTGACGGCGATGAAGCCGAGGGGCGCGGACTGCTTCTGATCGACGCCACCGCCTATGCCTGGGGCGACACAGCTTGTCCCTGCGGAGGACGGTCGGTGTGGGCCCTGCTCGTCCACGCTGGTGAGCAAGCCCAGGCGGACGCGGCGTAAGGAGGCGAGGCAGAACCCGCTGTCATCGAGGACATCTGCACTCGGTGATGGCTGCCGCCGAGCCGGCGTTCGTCACGTTATCGGTGGTCGGGTTTTCAGCAGGCGGAGTATGTCGGCGGTGGGCCGGACGTCGCCGAAGGAGCGGTAGACCGAGCGCAAGGATGCGTTGTGGGCCTCATCGGTTCCGCCCGCTGTGGCGTCGGCGACCAGAACCACCCGGTAGCCCAGCGTGCTCGCGTCGCGCGCCGAGGATTCGCAGCACACCCCGGTCACCGTCCCGGCGATCAGCACCGTGTCCACTCCGCGTGCGGCCAGCAGGTCGGGAACCGGCGAGCGGCCGGGGAAGAAGGCGCTGGGCGCGGACTTCTCGGCCCACAGGTCGCCGGGCCGCGGCCGCAGCCCGGACCACAGCCGCGCTTCAACGGGGCCGTCGCCGCCCGCGCGGGCATAGGCCGCGGCCATCTGCGCACCGTAGAAGCCCACCGCCCATTGCGACGGTCGCGCCCCAGCCTCAGGCAGCACCCACACCACCGTTCCGCCGATAGCCCGTAGGCCCTGGGCGAGCTGTTCGATCCGGCGTACGATGCCGCGGCAGTAGCCGTCGTCGGCGACGAAGAACGCGACCATCTCGACCACGACCAGCGCGGTCCTCCGCGGATCCAGTTCCTCGTAGGCATACCGGCGTCCGCGCCGGGCCTCGTGGCTTGCGTATTCCGCGGGCGCGATACGCCAGTCGTGATCCCGCGGATCGGGGGAGGCGGGCTGGGCATGCTGCACGCGCACCAGCCTGCCATCCGGCGCCCCAACCGCAGCCGGGCACAGGTACCGCAGCAAGTGGAGCCCAGGCCACCAGCGCCCTTGCCTGATATACGACAGGCCGAGGTCCTGCGTTCGCTACGTTGGTCTCCGTGCGTACCGCCACCGGTGCGACCGTGACACGGCTGATCGTCTTGCGCGGCAACTCCGCCGCGGGCAAGAGCACGGTCGCGGCCGAACTGCGCCGACGCTACGGGCGCGGGATCGCTGTCGTCGCGCAGGACAACCTGCGCCGCGTCGTCTTGCGCGAGAAGGACGTGCCCGGTGGGGCCAACATCGGGCTGATCGACGTCACGGCGCGCTACGCGCTCGACCACGGTTATCACGTCATCGTCGAAGGCATCCTCCATGCCGCCCGCTACGGCGACATGCTGCGTACGCTGCGCGACGATCACCGCGGGCTCAGCGACTGCTTCTACCTCGATGTGAGTTTCGCCGGGAGCATGCGACGACACGCCACGCGCCCGCAGGCCGCCGAGTTCGGTGAAGACGAGATGCGTGCGTGGTACGTCGCCCACGACCTGGTGCCCGGATTGGATGAGGTGGTGATCGGCGAGGAGAGCACCCTGGCGGCCACGGTCGAGCAGGTGTTGGGGGAGACCGGGCTGTTGGGAGCGCGTCGCCACCGCTCCACCGCCAAGGCGGAGCGTCCACACCATCGTGACACGGGATCGTGATCGTTGGCTGTGTCCGATTGCTGCGCCGATAAGGCGGGCTCACTAGAGAAAATGATCACCAAAGGCGGACGTAGGCGCTGATTCACGCGCGAATCAGGCTTACCTTTCGGTGAGTGTCGGCTTATCCCTCACTGGCGGCCAGAAAATCGCTTTAGGTGTGCGTGACGGGCGTATTACTCTCGGGAGTCCGATTCGGACGGGAACAAGCTCCATTCACGGGGTGACCGATGGCTCTTGCTCGGGAAGTGGCCGCTGCGTGCGGCGGGATGCTGACAGCTCTTGTGCTGGCAGGCTGCACACCGTCGGGGAACGCGCCCGCGACACCGTCCGCCCCGCCATCGGCGACTCAATCGTCGCCGTCTGCATCCGCCGACGATCAAGCTCTCGATGCCTACAACAGCATGTGGGACGTCATCGCTGAGCAGTCCCACAGCAGTGATCCCGACGTCACGGCATTGGAGCCCTACGCGACCGGTCAGGCACTGGAGTTCGCCCAGAGCAACCTCGAAGAGCGGGCCGCGGACGGGGTCATCGCGCGCGGTCAGCCCTCGCATTCTCCCGAAGTCACCGCAGTCGACGTCGAGGACGGCACGGCCGAGATCAGCGACTGCGTGGACACCACCGCATGGCTGCAGGAGGATGCCGAAACCGGCGAATTGATCGATGAAAAGAAGGAAGAACCGCTCCGCCGCCAGGCTGAAGCCGTCGTCCAGAAAGACGGGATTACCTGGAAAGTCTCCGAACTCCTCCTTGGGCAGATCGGCTCATGTTAAGCCCGGTGCGTGCTGTAGCTGTGGGGTGCTTGACAGCAACGGCGCTACTCGCCGGCACCTCTACCGCGTGGGCCGATCCCGACTACTTCGAGGGCAACGCCCATTGTGATGCCTTCGGTTGCGAAGCCGACGCCGAGTCGGGCCAGGAGGCCCCGGGCGCTGCACCGCAGGCAGGTGAGGAAAGCGGTGGTGGGAGCGCTTCCGGCGGCGCAGGCGGTGGTTCGACGGCTCCCGTCGAGGCTGAGCCCAACTGCGAAGAGGTCGCACTCGGCCAGCAGGAGTGCGAGACGACCCTGACCGAGGCCGATCTGGGTGACGAGGCGGTCGTGGCGGAAGCTCCGATCGATGTGGCGGATGACGCCCGCGACGCGCTTGAGCTGCCGCAGCCGGGGATCGCGGCTTCGCCGGCGCTGGGTCAGCCGGTGCTGGTGCAGGTTCCGGTGTGGCTGTGGATCGACGAGGAGACCTGGAGCCCGGAATCGGCGCAGGCCGAGGTTCCGGGCGGGTCGGTGTCGGTGACCGCCACCCCCACCAGCGCGCGCTGGTCGATGGGCGACGGGACCACGGTCACCTGCGAGGGCCCCGGAGTGCCCTACGTGGCCGGGCGCCACGATCCGGCGGCGGCCTCGCCCGAGTGCGGCCACACCTACACCCGCGCATCGATGGGCGAGCCCGACGGTACTTACGACCTGGGTGTGGAGGTCACCTGGGAGGTGACCTGGGAATCGACCGACGGCGGCGGGGAACTGGACCCGCTGGTGACCAGCGCCGCCGCCGAGGTGGATGTTGTGGAGTCCCACGGATTGGTGGAACCGACCGGATAGGCAACGACACACCGGCAAGGGGGCCGGATGGCAGCAACAGCGGAAAGGACCGAGCACAAGAAGAACGAAGCAGCCGCGCCGCAGCGGCTGCTGGGGGCCGGACCGCGCCGGTGGCGATGGCTGGCCCTGGGCGCGGCGCTGATGGCACTGGGCGCCGCAGCGGTAGCCGCCGCACTGGGCCAGGTCGACCAGCGCAGCGGCATGGTGGCCGCGGCCCAGGACCTTCCGGCCGGGCACGTACTGGCCCAAGACGATCTGCAAGTAGTCGAAATCGCGGGCGGCGAAGAGGTGGCTGCGATTCCGGCGGGCCGCCTCGGGAGCCTTGTCGGGCAGACCGTTCAGACGCCCATCGGTAAGAACGCTCTGATCGCTCCGGGGGATGTGGGCACCGGGGCGGAGCACCCGAATGCGGATGAAGCGGTCGTCGGTGCGAGTCTCGCCGGCAATCAGGTCCCCTCCTCCTTGCAGGCCGGCGCGCAGGTGGCCCTGGTCATCACGGTTTCCGCGACCATCGACGATCAGACCCCCTCCGGTGAGGACGCTTCCGCAGGCGCTCAGGGCACGCCTGCCCCACCGCCACCGGCGGAGCCGATCTCGGCGCGGGTGCAGACGGTGACCCCGCCCGGCGAAGGCAGCGGTCGGCAGGCCACGCGCGTGGAGTTGGTGGTGGACGCCTCCGATGCGGAGGTGGTGGCGCGGGCGGCCTCGGCCGATGCGCTGACCGTGGTCGAGGTCGCCGGAGGTGAAAGGTGATGGCCACCGTCGTGCTGTTCTCGCTGGGCGGCGCCCCCGGGGTGACCACCCTGGCGCTGGCGGTGGCCGCCGCGTGGCCCAAGCCGGTGCCCACCGTGATGGTGGAGGCCGACGCCGCCGGAGGCGATATCGCCGCCTGGCGGCGCCTGCCCGTCTCGCCAGGGCTCGTGGAGTTGGCCGCCGCCGCTCGCACAGACGCACCCTTCGCCGACGGCGCCGCTGCGCCGGTGGTGCTGGGCTGCAGCCAGGTGCTGGCGGGCGGGCAGCGGGTGTGTGTGGCTCCGCTGCTGACTGATAGTGCGGCGGGGGCCGTGCGCCTGCTGGCGGGCCATCCGGCGGTTCTGCGGGCTGATGGTGTGGTGACGGTGGTGGATGCGGGCCGGGTGGCGCCCCGCACGCCTGCGGCGAGTTTGGTGGCATCGGCCGATACCGCACTGCTGGTGGTGGGCGATGACCTGGCCCAGCTCAAACGCGCCCAGGGCAGCTTGCCCGCACTGCGTGAGGCGGTGGCGCATTTGGGACTAGTCATCACCGGCACTGCAACGGCCGCAGGCCAGGTGCACGAGGCGCTCGGGGTGCCGGTGCTGCAGCGGGTGCCCGCCGATGCCCGGTCGGCGGCGTTCCTGCGCGGACACGCCCAGCCTCCGCGCCCGTATCGCCGCCCGCTCATGCGCTCGGCCCGCCATCTGGCCGAACGCCTCGCCCACACCACACCACTGACCCCGGCGGAGAAGGCGGGCGCCCGATGAGTCATCAGGAGCCCGTCACCGTCAACGCCGCGGCCGATGCCGTCCTGGCGGAGTGGGTGCGGTTCGTCGCCGGTGAGGCCACCCGCCGGCTCAGCGCCGCGATCGCCGATCAGGACGCGCCGCTGGAAGGCGAGGAGTACCGGCGCCGCGCGCAGCAGACGGTGCGCCAGGTGCTGGACGAAGCCGCCCAACGGCTGCTCTCCCAGGCCCGCCCGGTCCTGGACGGTGCCGCCGAGCAGGTGGTGGCCCATCGGGCGGTGGCCCGGGTGTGCGGGCTGGGGCCGCTGCAGGAACTGCTGGAAGACCCCCGGATCGAGAACATCAACCTCACCGGGGCCGAGGTGTGGGTGCGCTACGCCGACGGCAGCCGCGAACACCGGCCCCCCGTGGTTTCCGGTGGTGAGGAGTTGGTGGCGCTGGTGCGGCGCATCGCCGCCGAGTCCCCGGCCGGGGAACGCCGCTTCGACCCGGCCGCCCCGATCCTGGACATGCCCCTGCCCGACGGGTCGCGCCTCAACGCCGTCATGGACGTGGCCCACGCCCCGGCGGTGTCGATCCGGCGCCACCGCTACCGCACCACCACCCTGGCCGAACTGCGTGGCCTAGGCACTGTCGACGACATGCTGACGAAACTGTTGGCGGCGGCGGTGCGGGCCCGGTTCAACATCGTCGTCTCCGGCGGGACGAACGCCGGCAAAACCACCTTGTTGCGTGCTTTGGCCAGCGAGGTCGGATCATCGGAACGCCTGGTCACCGTCGAGGACGTAGCCGAACTCGGCCTGCACCGCGACCGCGAGGCCCACCCGGACGCGGTGGGACTGTATGCCCGCCCGCCCAACGTGGAGGGCGCCGGCGAGATCACCGTGGCCGACCTGGTGCGCTCGGCGCTGCGTATGTCGCCGGACCGGGTCATCGTGGGCGAGACCCGCGGCGCCGAAACCGTGCCGCTGCTCAACGCCATGAGTCAGGGCAACGACGGCAGTCTGACCACCCTGCACGCCGCCTCCTCAGCGGGCGCCTTCACCAAGCTGGGCGCCTACGCCGCACAGTCGGCCGAACGACTACCCCTGGAGGCCACCGCGCTGCTGGTCGCGGCGGCGGTGCACCTGGTCGTGCACATCTCGGCCACCCCCACGGGTGAGCGGGTGGTGACCAGCGTGCGCGAGGTGGTCGGCGCCGAAGGCCAGCGGGTGGCCTCCAACGAGATCTACCGCCGCAGCCGCACCGGCGAGGTGCTGCCGGCGGCGCCGCCCAGCCCCGACACCATCGACGAGTTGGCCGAGCACGGCTTCGACGTCTCCCGCCTGCTCGCCACCGACGCACGGGGGTGGGCCACGTGACCACCACCGTGATCGTCACCGGCGTCGTCGGCGGGCTGGCGGTGGGCGCCGGGGCATGGATGGTCCTGCTGGCCGTCGGCGCCCGCGCAGCCAGCGCCCGGGGCGGTGTGCGTCGCCTGGTGGGCTCGCGGAACCGGCTTGTGCGCCTGGGTGCGGCCGGGGGCGCCGGTCTCGCGGGATGGATACTCACCGGGTGGCCGGTCGCGGTGGCGCTGTTCGCGGTCGGGGTGTGGTGGCTGCCCGCCCTGCTGGGGCCCGACCGGGCTCACACCGCGCGGGTGGCGCGCATCGAGGCGGTGGCCTCCTGGAGTGAGCAGGTGCGCGACCTGATGGCCGGGGCCTCGGGGCTGCAGCAGGCCATCACCGCTACCGCCCCCATCGCCCCCGCACCCATCCGTGAACCGGTAGGGCGCCTGGCCGACGACCTGCGCACCGGCCGCGATCCCCACGGGGCGCTGGCCGCGTTCGCACACGCGGTGGATACCCCGACGGCGGACCTGGTGGCCGCCGCGTTGTCGAGTGCGGTCGGCAGTCACGCGGCCGATCTGGGGGCGCTGCTGTCGCGCCTGGCGGAGGCGACCCGCGAGCAGGCCGGGATGCTGGTGCGGGTGGCCGCCGGGCGGGCGCGGGTGCGCACCGCGATGCGCATCATCATCGCCGTCACGATGGCCCTAGCTGCCGGACTGGTGGTGTTCAACCCGGTCTACCTGGAGCCCTACGACAGTGCGTTCGGCCAACTCGTCCTCGTCCTGATCGGCGGGTTGTGGGCGCTGGCGCTGGTGTGGCTGGCGCGGCTGGCGCGCAGCGACCTGGGTCCGCGTGTCCTCGACCCCCACGCGAACGAGAAGGGGGCGGTCGCTTCATGAGCCCTCTGGTTGTCGGCGTCGCCGGAGGCGCCGCTTTCGCCGCGGGTGTGTGGATCGTGTTCGCGGTGCGCTTCGCCGGCCCGCGACTGGTCGAACTGCTGGCCGACCCGCCACCACCCGCCCCACGCGACCAGTCCGTCCGCCCTGGCGGGTGGAGCGCCCGTCTGGGTGCGGCCGGTGTTCCCGTGTTGTCCGCACTCGGGTTGCCCACCGACCGCGCCCGCACCCGCCTGGCGATCTGCGAGCGCGACGCCGCTGGCTACCTGGCGGAGAAGTCCACCGCCGCCGTGTTGGGGATCGGTCTGCCGCCGCTTCTGGGCGCCGTTTTGCTGGCGCTCGGTGTCGATGTCGCGGGCCTGTACGGCGTGGCGGTGTGGGCTCTGCTGGCGGTGGTGCTGTGGCTGGCGCCCGACCTCTCCCTGCGCGACGAGGCCACCAAGCGCCGCACGAGGATGCGCCACACCGTGGCCGCCTTCGCCGACCTGGTCGTGGTCGCGTTGGCCGGCGGCGCCGGGGTCACCGGCGCCTTGGACGAGGCCGCCCACGCCAGCCCGGCCCCCGACCTGCGCCGCATCCGCACCGCCTTGCGGGCCGCCGCGGTGCAGCACCGCCCACCGTGGGAGGCATTGCGCGAGCTGGGACAGCGCTACGACCTGGACGAGTTCGCCGAACTGGCCGCCAGCCTGCAACTGGCCGGGGCCGACGGCGCCCGCGTGCGCGCTTCCCTGGCCGCCAAAGCCACGAGCCTGCGCACCCAGCACCTGGCCGCGATGGACGCCGATGCTCAGGCGGCCACCGAACGCATGAGCCTGCCCGTCGTCGTGCTTTTCGCCGGGTTCCTGATTCTCATCGGGTTCCCGGCGCTGAGCCTCATCCTCACCAGCCTGTGAAAGCCCCGCGAGTTCGCGGATTTCGATCCCCGAGGAGGCCGCCGATGCGCCGCCTGAACCGTCTCACCGCCTACCTCGCAAGCCGCCTCACCCCGGGCCCCTCGCGCTCGGATGCGGGCTATTCCACTGAAGCCGTCCTCGTCATCGCGCTGCTGGCCACCCTCGCTCTGGGGGCGCTGGCGCTGATCAGCGGCGCAGTGCTGAGTAAGGCCGAGTCCATCACGTTGGAGTAGCCGTGCGCCGACTCCTGCCGCGACGTCGCAGTGATCGGGGCAGCGCGGAGCTGGCGATCGCCACCCCGCTGCTTCTGCTGCTGGTGATGCTGTTCGTCCAGACCGCGCTGTGGGCCCACGCCGGCCACATCAGCCAGACCGTCGCCCACCACGCTCTGGCCGCCACACGGGCGGCGGGCGCGACCGAAGCCGACGGAGAGGCCGCCGCGCGCCAGGCCGCCGACCAGCTCGGCGGCGCGATTCTGACCGACGTGCGCGTCCAGGTGGAACGCGGCACGGCGACGGCGCGGGTCACGGTTCGCGCCGAGGTGCCCTCGCTGATCCCCGGCCTCTCCTGGCCCATCACCCAGGAGCAACAGGCGCCGGTCGAACGGATCGTTCCCCTGGAAGGTGAGCAGCGGTGAGGTGGGCCGAGCGGGGGAGCGCGACGGTGGAGCTGGCGCTGCTCACCCCGCTGCTCATCCTCTTGGCCTTGCTGACCGTGCTGGCCTACCGCACCGTCGCGGCGGAGACCACCGCCAACGCGGTGGCCCATACGGCGGCGCGGGCGGCCACCCTGCAACGCACCCCGGCCGCCGCGGAGACTGCGGCCCATCGGGCGGTTGAGAACGCATTGCGTACGCACGAGCTGAGCTGTGCTTCGCACCATCTGGATCTCGACATCGCCGGGCTGCAGCCCGGAGCGACGGTCCAAGCGCGGCTGACCTGCCACGCCGACCTTAGCGACCTGTCGGGGCTGGGCATGCTGTCCGCTACTTCGGAAGTGACCGGGCAGGCGAGCGCGGTCGTCGACGTCTACCGGAGCCGGCCATGAAGCACCCACCCGCCCGGGACGACCGCGGTCAGGTGACGGCCTTCGTCGTCATCATCACCCTCGCCCTCATCCTGCTGTTCGCGTTGGTGGCCGAAGGCGGGGCAGCGCTGTCCACACGCAGCCGCGCCCTGTCGCTGGCCCAGGAAGCGGCCCGCGCCGGCGCCCAGGAACTCGACCTGGCCTCCTACCGCGCCGGGCAGCCCACCACCCTCAACGCATCGGCCGCCCGGCAATCCGCCCAGAGATTCCTGGCCCAATCCGGTGCCGACGGCAGCGTTCACATCGACGGGGCGACGGTCACCGTCACCGCTCGTCTGGACTACACCTTCCACCTGCTGCCATTCGGCACGCGCCCACTAAAGGCCACCGCGAACGCCGCGCCCCATACCGCCCCCTGAAACCGGATACGAGGTAGCCGTGATCATCCGTCGCGTGACCGCCCTGGTCCTCAGCCTCGCCCTGCTGGTCGGTCTTCCCTACGTCGCCCTCGCCGTCCTGGAGTGGCCCGCTCTCGACCCATCGCTGACGGAGGTAGTGGCGCGTCTGCGCGGTGGCAATCTGCCGCCCGGGCTGGGCACCGCCGTGATCATCCTCGCGCTATGGGCGGTATGGGTTCTCTACCTGGTGGCAGTCGTCGCGGAAGTTGCTGCCTGGGTGCGGGGGCGTGCCCCGCGGCTGCGCCCGCTGGGCCCGCTGCAGGTGGTCGCCGCTACCGCGATCGGCGCGAGCCTGACCACTCCGGCCGCCGCCCACGCCGCAACACCGGCTCCGGCCGCCGTCACCGAGGCCCCGACCACCGACCCGGAACCTTCGCCCCAGCCCACTCCTGCGGAGCCCGGCGACCTGCCGGTAAGCGGGGAACAGGCAATCGAGCGCGCACGCGTCGTGGACGGCTTCGGCTACGACTCCGCCGCCCTGTCCGAGCAAATGAAGACCGAGTTGGCGCCGACGGTGTCGATGATTCGCACCCACGCCGTCCCCGACCAGCCCGTCCGCGTCACCGGCCACACCGACGCGGCGGGCGATGCCGCTTACAACCAGCAGCTCTCCCAGGAGCGGGCCGAGGCCGTCGCGGAGTACCTGCGCGACCGGCTCGGCCAGGACGCACCCGCGATCGAGCCCCGTGGTGAAGGCGAAACCCAGCCCTTGGACGAGGCCGGTGCGGCGAGCCAGCGCCGCGCCGAGATCACCTACACCGTCACCCCGCAACCCCAGCCGCGACCGCCCCAGCCCCCGGGCGCCTCCGGCCCCGAACACGAGCCGCAGAACACACCCTCGCCAAAACCGGCGGAGGAGGCACCCCAGCAAGAGGCCGACAACTCAGCGCTCACCGGCGACGACCAGGCCGTCATCGTGGTCAAGCTGCCCGGAGGGGTCCTGCTGACCTCCATGGCCGCAGGTGGAGTCGCCGCCGGATTCGCACTGGGGCGCCGCCGCGCCGGCCCGCCCCCGACACCCGCCCGCCACGCGCACACAGCAGCACCGCGCCGCCCGCACCCCAACCAGCCACACCGGGAAACCAGCCCCGAGACGGCAGACGAGCAGGCGGCTGCCGAACTCGGAACCGCCACGGTGGTGGACCTCAGCGCCGGCGGGCTGGGCATCACCGGCCCCGGCGCCCCCGGTGCCGCCCGCAGCCTGATCGCTCCCGCATTGACCACGAACGAGGATGCACCGCTGCGCCTGATCATCCCCCGCAGCGACGCCGACGACCTGCTCGGAGCGCAGACCACCGCGCGACTGGCGGAGCGCCACACCCCCGCACTGACCCTTACACCGGATCTGAGCCACGCCCTCACCCTGCTGCACACCGAACTGCTGGCCCGCCCCGACAGCGACGACGAGGCGCCGCCCACCGCCGACGCACACCCGTCCACCCCCGTTCTCCTCATCGCCAGCCCTGATGCGGACCACACGGCCGAACTCCGCGCACTCCTGGCCCAAGGGCGAACGATCGGTATCGCGGCCCTGCTGCTGGGCGGGTGGCCGCGCGCGACGGTGACGGTGAACGCCGATCACACCCTCACCACCACCGACACCGACCTGGACCACCTCACCGGCGCCCACTGGCCGGCCACCGACACCGACACCCTCGCCGGAATGATCGCCGCCCTTCCCGCCCGCGGACGCCACCGCACCGACCTGCGGGTGCTCGGCCCCATCACCCTCACCACCGCCACGGGCCCGGTGGCGCTGCGGCGCCGCGCCGCCTTCGAGGTCGCCGCCTACCTCGCCGCCCACCCCGACGGCCCTCGGTTGGAGCGCGCCGTGGAGGACATGTGGCACGGCGAGGCCACCCATCGCGCCAACCGCCGCTTCCACGACGCCATCAGCGCCCTGCGCAGCGCCGTCGGCGGCGACCAGCTCATCCTCCACGAGAACGGCCGCTACCGGCTCAACCCGGCGGCGGTGCGCGTGGACCTGTGGGACCTGCAAGGGCTGCTCGCGGCAACCGAAACCGACCCGGGCGACGCCCGCGCCCGCGCGCGACTTGACCGGGCCGCCGCCGACTTCACCGACCTGGCGGCCGAGGCCGACTACACCTGGGTTGAACCCCTGCGTCTGGAGTTGCGCCGGCGCCTGATCGGCGCACTGCTGTCGTGTGCCGCCTCGGGCGCGGCCGATGACCCGCGCCCGCTCCTGGCCCGAGCCGCCGCCATCGACCCGCGCCACACCGAGGCGCAGCGCGTCCTCATCCGCGCCCACCTGGACCACGACGACAGCACGGCCGCCCTTCAGGCGTTTCGCACCTACAAAACAGCTATGGCCGAGATCGATGCCCAACCCGACGCCACGATCCGGGAACTGGTGAAAAACATCGGAAACCGCGCCTGAAAATCCACCAGGCGCATCAACGAGCCTCGAAGTAGAGTGGCCAGAAATAGCGCATCCGCGCGCCATTCCTCATAGGACGTATATGCACTCAGGGTGGAGTGCTGTTTCAGATTCGCCTCCTGGGAGTTTGTGTGTCCCCTGTAGCGGTCGACGTGACGCCCTCGTAGGGAATTCGCCGTCGCTGGCCGCTTCGCATCATCGGTGTGTTGTGGGGAGCTGCATCAGTGTCCCCGCCCTTTAGATTCCCATCCGCAGAGGTCGAGGGCGCCCGGCGTTTGTACGAATTTTTTGGGGGAGCCACACCCCCCGCCACACCCCCCGCCGTCCTGGCTGGCGGGGGGAACAAGCAGCAAAAGGCCAGGTCACGAGCTGTGCCGCCCCCACCAGCGCACCCCCGGACTAGTGCCGCTGGCGCGGCTGCAAATTGATGGTGTCGGGCGGTTGTTGTGATGGCTGGTTGTATGGCTCCCTGGTGTTTGTTGGGAGGCGTGTGGGGATCATTCTGCTGCGTCGGATTTTATGATCCGTAAGAACATCCGGTTTTCGTTTTCAAGTTCTTCTTGCTTGGGTTTCCAGTTCCTCTTTTTGATGTCTTCTCGGTTGGTGTCGGCCTGGCCTCCCTAATTTCCGGGGTCGGTGTGCCCGGAATCGATGCCTGTGGATCCTTTCAATTCTCCGGTTGGGCAACTAGAATTGTAGGTGTCAGTGAAAGGGACAGCAACCCCGGAAGCTGGCCGCACCCAACACCGAATCTCTTAGGAGATGTCTTCCATGACAATCATGGATGTTGATGTCGCGCGGTACTCGCTTACCGTCGACGCGCGCGAAACTCTGAGCGCCGTTCTCGCGTCGGGTAACGCGCGGCGCGGCGCCAAGCTTGACCGCATCCTGCAAGCGTCCCTCTGCGGCGTCGGCACTGCGGATGCGGCGTTCGCCGTCGCCCCGTTCGTGCGCGTCGATGACGACGACTTCCGCCCGGGACCCGACGCCGGCGACGACTGGCCCGACGTCGCCGACCGGGACGAATCCGGGGTTTTGGCCGCTATGGAGCGCGCGGGGCTGGTCGAGACCTTCGACGTGTTCAGTGAAGGCGTCGGCACGTCCTACCTGAACGAGGGACGCGTTCTGACCGCCGTTCGGGTGCTGCGCCCGTTCGCCGTCGTCACCGTCGCCTACCGCTGGACCGGTGCCCGGTTGGGCTATGCCGACCGCTGGACCATCACCGACCGCACGCCCGTCGTGGGCACCGGCACCTACCTGGTGGGCATGGTCGGCGATTTCGCCATGACCTACGTCGGCGCTACCGGGCTCGACGCCACGGGCGACGAACCGGGCATGAGTGACGATCTGCTGTTCATGTGGCTGGTCGAGCAAGAGGGATTCCTCGCGTCGACCTGCCTGGCCGGCTGCGACGCCTGCGGCGGCCGCTGGGAAGCCGACGGCGGTTCCTGGCACTTCCAGCCCGAGTACGCCAGCGACGCCGACGCTTTCGACTTCGACGACACCGAGGATCACGACGGCGACACCGTCGCCTGCCCGTGCTGCGCCACGGGCCGCGTGGGGTTCCTGGTCGTCTGAGCACCCGCCCGGGCGGGTGCGGTCGGCGCCGCGCTGTCCGCACCCGCCCGGGCCCCTTGCGTTTCCGGATTCCTGCCCCCATCCCGCGTAACGGGAGGTGTGATCATGCTTGCTGCTGTGACCATCGACGGCCAGCCGGCCGCGCTGACTGAGGACGACGCCGAATCCGTGCAATGGGAATTCGACCCCGACGGCTGCGGGGCGCAGTACCGCTGCCGCGCGTGCGGAAGCGAGTTGGCCGCGGGTGCCGACGGTTGGGAAGACGAGAGGGGCGAATCCCGCTGCCGCGCCTTCGAACCGGCCACCGACGACGATCCTGACGACGGCGACGGGCCCCACGATCCCGAAACCATCCCGCTGGGCTGGTGCAACCACGCCGGCATCACCGCCGACGCCGACGCTGATGCGATCACCCTTGCGGTCTCGGTGGGCGATCCCCGCGGCCAGTTCGAGCTGACCATTCGGCGCGTGCCCGCGGACGCGCCCGGCGAACTCGCCGGATGCCTGGTGATGCACGTTCCCTATCCGGGCGAACCCGGCCCGCACGTGCCGCTGCGCGGGCTGCACCCCGGTACCTACGTGCTGGAGGCCGGACGCTCGGCCGCACTGCGCCGCGACTGACCGGCCCCTCCACACCCGCGGGCCGGCCGGGAACCGGCCGGCCCGCGGCCACCACCACGTTGCGATCCGAACTGCCGCGATTCGCGAGAGGAGACACCGCGATGACCGCCGTTACCTCCACTTCCACCACGACCGAGCCGGACACCGTCCGCTTCGAACTGCCCCGCGCAGCGCTGACGGAGGCACTGACCACAGTCGCGCTGGCCGTCCCAACCCATCCCGAGCCCGTCCCGGGCGGGATCATGCTGGACGGCGACGCCGAGGGCTGCCTGCACGTGCGCGCCTTCGACGGACGCACCGCCGTTGCGGTGCGCATCCCCGATGCCGCCAGCGGGCCCGGCTCGATCCTGCTCAACCACGACGACTGCACCAAGACTGTCAACGCGCTGGTCAAGGGAACGCCCAAACGCGAGGCCGACCGCATGACGGCCACGATCACCGCCGACAGCACGGGCGCGCCGACGGTGGAGCTGGCCGGGGCCACCATGCCGCTCCAGTCGCATGCCGTGCAGGAGTACCCGGCCCTGCCCGAGTCCCCGGCACCCGTGGCCCACATGGACCTGTCCCGCTTCAGCGCCGAGGCCGGGCGTGTTCTGTACACCATCGAGGACAACGACGTGTGGCCGCAGGCGGCCGGCGTCCAGTTCGAGGCCCTACCGGTCGGACTCGTCCTGTCCGCCACCGACCGCTACCGGCTGGGCGTCGCCCACGTACCCACCCACACCGAGATCCCCGCAGCCGCGTGCACCACAACGGGCGGCGCGCTGGTCCCCGGCTACCCGCTGGCGCGGATCCTGCGACGGCTGCGCGCAGCGACGGTGGCCATCGGCATCGGTCCCCGCGACAGCTCGCCTCGGCTGGTCTCGCTGGACTGCGGCGACATCAGCATGGTCGTGCACTGCATCGACGCCGAGTTTCCCGACTACCACCGCGTCCGTCCTCGACCAGAACGACGCACTCACCCAGGTTCAGCGCGCCGCCGCGGTGCTGGCCGCCAAAGGCGACAAACACCAGCCCGTGACCCTGGACGTCGACGACGGCGCGGTCCGGCTCTCGCCGGCGCTGTCGGGGCACGGCGAGCAGGTGGCCACACCGCCAGTTCCCGCCGAGATCACCGGCACGGGTGGGCCCCCCGGATGCATTTCAAACCCGAGTTCCTGACGGATGCTCTGGAGACGGTTGCCGGCCCGGGCGTGCGGCTGCACCTGCCCGACACCGAGACCGGAGCGGTGCTGTTCACCGAGGACTACGCCGATCTGAGCGATCCGCTGGCCTTCCGGCACCTGCTCAAACCCATCCACGTGCGTTAGCCCGCGCTGTCTCTCCCGCTCTCCGCTCAGAGCGGGAGAGACAGCCCGCGCCGCCGCTGGCCTTCCGCCACCGAGGCAGTCCGGGACCGCGGCTCGCACCGACTACGCCCGTCTCCGGACTTCTCGTGCCGTCGGCCCGCGAGGCCCCGGAGTCGCGCAACCCAACCCCGCACCGACCACGGGAGAGGAGTCACCCGATGGCTGTGCTCACCGTCGAGATCTTCGCCCACGCACCCCACGACGCCGACCCCCTGAGCGAGACCCAGCGAGCCGGAATCCGTGCCGCATTGCGGTGCGCGCTGGCGCCGCTGTGCGTGCACACCACGGGTTCCCTGCCATTGCTGGGCTACGAGGTCACCCCCTACGCCGGCGCCGCGCTGATCGAGGCGCTGTGCCTGGCCGACTCCGGCCTGGACGCCGTCGACATCCTCGGCGCGCGTCTGGAAGCCGCCATGAGCGATGCGCCCGAGGTGTTTCGCGATTGGAGCCTGCATGCCGGACGCACACGCGTCGAGCACGCCGACAGTTGACCCGCGCGGCACCACGCCCAGACGTCCCCGCCCCTGGTGCCGGCGATCACAGAGGGAGAACACCGCCATGCCGATCCCCCTCACTCCCGAGCAACGCCAGACGCTGCGCCGCGCCGCGGCGGCTCCAGGCGGCACCGTCCCCGCCGACACAGCCCCGACCACGGTCGCCGAGCTGATCGATGCGGACTACATGCATCCCCAGCGGACCGGCAACCCGCACCGCATCACCCCCGACCGGCCGCGCCGCAGTGGCCGGCGACGAACACGGCGTCGTCACCTGGCAGCAACTCACCCCCAACCAGCGGCGTCTGCTGTGCGCCCTGGAGGAGACCCACCCCGGCAGGCGGTCCGATCCCGAGATCTCCCGCGTGGCCATACACGAACTCTGCGCGGGCGACTCGCGCACCGTCGTCGGCCACCGCTGGATTGCCGCCGCCCCCCGAACTGGTGAACACCTTCGCGGCCCACATGCGCGCCTGGCGTGAAACCGACCCGACGCGCGCCGTGCCCACCCCCCGACTCGCTCCAGCGCCCGCCCCGATGAACCGATGACCGCCCGGCACAGATGGAGGTTGCCCATGTCGCCCGCCGATACCGAGGGCGCGGTGTGCGTCGGCGCCGTCGTCGACCCCACCACTCACGAGGTCATGGCCTGGATCAGCACACCCGGGCACACGGCTCACCTTGTGCCGCTTCCTGCGGAGACCGCTCGCAGGTGGGCGCGGATGCTCGAACGCTCTGCCGACGCCGCCGACTTCCTTCACGAGTCCGAGCCAAGCCGGTAACCGGAAACTGTCTTGGCCGGTGTTGTGTGCGAAGCCGCCGAATGCGGCGAAAGGAATAGATCAGAGAATCAGAATCAGAAAAGGATCAAAAGGCCCGACGGGTGAAACACCCCCGGAAGGGTGCCAGCAACTCACCCGCCGGGCCCCAACACCGAAACTCCATCGGAGCGTCGATACCTGACGCCCGGAGGCGCAGGCAGGCACAGTGTAGCGCATGCCCACCTGTGCTGGTAGGGCGCTAGATCGCCTTGCTGTCGCGTCCTCTTCCTGATCAATTCAGTGGCGTCAATTGCTTCGCTCCATCCACTCATAGCTCGGATTATCGAGGTGATGGAAATGGCTGGACCGAAGAAGAACAGCGCTCGCGGTTCCATCAAGTCCACCAAGCGCGCCGGAGTACCCGCCATTGCACGCCCCTACGGCAGGCCCGACCAGCACGCCACCGCGATCGCCGAAACGGTCGACGACGTCTGGCACCGCGCCTACGGTCACGACGACCTGGACGTGCCCGTCTCCGTCGTGGCGGTGCTTGCCATGCTGGCGCCGCCACCTCCCAAACGCGACGACATCGCCAGGCGCGTGATCGCGCTCGACGTCGAGGAGTTCGCCGACGTGATGCGCACGCAGTGGGCGATCTACCTCAATGCCCGCCCCGACCTGGCCAACCGCGTCTGGCCCTTGATGCGACTCTGGCACGGCGAACAGGCCGCGCACGGTACGGCGCTGCACGCCGCCAAGCGCGTCGCCGATGCCGCTCTCACCAAGGGGCAGCTTCACCTGACCGGCGACAGCGAGCTGCGGTGCGCCACCGACCTGTTGGGCAAGGTCCTGACCCTGCTGCGGGGACGCAAGGCCGCCGAGGCCCACGCCGTCTTCTACACCCCCGCACCCGTCACCGAGATGATGGCATGCAGCCTGGGCACGCCCGAGGAGGGCGACTCCGTCCACGAACCCACTGCCGGCACCGGCGGCATGCTGCGCGCCGCCGCACAGAACATGCGCAGCGCGGGCCGCGACCCGGCCACCGTGACCTGGGCCGCAGTCGATCTCGATGAGTTGGCGATCGCCTGCCTGGCGGTCAACGTCGTGCTGTGGGGGTTGGGGCCCCGGGTGCTGTTGGGCGTCGGCAGCGTGCTCACCGACGACTGGATGCACCGCGCCGAGGCCGAACGCCGCGAAACCCTCGACCTGGCCCAGCAGGTTCGCCGCGGCAAGCGAGGGCGACGAGGCGGATTCGGGCTGACCCACCGCGGCACACCCGGAGGCGAGCATGCGCATCCCCTCACGGCCGAAGCCCTCCGCGGCCCACTCCTTCCACGCCCGCTTCCCCGCAGCGGGCCGCCGAGACCGCCGTCGGTCGTCCGCTCGTGTAGGAGTCGACTTGGACGGGCTGGGTTCGCACCGTCTTACTGGTTTCGGGGGCTGATCATCTGGCCGTCGCCAGTAGGCGTCCGGGCGCGTCCCTCAACGCGAGGTCTGGACTCGCCGGGTGGGCGCGGAGGCAGCGGAGTGGCACTTTCGCGGCGGTGTCATTAAACTAGCCACAGCTACGGCGATCCACCACCGTCGAAGCCGGTTGCGCGGGTGCCAGAACGCCCATGCTGTATCCGACACGCAGCAGCAACTGATACTGGCTTGTCCGCTACGGATAACGGTGAGCAACGCTCACCACGCTGGAGACGTACTCAGCAAGTTCCCCAAACCGCAGGGAGCTTTGCAGGTTCTGGACTGCTGCTGAATACGCCTCCATTTTTTGTATCCGCGGGGGACCGTCGAGTTGCGGCGGGGAGGTGGATCGCAAATGAGCTGGCTCGGCCCTGTGCTTCAGGAAGGGGTGCGGGTGGTCGGGGATGCGCTGGACAGTTGGTCTAAAACCACCCGCCTAGCTGCCCTCATCCTGGTGATCGGAGGAGCCACGGCCCTGGTAGTTGGTGCGACAACCTTCAACTAGTGGTACCGGGGGCAAATGTTCAGCATAGGGTCACAGTGCCGCCGTAGCGTGCTGTGACCCTCTCTGGGATCGGCGGGACGAGTTCGTTCGTGCGGGCCTCGCATACTCACGCTGCCCCGCGACTGTGGCAACGACGCCTCTGCATCCGGCGCGGCCCACCGCTCTGCGCGAGGACGATGTTGCATCTGATGCAATAGTGCTCAATTATGCGGTCGGACAGCGCCCATGAACCGCGGGGTATAGAAGTCGTCTTGGACCGGTTCGACCCGTACGTCGCTGCCGGTGGAGGGGGCGTTGATCATCTGTCCGTCGCCGATGTACATCGTGACGTGGCTGGGCGGCGGGCCGGGGGAGCCGACGTCGGTGGTGTCGTAGAACAGCAGATCGCCCGGCTGAAGCTGGCCCAGGGAGACACGCTGTCCGGCCTGGTATTGGTCGGTGGTGACCCGGGGGAGGTCCACGCCGGCGTTCTGCCAGGCCTTCATGGTCAGCCCGGAGCAGTCGAATCCGGCGGGGCCCACACCGCCCCAAATGTAGGGTTTGCCGACCTGGCGCAGCGCCCACTGCACGGCCTTCTGCCCGGCCTGGCTGCCGACACCGCCTCCCACCGCTGCAGGGATCGCGTCGAAGTCGTCGATGGCCTCCAGCACGTCGGCCACGTAGGCGTCGCTGCGGTTGTAGCGAAACAGCGCGTCGGCGAGCTGGGCGCGGTCGGCGAAGTCCACCCCGCCACCCTCGGCGCTCAAGCACAGTTCCCGTGCGCTGGCCAACGCGCTGTCGTAGACGTTGTGCGGGTCCTTCGTCCCGTCTCCGTTACCGTCGGCGCCGTAGGTATCCCAGCCCGAGGGCAAGTGCTGGTTGGGCCCCACCGCGCGGTCGTAGGTGGTGTCGCGGTCCCATCGGCCGTTGTCGGTGTCGTAGTGCGGTGTGGTGTTGCCGCCGACGCCGGACCCGTCGAGGCGGGGCCCGATCATCGGCGGGGACACGGCGCCGTTGGGGGCGATGTCGTGGCCGGCGAGCAGGGACGATTCGATCTTGCCGATGCCGGCGAGGATCTGCCACCGCATCCCCGAGCACTGCGGGTGGGTCTCGGTCAGCGTGGCCGCGGCGCGCACGTAGGCCTCCAGCAGCCGGTCGGGCACTCCGTCGACGTTGGCGGGCGCCCCCGGAGTGGTGTCGGGGCCGGTGACGGCGGTGAGGGCGGAGAAGGCCAGGGCGGGGACGAGCAGGGCTGCGGCACCCAAAGTGGCGCCGCAGCCCGGGCTAGCCAACGTCGTCCTCCTCGCCGGGGTCGAACAGCGTCGGCTGGTGGGGGGTGGGGTTGTTGGGGGCGAGGTCGATGAGGCGGCGCGGGTGCAGGTGGGCATCGTCGGTGCGCACCCACACCGCTTCGGCCGGGTGGGCGCCGTGGACGGCGGTGGCCACCGGAATCGTGGGGCGGGATCCGAGGGCGCGGCGCAGGTGGGCCTCGCGGCGCTCGCCGGGCAGCACGAACAGCACGACAAACGGGGCGGCGGTGGTCTGGGCGAGTTCGCCGTAGGCCTGCACCTTCTCGACCAGGCGGCGCAGGCGTTCGGTGCCCATGTCGTATTCCAGGTAGAAGCCCACACGGGTGTTGGCGATGGTCCAGGTGCCGCCGCCGTCGGGGCGGACGATGTCGCCGTAGAGGTCGGCGCACTCCGATTCGGTCCACCAGTCCAGGTGGGCGTCGTTGGTTTGGTTGCGGGTGTGGGCGTAGAGGTCGACGAAGACCTGGTTGGCCCCGCGCAGGTGGGCCAGTGCGGTTGAGGTGATGGGGGCCAGGGCGCGGTCGCGCCGGTAGCCGAACTCGCGCAGACTCTGGCCGTGCTCGGCGGCGAGGATTTCGGCGCCGGGGGCATCCAGGACGTAGTGCCAGGGGGAGCCGCCGCGGGGCTTCCACGGGCGCAGGCGGTCCAGCGCCCGCAGCCGATACAGCAGCGCCAGGCGCTGTTTGGCGGTGTTGTAGGAGGTCCAGCCCAGGGCGGTGAGCTGGTCGGTGGTCAGCACGCGGTGGCGCCAGATGAGCCGCAGCAGGCGCCGGTCGCGGTCGGTGAGGCGGCGGGCGAGGGTTTTGATGACCTCGGGGGAGCTGATCGGGCGGATGGGGTCGTGGTGGTCGGGCAGCAGCACAACAGACACCGGAGGTCGCCTCCTTTTAGGGACGGGCGGGCTGGGTGTGGTGGGCGCGGGCGGCCTTGCGCACGGCGGTGGCCCGCCCGCGGATCGGCGGGGGCAAGGGTCGGGTGCGCAGGGTGAAGGCGGGGGTGAGTGCGCCGTGGGCGACGAGCCGGGTGGCGGCTTGGAACCGGGCCAGGTGGGACAGGTCGTGTTCGGTGAGTTCGGGGTGGACGTGGCGGGACAGGGCGCGGGCGTCCTCGGGGCTCACGTCGAAGAAGATCTTGGAGCGGGCGTTGGTCGAGGTGGCCTCGCGCAGCTCCCGAGGGAGTTGGGCCAGATCCTGGTGGGCGATGGTGAGTCCGGCGCGATACGCGCGGGCCTCGGCCAACATGTCGCCCAACCCGTAGGGCAGGGTGAGGAAGTTGTGGGCCTCGTCCAGGTAGATTGCCATGTCGCGCCGGTCGGACTCCTTCTGGGCGGCCCGAGCCAGCACCCCCTGCCACACCTGGGCGAGCACGAGCGATCCCAGCATGGATGAGGTGTCTTCGCCGAGGACTCCTTTGGGCAGCCGGGCGATGATGATCGCTTCCTCGTCCAGGAGGTGGGCCAGGTTCAGGCTGCGGTGGGGGCGGGCGGCCAGCAGGTTGCGGGCGAAGTCGCGCAGCAGTACGGCGCGCAGCTTGTTCATCAGGGGTGCGGTGGCGTGGGCGCGGGCGGGTTCGGACAGGCCGTCGTACCAGGACCAGAACCCCGCCAGCACTGAGGTGGGGTGCAGGTGGGCGGTGGCGCGGCGGCGGAAGCTGGGCTGGTCGAGGAGTTTGGGGATGTTGGCCAGGCTCGCCTGCGGGGTTGCGGCCAGGGTGAGCACGGCCGAGCGCAGGATGTCGTCGGTCCTGGGTCCCCAGGAGTCGGCGAAGATGCGCTGGAACACGCCGGTGATGGTGTCGGCGGTGCGCACCGGATCGGTGCCGGCGAGCACGTTGAGGGCGGGCGGGGGCGCGTCGTCGTCGGGGTCGATGAGCACGACGCGGTCCACGGCGTGGTCGGGGATGCGGGGCAGGAGCAGGTCGGATTCGCCCTTGGGTTCGATCACGACGAGCCCGCGGCCTTTGGCGATGTCGTCCAGCGCCATGCCCATGAGCAGGGTGGTTTTTCCGGTGCCGGTCCCGCCGATGATGTGGGTGTGCTGGCGGGCGTCCGCGGTGTGTTGGGCGATGGTGCGGTGTTCGGATTGCTCGGCCGTGCCGAGCACCCGGGTCTGCGGGTTGTCGCCGGCGACCTGGGGTGGTGGGGGGACCGTGCGGGCGGGGGCGCGCTGCAGGCCGGGCACGGTCTCATCGAGCGGCAGGTGCGCCACGGCGGCCAGTTCGGCGGCGGTGAGCAGGTCGCCGGCGCCCATGAACCGGATGCGGGTGCGCCACCGCGGAAGTACCCACATGCGGTGGCGCTGGTAGTGGTTGTGGCCGCTGAAGACCGCGAACGAGGCCGCGACAGCGTGGGCGCGGCCGCGGCGCCGCTGGCGGGCCTCCTCCCCCTCGCCCGGTGAGGTGATGAGGTAGCGGATGTGGGTCTCCAGCCGGGGTTGGGTGGATTTGCGCACGATCGCGCGGATCTCGCTGGCGGCCTCCGGTTCGGGCCCGTGCCGGCGCGGCCGGTGCCCAGGGTTGAGGGGGTCGGGGGTTTCCGGGGCGCTCTGGCGCAGCCGGCTGGCTTCGCGGGCGGCGCGGCGCAGCCGACCTCCGGTGATGGGGCGCACCGCAACCTGCACCAGCACCTCCTCGCCCGCGATGAGGTCGCCGGCCGCGCCGATCAGAGCGCGCACGGGGTCCTCGTCGTAGTCGGTTTCGATGGGGTAGTGGTCGGGACGGGCCAGCCGCAGCCGACCTCCCCGCACCCGCCGATCAGGCTCGGGCTCGGGGACAGGGCGGGTGGTGACGGCGGCGCCGGGCCAGGCGGCGGTGATCGCGCGTTCGACCAGGCCGGGGGCGGTGGGCCCGGGCACCCACACGCGGACGGTCAGACCGGTGGTGGTTATGGCGTATTCCCACACCAGATGGGGCTGGCCCAGCAGCAGGCGTTTCCAGGCGGGGCGCAGGGTGCCCAGCATCTGGCGCCACAGGTGGATGGCGCCGGACAGGTCGCTTTCGGGCGGGGGCAGGATCTCGACCAGGCGGGCATCACGGGCCCACTGGCGGTGCCGCAGCCAGGAGGCGGCGG
The DNA here is from genome assembly GCF_039531585.1 of Streptomonospora arabica. Classification (NCBI taxonomy): domain Bacteria; kingdom Bacillati; phylum Actinomycetota; class Actinomycetes; order Streptosporangiales; family Nocardiopsidaceae; genus Streptomonospora; species Streptomonospora arabica. The sequence goes on along the minus strand of NZ_BAAAQI010000001.1, from coordinate 191,743 downwards.
TGCGGGTGGCCAGTAGCGCGACCACGGAGGCGCAGGCGGCGGCCAGCAGGTGCCAGCCGTAGGCGGTGATCAGGAAAAACAGCAGGTCGGCCAGCACGGTGGGTAGGCGGCCCAGCTCGGTGAGGTTGGGGGTCACAGCAGGTCGTCCTCTTCGTCGGGAGCGTCGGTGTCCAGACCGGTGGAGTCGTCGGGATTTCGGGCGGAAACGTCGGGATCGGTGAACTCCGCTGGGTTAGTCGTGACCAGGGCGTGTTCGGTGTCGCTAGCCACCACCCGGAAGGCGACCCGGCGCTGACCGCTGCACAACAGCGCATCCCCGGGGCTCGCGGTGAGCAGGTGCTGGCGTTCGCCCTCCGACAGCGCGAAGGCCTCGGCGATCCGGTCGATGGCCTGGGGCGCCTGGCGCATCAGGATCTGGGTCGCCGCGTTGGCGACGACGGCCTGGCCCAGCTCGGAGCCGAGCACGTCGGCCGCGTCCTGCGTGGCCACCGTGAGCCCCACCCACCGCTTGCGGGCGGCTTTGGCCAGGCGGAACAGGAACTTCGCACCCTCGGGCTCACTCATGAGCAGCCAGCCCTCATCCACCAGCACCATGCGCGGGTGGTCGGGGGTGGCGTCGGCGACGGTCCGCCAGATCGCATCCAGCGCCAGCAGCGTCCCGGTGGCTTTGAGTTCGTCGGGTAGCGCGCGCAGCGACCACGACACGAGATGACCTGATGGCCGTTTGGTGGTGGGGGCGCGGAACAGTTCGCCATAGGAGCCGGTGGTGAACGGCTGGAGCTGGACGGCCAGATCCCGGCCGTGCTCGTCCCCCTCGTTCTCCAGGGTGGCGACCAGGTCGCCCAGCAGCGGAGCGGGCCGATCCCAGGTGCGCTCATCGGCGGTGATGCCCGCGTGCCGGTAGGTGGCGATCAGCGCCCGATCCAGTACGGCGCGCCGGCGCGGCTCCAACGGGCCGCCGAGCATGACCGACAGCAAGGTGTGCAAGAACAACGCCCGCCGCGACAGCGCATCGCGCTGGGCGTTGACATCCAGCGCCAGATCGAGCGGGTTGAGGTGGACCCCGGCCTCGCCCAGCCGGATGGTGGTGCCGCCGACCGCCTCGGTCAGCCGCGTGTATTCGTTCTCGGGGTCGATGACGGCGGCCGTCACTCCGGCATACATCGACCGCAGCAGGTCGAGTTTGCAGAAGTAGGACTTGCCGGCGCCCGAGCGGGCTAGGACGACGGTGTTGTAGGAGTCCAGGGCCCACCGGTCCCAGACCACGACCCCGGAGGAGTCGGCGTTGAGGCCGTAGAGGACCGAGGTGGGCGAGGTTTCAACCGCCAGGTCGGGGGAGGCGAAGGGGTAGGCGGCGGCCAGGGCGGCGGTGTCCATGCTGCGGGCCTGGCCCAGCAGGTCCACCCCGAGCGGCAGGGCCGTGACCCAGCCTTGGAGTTGGCGGTAGGAGGCCGGGCGCACGTCCAGCAGCAGGGAGGCGGCCAGCGACTGGACGTGGCCGACCTCCTCATCCAACTCCTGGGGCGAGGCCGCGTGGACCGTGACCGACAGCCCGACGCGGAACAGCTTGCCGTCCCCGCGGGCCAGGGAGGCGGCCATGTCGCGGGCGTCCTCGGCGGCGACCTCGGACTCGAAATCCTCCAACCGGCCCTTCTCCGCGTCGGCCCGGTTGGTCGATTCCAGCCGGGCGGTCTGGCGGCGCAGCTTGTCGGCGGCCACCTTGGGCGGGACCGGTTCCACATGCACGGACACGTCGAGGCGGCCGGGGTAGGTGAGCAAGGGTTCCAGCCAGGCGTGGCCGACCTCGGCGGGGTAGCCGGTGACCACGAAGGAGGCCGCTGCCCCCTCGCCCACGTGGATGCGGCGCGGGGCGATGTCGACCTCGGCGGGGACGGGAGCGCCGCCGGAGGGTGGTTTCGCTCGGGGCCCGAACAGGGAGCGCATGGTTCACCCCTCCTGTTCTTGGTTCTGGGTGGTGTGGGGGCCGGTGATCACGGCGTCGGGGGCGGCCAGCCCTTCCGGTGGGGCTGAGCCCGCCGGGTTGGTGGACGAGGCCAGAACCGCGGCCGCCTGCGGGCCGTCGAGCACGGTGGCGTTGCTGCCGGCGGCAGCCAGAGCCCGGGCGGCATCCTCAGCGCGGCGTTGGAGCGTTGCCGCGGCTTGCCGCCCATTGCCGGAGGGCTCGCGCAGCACCAGCAGCACGTGCCGGTACAGCAGGTCGCGGCTCTCGGCGAGGTCGGCGAGGTAGTCGGCGTGCTCGCGCGCGGCCTGTTCCAGTGCCGGGTGCGGCAGCGCGGGTGCCGCCTCATCCAGGGCGGCAACCAGGGGGTCCAGGCGCACCGACTCGGCCCGCACGAGGATCTGCACCGGCGTGGAGAGCGAGTTGAGGTAGGAGGCGAACCCGGACACAAGGGCGTCCTGCTCCTGTTCGGTGCGCAGTGAGAAGTTCACCGTCGAGCAGGACAGGATCACTGCCGCGCCCTGGTTGCCGAGGTCGATGACACCGTCGTCACCGATCGCCTCCACCGGAAGGTCCAACGGCGCCGGAAAGGGGTCGGGGTGGGCGGTGATCCAGGACGGCACCTCGGGGGCGGGAGTGCCGGTGCGGGTGGCGCGGCGCTTGGGCGAGCGCGCGAACCGCCACGCGGCCGCCAGCAGCCGATCCAAGCTGAGTCCGTCGCGGCGCACCAGGGCAGTGGCTATCGCCGCCCCCATCACCGGGATGGCTACCGCCCCGAACACCGGCAGCGGCACCGCCCCGCCCAGACCGCTCCACAGGACCCACAGGCCGAGGCCGGGCACCCCGATGATCAGCAGTTGGCGGGCGGAAAGCCCGGCCAGGAGTTTGTCGTCGCGTTCGATGTCGGCGGGCATGCGCACACGCGCCATCAGTCCTCTCCTCTCCTGCGGCGGGGATGGCGGGGCCGCGGCCGCACCGGGCGCGACCAGCCACCCCGCGGGTTGGGAGGCGGGTTGAACCGCATGTCGGGGCGGATCGGCCGGAAGCGGCTGGGATCAGGCGGTGGGGGAGTCGATCCGGTTGGGCGCGGCCGGTGCGCGCGGATCCCGCCGGGGTAGCGGCGAGGTTCGCCCGCGGCGGAGGAGCCGGTGGGCGCACCAGCCCGGCTCGCGCCGGGATTGCCGCTACGACCACCGGGGCCCGACGTGGCCCCCGGGCCGCCGTAGCCGGTGTTGCCGTTTGGGTGCCGGTTGCCGCGGGGCGGGTGGACCGTGCCGCGCAGCGGGCCTGGGGAACCGCCGCGACCACCACTCGTGCCCGATCCGGAACCGCCGGCTCGCCCACCGCCGTTGGGCACACCTGCGCCGCCGGTGGGGCCGCGGCTACCTCCCGACCCGCCGCCGGGTGTGCCGCCGGAGGGCCCGGTCCCGCCTGCGGAGCCGCCACCTTGCCTGCCGGCACCGCCGCCGCCGGAGGGCCGGCGGGCTCCACCCCTGCGGCCGCCCCCGCTTCGGCCGGCAGCCGGTGTGCCTCCGCCGGCGCCGTTGCCCCGGGGGCCGCCGGTCGGTCCGCGGCCCCCACCAGGGCGTCCTGCCCGGGGGCCGCCTCCCCGGGGACCGGCGCCGGCCAACGTGCCAGAGCCGCCCCGAGGCCCGGCAAAGGCTCGGCCGAGATTGCGCAGCACCAGCACGCTGACGGCGATCCGCGCCGCCTTGGCCAACGGCGAGGACTGGTAGCCGAACACCTGCTTGAACGCCCAAAAGGGGATGCGCACCAGCACATACAGCGCGGTGATCAGCACGAGCACGTCGATGATCGAGCCCGCGGCACCGCCCACCTCGACCAGGTCGACCTCCTCGCGCATGAGGAAGACTTCGACGAGCACGCGCAGCGCCAGCGCCTGGGCGATCGGGATCGCCAGCAGGGCGCCCATCGCCCGCCACCACAACCGCGCCGTCCCCTCCAACGGGGGCAGGGCGTGACAGGCCAGCGCCAGCGGGGCCGCCGCGCTCAGCAGCAGCCACAGCATGGTGCGGGCGATCACCGCGGCCTGGAAGAACAGCACCAGCACACCGGCGATGACCGCCAGCAGCACCAGCACCAGCATTTCGCCCATCGGATCCTGCAGGGTCCGGTCGATCGCGTTGGCCACACTCTCGCGCCGGGCGGCATCGCCCAGCAGGGCGCGCACGAGCGCGTTGGACACGTCGGCGAGGAATCCCACGAGCAGGGCGGAGGCGTTGGCGGCGACGAACCCCAGCACCAGCCGCGGGAGGACCTCTTTGAGGCTGGTGGAGGTCTGCACGGTCGGGTTGGCCATCACCAGGATCCCGGCCAAGGTCACCAGCAGCACGTAGGCGGTATTGGCCACCACCAGGGCGGCGGTGCGACCCTGCTCGACGCCGGGGGTGGGCTCGGGAGTCCACAGCATGGCGATGGCGGCCTGGGCCAGGCCGGCGTTGACGAGGTCGGCGACGATGCCGGCCAGCCACCCGTTGACGGCGGCTTGCATGCGGCAGGCGTAGTCGAAGGACCCGCACTCCTGCCCCTGGGGCGTGCCGGTCTGCGAGCCGTCCCCGTTCTCGCCGTCGCCGTCGCCGTCGCCGTCGTCTTCCGGCGGGGTGGGTTCGGGCCCCGGGGCGGGCGAGGGCTCCGGCGAGGGTTCGGCTTCGGGGGAGGGCTCCTCAGGCTGCTGCGGCGGTTCGGGCTCGGCGCCGGGAGACGGCTGGGGTGGTGCCGGAGCTGCCACAGCGGCAACGGCGGCGGTTGCCGGTGCCTCACCCGTTGCCGCGGCAACGAGGGCCAGCACCAGCAGCACCGCAGCGGCAACGGCGAGTCCGACGCGGTAGCGGGCGCGCATCGTCAACTCAGCCCGACGAAGCCGCGCAGGATCTCCACCAGGATCGGCGCGAGGATCGCCACCCCATAGCCCAGCGCGGAGTACTTCAGCGTGTCCTTGGCCTTGCCGACCTCGCCGGGGTCGCCGCCGGCCAGCAGGTAGCGCAGCCCGCCAACGGTCAACAGCAGCGTCGCCAGCGCCACCAGCAACCCGACCAGCCAGTTGCGGATGTTGGTGATGACCTCGCCCAGATCGGAGACCCCGGGCTGCTGGGCGCCATCGGCCAGCACCGGCGTGGCGCCGAATACCATCACGAGGCCGACAACAGCGCCGCACACAGCCACGCGGCGCCGGCTGATACGTGGGAGCGGCATAGCCCTCACCTCAAAGAGAGACGTCGGAAACGGGTATGGGAAGGGGCGGGTGCGCCGACTCCTCCTTTCTCGCTGCGGATGTATCGGGGACGCTCGCCGACCGCATTCCGCCCCTTCCGCTGAGGACGGTGAAACGCCCTCACCCGTATATGCAGAATTCGATGCCCGATTGCGCTCACTCAGGCAGGGAATTTTCCTGTCGTCACCGTTTCGACCAGATGGGCGCGGGCGCGCTTGCGGCGGCGCCGCGCGGTGGCATACGACAACCCCAACTCCTGGGCGACCGCCGCGAGCCGACGGCCTTCCAGATGGGTGCGGGCGAGCAGCTCGGCTTCCTGGCGGGTGAGGATCCCGCGGGCGATCGCCTCGGCCAGCACGGTGACCGGGCCGCGCGCACCCGCGCTCACCACCGCATCCGGGCGGGCGACCTCGCGCGGAAGCTGGTGGTGGCGCGCCTGTTCGCGGGCATAGCGGTAGCGTTGCCCCGCCTTGCGGGCGGCATAGACCAGCCGCCCGCACACCGCGCCGGGCCCCAGGTCCATGGACTGCATCTGCGCCAGCAGTCCGCTGAGCATCTCGGCCTCCAAATCAGCCACCTCATCGGCGAGACCGCCACACAGGCGGCGACGGGCGCCATAGAGGCCGGGCAGGGCCAACCCGGCGGCGACCACCGACCAGACGGACTCGCCGCTGCGGGCCCGAGTGATCAGGCACCGCCACACCTCGTCGGTGGCGTCGGCGCCGGCCCGCGGAAGCCAGGCCGCCAACGCACCGGGCCCCAACGCGGCAGCGGGCGCCTCGGCGATATCGCTGAGGTCCAGCAGCGGGCCGCCGGGTGTGTGGGCGAGCGTTTCGAAAGAGCGGCGCAGTACATAAAACGGCGTGGAACTCACCGAGTTCGACATGACGAAAACTCCCTCGCGTTGTCGGGAGTCACCAGTGATACACACGTCCGTTAGCCAAAAATGAGCAGGATCTTCGCAGTCGGCTGTGCGAAGAATTGGCGAAGATCTGGCGAATGAAGAAACGCTTGACCTCATCGGCAGGTCAGCCGGACGAAGGCGCGGTGTCAGCGGGTGTGCGTACGCCGTGCGTACGCACACGTCCGAAATCAAGGCCGTCAGGGGTGAGCGCCGAGCGGCTTCTCGTTCTGCATATATAGGTAGGACGTTCGTTGGCCGCCGCCGACACCCACTCATGAGCCCACGCGATGTGTACCGGCCCGCACCTGCGCTGAAGCTGCTGTCGCTGGGGGCGGGCGTGCAGTCCAGCACCCTGCTGCTGCTCTCCGCCCGCGGCGCGATCCCGAGGTTCGACTACGCCCTGTTCGCCGACACCGGCTGGGAGCCCCCGGCCGTCTACGCCCACCTGGAGCGGTTGGAGGCCGTCGCGGCTGATGCCGGGATCCCGCTGCTGCGTGTTGCCGTCGGCAACATCCGCGACGACGCCCTCGATCCCCGGCACCGGTTCGCCTCCATGCCGCTGTTCATCAAAGGACCCAACGGCGAACGGAAGATGGGCCGGCGCCAGTGCACCGCCGAATACAAGGTTCGGCCGCTGAAGCGGGAGGCGCGGCGCCTGCTCGGATATCCGCATCCGGCCCGGGTTCCGAAGGGCGTCTATGCCACCCAGGCGATCGGCATCAGCGTCGACGAGGTCCACCGCGCCAAGGACGCCGACGTCGGCCATCTGCGCAACGTGTTCCCGCTGCTGGACATCGGCTGGAGTCGCCGCGACTGCGCTGCGTTCCTCACGCTCCACGGCCTCGGCGACACCCCGAAATCCGCCTGCGTAGGGTGCCCGTTCCGCTCCAATGAGTCCTGGGCCGAGATGCGAGCCACCGATCCGGCCAGCTTCGAGGACGCCGTTGCCTTCGATGCCGCGATCCGCCACGGCCCTGCGGGCGCCACCGAGCGCGGCATGTCGCTTCAGGGCACGGCCTACCTCCATCGCGACCGCATCCCCCTGGACCAGGTCGACCTCGGCATCGACACCGGCCCCGAACCCGACGGGTGCTCCCCCTGGAGTTGCCGCGGCAACGACGAGGAGGACGACCAGGACACCGGCACCCACGGAGGTGACCGGTGAGCCTGCACCTGAGCCCCGTCAGCCTGGCCGAAGCAAAAGCGTTCATCGAGGTCTTCCACCGCCACCTGGGCCCGCCGCGCGGACACAAGTTCAGCCTCGGCGCCGCAGACCAGGCCGGTGTCCTGGTCGCGGTCGCCGTCGTCGGACGCCCCGTGGCGCGCGGGCTCGATGACGGCCGGAGCCTGGAGGTCACCCGCCTGGCGAGTGACGGCACCCCAAACGCCTGCTCACTGCTGTATGCCGCCTGCCGGCGCGCCGCCCGGGCCCTGGCCTATGAGCGCCTGGTGACCTACACCCGCGCCGATGAGCCCGGCACCTCGCTGCGCGCGGCCGGATGGCGCCCGGTGGCCGGGTTGCCGCCGCGCGGCGACTGGCATCCGCCCCGCCGGGATGGCGCCCGCGGCCCAGCCCGCACGCGTTGGGAGGCGCCGTGAGCTTCGTCCTGCGCCACCGGCCCTCGCTTCTGTTCCTGCCGGGCGGTAGTGGACTGAGACTGGCGGATGCCGTGCGGCATTGCCGCCCGTTGCCGCACGGCACCGCGGGAGAGCCCGCGGTGCCGCGGAGCCCTGTTCGGGTCGCCGATGCGGCACCGCGGGGTGTGCGATACCCCCTCGGTAGCGGCCGACGAGGCGCGCCCGGCAGTGCCGCATCGTGCCGCAAGCGGGGTCGCCTTGGGGTGATGCCGCGGTGACCCGTCGGAAAGAAAATGCTTCTGACCAGCTGAAACGTGATGACAACGGGCGCAGTGGCGCCTACCCTGCAGCTCCCGCCTCCTCTCATGCGGGGGAGCGGGACACCGGTGCGGTGCCGGGCCCGCCGGAGGTCTACACCCCCGCCGAGGCGGCCGAGGTGCTGAAGGTCCCCGAGTCCTGGCTGCGCAAGAAGGCCGCCCAGCGGGCGGTGCCCTGCACCTTCCTCGGCAAGCACCTGCGCTTCAGCGCCGCGGACCTGCACCGGATCGTGCACCAGGCCGAACGGGATCCGGCCACCGACCGGGGCGCCCGGCGGCCCGACCGAACAGAATAAATCTACGATGTAAAGGACGGAGTTCGTATGGCTCACGCCGAACAACGCGGACGCGGATGGCGCGTGCGCTACCAGCGCCTGGACGGCACCTGGGGATCCCGCGGCGGGTTCGAGACCAAGGCCGCCGCACTGGCCTGGGGCCAGGAACAGGAGGCCCAGGTCCGCGCCGGCACCTGGATCGATCCCAAGGACCAGGAGATCACCTTCGGCGCCTTCACCGACCTATGGTGGGCCCAGGCGCGCCTGGCCGACAACACCCGGGCCAAGTACCGCTCCTACCTGGACGCCCACATCCTGCCGCAGTGGCGCCACTGGCCGCTGATCGCCGTCTTCAACCACCACCTGGAGATCCAGGGCTGGGCAAACCGCCTGCATGAGGAGCTGGCCGAATCCACGGTCTCCTCGGTCTTCGCCCTGTTCTCCACCATCTGCCACACCGCGGTGCGAGCGCGCCGCATCCCGGCCAACCCGTGCAACGGCATCCGGGTCTCCTCCGGCGAGTATGCCGCCGAGCGCCACGTGGCCACCCCTGCCCAGGTGCTGCGGGCGGCGCTGCGGCTGCACCACAGCCTCGGGCGGTCCGGGTTCGTGCTGTGCCTGATGGACGCCTACACCGGCGCCCGGTGGTCGGAGTTGGTCGGGCTGCAACCCCACGAGTACGACGAGGTCAACGGCGCCATCGCCGTGCACCGGCCGCTGCGCGAGACCGGGGGGAAGCTCGTCAAGGCCCCACGCACCAAGACCCCGGCCGGCAAGCGGTGGGTGCAGTTGCCGCCGTTCCTCGATCAGCTCTACCGGGGGCTGCTGGCCCACAGCGCGCGGGAGTACGTCTTCACCGGGGCCCAGGGTGGACAGTTGCGCCGCGGCGCGTTTCGCGCCCGGTACTGGCGCCCGGCTTTCGACGGGCGCCCCGGCAGCGAAGAGGTGTGGCTGCGTTCGCCGATCCTGCCGGGGTTCACCTTCAACGAGGGACGCCACACCCACCGGACCTGGCTGGCCGACGACGGGATCCCCGAAGTCGGCCGGGCGGCGCGGCTGGGGCATCGGATGCCGGGCATGGCCGACGTCTACGAGCACGTCACACCCGAGACCAAGACCCGCATCCTGGAGGCGCTCACCCGCCGGTGGGAGAACAGCCTCACCAGGCTCGATCACGCAGAGCGACGAAAATTGGCTCTAATCGTGCCGGAGTTGGCCGATGTGCACTACCGGGACGATGCCGCGTGAGGGGCTCGACGACCCCCCGAAAAAAAGATGATCTCCCAGATGTCTCCCACGGCGGCTGACGCCTTCCGTGGACAGATCTGAGAGACCCATCCTGACCTGCGGTGTTGCTGGTGGGCGATACAGGATTCGAACCTGTGACCTCTACCGTGTCAAGGTAGCGCTCTAACCAACTGAGCTAACCGCCCTGGTTCGCACTGGAGTGCGAAGCGGGTGGAGGCGGAGACGGGAATCGAACCCGTGTACAGGGATTTGCAGTCCCTTGCCTAAGCCACTCGGCCACTCCGCCGCGAGCCGTGACCGAGGCGCTTGGTCGTCCCCTTACGGCTACTCCGAGCGGACGACGGGATTCGAACCCGCGACCCTCACCTTGGCAAGGTGATGCTCTACCAGCTGAGCCACGTCCGCGTGGCCATGGGCGGACCCATGGTTATCCGTGCACATTTCGCACGCCGAGCGGACGACGGGATTCGAACCCGCGACCCTCACCTTGGCAAGGTGATGCTCTACCAGCTGAGCCACGTCCGCGCGGAGGAAGGCTTCCCGTTGAGGGCGGGGCGCCTCCTTCGCTGTGGTTAGGACTCTATCGGATAACCGGCGTGCACACGAAATCGAATACGCACGCGGGAGGGGCGGGAGGGCAGGCGGTGCGGGCTCGCGGCACCGCCCGGGGAGAGTCGGGGGAGGGGGCTCAGCGCTCGACGTGGGCGGGAGTGGTGGGCATGTCGGGGCGGGGCGGAGCGGACAGGTACTGGCCGACGCGCTCGATCACCTTGTTCATCTCGTAGGCGACGAGACCGACGTCGCACTCGGTGTCGGAGAGCAGCGCCATGCACGCGCCCTCCCCGGCGGCGGCGACGAACAGGAAGGCGTCGTCCATCTCGATGATGGTCTGGCGGATCCCGCCCGCGCTGAACTGCTTGCCGGCCCCCGCCGCCAGGCTGTGCAGACCGGAGGTGATCGCGGCCAGGTGCTCGGCGCTGGCGCGGTCCAACCGGCTGGACGAGGCCATGAGCAGTCCGTCGGTGGACAGGACTATGGCGTGCCGGGCTCCCTGCGCGCGGGTGAGGAGGTCGTCGAGCAGCCAGCTCAACTCGCCTGGGGCGGTGCTCTGTGGGGTCATAGCTCTCTTGATCCGTCGTCGTCTCGGCCGGACCGCGCCGACCCCCGGTGAAGGGGCGCGCATGCGTCCGCGGAACCCCCCGGGGTGAGGGTCCTCATAAGCGTTGCCCAGATGATAGCCATTCGTAACCCACCCAGTTGCTTTGCTGCGGCGTGTCGGACGGGTGACCACTTAGTGCGATAGGACGGGTACCGGTGCGATTCGCTACGTTACCCGTGGTGGCCGGTACGCATAGGGGTGCGGCCAAAGTTGGTCACGGCACTTGTTTCTTCGTGCCGCCGGGCCCGGGCCCGCGTGACGTCGGCCGCACCGACGCGGCGCGCCCGCCCTTGCGCCGAGCGAGGTGGCAGGATCTGGAGGCACACGGACCGGTGCGGTGCGCGCGGGCAAGCGCGCGGGCGAGGGAGCAGCGGCGCGGACCGCGGTCGCACCGGTGCCGCCGCGTCCGGCGGGGACTGCGGGTCGCGCAGCGCCGCCGCGGCGACCAGCACGAAGGAGGAATCGAGCATGCGGGTGTGGATCGCCGGCGCGGGATTCGGCAGGGGCCGGGTCGTCGACGAGAGCGAAGCCCTGATCCCTGTCCTGGACCACGGGATCACGGTGGGAGACGGGGTATTCGAGACCGTCAAGGGCGTCGCCGGGCAGCCGTTCGCGCTGTCGCGGCACCTGAGGCGGCTGGCCCGCTCCGCCGCCGGGCTGGGTCTGCCCGCGCCCGACCTCGGCCTCATCGCCGACGGCGTGCGGAAAGCGGTCGACGCCAACCCCGGGATCGAGCGTTCGCGTATACGCATCACGGTGACCGGCGGCCCCGGCCCGCTGGGGTCGGACCGCACGCCGGGAGAGCTGACGTGCATGGTGGCGGTCGCGCCGCTGAGTCCGGTCACCCCCACCGTGGACGTGGCCGTAGTGCCCTGGACGCGCAACGAGAACGGTGCGCTGACCGGGCTGAAGACGACCTCCTACGCCGAGAACGTGCTGGCCCTGGAGTACGCGCACGCACGCGGCGCCGGGGAGGCGCTCTTCGCCAACACCGCCGGCAACCTCTGCGAATGCACCGGGAGCAACGTCTTCGTCGTCCTGGACGGCCACCTGCTCACCCCGCCGCTGTCGGCGGGACCGCTGGCGGGCATCACCCGCGAACTGGTCCTGGAGTGGGCCGGGGGGACCGAGGCCGACGTCGCGATGGCCGACCTCGAACGGGTGTCGGAGGCGTTCTTGACGTCCTCGGGCCGCGACGTGCAGCCCATCAGGGCCATCGACGGCCGGGAGCTGCCCGCCGCACCGGGTCCGGTGACACGCAAAACCATGGACGTGTTCGTGGATCGCGGTGCCTCCGACATCGACCCCTGAACGGCCGGCGCGCGGCGCCGGGGCGCAGTCGCCCCGATCTCCAATGATGGGACCGCTCGCGGGGCGGAGGCGCGGACGGCGCGTCGCCTTCGGCCGGGGACGGCCGCCCGCCTGGCCTGTTTCGAGGGCCTGTCCGGCTCCCCGGGGCTCAGCGGGCGTGCAGTGCGGTGCCGCGGCGTGCGGTCGCTGGACCGTGCGCGGCCTCAGGACTGCAGGTGGCGCTCGATCTCAGAGTCGAGGTCGACGTAGTCGCCCTCCTGGCCGGCGGGCACGATCTCGTAGGTGCGGTGCAGGAACTCCGCCAGCGGCGACACCTCGGCGTCGAACTGCGCCTGTCCGAACGGAGAGGACAGAGCGATGTTGACGGTGCGCTCGCCGACGCCCTTCTCGGGCCACACCCGCACGTCGCCGTCACCCGCGGGCCGCACGATGCCCACGGTCAGCAGTTCGCGCGCGAAGATCCACTCGACGGGCTCGTCCTCGCCGGTGTGGAAGGCGACCTTGATCGCGTACGGGTCGTCGGCCGTGTAGTCCAGCCGTGCGACCAGAGGAACGGCTGTGCGGTCGGGGACCACGAGCCGAAGCCCAAGCTCGGCGCTGGCAGTGGTGCCGCTACTGTTCATGTTCGCCAAACCTTTTTCTCGTCCGGCCCCGTGTGCGGGAGCGGGTTCGTTGCCGTCTCGACCGCTCCAACGCGGCCGCGGGCGGTCTATGACGGACAACCGGCGGATTTTCTCGCCGGCCGGGTGACTTGGAGTGCGGTTGACGGTCCATGTGCCGCCACCAGATCCTCCGTCACTGTAATGAGCTGCGGAAACCAGGAATTTCCCGATGATCTGTGCGGCACATCACGCGGACGCCCAGGTCGGGGGCACCCCGTGGGGCACCCGGTCGCCGGATGCCCGTCTTCGCCGGGCTTTCGTCGCTTTGCCCCTGATTGAATGCAGCCATGGCTCCGCTTGATGAGACGTCGGTCACAGTCGTATGGGCCTCCTGGGGAGGACTGCACCATCCACCCTGTCGGATGCGCTAGAGTCTTCAGTGTTCGCCCCGCAGGGAGCGGGACACCTTCGGGCGATTAGCTCAGTTGGCTAGAGCGCGTCGTTCACACCGACGAGGTCACTGGTTCGAGTCCAGTATCGCCCACACGGCCTGCTGTGGTCGGTGGCCTTCGGCCACCTTCCCTGCGGGCCTTGTTTTTTCGGGGGGCGACCCCCGGACCCCCGAGGCGGCCTGCTGTGGTCGGCGGTCTTCGGCCGCCTTCCCTGCGGGCCTTGTTTTTTCGGGGGGCGACCCCCGGACCCCCGGGACGGCCTGCTGTGGTCGGTGGCCTTCGGCCGCCTTCCCCGCGGGCCTTGTTTTTTCGGGGGGCGACCCCCGGACCCCCGAGGCGGCCTGCTGTGGTCGGCGGTCTTCGGCCGCCCTCCCGCAGGCCGGTGCTGCTTCCGGAACGCCGGCAATCCTGGTGCGCCCTGCCGTGGCCGGAGGCCCCGGCCCCCGATCGCCCCAGGGCTCCGGACAACAGCCTTCGCCCCGGCGTCTGAATGCTATCCAGCGCGTGCCGGAAACCGGGCGCGCTCACACGGCTGCTGCCCCATTCACCCGTGCGTCGGTTCGCGGCGGGTTCCGCGCGGCGCACCGCCGCCGCTGCGGGCGGGCTCGCCCGCGCCCCCGTCGCCGCAGGCGGTGCGGGGTTCGCAGGCTCCGGACAGGCGGGCTCTGGGACGCCGGCCGTACGTGGCCGACGCCATAATCGGTCGGCGTGTCCGCAATCCCGGCCACCGGATGTCCGAATCCAGGAGCCCGGGACGGGCGGATGCGGCCGTTCCGGTCAGTCGGAGTCGGGAGCGGGGCGCAGCGCCGAGGCGGAGTGGTCGTGCTCCCGGCGGTGCTGCCGCGCCTTCTGGACGGCGCGCTCCTTGGCCCGGTGCCCCCATGAGCGCGCGTACCGCAGCAGTCCTCGGGCCCAGGCGAACTCGGTGGCCAGGATGGCGAGTCCGAGGATGATCCCGGCCACGCCCGGCCCCGGGGCGACGCACATGACGAGCCCGGCGAGGAGCACGATCAGGCCCACGGTCGCGACGACCGTACGCCAGGTCAGGCTGAGGACCGGATGGGCGTGCATGCGCATGCGCCAGATGCGCAACCGGGTGCGGAGCCTGCGCCACCGGCGTGAGGGCCGACGCGCCTGGGACATGGGGGATGCCGCCGGGTCCGGGTGGCCAGCGCCGCTCATGGGGCTCGGAGACATGCGCCTACGATATCCGCCGGATCAAGGGCGGGTAACGGTCCCGCCGGAACAAATCCGAAGTCGCCTGCCAGGCGGGCAATGCCGCCGTCACACGACTCAGCGCTCCGGCGCCGCCCGGCGCGGCCGAGGCCGCCGATCCCGCGCCGCATTCAGCCCGCCGCGGGGTCGGCGCCGACCGGCTGCGCGCACGCCTCGACCGGGTCGAGGCCGTAGATCCAGTCCGCGTTGGCCGCCTCGGCCCGGCTCACCTCCCGCGCCCAGGCCTCGGGCGAACGGTCGCCGTCCGCCCGCAGCGCGCCAAGTATGTCACGGGAGACCGCGTCCAGCCGGTCCGTGCGTCGCCGGCGCAGCCGGGCGTAGCGCTCCAGCGCGTCTCCGGCGGTCAGCGAGGTCGCGTCACGCAGGCACGCCGCCAGTGCCACGGCGTCCTCGACGGCCTGGTTGGTCGCCTGGGCGAAGAAGGGGAGTGTGGGGTGGGCCGCGTCGCCCATCAGCGCGATCCTGCCGCTCTGCCACACCGGCACGGGGGAGTGGTCGTGCACGCCCCAGACGCCCACCCACTCGGCTGCCGAGACCAGGCCCAGCGCCGCCGTGCTCCAGCCGCCGAACGCCGCGGTGAGGTCGCCGATGCGGTCCCGCGAGGTCCAGGAGTCGGGTTCGCCGGTGCCTGCGGGAACCGTCGCGCTGAAGCTCACCTTCTGCCCGCCTGCGACGGGGAAGCAGGAGATGTAGCGGTCGCCGCCCGTCCACACGCGTACGCGGGCCTGGCCGCACTCCTCGGGAGCGCGGGAGGCCGGGGCGAGGCCGCGGTAGAGCAGCCGCCGGGCCGGGCGGTAGCGCTCGGTGTTGAGCAGGCTGCGGATCAGCGAGTTGGCGCCGTCGGCGCCGACGGCGACGTCGCCGTGCACCTGGCGGCCGTCGGCGCAGCGCACGACGACCCCGTCGCTGTTCTCCAGCAGGTCGGTCACGTAGTGGCCGGTGCGCACCGTGTCGGCGGGGAGGGCGTCGTGCAGGGCCCGGTGCAGGTCGGTCCGCAGCAGGGCCAGGGTCGGGGCGCCGTAGCGCGCGGAGAGTTCGCCGCCGAGAGGGGAGCGGGCCAGCAGTCGCTCGTCGTCCCAGCGGAGCAGTTCGCGGGACTCGGGGTACACGCCGACGCGCTCCAGGGCGGGTCCGAGGTCGAGATTGCGCAGGGGCCGCAGGGCGTTGGGGGTCAGCTCCACTCCGGCGCCGGCGGGAGCCGGGTCGGGAGCCTGCTCCAGGATCGTGACGCTGATGCCGTCGCGGACCAGCGCAGCGGCCAGCGTCATCCCGGCGATGCCCGCCCCTACCACCACAACTCGCACGGGATCCTCCGGACCTGGCTCGCTTCTGGCCTATCTGCTCCAGCGGGTTACATGCCCGTCCGGAAGCCTTACGGCACCCAATGGATCCTAAACGATCCGACTTGATCCGAACATGGTCGGCTCCGATCCCGCGCGGTCGCTTTCGGTGGCCATCCCCCGCCCTGGCGGCGATCAAGGGCGCCGCACGCGGTCCGAAATCGGGCAGTTCGGACAGGCTGTCGAGGGGTGCCGATCTAAGCCGCACGGCGCCCGCGGTCGGCGCGGCGCGGTCGCCGGTCCGCGAGCGCGGCGAACCGGGCCCGGGAGCGGAGGGCGCAGGCCGCGGCTGAGGTGGGGCGGGCCGCGGGCGGCGAAAGGCGGGTGATGGGGCGTGGCGGAGCCGATAGCATCGACTGGAGCGGTGCGGGCCGCTCCAGCCTCCCCGCGCCCGTCTCAGATCCGCGCGTGCAAGCGCCGACCAACGTATGAGGAGCCACTGTGTCCGTCGTGCCTGAGCTGCATATCACCCTCGCCGGAGTCGAGCGTGCGGTGGCGGCTCAGACTACGGCCGGCCAGGCGCTCGGAGCCGACGGGCGGACCGTGGTCGCCGCCCGCGTCAACGGCGAGCTGCGCGACCTCGCCCACGAGCTCTCCGAAGGCGACGCCGTCGAGCCGGTCGCCATCGACTCCGACGACGGTCGCGCCATCCTGCGCCACTCGACCGCCCACGTCCTGGCCCAGGCGGTCCAGGAGCTGTTCCCCGAGGCCAAGCTGGGCATCGGCCCGCCCGTCGACAACGGCTTCTACTACGACTTCGACGTGGCCGAGCCGTTCACCCCCGAGGACCTCAAGCGCATCGAGAAGCGCATGCAGGAGATCGTCAAGCAGGGCCAGCGCTTCGACCGCCGCCCGGTCTCCGACGACGACGCGCGCGCCGAGCTCTCCACCGAGCCCTACAAGCTGGAGCTGATCGGTCTCAAGGGCGACGCCGGCGACTCCGCCGAGGGCGCCGGCGTCGAGGTCGGCGCCGGAGGGCTGACCGTCTACGACAACATCCACCCCAAGACCGGTGAGCTGTGCTGGAAGGACCTGTGCCGGGGCCCGCACCTGCCCACCACCCGGTCCATCCCCGCCTTCAAGCTGATGCGCTCGGCCGCCGCCTACTGGCGCGGCAACGAGACCAACCCGCAGCTCCAGCGCATCTACGGCACCGCGTGGGAGAACCGCGACGCGCTCAAGGACTACCTCGCCTTCCTGGAGGAGGCCGAGAAGCGCGACCACCGCAGGCTGGGCGCCGAGCTGGACCTGTTCTCCTTCCCCGAGGAGCTCGGCTCGGGCCTGCCGGTGTTCCACCCCAAGGGCGGCGTGATCCGCAAGGAGATGGAGGAGTACTCCCGCCGGCGCCACGAGGAGGCCGGCTACGAGTTCGTCAACACCCCGCACATCTCCAAGGCGCAGCTGTTCGAGACCTCGGGGCACCTGCCGAACTACAGCGAGGGCATGTTCCCCCCCATGGAGTTCGAGGGGCAGGACTACTACCTCAAGGCCATGAACTGCCCCATGCACAATCTGATCTTCCGCTCGCGCGGCAGGTCCTACCGGGAGCTGCCGCTGCGGCTGTTCGAGTTCGGCACCGTCTACCGCTACGAGAAGTCCGGCGTCGTGCACGGCCTCACCCGCGCCCGCGGGTTCACCCAGGACGACTCGCACATCTACTGCACGTTCGAACAGGCCCCCGACGAGCTGGACAGCCTGCTCACGTTCGTGCTGGACCTGCTGCGCGACTACGGGCTGAGCGACTTCTACCTGGAGCTGTCCACCCGCGGCGAGTCCGAGAAGTTCATCGGCGAGCCCCAGGAGTGGGAGGAGGCCACCGAGCTCCTGCGCCAGGCCGCCCAGAAGCAGGGCCTGGACCTGGTCATGGACCCCGGCGGCGCCGCCTACTACGGGCCCAAGGTCTCGGTGCAGGCCAAGGACGCCATCGGCCGCACCTGGCAGATGTCCACCCTCCAGGTCGACCTGCAGCAGCCCAAGCGCTTCGAGCTGGAGTACACCGCCTCCGACGGCTCCCGCCGGCGCCCGATCATGATCCACCGCGCGCTGTTCGGGTCGATCGAGCGGTTCTTCGGCGTGCTGCTGGAGCACTACGCGGGCGCGTTCCCGGCCTGGCTGGCGCCGGTCCAGGCGGTGGGCATCCCCATCGCCGACGAGCACGCCCCCTACCTGGCGGGCTTCGTCGAGCGGCTGCGCGCCGAGGGGATCAGGGCCGAGATCGACTCCGGCGACGACCGGATGCAGAAGAAGATCCGCAACGCCCAGAAGCAGAAGGTCCCCTTCATGCTGCTGGCCGGCGACGACGACATCGCCAAGGGCGCGGTGTCGTTCCGCTACCGCGACGGCTCGCAGAACAACGGCGTGCCGCTGGACGAGGCCGCGGACGAGATCGTCCGGGCGGTGCGCGAACGCAGGTAGGGCCGAGTGGAGCCGCCGAGCGCCTCGGGCGGCGCCGGCGGACGCAGGACGGGACGGGCCGCCGCCGTGCACCGAGCGGGTGTGCCGCGGCGGCTCCGCGGTTCCTCCCCGCGGGCTCAGCCGCCGGCCGCCTCCAGCGCCTGCCGCGCGCCGCGGCAGGTGTGCAGAACGGCGGCGGCCACCGAGCGCGGATCGTCGGCCATGGGGATGTGCCCGCAGCCCTGCAGCGCGATCCTGCGGGCGTGCGGGATGCGGCGCAGGGCGCGCCGCGCCCCCGCGGGCGGCAGCAGGCGGTCGCGGTCGCCCCAGGCGATGGTGACCGGGCAGGCGATCGCGCCCGCGAAGCGGTAGGCGGCCACGTGCGGGGCCATCCTGACGAACGGTGAGCCCGGCGCCAGCACCGCGGTGTCGAAGGCGACGCCGCTCGCGGCCGCCGAGGTCGGGTCGGCCCGCAGCACCCGCCGCGCCAGGGCCCGCGCCGGCGGTGTGTGCGCGGCGGCCCGGATGATCCGCTGGGGCACGCGGGCCGCCCAGCGCGCGCTCGCGGCGAGCAGGCGCGCACCGGCGCTGCGCGCGGCCGAGCCGAAGCCGATGGGGGAGAGCGCCGTCACCGAGGCCGCCTCGCCGCGGACGGCCATCTCCAGCGCCACGGCTCCGCCCAGGGAGTTGCCCACCACGTGCGGGCGGTCGATACCGAGTTCGGCGCACAGCCCCAGCACCGCGTCGACGAGGAACGCCACGTCGTAGGGGTCCTCGGCGGCGGGTGCGGGAGAGTCGCCGAAGCCGGGCAGGTCCGGGGCGAGGACCTGGTGGTGGGGCGCCAGGTCGGCGACGAGCGGCTGCCAGGCGCGGCGGTTGTGCCCCAGGCCGTGCAGCAGCAGGACGGGTTCGCCGGTGCCCCAGCGGTCGTAGACGATGCGCGACGGCTCCATGAACTCTAGGTGTACCCGATTCGATCGGTGAGTATGGGATCCGGGGGGGGGAGCCGGATTCCTCCGGGCCGTGAGCGGGCGGGTGGCGCGGGAGCGGTCGCCGGAGCGCGCGAGGCGTGTGGCCGGCCGCCGAGCCGGCTGTGGTCCATGCGCGGGCGGGGCGGGTGCCGGCGAGCCGGAGAGTGCGCGGCGGCCGCCGGGCGGGGGCATACCGGGCGCGTTGATACGGGCGTGAGACGGGCGTGCCAGCGGCGGGGCCCGGCGGTCCCGTCCGGAAGGCGGGTGGCATTCTCCCGTCCGGCGCCCGGCGCCCGGCGCCCGGCGCCCGGCGCCCGGCGCCCGGCGCAGCCGAGTCGGCCGGGCCGCCGTCCGGAAGGCGCGGTGCCGCCCGGGGTGCCGGTGTGGGGCGGGCGCCCCGGGCGGCGGAGGCGCTCAGGCCTCCAGAGCTGCATCCGGCTCCGCGTCGCACTCGTGGGCCGGGCGCGTGTCGAGGTAGCCCCACTCGACCATCGCCTCGGCGCCGAGGCTGTCGCGGTCGCCGGCCTCCTCGACGAGCCCGGGCGCGAGCAGGATCTGCTCGCCGCCGCCGGGCTGCTCGAACGCCGGCGCGATCGGGCCGGTCCGGGCGGTGAAGTCCTCGGTCACCCGGTAGCAGCGGTAGTTGTGCTCCGGGCCGTCCGGCCAGGTGTTGAGCGCGTCCGGAGGCAGCGCCCGCTCGGGGAACGGCGTGCCGGCGGGGGCGAGGAAGGAGCCGCGCGGCGACCCGAAGCGGTCCACCATAGCGCCGGCGGGGACCGTCTCCTTCTCGCTCTGCGGCCGGCCCCCGCGCATCGCGAACCCGTCGTGCGCGGGATAGCGCCAGCGCTCCCACAGCTCGCCGGTCGCGGTGTCGACACCGGTCTCCCGGTGCTCGGCCAGGAAGGCGACGGGCTCTGCGCCGCCGAGGCGCTCGTAGCCCTCGACGAGCTCGCCGACGACCCCCTCGTCGGGCAGTTCGGCCGGTCCCAGGCGGCGGTCGCCGCACATGTAGCGCTCCCGGTCGGCCTGGCTGGGCGGCGGAACGAGCGCCGGGCAGACGTGTTGCGTACTCGCTTTGGCCGGCGCCGCGGCGGGCGCGCCCCAGGCGGTGGCGGGAGACGCGGCCGTGGCGAGCGCCAGGGCGGCCGTCAGGGCGACGGCTCGCCGGAACCGGTGCTTGTGCGGCAGTGGTCGGGGCATGGGAGATGACTCCGTTCTGTGCGGGCGGCGAGCGCCGGGTGCGCGGCCGCGGGCGGTTCGGAGTCATTCAACTACAGTGCGTCACTGTATGGGGTCGTTTCGTGCGCTGTGCCGCCGGAACGCCGGAGAGTCCGCGGGCGCGCGTCCGAGGGGCGGCCCGCCCGGCGGCGGAGGGGGCGGGCGGCGTGGCAGGCCCGGGCTCCGCAGGAGCCGCCGCGGGCGGCGGCTACCGCCCCTTCGCCGCCCGCTGCTGCTGCCAGCGCTCGATCAGGGCCGGGAACTCGCCGATCATGAACTCGTAGAAGTCGCGCATCTCCTCGAGGCGGGGCCGCGCATGGCCCTCGTCCGAGGTGATCTCGACGCCGTGCCGGGCCATGCGCAGCATCGCCTCCACGACCTCGTTCTGCCTGCTGAACAGGCGGGCCCAGGCGTCGTCGCGCAGGCGGTAGTGGTCGCGCCGGCTGCCGGCGGCGGGGACGCGCTCCAGCAGGCCGACGGACGTCAGCATGGTGATCGCGCCCGAGACGGCCCCCGTGCTGACCGCGAGCTCCTCGGTCAGCTCGCCCTGGGTCAGGGTCGGCTGCTCGGCGAAGATGGCGGCCGCCAGCACGCGCGCCGCCATGCGCTGCATCCCGTGCTCGCTCAGGGTCAGCGCGAGCTGCTCGGCCGTCTCCCGGCGCTCATCGGCTGCGGGCAAGCCGGTTCCTCCTCGGGGTCTGCGGTGGGTGTCCATCATAGCGAATCCTTCGTATGATCTGAGTGTTCAGAAATTTCTGAAATCCGAGTACAGTGAGAGGTCCCCGGCACGCCTCCCGTGCCGCCGCCGGCACGCCGCGACCGCTCTCGGCACCGGTCCGACCCGCGACCTCAGAAGGAGTCCCTCATGCGGGTCCTCATCGTCAACCACGGAACCCGCGGCGACGTGCAGCCGTTCGCTGCGCTCGCACGGGCCCTGCGCGACGCCGGGCACGAGCCGCTGCTGGCCGCCGCGGAGTCGTCGGCCGCCCTGGCGGCCGACCACGGGCTGGCGTTCGCGCCCCTCGACGACGGGCCCGTCCGCATGCTGGAGGACAAGGAGCTGGTCGCGGACACCGGCGACTCGGGAAGGCGGGGCGGTCGGCTGCGCGAGGCCAGGGCGATGGTGCGCATCGTGCGCCGGGCCAAGGCCGACATGGTCCGGGTGCTGGACGACATGGCCGCCGCTGCGGACGGGTTCCGCGGCGCCGACGTCGTGGTGCACGGCATGGGCTACCCGGGCCACCACATCGCCGAGTACCTGCAGGTGCCCTCCGTCCCGGTGGCCCTGCAGCCGTTCTGGGTGCCCACGGCGGCCTTCCCCAACCCCATGCTGCCGGTGCCCGTGCCGCGCGCCCTGAACCGGGCGAGCCACCGGACCAACGCGCTCGTGCTGAGCGCTTACAACGGGACCGTGGACGCCTGGCGCGCGGGGCGGCTGGGCCTGCCCCGGCGCCGCGGCAGGCACGACGCCCTGCGCCGACCCGACGGGACGCCGGCGCCGCTGCTGCAGGCCTTCAGCCGCCACCTCGTGCCCGACCCGGCCGACTACCCCGGCTGGGTGCACACCACCGGCTACTGGTTTCTGCCCGCGGCCGCCGACTGGACCCCGCCGGAACGGCTCACGGCGTTCCTCGAGGCCGGTGAGCCGCCCCTGTTCGCCGGGTTCGGCTCCATGCCCGGGAGCGACCCCGCCCGGCTGGGCCGGGAGGTCGTCGCGGCCGTGCGGCGCACGGGCGCACGCGCGGTTCTCGCGACCGGATGGGGCGGGCTCGCCGACGTCGCGGAGGCCGACGACGTCCTCGTCGTCGGGGAGGTCCCGCACGACTGGGTCTTCCCGCGCGTCTCGGCGGTCGTGCACGCCGGCGGAGCCGGGGCCGTCGGCGCCGCGCTGGCCGCCGGGCGCCCGCAAATCGTCTGCCCCTTCCACCGGGAGCAGCGCTTCTGGGCCGACCGGGTGCACGCCGCTGGACTCGGCCCCGAGCCGCTGTCCGCCGCCAAGATCACCGCCGGCGGCCTCGCCGAGCGGATCCGGCGGGCCGCGGACGACGGTGCGGCGGCCCGCCGCGCCCGCGAGACCGGGGCGCTGGTGCGCGCCGAGGACGGGACGGCCGCCGCCGTGGCGCTGGTGGAGGGCGAAGCGGCGCGGGGCAGGGCGGCCGGCGGCGCCTAGGGACCGCACCGCCCGGACCGCACCGCCGGGGCGGCGGCCGCCGTTCCGGACGCGTCAGGCCGGGAGCCCCAGCTCGCGGGCGATGAGCATGCGCTGGATCTCCGAGGTCCCCTCGCCGACCTCCAGGATCTTGGCGTCGCGGTAGAACCGGCCCACCGGGTACTCGTTCATGAACCCGTAGCCGCCGAAGACCTGCGTCGCGTCGCGCGCGTTGTCCATGGCGGCGTTGGAGGACGCCAGCTTCGCGATCGCCGCCTGCTTCTTGAACGGCTCGCCCGCCAGCATGCGCGAGGCGGCGTCGTAGTAGGCGAGGCGGGCGGTGTGCACGCGCGCCTCCATGTCGGCGATGGTGAACTGGATCGCCTGGTAGCGCCCGATGGCGTTGCCGAACGCCTCGCGCTCGGCGGCGTAGCGCAGACTCTCGTCGACGCACCCCTGGGCCAGCCCCACGCCCAGCGCCGCGATGGCGATCCGGCCCTCGTCCAGGATGCGCAGGAACTGCGCGTAGCCGCGGCCGCGCTCGCCCACCAGGTTGGCCTCGGGCACCCGGCAGTCGTCGAACACCAGCTCGTTGGTGTCGGAGGCGTTCCAGCCGACCTTGGAGTAGTGCTGGCCCACCGCCATGCCCGGGGTGCCCGTCGGAACCAGGATCGCCGAGATCTCCGGGCGGCCGCCGTCCTGGTGCCCGGTGACCGCGGTGACCGTGACCAGCGCGGTGATGTCGGTACCGGAGTTGGTGATGAACGCCTTGGTGCCGTCGACCACCCACTCGCCGCCCTCCAGGCGCGCGGTGGTGCGGGTGGCGCCGGCGTCGGAGCCGCCGCCCGGCTCGGTCAGGCCGAACGCGCCCAGTGCCCGGCCGGAGCACAGTCGCGGCAGCCACGTGCTGCGCTGCTCGTCGGTGCCGAAGCGGAAGATCGGCATCGCGCCCAGCGACACCCCCGCCTCAAGGGTGATCGCCACCGACGAGTCGGCGCGGGCGAGCTCCTCCAGTGCCAGGCACAGCGCGAAGTAGTCGCCGCCCATGCCCCCGTACGCTTCGGGGAACGGCAGGCCGAACAGGCCCATGCGGCCCATCTTGGCGACGATGTCGTAGGGGAACGCGCCGCGCTCGTAGTAGTCGCCGATGACCGGGGCCACCTCGGTGCGGGCGAACTCCTCGACGGTGCGGCGCAGCTCCTCGTACTCCTCGGACAGCCCGTGGGCCATGGTCACTCCTCAAGCGTGGTGGGTGCGGAGTCGGGGCCGCCGGAGCCCGGCGGGGTCTCCGCGGGCTCCGGGGTGATGCGGGCCAGCACGGCGTCCATGGCCACGGGGCGGCCGGGGCGCACGGGCAGCTCGCCGACGGTGCCGCCGACGGGCGCGGTGACGGTGTGCTCCATCTTCATCGCCTCGACGACGGCCACGGGAGCTCCGGCGGCGACCCCTTCGCCCTCGGCGACGGCGAGCGAGAGGACGGTGCCGGGCATGGGGCTGCGCACCGTGCCGTCGCCGGCGGCCCCGGCGGTGCGGGACGGCGCGAGGACGGGGTCGTCCTGGAAGCGCCAGGCCGCGCCCTCGCGGCCCAGCCACAGCCCGGCGGGCTCGGCGGCGCGGGCGTAGCGCAGAGTGCGCGAGCGCAGCGCCACCGTCAGGGTGCGGCCGTCGGGCGAGCGTGCGGCGTCGACGGCGACGGGCGGGCCGCCGTCGACGCTGACCTCGTAGGCGACGGTGCGGGGGCCGTGTGCGCCGGCTCCGGGTACCAGCGGCGGGGCGCCGAAACTCTGCGGGTCGGCGGCCGCGGCGGCCGCGGCGGCCGCGGCGGTCGCGGGGGAGGGGCGGCGGCGCACGCGGACCGCCGCCGCGCTGTGCCGGGGCGAGCGCAGCCGCCATGCCGTCCAGCCGGGCTCGCCGACGCGCCAGCCGTCGGGGACGGCGAAGCGGTCGGCGGTGCGCGGGTCCGGCTCCAGGCCGAGCTGGTGGTCGGCCGCCGCGGCGATCAGCTCGTCGGGCGGGGGAGCGGCGGAGGAGCCCGCGGTGGGAGCGGGTCCGGCGGCGCTCGTCCGGTCCGCGGTGGCGTGCTCCGCTGCTGTGGGAGCGGGGCCGTCGGCCGGGGCGGTGAGCTCGGGTGCGAGCCGCTCGGTGAGGTCGGTGCTCAGCGCTCCGGCGCGCACCTGGGGCGTGCGCAGCAGGGAGCGCAGGAAGGACACGTTGGTGTCGCAGCCGAGCAGCGTGTAGGCGGCCAGGGCGGAGTCCATCCGGTCCAGGGCGCCGGCGCGGTCGGGGGCCCAGGAGACCACCTTGGCCAGCATGGGGTCGTAGGCGGAGGTGATCTCGGTGCCCTCGTCCAGCCCGGAGTCCACCCGCAGGTCCGCGCCCGCGGGCTCGTCCAGCAGCAGGACGCGGCCGCCGGTGGGCAGGAAGCCGTGGGCGGGGTCCTCGGCGTAGACGCGGGCCTCGACGGCGTGGCCGGACAGGGAGACGTCGGCTTGGGCGAAGGGCAGCGGCTCGCCGCGGGCGACGCGGATCTGCAGTTCGACGAGGTCGATGCCGCGCCGGCCGCCGACCGCGGCCACGGCCTCGGTGACGGGGTGCTCCACCTGCAGGCGGGTGTTCATCTCCAGGAACGAGTAGTCGAGGGCCTCGGTCGTCGACGGGTCGGACGGCCGGGGTGGTGCGGGACGCTCGGCAGCGGGTTGACCTGAGGAAGGGAACTTCCCCGGAGCCCCTGCGTCGCCGTGCCCGGAGCCGTGCGGAGCGGCGCTCGCCGTCCACAGCCCACCGGATCGGGTTGGCGAACCGGGGACGCGGTGGGCTTGACTTGAGATAAGGGGTTCCCCCGGAGCCTCCGCACCGTGCTGCCCCGAGCCGCCGCCGGCGGGCCCGCCGCTCTGCGGCCTCTCCGGCCTCTCCGGCCTCGCCTCCGCAGCCGAGCCGACCGATCCCGCGGCCTGCGCCCCGTCGGCGGCCTGCTGCGCAGCTTCCTCCGCCTCCACCGCCGCGCCCTCCGGCGGCTCGACGATGAACTCGACGGTTCCGGCGCCGACATACCCGCACGCCTTGGCCGCGGCCACCGCCGCCTCGCCCATCGCGGCGCGCTGCTCCGCGTTCAGCAGCGGCGACGGCGACTCCTCGACGATCTTCTGGTGGCGTCGCTGCAGACTGCACTCGCGCTCGCCCAGGTGCAGCACGTTGCCGTAGCGGTCGGCCATCACCTGCACCTCGATGTGGCGAGGCCGCCGCACCAGCCGCTCGACCAGCAGCGTCCGGTCGCCGAAGGCCGCCTCGGCCTCGCGCCGCGCCGCCGCGGCCGCCGCGGCGAGCTCACCCGGCCCGTGCACCACGCGCATCCCCTTGCCGCCGCCGCCCGCCGAGGGCTTGATCAGCAGCGGGTAGCCGGTGCGCTCCGCCGCGCGTGCCAGTTCGCCGTCGTCCATGGGCCGACCGGGCTCTTCGGCGAATCCGGGCAGCAGCGGCACGCCGGCCGCGGCCACGCGCTCCTTGGCGCTGATCTTGTCGCCCATCGCCTCGATCGCCTCGGGCGGCGGTCCGATGAACACCAGGCCCGCCTCGGCGCAGCGCCGCGCGAAGTCGGCGTTCTCGGCGAGGAAGCCGTAGCCGGGGTGCACCATCCGCGCGCCGGACTGCACCGCCGCCGCCACGATCGCCTCGGCGTCGAGGTAGCTCTCGGCCAGGGACGGGCCGCCGACGCAGACCGCGGCGTCGGCCGCGCGCACGTGCCGGGCTCCGGGGTCGGCGGTGCTGTGCACGGCGACCGAGCGCAGGCCCATCCGCCGGACGGTCCGCATGATGCGTACGGCGATCTCGCCGCGGTTGGCCACCAGCACGGTGGTCGCGCGGCCGGAGGCGGACACCCCCGCGGCGCGCTCGCCTGGACCGCCGGCGGGCCCGCCCGGGGCCTGCCCGCCCGGGACGCTCCCACCGCTTCCCGCGCCGGCCGGTGCGGGGGCCGCGGCGGTCCCGTCCCGCGGCGCCTCCGGCACGCGGTCCGCGCGCTGCTCACCCTCGGACATCGTCGTCCACCTCACATCCGGAACACGCCGTAGCCCACCGGCTCCAGCGGGGCGTAGCGGGCGGCCTCCAGACCCAGCGCC
The DNA here is from genome assembly GCF_039531585.1 of Streptomonospora arabica. Taxonomy (NCBI): domain Bacteria; kingdom Bacillati; phylum Actinomycetota; class Actinomycetes; order Streptosporangiales; family Nocardiopsidaceae; genus Streptomonospora; species Streptomonospora arabica. The sequence continues at coordinate 165,282 of NZ_BAAAQI010000001.1, read as the reverse complement.
AGCACGGTGCGGGTGTCGGCCGGGTCGATGACGCCGTCGTCCCACAGCCGCGCGGTCGAGTAGTAGGGGTCGCCCTGCCGTTCGTACTGCTCGCGGATCGGCGCCTTGAACTCCTCTTCCTCCTGGCCCGGCCACTCCCGGCCCTGCGCCTCCAGCTGGTCGCGCCGGACCGTGGCCAGCACGGAGGCGGCCTGCTCGCCGCCCATCACCGAGATCCGCGCGTTGGGCCACATCCACACGAACCGCGGCGAGTACGCCCGGCCGCACATGCTGTAGTTGCCCGCGCCGAAGGACCCGCCCACGACCACGGTGAGCTTGGGCACCCGCGCGCAGGCCACCGCCGTGACCATCTTCGCGCCGTGCTTGGCGATCCCGCCGGCCTCGTAGTCGCGTCCGACCATGAACCCCGAGATGTTCTGCAGGAACACCAGCGGCGTGCTGCGCCGGTCGCACAACTCGATGAAGTGCGCGCCCTTGAGCGCCGACTCGGCGAACAGGATGCCGTTGTTGGCCACGATCCCCACGGGATGGCCGTGGATGCGGGCGAACCCGCATACCAGGGTGCTGCCGTACTCGGCCTTGAACTCGGTGAACTCGCTGCCGTCGACCACCCGCCCGATGATCTCGCGCACGTCGTAGGGGGTGCGGGTGTCGGTGGGCACCACGCCGTGGATCTCGGCGGGGTCCAGCTCGGGCGGCCGCGGCTCCGCCCGCTCCCAGGCGGGCTCGCCGCGCGGGCCGAGCGTGTCGGCGATCTGGCGGACGACGGCCAGTGCGTGGGCGTCGTCCTCGGCCAGGTGGTCGACGACACCGGAGACGCGCGCGTGCACGTCGCCGCCGCCCAGCTCCTCGGCGGTGACGACCTCGCCGGTGGCCGCCTTCACCAGGGGCGGGCCGCCCAGGAAGATCGTCCCCTGGTCGCGGACGATCACGGCCTCGTCGCTCATCGCCGGGACGTAGGCGCCGCCGGCCGTGCAGGAGCCCAGCACGGCGGCGATCTGCGGGATTCCCAGCTGCGACATGGTCGCCTGGTTGTAGAAGATGCGCCCGAAGTGCTCGCGGTCGGGGAAGACCTCGTCCTGCATCGGCAGGAAGGCGCCGCCGGAGTCGGCCAGGTACACGCACGGCAGCCGGTTGTGCAGCGCGACCTCCTGGGCGCGCAGGTGCTTCTTGACGGTCATCGGGTAGTAGCTGCCGCCCTTGACCGTGGCGTCGTTGGCGACGATCACCGCCTCGCGCCCGCATACGCGCCCGATGCCGGTGATGATCCCGGCGGCGGGGGCGTCGTGGCCGTCGGCGCCGTAGAGCCCCCAGCCGGCCAGGGGTGCCAGCTCCAGGAACGGCGACCCGGGGTCGAGCAGCCGGTCGACGCGCTCGCGCGGCAGCAGCTTGCCGCGCTCGGTGTGGCGGATGCGGGTCTTCTCCGGTCCGCCCAGCGCGGTGGCGGCAAGGCGCTCGCGAAGTTGGGCCGCGAGGGCGCGGTTCGCCGCGGCGTTGGCCGCGAACTCGGCGCCCTCGGTGTCGACGGCCGAGCTGAGCACCGGTGCCGTTGGCATGGGTTCGCCTCCGCTGTTAATGAACGCTAACATCGGTGATGTTAGTGTGCGTTAACGTCGGTGTCCAGTGCTGAGCGCGCGCTCCGTCCGGGCGCTGCCGGGTCGAGGGAAGGAGGCGCCGATGGCCGGCCGCACCGCCGGCGCCCGCCGCGCCGAGATCCTGCGGGCCGCGGCGGGCCTGTTCGCCGCGCGCGGTTTCCACGGCGTCAGCATCGACGACCTGGGCAAGGCGGTCGGCACCAGCGGCCCTGCGCTCTACCGGCACTTCCCCGGCAAGGACGCGCTGCTGGGGGCGATGCTGCTGGAGGTCAGCGAGCGCCTCGCCGCCGACGGAAGGCAGCGCGCCGAGGCCTGCGGCGACCCGCACCGGGCGCTGGACGAGCTGCTGCGCGGCCACATCCGCTTCGCGCTCACCGAGCCGGCGCTGATCACGGTGCACGACCGCGAGCTCGGCAACGTCGCCGAACCCGACCGGCGCCGCATCCGCCGCCTGCAGCGCGGCTACGTCGAGCAGTGGGTGGGCGTGCTGGCCCGCCTGCGCCCCGACGCCGACCCGCCCACCCTGCGCGCCGCCGTGCACGCGGCATTCGGCCTGCTCAACTCCACTCCGCACAGCGCCCAGCAGCTGGATCCCGAGCCCATGGCGGAGCTGCTGCTGTCCATGGGCCGGGCCGCCCTGCTGGCGGAGTCCTGACACCCGCGCCGCGCCGCCCAGGGGCCCTCCAGCGGGCGCGAGAGAACCGCGCCGTGCCCGCGCCCGGCCGAACGGCGGCGGTCCGCCCGCGCGCCGTCCCGTAGCGGTCCCGGCCGCACCTGCGGCGGCCGCCTCGGCCGCTCCGGCCGCGACGACACGGCGGCAGGCGGCCGGGCTCGTGCCCGGCTCTCCGTGGAACCGTCGGCGCAGCCCGCCTCCCAGGCCGCGGCGTTCGGTGGTCTCCTCGACCGAAGGGCCGGTGGCCTCGGCGGACGGGGCCGCCGCCCGCCCGCGGGCACTCGCCGGCGTGTCGCGGCCGGGGCCCGCGCCACCGGGCCGACGTTTGACCGCGAGGCGCTCGGGCAGCCCGAGCAGCAGACGGACTCGTGCGCCCGGCGGGTGCCGGCGGCAGGCGGCGCCGGGCCGGCCCGCACCGCACGGCGGCTTAAGGGGGAGTGGATCGACCATGGCACGGCCTCGCATCGTGGTGGTTGGCGCGGGATTCGCAGGGCTGCAGGCCCTCAAGCGCCTCGAACGCCGCATACCCAGGTCCGCCGCCGACATCGTGCTGGTCGCGCCCAACGACTACATGCTCTACAGCCCGCTGCTGCCGCAGGTGGCCTCGGGACTGCTGACGCCCCAGTCCCTGGCGGTCTCGCTGCACCGCTCGCTGCACCGCACCCGCATCGTGCCCGGGTCGGCCATCGGTGTGGACACCGACGCCAAGGCGGTGCTCATCCGCAAGATCTCCGACGAGCCGGCCGTCGAGCGCTACGACCGGCTCGTCCTCGCGCCGGGCAGCCTCACCCGCGTCTTCGACATCCCGGGCCTGACCGAGCACGCGTTCGGCAACAAGAACCTCGCCGAGGCGACCGTGCTGCGCGACCACGTGCTCGCCCAGCTGGAACTGGCCAACGCCACCACCGACCCCGTGGAGCGCGAGGAGCGCTGCCGGTTCGTCGTGGTCGGCGGCGGCTACACCGGTGTGGAGACCGCGGCGTCCCTGCGCCGGCTGACGGAGGAGGCGGCGCGCCTCTATCCGTCGCTGCGCTCGGCCATCAACTGGCACCTGGTCGACATCGCACCGCGGCTGCTGCCCGAGCTGGGCACCAGGCTGGGCGAGGAGGCGCTGGACCTGCTGCGCTCCATGGGCGTCGAGGTCAAGCTGGAGGTGACGGTCAGGGAGGTCACCGAGCACAAGGTCGCGCTGACCGACGGCCGGATGCTGCCGTGCCGCACCCTCATCTGGACGGCCGGCACCTCGCCCAGCCCGCTGATGGACTCCCTGGGCGCCGAGACCAGCCGCGGCAAGCTCGTGGTGGACTCCGACCTCGCGGTGCCCGACCTGCCCGACGTGTTCGCCCTTGGCGACGCCGCGGCAGTGCCCGACCTCAGCAAGGACGACCAGGGCGCGGTGTGCCCGCCCACCGCCCAGTACGCCGAGCGCCAGGGCACGGTGGCCGCCGACAACGTGATCGCCTCGCTGACCGGTCGGCCCAAGCGCACGTTCCTGCACAAGGATCTGGGACTGGTCGTCGACCTGAGCGGGCGCGACGCCGTGGCGCGGCCGCTGGGCTACGACCTCTCGGGGTTCCCGGCGTTCGCGGTCACCCGCGGATACCACCTGTGGTCGCTGCCCTCCAACCCCGCCCGCGCGCGGGTCGCGGCCAACTGGATGATCCGGGCGGTAACCGGCGGCGAGGTGGCGCGGCTGGGCTTCCACCGCGGCAAGCCCTCGACCTTCGTGGACCTGGAGGCCGCCCACTACCTCGACCCGCAGGGCGCCCGCCGGGAGAGCGCGCGCCTGCTGGAGTCGGCTCCGCAGCCCGAGGGCGGCTGACGGTTCCCGGTCCGGCGGCGCCGGACCGGTCGGAGGGACCGGCCGACCCGTTCGCGGTCAGCCGCACAGCCCCACGGGCGGCGGCCTCCCGGTCGCCGGCCTGCGGCCGCCGCCCGCACGCATGCTCCCGGGCGCCGGCGTCCGGCGCCGGCGGGCGCTGTCAGCGCACGATCTCGTAGCCCGCCTCGTCGACGGCGGCGTCGAGCTGCTCGCCGCTGAGCGGGCTCTCACTGCTCACGTCGACACGGCCGCTGCCCAGGTCGACCTCGACCGAGGTCACCCCCGGCAGCGCCGAGACCTCCTCGGTCACCGCCTTGACGCAGTGCTCGCAGGTCATGCCCTTGACGGTGATGGTGGTGGCGGCCACGGCGGTCCCTTCCTCGTAAACGGATGTGTCGGTTCCGAGAGGGCGGGTCAGGAGCGCACCAGCCGGGCGATGGCCTCGGAGGCCTCGCGCACCTTCTCGTCGGCCTCCTCGCCGCCGTTGGCGACGGCGTGCCCGACGCAGTGCTTGAGGTGCTCGTCGAGCATCGACAGCGCGAACGAGCGCAGCGCCTTGTTCACCGCGGCCGTCTGCGTGAGGACGTCGATGCAGTAGGAGTCGCTCTCGACCATCCGCCTCAGGCCACGCACCTGCCCCTCGATCCGGCTGAGCCGGTCGAGGTGGCTCTTCTTGTTGTCGTGGTAGCCGTAGGTGGCCATCTGGGTGCTCTCCCCGGTGTCCCGCTCTTCAGCCATCAATATACCCCCTTCGGGTATAGCAGCGCCCTATGTGCGTGCGGCATTCCCGCGCCGCGGCTCGCCGCCTCGGCACGATACCGACGGCGGCGCGGTGGCCCCAGTATCGCCGCCGCCGCGGGGCGATCGGCGCGAACCGGCACACATGGGGCGCCCGGCCCGCAGCGCCCGAAAGCGGTGTGCTCCGTGCCGGGCGGCGGACGCCCGCCTCAGCTCCGGCGCGGCCGCAGTCCCAGTCGGCGCAGCTCCACCTCCGCCAGGCCCGCGACGGCCTCCGCGTCGCCCGCGCGCCACGCCCCGGCCGGATCGGGGGAGACCTTCAGCAGCCGCCGGGGCCGCGCCGTCGCCAGCGCGCGCAGCGCCAGTAGAGGCGCACCGCTGTCGGCGGGCATCGACCGCAGCGCCGCGGCGCTCGAGGCCCGGCGGATCCACCGGCCCCGCGTGGGCAGCCAGGCGACCAGTGCGAAAAGCACCGGTACCACCGCCGTCATCAGCGACAGCGACAGCGCCACCGTGCCCATGGTCTCCTGGAACCCGCGGCCGGCCTCGCTCAGCGAGGCGCCCGCTTCGCCGACGCGGCCGAACGGCGCGGCGAGGCCCTCGCCGGCCCACGGCACCCGCTCGGCCTGCTCGGCGGCGTCGGCCATGCTCTCGGCCACGCCGTCGCCCGCCGACTCCATCAGCTCGCCGGGTTCGGCCAGGGCGGCGAGCGCCTCGTGCAGTGTCAGGCCCGCCCACACCCACGCCGCGATCCAGCCCGCGGTCAGCAGGTCGGCCCCGGACTGGACGAGGAAGCGCAGGGGGCGGTCGGCGTAGATCCGCATCGATGTCTCCGAAGGGTGAGAGGGGGTGGGGGCAGGGGTGCGCCGGCGGCACCGCCGGAGAGGCGGCCGCCGGCGCCCGTGTCGGGAACAGTCCCCTCAGGAGGCGGTTCTCAGACCTGCCGGGTACTCGCCGGGGCCCGACCGCACCCGCCGGCGGGCGAATCCGCAGCTCGCCGCGGCCGCCGGAGGAGCACTCCGGCGCTTGCCAAGCGCACGGGGGCCGACCGACCATGGGGGTATGAGCGAGGCCGGAAACCAGGAGAGCAGCCTCCTCGGGCGCATCAGCGAACTGGTGACCGAGGAGCGCGACCTGCGGGAGCAGAACGAGCACCGGCTGACGCCGGAGGAGCGCCGGCGGATGCGCCGCCTGGAGCGCGAGCTCGACCAGTGCTGGGACCTCCTGCGCCAGCGCCGTGCACGCGAGGAGTTCGGCGACGACCCCGACGCCGTGCATGTGCGCCCCGCCGACGAGGTCGAGGGCTACCGGCAGTAGGTTCCGAGGGAGCAGCAGGGCACGGGGCCGGAGCCGGCGCCGGCGGTGAACGGGCGCCGTGCGGGGAACCCGAGGCCCGATTCCGGCGTCTCACCGGGTGACCGCGCACCGGCCGGTCGGCGCGCCCCCGCGGACGGCGCCGCCTCCGGTGCCCAGAGCTGCTGAGACGGATCGGGCCGCCCCTCGATGCTGGAGATCCTGACCGGGACCGGGCTCGCCTCGGCCGCCGGGCTCAACGCCTACGTCCCCCTGCTGACCGTCGGAATCATCGCGCGCTACACGGAACTGCTGCCGCTGGGCCCGGGATGGCAGTGGCTGGAGAACCCGGCCGTGCTCGTCATCCTCGGCGTGCTGCTGGCATTGGAGGTCGCGGCCGACAAGATCCCCGCCGTCGACAGCCTCAACGACGCGGTGCAGACCGTCGTGCGTCCCACATCGGGCGGCATCACCTTCGGCGCCGGCGCCTCCTCCACCACCGCCACGGAGATCGCCTCGTGGGCGGGCGGCGACGGGAGCGGCGGGGGAGCGGCCTGGTGGCAGATCGCCGCCGGCGTACTGATCGCGCTGGCCTTCCACCTGCTCAAGGCGAGCGCGCGCCCCGTCCTCAACGCCGTGACGTTCGGTGCCGGCGGCCCCGTGGTCAGCGTCGTCGAGGACGCCGCCAGCGTCCTGACCTCGGTCGCGGCCGTCCTCGCCCCGGTCCTGGCCGCGGTCGCCGCCGTGCTGCTGGCGGCGGTCGGCGTCTGGGCGTGGCGCCGCCGCAGGCGCAGGCGGCGCGAGCCGCGGAGCTCGGCGGCTCCGCGCATCCCCTGACACCCGCTGGCGGTACCCGGTTCGCAGCCCCCGGGTGCCCGGGTGCCCGGGTACGGCTCCCGGCTCCCGCCCCGTTGGTGCCCAGGTCGGCGTCGGTTCGGCCGCCGCCGTGTCTTAGAGTGCTCAGCGTGGTAGATAACGGGTTCGCTCGCCTCAACGGCGTCACGCACATCGTCTGGGACTGGAACGGCACGCTGCTCGACGACAACCACGCCAACATGGCCGCCCTCAACCGGGTCTGCTCCGAGTTCGGCCGGGACCCCGTCGAACTGGACTTCTGGCGCACCTTCTTCCGCCGCCCGCTGCTCGACTGCTACGAGGAGCTGCTGGGCCGCTCCCTGGCCGAGGAGGAGTGGGCGCGCCTGAACCGCGTCTACGACGACCACTACACCGAGCTGCTGCCCTCCTGCGGCCTGGCCGACGGTGTGCCCGACATCCTGCTCGACTGGCGCGCCTACGGCGGGTCGCAGTCGCTGCTGTCGATGGCCTCCCACGACAGCGTCACCACGCTGGTCGCCCAGCGCGCGCTGGAGCGCCACTTCGCGCGGGTGGACGGGCGGCGCTTCGACACCCGCGACGGCTCCAAGTCCCACCACCTGGCCGCCCACCTCGCCGAGCTGGACGTCGACCCCTCCACGGTGGTGCTCGTCGGCGACATCGACGACGACGGCCGCGCCGCCACCGAGGCCGGGGCGCACGCGGTCCTGGTGGCCGCCGGCATGATGAGCCGCGAGCGGCTGGAGGCCACCGGCCACCCCGTGGTCGACACCCCCAGGGAGGCCGTCGCCGCCCTGTGCGCCTGAGCCGGCGCGGCGCCGCCGCTCGGCGGGCCGTCGGACGGGACGAGGGGCGGCACCGGCGGTGCCGCCCCTCGTTCACTCGCTGCGCCCGGGGTCCGAGGGGACCTCAGCCGAGCTGGACCTTGCGGGCGTCGTCGAAGCGGCGCTGCACGTCCGCCCAGTTGACGACGTTCCAGAATGCCTTGACGTAGTCCGCCTTGACGTTCTTGTACTGCAGGTAGAACGCGTGCTCCCACATGTCCAGCATGAGCAGCGGGTAGGAGCCGGCCGCCAGGTTGCCCTGGTGGTCGTAGAGCTGCTCGATGATCAGGCGCTGGCCGAGGATGTCCCAGGCGAGGATCGCCCACCCGGAGCCCTGCACACCGGTGGCCACGGCGCCGAAGTGGGCGCGGAACGCGTCGAAGGACCCGAACTGGTCGTCGATGGCGGCACCGAGCTCGCCCTCGGGCTTGTCGCCGCCGTCCGGCGACATGTTCGGCCAGAAGACGGTGTGGTTGATGTGCCCCGCCAGATTGAACGCCAGGTTCTTCTCCAGGAGGTTGACCGTGCTCAGGTCGTTCTTGTCCCGAGCCTCGGCCAGCTTCTCCAGCGCGGTGTTGGCGCCCGAGACGTAGGTGGCGTGGTGCTTGTCGTGGTGCAGCTCCATGATCTGACCGGAGATCCACGGCTCCAGCGCCGAGTAGTCGTAGGGCAGCTCCGGAAGCTCGTAAGGCGCAGGCATGTTTCTACGCACCTTCCTCTGACGCGGTTAAAAAGGATTCGGGGCGAACGCGATCGCCGGTAAAGAAGCTATCAGCAGCCGCCCCGGCCCGCCGGTATAGCCCTTCTGACAGGGTGCGGCGGGAATAATCCGGGCCCTTCACCCCCGCGCTCTACCCAGGCCGCCCGCTTCCTATCCCCACGGCTTCGCCCCCGAGTGCGCCCGGCGCGCCGGGCGCGGCCGGCCCGCGCGCACGGGCCGCCGAGCGGGCTCACCCGGCCCGCTCGAAGCCCGCGCCGTTCCAGGTCGTGCGGGCGCAGGCCACACCCCAGGCGCCCTTGCGCTTGAGGATGTCGTAGATGTGCATCCGGTCGATCCTGGGCGAGACCCCGTAGCCGGAGGGCCAGGTGATCGCCCAGTCCATGTCCAGGTCGACCAGCAGTTCGAGCAGCCGGGCGATGGTGGGGTCGTCCAGCCGCTCGAAGGCCTCGTCCAGCAGCACCATGCGCAGGGGGCCCTCGGCGTCGCTCTGCAGGGCGTCGTAGAATGCGGCGCTGGCGGCGAACAGGGTGACATAGGACACCAGGCGGGTTTCGCCCGAGGAGAGCTGGCGGATGCGGCGGTCGCGCGGGCGGCCGTCGGGCCCGGTGTCGTGGATGCGCACCCGGTAGGCGTACCACCGGCGGTAGTCCAGCGCCCCCGACAGCAGCTCGGCGTAGCCGGCGCCGGCCCCCTGGGCGCGGGTGGCGCGGATGCGGTCCATCAGCGCTCGGCGCAGCCGGTCGTTCTCCTCGGCGCTGCGCCGGGCCAGCGGCTTCTTCGCCAGTGCGAACGCCGACCGCTCGGCCGGGTCGAGCTGCGGCGAGGGCTCCCAGGACAGCTCCACCCGCACGCCCTGGCTGGAGTGGGCGGCCTCCAGCACCGTGTTCATCCGCCGGGTCAGCGCCTCGGCGGCGCCGATCTGGCGGTGCAGCTCCTCGGCGATGTCGCCGAGCAGGTACTCCTCGAAGACGCCCTCCTCCCGCGCGGTGAGGTTGTCCTCGGCCTGGGCGAGCCGGGCCGCGGTGGCGCGGGCGGTGGCGGCCACGGGCGCGGTCCCGGCCTCGTCGCTGACGGTGACGGTCAGGATGGCCCGGTACCGGTCGGCCTGCACGTCGTGGGTGCCGGCCAGGGAGGACTGCAGCGCCTGCAGGCGCGCGATCAGGTCGCGCTCCAGCGCCGCGGGGTCGCCCGCTCCGCCCTTGCCCCCGCCGCGCCCGCCCTTGCCGCGGGACGCCCCGGACGGCTCGGCCGCCCCGTCCCCGCGGTCGGCGGCGCGCTCGGCCGCGGCTGCGGACAGCGCCGCGCGCAGCTCCGCGCGGTCGAACGGCGGCTCCACCAGGCCCGTGGCGGCCTCCCACACGCCGCCGACGCCGGCGGCGTCGGTCAGCGCGTCCTCGGCGTCGGCGACCTTGGCGCGGGCCTCGCGCACCCGCCCCTCGACCGCGTCCAGGCGTCCCTCGGCGTCGGCGAGCGCCTTGATGGCCGCCTCGACCTCGCCCTGCGCCTTGGGCGCACGGTTGCGCAGCTCGCCGCGTTCCTCCTGAAGAGCAAAGATGCGCGCGCCGACCTCCTCGGCGTCGCTGCCCAGCCCTTCGCGCAGGGTGGTCAGGACGGCGTGGGCCTCGGTGTAGGCGCGGTGGATCTCGGCGGCGTCGTCCTCGGCCTTGCGCCGGGACTCGACGGTGCGGGCGTGGTCCTCCTGGGCGGCCGCCAGCGAGCGCAGCGCCTCGCTGTAGTCGCGGCGCAGCAGCGAGCCGACGCCCTCCAGCGCCTCGGCAGCGCGGCGCGCCTGCTCGCACAGCTCCCGCAGCTCGGCCGCGCCCGGGACCACGCCCAGCTCGGCGCAGGCGCGCCGGTGCTCGGCCCGCTCGGCGCCGAGCCGTGCGCGCGTGCGGGCGTGCTCGGCCTCGGCCTCCTCGGCGTCGGCGGCGGCGCGGGCGGCCGCCGACCGGCGCGACCGGGTCTCGATGTGCTCGCGCAGCACCTCGCCGATGTCGGGAAAGGCCTCCAGGCAGGTGTTCCACGCCGACTCGCGGCGCTGGGCGGCCGCCAGCTCCGCGCGCAGGGACTCCTCGTCGGCGCTCAACCGCGCGCCGTGCTCCTCCAGCTCCGCGACGCGCCGCCGCCGCGCCTCCTCGCGGGCGCCGGCGCCGATGTGCTCGGCGGCGTCCTTGCGGTGCCGGCCGTGCAGCGGGCCGGACCGCCAGCGCCCGTCGAGCCCGAACGCCAGGCCGCCCAGAACGCCCGCCCCGGCCGCGGGCAGCCGGTAGGCGCGCAGCGCGTGCTCCACGGTCTCCCGGACGGCTCCGGGCGCCGGTCGCAGCAGGTCGGCCAGCGCCGGCTGCCCGGCCGGGTCGGCGGGGAGCTCGGTGCCGTCGGCGGCGAGCAGCCGCCCGTCGGACGCCACCCGGGCGTCGGCGAGCCCGCTGTGCCAGGCGGCGTCCAGGCGGGCGCGGTCGGCGTCGCCGAGTCCGGGACGCGGCTCCGCCAGCGAGGCGAGGGTGGCGCCGTCGCCGGGGTCGTCCTCGGTGGTGGCGAGCAGCGGGACGCAGCGCAGCAGCGCCTCGACGGCCTCCTCGGACACCGCCGTGTCGCCGGCGGCCGGGCGCAGCGCGTCGGCCAGCGACGGGCCGCGGCACTGCGGCCCCGGAACCGCGAGGGTGTCGTCGCCGTCGTCGGGCCCGCCGACCCGGCCGTCGGCGCGCACCCAGGCGGTGAGCAGTCCGGCGGCCTCCAGTGCCGCCTCCAGGTGCGCCCGGGCCGGGGCGGGCACCCCGTCGGCGAAGTCGACCAGCCGGTGGAAGGGGGCTCCCCGGTCGGCGGAGCGCTCGGCGGTGGACAGCGCCGGCGAGGGCGGCTCCACCTCGGCCGACGCACGCAGCCGGACCAGCTCCGCGTCCAGGCGGGCGCGCTCGTCGCGGGCCCCGGCCAGGCGCTGCTCGGCCTGCAGCACCGCGTGCTGCGCGCCGCGCACCCGCGGCGCCAGGGCGGTCCGCACGTCGCGGTGGGCGCCGCGGAAGGCCTCGGGGTCGGCGCCCACCGCGTCGCCGTCGGGTGTTTCGGGCAGCTCGCCCGGCTCGGGGCGGTCGTCCGCCGGCAGCGCCTCGGCGTGCCAGCGCGCGACCGCCTCGGCCCAGGCCCGGCCGAGCGCGTGCAGGCGCTCCTCGCCCTCGCGCGCCCTGCGGGCGGCCGCGTCGGCGTCCTCGGCGGCGCGCGCGGCCTGCTCACCGAGGCCGCGGACGCGCCGGTCGTCCTCGTCGAGGTGCTCGGCGCGCGAGCGCAGCGCCGACAGCTCGGGGCCGCGTTCGGCGGCCGCCCGGGCCGCCTCGTCCACGCGCTCGGCCGCGCGCTCGGCCGATTCCCGCAGTTCGGCCGCCGAGACCTCGGGGGCGGTCTCCCGGTGCACCTCCTCGGGGCGCGCCCCGGGCTCGGGCGAGAGCAGCACGCGCTCGGCCGTGCGCCCGCGCCGCGCCTGGGGCGCCGGCTCGGGCAGCCGCCCCAGCGCCGCGGCCAGACCGACGCCCTCCAGTGCCTCGCGGGCCTCGGCGGCGCCCGAGGACGCAGCGGCGCCGAGGCGGTCGACCAGCCCGGCGGCGCGCTCGACGGCGCCGACCGACTGCTCCTCGGCCGAGCGCAGCCCCGCGGCGTTCTCCAGCGCGGCCACGGCGTGCCGCCGCTGCGACGCCACGGTGGCCTCCTTGTCCTCCAAGTCGCCCAGCGCGCTATAGGCGGGTGAGGCCTTCAGCGCCTCCAGTTCGGTCTGCACCGCGTCGGCGCGCTCGGTGACCGCGTCGCGCTCGGCTTCGGCGCCGCGCAGCGCCTCCTCGGCGGAGGCGCGCTCGGCCTCGCGCTTGGCGCGCCCGCCCTCGGCCCGCCGGGCCTCGGCCTCGGCGGCCTCCAGCTTGGCGGCGCGGTCGGTGAGCACCCCCAGTGCGTAGCCGCCGTAGCCGTCGAGGAACGCGCCCAGCGCGGTGTCGGCGCGGCGCAGCCGGGCGACGTTGCGCCGCACGCCTTCGAGGTTGTCCAGGCCGGTGGCGGTGCGGGAGATGACGTCGGGGTCGACCGGCGGCAGCGCGTCGGAGAGCAGCTGCTCCAGCTGGCCCTGCAGCACCTTCAGGCCGATGTCGGGGTTGCGCAGTGTGCGCTGCAGGTGCAGCAGGTCGGCGTAGCGGCTGCCGCCGCTGATGCCGTAGACGGTCGCGGCGACCCGCTGCTGGAAGGCCTCCTGGCCGCCGAGGACGGCGTCCTCGCCGATGCGCTCGCGCAGCCGCGCCTGGCTGACGGGCCGGTCCTGCTCGGTCAGCGCGAAGTCCTTGTTCACCCGCAGCGGGGTGATGAACCGCCAGGAGTCGCTGACCTGGCGACTGGAGGCGCTGGCCTTCACGCCTACGCCGCAGGTCACGAACTCCTCGGTGCCGTCGGACGCGGTGCTGCGCAGCTCGGTCCAGGCATAGCCCAGGCGCATGCTGCCCTCGGCGTAGTCGTCGAGCATCAGCCGGCTCATGCTGACGGTGTCGAAGCCCTTGCAGCCCATGTTGCGCAGGTCGCCGTCCAGGCACAGCGGCAGCAGCAGCTCCAGCGTGCGCGACTTGCCCGATCCGTTGGTGCCCTTGAAGATCACCCGGCCGCCGGAGAGGTCGAACTCCTCGTCGCGGTACTGCCAGATGTTGACCACACCGGCCCGGTGCAGGCGCCACCGCTCGCGCGGGCGCGCACCGCCCCGTTCCGGCGGCGCACCGGCACCGGCACCGGCGTCGGCGCCGGCCACGTCCGCGGCGACCGCCCGCTGATCGGGCTCACTGGCGTCGATGGTGTACCTCCCACGAGTCCTCCGCCGAAGGCGGACATGCAACCGAACCCCTGCCGAGCAGGGTAGAAGACGGTGCCGACGCCGCGCGGCGCCGGCGGGCCCGGCGCGCGAGCCGCGGTGCCGGGCCGCGGAGCGGGGCAGGCCTCAGACCCCGAAGAGGGCGTCCTGGCCGGGCGGGGCGGCCCCGCCGGTGCGGGGCGCCCCGCCCGCGTCGTCGCCGGCGGGCGCCTCCTCGGCGTCGGCGCCGCCGGCCTCGGGGCCCACCGGGCCGTCGGGCACCGGCCGGTACCTGGCCGCCGCGGTACTGATCTCGACCGCGCCGTCCGCGCCGGTGCGGGCCAGTCCCGACTGGGCCAGGGTCTGAGTCACCGATCTGGCGAGGCGGCCGGTGTCGCGCACCGCCTCGCGCGACCAGGCGCGCGGGTAGCGCTCGGCCAGCTCGGCCACCGTGGCGGCGAGCCGCTCGGCGGTGACGGGCACCCAGCCCTCCTCGGCGCCGGCACCCTGCCCGTCGCCGCGCTGCCGGCCGCCGGCGCCGTCCGCGCCGTCCGCGTCCGGAGTCCGGTCCAGCAGTTCGGCGGCGGCCAGCAGCGCGATGCGGGCCACGGTCCCGGTGCCGGGGAAGTGCCGGTCGGTGAGGTAGCCCTCGGGGTCGACGGCCAGCACACCCTCCGCGCGCACCTCCAGCCGCAGGCCGGTCAGGTCTTCGAGCAGCCGCGCCTCGGCGCCCAGGTTGGCGCGCAGCCAGTCGCGCTCCCGCGGTGACAGGCAGGAGTGCGGTACCACCGGGTCCTCGGTGATCCGCCGCCGGACGCCGTGGCGCTCCTCGGCGCCGCCGCCCGGCTGCACCCGTCCGCCGTCCGCGCCGGCGCCGCGGTCGGCGACGCCCGCCAGTTCCTCGGGCGCGTCGGCGCGTCCCAGCGGTGCGGCGACCAGGTGGCCCAGCAGCTCGGCGTCGACGGTCAGCAGGGCCTCGCGCTCGGCGTCCTCGGCCCACGGCGAGACGCTGCCGTCGGTCTCGGCCAGCACGCCCAGGTCGATCAGGTGGCGCAGCGCCGCGGCCAGCGCGCGCCGGTCGACGATGCCCGCACCCAACTCCAGCCCCGCCTCGGAGCCCAGCGCGCGCACCTCACCGACCAGCGACGACAGCAGCAGCTGGCCCTGGCCTCCGGTGAGCACCGCCAGCACCAGCGCCAGGTAGGCGTAGGTGCGCGGGGTGAACGGCGCCCCGTTGGGCTTGTGGGCGCCGCGCATGCCGTCGGGCGCGCGCCCGGTCTTGTACAGCCGCGCGAAGCCGGGCTCCACCACCAGCCGGTAGCCCAGGTAGCCCGCGAAGAGGGTCTGCAGCCGGTCGGCGTAGCGCCGCACCGCCGACAGCGCCTCGCCGTCGGGCCCCTCGGCCCGCAGCAGCGGGCGCCGCAGCAGCACCCGCGCGCACCGGCGCACCTGCGCCGCCTCGATCTCGTCCAGCCCGTCGAACGCGGCGGTCTCGCCGCCGGTGAGCGGGTCGCGGCGGCTCATCGCGCCCCCTCCGCGTCCGGCAGCAGCGGGTCCTCGACGCTGAGGCGCACGTCGACACCGTGCAGCTCCAGCGCCCCCAGCTCGGAACCGATGCGCGCGACCCTGCCCCGGGGGCGCGGCTCCAGCACGACGGTCAGCCCGGTGGCCGCGTCGGAGGCGCTGCCCTGGTCGGCCGGCCCGTCGCGGTCGGCGCCGGCCAGGGTCAGCAGCTCGCACAGCACCTCCAGCGCGTCGCTGGAGAGCCGCGCGCCCGCCAGGTCGCCGCGCGCCGCCGCCAGCTCGCCCACCGCGGCGCTGCGTCTGCCCCGGCGGCGCTCCTCCTCTTCCAGCAGCGCCGCGCGTCCCAGCGGGTCGTCGCTGATGCGCGGCGCCGGTCCGCCGGGCGCCCGCTCGCTGCGGCTGCGCACGTTGACCTCGACGTCGATGCGCTTGCCCTGCGGCCAGGTGCGGGCGGGGTCGGGGGCGTCGTCGTCGGCGGCCAGCGCCAGGTGGCGCGCCGAGAACAGGCCGAAGGCGGCGGCGTAGAGGTCGTGCGCGGTCTCCGGGGAGGCCGAGTCGAACCAGCCGGCCAGCTTGACCAGGTCGCGGCGCCGCCCCGGGCCCACGCCTCCGGCGCCGGTGACCCGCTTGACGTTGGCGAACAGGGCGGTGATCGCGCGGCTGGTGGCCTCGCGCAGCTCGTCGACCTCGGAGGGGCGGCCGGGGCGGCCGACGAACCACCCCGTCAGCTGCTCCCAGTCGGCGGCGCGCCGGCCGGGGGCGCGCTCCATCAGCTCGGTCTGGCCGGAGCGGGCCGGGCGCGGGGCGAGGTCGCCGCCGGGCCCGGAGTCCAGCCGCGCCAGCAGCTCGTCGCGCCTGCGGTTCAGCCCGCCCAGCCGCAGCACCACGGGCTCGGAGTGGCGCAGCACGTCTTGGGCGATCAGCTCGACGTACTCCAGCAGCATGTGCTTGAACCCGGCGGTCTCCGCCGGTGCCAGGTCGTAGCGGGCGATGACCGAGCCGAGGTAGGCGTAGAAGTCGCGTACGGCGGCGGCGAACTCCTCGTGCTGCAGGAACAGGGTGGTCACCTGTTGCGCCAGGCGCTCGCGCAGGCCGCGCGCCGACGCGGCCTGCGGTCCGCGGCCCTGCTCGGCGCCGAGGATCTCGGCGAGGGTGCTCTCGATGTCGGCGAGGCCGCGCTCGATGGCGGGCAGCAGCTCGCGGGAGACCTCGCGGGCGCCCTCGGCGACGCTGAGCACGTCCTCGGCGTCGCGCTGGATGCGCACGGCGAGCTTGGCCGCCTGGTAGCGCACCCGGCTTCTGGTGAACTCGGCGATGGTGGCGGCGGGCTCGCGGCGGCCCGGCACGAGGTTGCCCCAGCGGGCGAGCTGCTCCAGCCGGTCGACGACGACCTCCAGCCGGGACTCGCCCGCGTCGATCTCGCCGCGGCGCTCGGCCCCGGCCAGGGCCGCGGCGACCTCCCCGGCGCCCAGGTCGGCCATGAGGGTGGAGGTGAACAGCCGCATGACCGCCAGGTAGGTGCGGCGCTCGGGCGCGGTGAGGTAGCCGTAGAGCCGCAGCCGGTCGGCGCCGTCGCCGGTGGGCTCCTCCGCCGCGGCGGAAGGGGCCTCAGCGGGTGCGTGCGCGTTGCCGGGCGGTCGGGTTCCCGGTGCGGGGGCGCTGTCTCCGGAGCTCTGCGGGGGCCGTTCGGCGTCGTCGTTGCGCATGACCCGCCCCAACCTAGTGCGTCGCGGCGTCCGGCGCGGACCGCCGCCGGACCGCCGGCGGTCCGGCCGCGGTCCGGCCGCGGTCCGTGGAGTCGGCGCGGACGGTCGCGACGCAAAGCGCGCGGAATCGTTTGCATTCGGCCGGTAATCGATTTCGCTGCCGGCCATCGGTTTCCCCCATGGCATGCGGGAACGCGGAATCGGCCGCCGAGGGCGGTTCCGGGGCCCCGTTTCCGGTCGGCGGCGGCCATTGCCTCGGGTGCGGCCGGAGATCGGGTGCGCACTTTCCGGAGCCCGCCGGAATGGGCCCGGGGCGCGCTTCGCGGGACGATCCTGCGCTGACCGGCGGAAACCGGCGGGCCGCGCGGGATCGCACGGGGTGCGCGGGTCCGGCGTCCCGCCGGAGTCCCCGTTGCGCCCGGTCCGCAGCCTCCGAAGCGCCGCCGGTCGGCCGGGCGGTGATGGCCGTGGCCGGGGCGGGCGCGTGCCGCCGGCCACGGCGGAACACCGCCGTCGGCCGGAGCCCCGGACCGTGCGGGCCGGGTGGCGGCACCGGGGTTGTCGTGCCGATGAACGCGAGAAGAATTGTGTCCTTCAGGTGTTTCGCTGCCGCGCGCAACCCGCCACACGGGTCCGCGCATTGCGTTAGTGTCAATTCCGCCCCGCTGTATTCTGTTCCGAAACGCGGGCGACCCCCTGCTCCGGATCGTCGGCCGCCGACCCGCTTCGCGGCGGTGATCCCGAATACGCCGCGCGAGTACCGGAGCGGGAGATCCCCCAGTCCGCCGAGTTCGGCGGTCACACGATTGTGGAGGTCCTCGATGCGGTTCCTGCGGTCCCTGCGTTCCGGCTGGCGGCATCTGGCGGCGACCGCACTGCTCGGAGCGGTCGGCCTGGCCGGGCTCGCGGTACTGGTGGGACTGGGCGTGCTCGGATGGGAGAGCGCCGTGCTGCTGGCGGCCGTGGGCGCCGCCGCGGCGGCGAACGCACTGCTGGTGGTGCGGCTGACCCGCCGGGTGGCCGCCCTGGACCGGCGGCTCCGGGACGCGGACCGGCGCCTCGACACCCGGGGGCGCGAGGTGGCCGCCGCCGTCGGCGCGGGCCGCGCGGAGCTGGCCGCGTCGCTGGCCGGCGCCCGCGAGGAGCTTACGCGGGTGCGCGCCAAGGCGCTGCCGTCGATGTCGAAGCAGCTGACCGAAGCCGTCACGCTGCAGGGGCGCCACGACTACGAGCAGCAGGTGGCCTGGACCGAGCTGCGCGAGTACCTCGGGGCGGGCCCGTTCATGCCCCCGCTGCGCGGCTGGGCCGCCTCGCCCGACGTGATGCGGCTGCTGGTGCGCCTGGTCGAGAGGAACCGGCCCGACCTGGTGGTCGAGTGCGGAAGCGGCGCCTCCAGCGTCTGGCTGGGCTACACGCTGCGCCGCGCCGGTCGCGGGCGCCTGGTCGCGCTGGAGCACAGCGAGCGCTACGCCGAGCTGTCGCGTCAGCTGGTGCGCGAGCACCGGCTGGAGGACATCGTCGAGGTCCGCTACGCGCCCCTGACCGACTGGAGCCCCGTCGCCGACACCGACGACGCTGTGGAACAGCAGCCGTGGTACGACACGTCGGTCGTGGAGGACCTGCACGGCATCGGCCTGGTCTTCGTGGACGGCCCGCCCGCGGGAACCGCGAAGCAGGCGCGCTTCCCGGCCCTGCCGGTGCTGCTGCCCCGCTCCGAACCGGACGCGGTCTTCGTCCTCGACGACGCGGGCCGGCCCGACGAGCGCGCGATCGGCAAGCGCTGGCTGCAGGACTTCCCCGAGCTCAGCTCGCGCGAGGAGCAGGCCGAGAAGGGCGCCCGGGTCTTCGTCCGCAAGGCGCTGTGACCGCGGCCCCGCACGCGGCGGCGAAGGGGGCCGCCGCCTGCGGGGCGCCCGCGGTCGGCGGGCCGGCGGGTCAGGGGACGACCAGGGACAGGCCCTCGGCGGCGAGCGCGTCGCGCTCCTCGCCCTCGATCTCCACAGTGTGCTGGAAGGTCAGCAGCGTCCCGTTCTTGGTCTCACGGGTGTCGGTGAGCTCGATCCCGTCGCGTACGCGCGCCCCCGAGCGCACCGGCTGGAGGAAGCGCACCCGGTTGAGGCCGTAGTTGATCGTCATCGTCGGCCGCTTCTCCAGCCGCCACACCTGCGGGCCGAAGGCGGACAGCAGCGACAGGGTGAGGAAGCCGTGCGCGATGGTCCCGCCGAAGGGGCCCGCGGCGGCCTTCTCCGGGTCGACGTGGATCCACTGGTGGTCGCCGGTGGCGTCGGCGAACGTGTCGATGGACTCCTGGGTGACGGTGTGCCAGTCGCTGTAGCCCAGGTGCTCGCCTTTGGCGGCGACGAGGTCGGCGAGGTCGGTGAAGGTCCGCATGTTCGTGTGCACTCCTTAGGCCCGGACGGACGGCTCTTGGGAGACTCTAGCGAACCGACCGTTCGGTATGGCAGAGGGCGGGGCGGTATCGCAGGCCGCCCCCGCGGACCTCAGCCGTCCGGGGCGACCGAGGCGCGCAGGTCGTCGAAGACCACCCGGCCGCGGTACTGCTCGGCGGAACGGGTCTCGACCAGGTACACGCGCTCGACCGCGACCGGCTGCGCGATCCCCTCCGCCACGCCGAGCCGCGCCTCGCGCCAGCCCTTCCAGTCCACCCGGGGGCCGTAGACCGAATGGCGGCCGCCCTCGGCGTCGGACACGGTCAGCGCCAGCAGAGCGCCGTTGCCGTCGCCCCGCACCCGCAGCCGGAATGCGAAGGCGGTGCCGCCCGCCGGCAGCGGCGCGGGTGCGGCGGCGTAGGCGGCCCGGTCGCGCCGCTCGCCGGTGAAGTCGTAGTCGAGGGCGAGGCCGCGGCCGCCGTGCCCCTTCGCCGGAGCGACCTCGGCCGATGCGGCGCGGTAGGACTCGGCCGTCCAGGATCGGGCGTCCTCGAAGTCGGCGAGCCGCACACTGCGCGAACCGATCAGCAGCGGGACCTCGGCGCTGCGCCCGCCCGCCGCGACCGTGACGGTGCCCGTCCCCTCGTCGGCCTCGGGCTCGACCAGCACGCTGCCGTCGTCGCGCCGGGTGACGGCGGCCAGCCGGCGCGGCTCGACGGTGATCTCGGCCTCGGCCGGCTCGACGGGCGCGCGGGTGCCGTCGGGCGCGACGCCGTCGACGACCAGGGACCGGCCCGGCGCGGACGCGTCCGCGAAGGCGAGCGTGGAGGGCGCGGTCTCCAGGCGCTCGGGGCCCGGCAGGACCCGCACGCCGATCGCGCCCCGCGCCCCGCCGGCGCGCGCGCTCACCCGCACACGGCCGGGCTCTCCGGCGCGGAACAGCCCGTTCGCCACTTCGCCGCTGACGGACGTCCAGCTCGGCGCGGCCGCGGGCGCGGGCCCGTAGGCGGAGTCGTAGGGGCGGGCGCTCAGCTGGCGGCTGAGCCCGGAGAACACACGGCGGGGATCGGGCCGCACGGGCAGTGCCGACCCCGGCTCCGGCCGTGCGCGCAGCACCGGGCGCACCCACACGCCGCGCGCCCGCCCGTCGCCTGCGGGCGCGTGCACCGCCAGCCCGTTGGACACCGCACGCAGGGCCTCGCCCGGGCGGTTGTGCGGAACCGGATCGGTGGTGCCGGGCTCGCGGGCGAGCAGCGTCGCCGAGCCGCCGCCGTCCAGCTCCAGCGCCTCGTGGGCGCCGGCCGCGCGCAGCCGCTCGGCGGCCTCGCGCAGTGTCGCCCCCGCGGTTTCGGGGACGCGTCCGTCGGCGACCAGCGCGAACATCCGCCGCCCGTCGCGGGAGAACCCGACGGCCGTGCGCGGGTGGCGGGCGCCGTCGTCGGCGGCGGTGACGCGCCCGTCGCGCAGCAGCACATTGCGCCCGCCGACGGCGGTGTGCGGCGTGGAGCCTCCGGCGCGCAGCGTGTAGTCGAGCCCGACCGGGGCGCCCGGCTCCACCTCGGCCAGGCGCTCCGCGGCGGCGCCGCGGCCGAGCAGCACGCGGGTGCCGGGCTCGACGGGCCCCTCTCCGGCGGACCGGCGGACCTCGCGCACCTCGCCTTGGGCCACCACCAGTTCAGTGACCGGGCCGGATCCCGCGGCGCGCGAGCGCGGATGGCCGCCCCAGGCGCCGGTGAACACGCCGGTCCCCTCGGCCGGGACCTGGTGGCTGTTGAGCCGGTCGATGTCCAGGTCCTCGCCCGGGAGGTCGGCGGTGCCGGAGAACTCCGCGCGGTGGATACCGCCGCGCCCCGCGGCGCCGATCGCGACGACGTGCCGGTGGCCGGGGGTGGGCGACTTGAGGACCGCGCCGTCGCGGACGGCCGCGCCCAGCGGCGCGTTCGAGGCGCCGGAGTCGAAGAAGTCGCCGTTGACGGCCGCGACGGTGCCCCGGGACGCGGCGAGCTCCGCCAGCGGCGCGGAGTCGGTGACCGGGCCGCCGCCCGCGTAGGCGACCTCCGCCGGTCCGCTCAGATCCACGCTGAGCATGCCGAAGCCGTCCCCGGCACCGGCCGGCGCCAACACCACACCGGGGGCGATGGGAACCTCCCGCGGAGCCGCGGGCGCGGCGGCCGCGGCGGGCACCGCCGGCCACAGCAGGAGGGCCAGAACCAGGGCCGCTGCTGCGGCGCGGTGGAACACGGCGGGGACCTCCGGGCAGGTGAGCGGCCGCAAGGCGGACGGAGCGGTTTCCCGGCGTAATGATGTCGCTGCTCGGGGTGTTCGCCAACCACCGGCGCAGCGCGCCGGGCGATAGCCGTCCCCTGCGCAGGCGCGGTCCGCTCCGCGAGCCGGCCCGCCCGCGGGCCCCTCACCCGCCGGCCGCGGGGCCTCGCCGACATTCTCGGCGGCCGCCGAGCGCACACCCGCACGTGCGCGTGGTCACCGGCGCACGCCGCAGCGGGTGGGGAGCGCCGGGCGTGCTCGGCGGCCGGGGCCGCGAGGACCGCATGCGCGAAGCGCCGCTGCCCGGCCCCGCGAAGGGCGGCGTGCAGGGGCCGGCCCCGGTCGGGGAGGCCGGGGGTGGGGCGTCAGCCCTCGTCGCCCAGGACCACCGAGTCGACGGCCAGGCTGCGCAGCTCGCGGGTGTCGACCTCATAGCCCAGGCCCGGCTCGGTCAGCGGGATGGGGGTGATGCCCTCGTGCGCGCGAACCGGTGGCCGCACCGTGTCGCGGGTGAGGTGGCCGCCTGCACCGGGCATCTCGCTGGGCAGGGAGACACCGGGCAGCGACGCCAGGGCGGCGATGGCCGCACGGCCCACGCCGGACTCGGCGTCCCATCCGCACCAGACGTCCCATCCGGCGTCGACCGCGCGGTCGTGCGCGCGCCGCGCCGGGGTCAGCCCGCCCAGCAGGCTCGTCCGCAGGCTCAGCGCGCGGGCGGCCTCGGCGGCGATGGCGCGGCCGAGGGTCTCGGGGGAGTCGATCGAGGTGCTCAGGGCGACGGGGGTGCGCAGCTCGCGCTGGAGCCGCGCGCAGGCCTCCAGATCGCCGCGGGGGAACGGCTCCTCGATCGCGACCAGGCCGTACTCGTCCAGCGCACGCAGCGCCCGCAGGTCGGCGGGGTCCTCGCTGTAGCGCCCGCCCGCGTCGACCTGGAGCACCAGGAAGGGGAAGCTCTCCTGGACGGTGTGCACCACGTCGGCGTCCCATCCGGGTCCGACCTCCAGCCGCACCCGGCGGAAACCGCTGCCGACCTGCCGGTTGACCTCGCGGACCAGCGACTCGTCGGAGGGCTGCCGGCCGACCGTGGCGCCGGCGGTGAAGGCGGTGCGGTCGCCGCCCAGGGCGTGCGAGAGCGGCGTGCCGCGCTGCCGGCTCCACAGGTCCCAGCAGGCGGCGTCCAGCCCGGCCGCCACCTGCGGTGCCCGGGGCAGGTCGGCCCACGCGTCGCCGGCCTCGGTGGGCCGGTGCCAGCTGTGCCGCAGCAGGGCTGGCGCGAAGTCGTCGACGAGCAGCCGCCAGCGTTCGTCGTCGGCCCCGGGAACCTCGCCCCACCCGGTGTTGCCGCGTTCGTCGCGCACCCGTACCAGCGCGTGGCGGGCGAACTGCGGGCGGGCCTCGGCGGACCCGCGGGAGCGGGGGTGGACCAGCGGCAGGCGGGCCAGGGTGGCGTCGACGCCGGTGACGCGGGCGAGGGTCGCCGGTTCGGTGGGTGACACGCGGGCTCCGTCTCGATGCGGCCGGGATATGGGAAGGGCGGAGCCCGGTCCGGGCTCGATCACCGCCCACAACCGAACGTATCCGCTCACCGAGGACGCTGCCAGCGGCGGGGGCGTGTCCGCCCCCCCGCGGGCGGCCGGCGGGGGAGGATGCGGGTCCCTGCGGGCGCGGCACTCGGGGCCGCTGCGCTGGTGCAGCGTAGGGGGCGGATCAGGCGCGGCCCGCCTCGATGCGGCCGCCGCCCGCGCCGTGCGGGCCCGCCCGGCGCTGTGCGGATCGTCGCAGGCACCGCGGCCGGGAATACGGGCCTGCGGCGCCGCGCGCTACCGGCGCGCCTCGAACAGCACCGCCGATCCGAGGTCCCGGCGCTCGGCCGCGCCGAAGCGCCGCCGCAGGGCCGCGAGCACGGTGGCGTCCTCCTCGCCGGTCAGCGCGAAGCGCGAGGAGGCGCCGTGCCAGCTGACGGCGGCGCGCCCGCCGGGGCGCAGTACGCGGTGCAACTCGGCCGCGCCCTCGTCGAGCGACGGCCACATCGCCACCGTGTTCACCGTGACCACCAGGTCGAAGGCGGCGTCGGGCTCGCCGGTGGCGCCGGCGCTGCCCGGGTGGACCCGCAGGCGGCCCGCGCGCAGTGCGGCGGCGTTGCGGCGCCGGGACATGGACACCATCCGCTGGGAGGGGTCGATGCCGGCCACCTCCTCCACACCGGGCGCCGACGCGAGCAGGCCCAGCAGCACCCCCGGTCCGCAGCCGACCTCCAGGACGCTCCGGTACGCGCCGGGCGCCAGCGCCGCGAGGACGTCGGCCTGCTGGCGCCGGTTGGTGACGGCGAGCATCCAGCCCGCCGCGACACCCAGCGGCCCGCGCGGCAGCGCGAAGGGGTTGGCGCCCACGGGTTCGCCGTTCCACAACCGCCGCCGGCCCATCGCCGCCCCCTTCGGCTCCGCCTCCGCGCCGGCCCCGCCGCGGGCGGGGCTAACCGGATCGTGCCCAGCGGGGAGCGGAACGCAACACGGCCGGTCAGGGTATCCGGACGGCCGGTCACGGTATCCGGGTGTCGGGCATCGCCTCGGCGCCCCGCCGGCAGCCGGCGCCCGCTCGCATCCGCCCGGCTTCCGCATCGGCGTCTGCGGCCGCCCGGCGGGAAGGCGCTCAGCCCGGCCTCCGCCGGAGGCCGGGCCGGCGTCCTATTCGGCCAGGACCTCGGTCACGGTGCGCGACTTGACGCCGTGCGCCTCGGCCACGCCCTCGTTGGTGACGACGCCGTCGTGCGTGTTCAGCCCCTGGGCCAGCGCCGGGTCCTCCGACAGCGCACGCCGCCAGCCCTTGCCGGCCAGCTCAACCACGTAGCGCAGCGTGTCCTTGGTCAGCGCGTGGGTGGAGGTGTTGGGGACCGCGCCGGGCATGTTGGCCACGCAGTAGAACACCGTGTCGTGCACCGCGAAGGTGGGCTCGTCGTGGGTGGTGGGGCGGGAGTCGGCGAAGCAGCCGCCCTGGTCGATGGCGATGTCGACGAGCACCGCGCCCGGGCGCATCCGGGCGACCAGGTCGTTGGAGACCAGCTTGGGGGCCTTGGCGCCGGGGATCAGTACCGCACCGACGACCATGTCCGACTCCAGCACGGCGCTCTCCAGCTCGAAGGCGTTGGAGACCACGGTGCGCACCCGCCCCTGGTAGATGTCGTCGGCGTGGCGCAGTTTGGCCACGTTGAGGTCGAGCAGCGTGACGTCGGCGCCCATGCCCGCGGCGATGCGGGTGGCGTTCAGACCGGCGACCCCCGCGCCGACGACGGTGACGCGCGCCGGACTCACTCCGGGCACCCCGCCCATCAGCCGGCCGCGGCCGCCGCTGGGCCGCTGCAGGGTGTACGCGCCCACCTGGGGTGCGAGCCGGCCGGCGACCTCCGACATCGGGGCCAGCAGCGGCAGCGAGCCGTCTGCCAGCTGCACCGTCTCGTAGGCGATGCCGGTGACGCCGCGCTCCAGCAGGGCGTCGGTGCACTCGCGCGAGGCCGCCAGGTGCAGGTAGGTGAACAGGGTCTGGCCGGGCCGCATGCGGTGGTACTCCTCGGCCACCGGTTCCTTGACCTTCAGCACGAGATCGCCCTCGGCCCACACGTCGTCGGCGGAGTCGAGGACGCGAGCGCCCGCCGCGGCGAACTCCTCGTCGGAGATGGAGGACCCCCGCCCTGCGCCGCTCTGGACGGCGACCGAATGGCCGCGGGTGACCAGTTCGTGGACGCCTGCGGGGGTGATGGCCACCCGGTACTCGTGGTTCTTCACTTCGCTGGGCACGCCGACGCGCACGGGGCTCCTCCTCGCATCGTCTTTGATACGTCTTCACTCTCGCGTGCCCGGGCGCGAGCCGCCATCTCCACAATGGCTGCCGTTTTCGCAGCATGTTTACATGGTGTAACGGCTCGGCGGCCAGGTCAGCGCGGTCGGGACGCGGGCTCGTCCGGCACCGTGTGCGGCGCGTGACCGTCCGGCTCGGTGAACCGGCGCGGCGCGGCCGCAAGCGCGCACCCGTAAGCGCCGCGGCCCTCGACCCAGGTGCCCGCTACCCGCCCGACGAGTCTGCGACCGCAGTAGGGACCGGGATCGGACTCGGGCACGGTCTGCTCGGCCGCGGTGTCGAAGGCGACCAGGTCGGCGTCGTACCCCGGCTCGATGCGCCCCTTGCGGTGCAGCCCGACGAACTCGGCCGGCGCCTGGGCCGTCCAGC
The DNA here is from genome assembly GCF_039531585.1 of Streptomonospora arabica. NCBI lineage: Bacteria > Bacillati > Actinomycetota > Actinomycetes > Streptosporangiales > Nocardiopsidaceae > Streptomonospora > Streptomonospora arabica. Next base: position 139,869 of record NZ_BAAAQI010000001.1, on the reverse strand, counting down.
GCGCGAGGTCGGCCACGCCGCATCCGCGCCGGCGGGCGGCCGTCCACAGCGCCGGCAGCGTCCAGCCGATCCCGGCGACGCCGGTCCCGGGGCGGTGGCCCGAGCCCACCTGGGTGATCACCGGGTCGCCGCGGTCCAGCAGCGCGCTCCACAGCGCGTCGCGGTTGGGTCCGCTGCGCAGCGGGGGCCGGCAGAAGTGCGCGGCGGAGTCCTCGGGAACCTGCTCGACCGGCAGGCACAGGTAGTGCGGGCAGGTCTGGGCGCTGATCCCGGCGCCCATGGCGCGGGCCGCGGCCAGCACCGCCGCGCACTCGGCCGCGCTGAAGGGCGACACCAGCACGCGGGTGCCGGCTATGCGGGCTGCCGCGACCAGGCGCTCCACCCCGCGCCGCTCCGCGCGCGCCGGGCGCGCGTCCAGCAGCGCCGAAAGACCGGGCCCCTGCGGCGCCGACAGCTCGCCGGCGTCCTCGGCGTGCACCACCAGCGGCGCGTCCATGGCGGCCAGTTCGGCCATCGCCTTGCGCAGCGGGGTGTCGCCGATCCGGTGGTCGGCGGAGCCGGTGCCGTCGGAGAGCGAGCAGTGGAACCCCACCGCACCGGCCGCGCGCAGTTCGGCGAGGTCGGCGGGCGTGCTGGAGGCGGTGATCGCGCCCAGGAACGCGACTCCGGGCGCGGTCCCGGCGGCCGCGGCCAGGTGGGCGAGCAGGCCCCGCTCGCCGGTGATCGGCGGGTCGGCCGGCCCCGAGGCGACCAGGGTCGTGACGCCGCCGCGGACCGCGGCGGCGGTGGTCTCCGCGTACGCTTCGCGCAGCCCCCGGCCCGGCGCCTGCACGGCCGCGTCGACGTCGACACCGCCCGGCAGCAGCGCGGTCTCGCCCAGGTCGACGTCCTCCGGCGCGGTACCGGGCGCCCTGTACCGGTCGACGGCGACGATCCTTCCGGCGCCCACCCCGACCGACGCCGGCGCGACGCCGTCGGGGGTGGCGACCCGCCGCGAGCGGATGACGGTGTCGATCTGGGGCATCTCGGAAATCCCCTTCATGGCTCGACGGCGGTACTCGCGCGCACAACGGGAACGGCGGCCCAGGCGCCCTTCGGAGTGGTCGCCCGACCGTATCGCGATCGGCGCCGCGCAGGTGGCGAACTGCGAGAACGCGCCGGGGGAGGGAACGCCTCGCGCCTCGCTCGCGCGTGGAGACCGGCGGATCGCTCCGCTTCCCCGCGGCCGCCGACCGTTCTCCGGCGGTTCCGCCGCGAACGGCCCGTATCGGAGACCACGCCTGTTTCGGGCGGGGGCGGAGATGGAGCGGTGGGTGTGGTGCCGCGGTCGTGGCCGGGGCGGGGCCCGCGGCCGGGCGCCGGGTGGTGAGTGAGTCGGTCCGGATGCCCGCCGGATGCGCGTGTGCTGGGGGCGCAAGGAACCCTCCGGGAGGCCCCCCGCCGGCCGTCGCTGCGGGGGATGCGGCAATGGGTCGCAGCTCGCTCTGCGAGCGGGAGCAGCTTGCCGCCGAGCGCACGTTGTACGTGTTCGGAGGTCCGGGGGCCTTGGTGGTAGGGCCCTGTCCGGTGTGTGCGGCGTGCGTCCGGCGGCAAGCGCGGCTCACGCGCGGGGTGTAGTGCGCCCCAGTGCCGTAGCTCCGGTGGCGGCCCGCCGTGGACGGTCCTCGGACGGTTCCTTCTCACCTCGTCGCCTCGGACGTGAGCACGGCCGCGCGATAACGCCCCTCGATGGCTGGGCCTGCGGTGATCGGTGCGGTGCCCGCCGGTGGCCCGTGTAACGGGGGCGGTGACGACGGCTGGGGCGCGGGGCGGGTTTCGGCGTGTCCTTTCGCTTCGGTCGGCCGACCGGAAGGCGGGTGTCCGACTTGGTTTACGTCCGTACGGGCCCTGGCGGGACTCCCGCGACGAAGGAAACGGGCAAACTGGAGTAAAAAGGAAGGCCTGTCGCGCGAAATCCGCGGAATCGGTCGCCGGTGGCCGCGCATCCCCGATCCGCGAGGAAATCCGTCCCGCTATGACCGGTTCGTGCGCCCGGGCAAGGAGGCGCGGGGGCTCCAGCGAGCGCTAAGCAGCCCAGAGGGGCCTTCGGGCGACGTTTTCGGTGGGATCGTCGAAGCGCGGGCTTCCGTGCCCCGCGGGAAAGCGGTCGAATCAGGATAAGTCAGCCGGGTTTATTCCGTATCGCGGAATGATGGTGGGGTGCTGGGGCTGCTCCGCGGTTTTTCGTGCTATCGGGCGCGGTCCGGCCCTGCTCAGCACGGCAGGGAAAACCTCCCGCCCCCGGGGCCCGCCGGAACCGCCACCGGCCCAGCGATGACCTCCGCTCCCACCCGACCGCACGCCGCCGTCGCCGCCCACGTCGCGACCGCAACCGGCGGGCACCCGAACCGATGGTCGCGGGTCCGGCCGTCCGCTGCCGTCGTCGGGGCCCACGTCGTCACCGCAACCGGCGGGTACCGGGTCCGATGCCTGCGGGCTGGGCCGTCCGCCCTCGTCGCCGCCCACGTCGCGACCGCAACCGGCGGGCACCCGAACCGATGGCCGCGGGCCCGGCCGTCCGCTGCCGTCGTCGCTCCGTTGCCTGCGCAACCGGCGGGTACCGGGTGCGGTGGTCGTGGGCCCGACCACCCGCCGCCCTAGCTGCCCCTTTTTCACGGGCCACTGGCGGGTACCGGGTCCGATACCTGCGCGCCCGACCGCACGCCGCCGTCGCCGTCCACGTCGCGACCGCAACCGGCGGGTACCCGAACCGATGGCCGCGGGCCTCGCCGCGGATCCCTGCCCGTTGGGGGCATGACAGGGGTGGCGCGGGTCGCCGCGCGGGAGGAGACTCGGGGTCGGGGGGCGAAAGGCGTCCCCGCCACGCCGCTGCGGGAGCGGCCTATGGATCCGCCCGTCCCTGTGTCCGGCCCTGGAGTCCGGCCACCCCGGAGTCCCGCCTCCGCGGGAGCGGCCCTCGGAGCGGGCCGCCTGCCCCGGCCGGCGTCTCCGACACGTTGTAGTAGATGTAGTAGATTTATCGTGGTCCGTGGTGGTGTTCGCGTGGACGTTCCTGTCCTGCTCGTCTCCGATATGACCGGCTGGATCGGCCCCTGGATGTGGGGCGCGGCCGGGATGCTGGTCGGCGCGGCCGCCGCCGCAGCGGTGATCCGCCACCGCGACCGCCAGTAGCGACCCCTGACCCACGGAGCGACCCGCGTGAGTTCCCCCGGAGTCCGCGAGGGCGACCTCCCGCGCGAGGAGCCCGCCGAGAGCCGAGCCCCGGGAGCGGCCGTCCGCGCCCCCGGCGCCGACACCGCCGGGATCATCGCCGTGGCCGCCGTCGCGTCGGGCCTGATCGCCCTCATCGTCGCCCTCGTCGCGGGCGGCGCGGTCACCGTCCGCGTGATCCCCGGCCTGCCCGACGCCGGGCCCCTCACCCGCTGGGGGCTTCCCACCGCCACCGCGGTGCGCGACGTCGCCGCCGCGCTGACCGTGGGCCTGCTCGTGCTGGGGGCCTTCCTGCTGCCGCTGCGCAAGGGCGCGCCGGGAGCGCAGGCACTGGGCTACGTGCGCGTCGCGGCCTGGCCGGCGCTGGTCTGGGCGGCGGCCGCCGGGGCCGTCCTGGTCTTCCAGCTCTCCGACGTCTCCGGGCTCCCGCCCGGCCAGGTCGTCGGCGACCAGCTGACCAGCTACGCCGTCTCGGTCGCCCAGGGGATCGGCCTGCTGGCGGTGATCCTGCTCGCCTGCGGCACCGCGCTGCTGAGCCGCACCGCGGAGACCGCCGCAGGCACCCTGGCCCCGCTCGCCCTGGCCGTCGCCGGCCTGATGCCGCCCGCGCTGACCGGCCACTCCGCCTCCGCGGGCAGCCACGAACTCGCCGTCACCGGCCTGGCGCTGCACGTCCTCGCGATCTCGCTGTGGGTGGGCGGGCTGGCCGCGGTGACCTTCCACGGACTGCGCGCCAAGCCCGCGGCCCCCGCCGTGGCCGCCGAGCGCTTCAGCCGGATGGCCCTGTGGGCTTACATCGGCGTGGGCGTGGGCGGCGTCGCCAGCGCCGCCAGCCGCCTCTACGCGGTGTCCGACCTGGTCACCACCTCCTACGGCCTGCTCATCCTGGTCAAGGCCGTGCTGTTCTGCGCGCTCGGCGCGCTCGGCTGGGCGCACCGCCGCCGGACGATCCCGCGCATCACCGAGGCAGGCGGCCGCCGGCTGTTCGCGCGCCTGGCCGGGGTCGAGATCGCGGTGATGTCGGCCACGATGGGCATCGCGGCCGCGCTGAGCCGCACCGCGCCCCCGGAGCAGCCGGGCACGGTGACCGAGGCCGAGGCGGTCCTGGGCTTTGCCGTCCCGCCGCCGGTCAGTGTGCAGACCCTGCTCACCCTGTGGCGGCCCGACCTGTTCTTCGCCCTGGTGGTCGTGGTGCTGGGCGGCGCCTACGCGGCGGGCGTGGTGCGCCTGCTGCGCCGCGGCGACAGCTGGCCCTGGGGCCGCACCCTCTCCTGGGCGGCGGGCCTGGCGGTGCTGGTGGCCATGCTGCTCAGCGGCGTGGCGACCTACTCGATGGTGACGTTCAGCATGCACATGGTGCAGCACATGGTGCTGTCCATGCTCGTGCCGATCCTGCTGGTGCTCGGCGCCCCGGTCACCCTGGCGCTGCGGGCGCTGCACCCGGCCCGCATCCGCGGCGACCGCGGGCCGCGCGAGTGGCTCGCCGCGTTCATCAACAGCGGGTTCTCCACGACCGTCACCCATCCGGCGGTGGCGGCCCCGGTGTTCGTCCTCAGCCCCTACGTGCTGTACTTCACACCGCTGTTCCCGGCGCTGATGAACGACCACACCGGGCACCTGCTGATGAACGTGCACTTCCTGCTCACGGGGTTCCTCTACTACTGGATCATCGTGGGTGTGGACCCGGGGCCGCGCAACCTGCCCTACCTGCTGCGGCTGGTGCTCCTGCTGGTGGCCATGGGTGTGCACGCGTTCTTCGGCATCACGATCATGATGCAGTCGGCCCCGCTCGCGATGGAGTACTACGGCCAGTTCGACGTGCCCTGGCTGGACGCCCAGGGCGCCGACCAGTACGCGGGCGGCGGCATCGCCTGGGCGGTCGGCGAGGTCCCCACGGGCCTGGTGATGCTCGCCATGGTCCGCCAGTGGTGGGTCGACGACGAGCGCGCCGAGCGGCGCCGGGAGCGCCACAGCAAGCGCGGCGGCTCCGACGACGCCGACATGGACGCCTACAACGCCTACCTGGCCGAACTCGACCGGCGCTCGAAGGGCGGGGCCTGACGCCGCCTCCTCCGCCCAGAGCGGAAAACGGCGCCCTCCTCTGCAACGGGGTGGCGCCGAGCGCCCGATTCCGGTTGGGTCGGAGCCATGAGGAAATTCCGGTTCGGTTTCAACAGCCGCCAACAGGAGATCGACCGCTGGATGCAGGTGTGCCGGTCCGCCGAGGAGGCGGGCTACGACGCCGTCCAGGTCCCCGACCACCTGGGAGCCGCCTCGCCCTTCGCACTGCTGGCCGCCGCGGCCGCCGCGACCTCGCGGGTCCGGCTCGGCACCCTCGTACTCAACAACGAGTTCTGGAACCCCGCCCTGCTGGCGCGCGAGGCCGCGACGGTGGACCGGATCTCCGGGGGGCGGTTGGAGCTCGGCCTGGGCGCCGGGCACATGAAATCGGAGTTCGAGGCGGCCGGGATCCCCTGGCGCTCCCATGCCGAGCGGCTGGAGCGTCTGGAGCGCAGCATCGGCGAGCTGGACCGGCTGTTCGCCGAGGACGGACAGGAGCCGCTGCCGCACCAGGTGCCGCGTCCTCCGCTGCTGATCGGCGCCAACGGCGACGCCGGACTCGCACTGGCCGCCCGCCACGCCGACATCGTGGGCTTCGCCGGCCTCACCCAGATCAAGGGCCGCCGCATGGGCACCTTCCGCGTGGACGACCTGGACGAGGCGCGGCGCCGGGTGGACTTCGTCCGCGCCAAGGCGGGCCAGCGGGCGGACGCCCTGGAGTTCAACATGCTGGCGCAGGCGGTCGTGGTGACCGACGACGCCGAGAAGAGCGCGGCCGAGCTCGTCGAGGGGTACTCCGAGACCGGCCTCGACACCGTCCGCAAGGTGCTGGACTGCCCGTACGTGCTCGTGGGCACCGCCGAGGAGATCGCGGCCAAGCTCGTCGGCAACCGCGAGGAGCTGGGGTTCTCCTACATCACCACGCACGGGCCGTTCCGCGAGGCGCTCGGCAGGGTAATCCCGGTGGTGCGCGAGAACGTCGGCGAGCAGCAGGCCGGGCCGACGGGCTGAGCGCGCCGGCCGGTCGGCGCCGGGCGCGGTCCCGGCACGGACGCGCGCCCGGGACCCGATGCCCGCGGGTCCGGCCCGACCCCACCCGTCCCGAAGGAGCGGATTCCGGTCGGACCGGTTCCGACCGAAGCCGTATCAGGCCAGCAGCAGGGCGATCCCGGTGCCGGCGGCGCCCAGCGCGGCGCACACCAGCAGGCCGCCGCCCGCCACGGCCGGCGTGAGCCGCAGCCCGCGCGGTTCGGCGACGCCCAGTCCGGCCGCGGCCTGCCGCGCCACCAGGGGCAGCAGCGCCATCCCGGCTGCGTAGACCACGACCACCGCCGCCGAGGCGACCAGGAACGCCTGTCCCGCGCCCGCCGCAGGATCGCCGCCCAGCGTCCGGGCCGCCGCGAGCGCGGGGACCGCGAGGAGCAGCGCGGCGCAGACGGCGCCGAGCGCGCCCTTGGCGGGAGCGGCGGCGGACCGCCCCGCGACCAGCAGCAGCCCGACGAGGGCCGCCAGCATGACGGCACCCGCGATCCCGAACACAGCGATGTCGACCAGGGAGCTCACCCGCACATTATGGCACCGTGCGCGGTGCCGCCCCGCCGTCCCCCGGCCCGGCGGCGCCCGGTGTGAAGCGGATCTCGGCCAGCTCGGCGGCCGCCGAACGGTCGAGCAGGAGCAGCGAGCGCGCACCCGGCACGACCGCCTCCGCGCCCGCCGCGCAGTCGACGAGCACGCGGTGCCACCGCCGCACGTGCCGCCGGTGGGCGCGCGGGGTGACCGCCCTCCCGCGCCGGATCTGGGCCTCCAGCGCGGCCCCCGGGTCGACGTCGATGAGCAGCAGGTGGACCTCCCGCCCGCGGTGGCGGCAGTAGCGGCCGAGCAGGCGCAGCACCGCGCGGTGCGTGGCGGTCACGTGCACCGCGACCGGCCCGCCGCCCTTGCGCAGGACCCGCAGCACGCGCAGGTAGTGCAGGAGGTGCGTCGCCCAGCGCCAAACGGGGTAGGGAAGTGCGCGCAGTCGGCGGGCGAGCCGGTTGCGCGCCTGCTGGGAGTCGATCACCCGCGCGCCGTCGGGGGTCGCAACCGGCACGGTCTCGGTGCCTTCCAGCGCGAACAGCCGGTTGAGCAGCGTGCTCTTGCCGGCGCCGGGAATGCCGCCCACCAGCAGCAGCGAGTCGGTCGGATATCGCAGTACCCGCGGTGCCTCTTCCGCGCGCAGTGCGCGAGCGGGGGAGGGGACAGGGGCAGGGCCCGTCGAAGGGAACATGTCGGTGGTTATGCGCCTTTCGGATAAGCCATCGTTAAGAGGCGGCCGGAACTTCGGTCGGAGCGGTCGGAGGCGCCGCGGTCGGCGCGGTGAGCGGTCGGTGCGGCGGGCCGGTCGGTGGTGGATGGCGGAATGAGTGCGGGGAGTGCGGAAATGGGACGTGGCGACCGCGGAATCGCGCTGGGGCCCTCGCAGCGGGTGCCGCCGATCGGGCAGGGCACCTGGCACATGGGTGAAAGGGCGGACCGGCGCGCCGACGAGGTCCGGGCACTGCGTGCGGGCATCGATGCGGGGATGACCCTGGTCGACACTGCGGAAATGTACGGCGAGGGCGGAGCCGAACGCGTGGTCGGCGAAGCGGTCGCCGGCCGTCGCGAGGAGGTCGTCCTCGTCTCCAAGGTCTACCCGAGCAACGCCGGTCGACGCAGGGCCAAGACCGCGTGTGAGCGGAGCCTCAGCCGGCTGGGTACCGACATCATCGACGTCTACCTGCTGCACTGGCAGGGGCCCGTACCCCTGTCGGAGACCGCCGCGGTGATGGAGGAGCTCCGCGACGAGGGCAAGATCCGCCACTGGGGCGTGTCCAACTTCGACACCGAGGCGATGGAGCGCCTGTGGCGCGTCCCCGCGGGCCAGGCCTGCGTCACCGACCAGGTCCTGTACCACCTGGCCTCGCGCGGCATCGAGTACGACCTGCTCCCGTGGTGCCGCGGGACCGCCCCCGGGCTGCCGGTGATGGCCTACTCGCCGCTGGCCCAGGGCGGCGCCGCGCGCCGCAGGATTCTGCAGGATCCGGTGCTGGGCGAGATCGCCGCCGGGCGCGGCGTGCAGCCCGCCCAGATCGCCCTGGCCTGGACGGTGCGCGAGGGGGACGTCGTGGCGATCCCCAAGGCCGCCGATCCCGCACACGCCCGCCAGAACGCCGAGGCGCTGGACATCCGGCTCACCTCCGACGAGCTCGCCGCCCTCGACAAGGCCTTCCCGCCGCCGACCCGCCGCACCCCGCTGGAGATCCTGTGAGCCCCAAGCCGCCGGCCCGGCCCTGAACCCGCGCAAGGTCAATCGGACTGCAACTCCGCCACCGAGCCGTGCAGCCCGTTTCGCTGAAGGCTCGAGAGCACGTCAGCCACGGTTCCCGGTGGTCTGCGCCATGAGTCGGCGATCTGCTGGGCGCACGCCCAGACCACTTTCCGATCCGGATGAATCTGATCGAGGACGAAGTCGTCCGCGCTCTTGGCCTCGATGTCCCATTGCGACAGGGCCGAGGCGGGGAAGTCCGGCAGGTTCTCCGTGACGATGACCTGAGCACGTGCGCGGATCGCCGCTGCCGGGACATGCCGATCATCCGGGTCTGGAAGATCCAGCGATTCGATCACGGGTTCATACCCCGTGACGAGGCAGTCCCGGACGGCGCAGATCATCAGTTTCCGAGTGCGGTCGAGTGCCTCCTCGGACAACTCGGGTCGGTTCGATTTGAGGTTGCTGAAGGTCTCGTCCAGGATGCGATGGGTCCACTTGGCCTGGACGAGACCTGCCTGAGCCAATCTGAGGAGCAAGTCCCTCAGAGTGCTCGGATACAGGACATTGGCGTCATACAAGACAACAAAGGGCATTTCAATCCAGGCCCAGCTCCCGAGCCATCGCCGACAGTTCGTCGGCGGCTTCGCGGCGGCGCTGGTCGTCCCTCCGCATGTACTCCACCAGGGAGTCCGCGCGCACCCTGCGATGTGAGCCCACCTTGCGGTAAGCAATCTCTCCAGCCTGGAGAAGCCCGATCAAATGCGGTCGTGAGACGTTGAGCATGTCCGCGGCCTGCTGGGTCGTCAGTTCTGCGTGTTCCGGCACGATCGAAACCCCGCGCCCTGCAGCCATGTGGTGCAGTACGGCCGCCAGGAGCTCGACAGCTGAGCGGGGTAGGAGAAGTTCCTGCTGGTTGTCCTCGACGAGTACAGGGACAGTCGTCAGGGTCTCGGGATGCTCGTCCAGGTATCGGCGAATCCGGGGGAGTGCGTCTGCGGCCGCCTCGATCTGTGTGGAATCAGGGTGCGAAGACAGGACTGCCACGGTTCCTCCTCGCCTCGGGGTGAGGTAGAGCTGGCCTGTATCCGCATCATCCGAAACAAGTGAAGCAAACGCAACAGTGTGCGGTGTTCGCTCCAGTCGAGGGCCGGGGTGGCGGGGGCATGCGGAGGGTCCGATGGTTCCCCGGTGCATCGGTGGTGGGGCGGGGTACGGCGGTTGCCCGACCGGTGGGGGTCAGGCCGTCTGCTGCAGGCGGGAGCCGGTGGGGGTCTTGACCACCGTGAGGCGGGTGGTGATCCGGGTGCGGAGGTCGGCCACGTGGCTGACCACGCCCACGGCCCGGCCGCCGTCCCGCAGCGAGTCGAGGACCTCGAGCACCTCCTCCAGGGTCTCCTCGTCCAAGGTGCCGAAGCCCTCGTCGATGAAGAGGGTGTGCATGTCGTGGCCGCCCGCCTCCTGGGCGGCGACGTCGCCCAGGCCCAGGGCCAGGGCGAGCGACGCCACGAAGGTCTCGCCGCCCGAGAGGGTGGCGGGGTCGCGCTCCTGGCCGGTCCAGGCGTCCAGCACGCGCAGGCCCAGCCCGCCGCCCGAGTGGGAGCGGTCGCCCGCGGACTTGTCGACGGTGTGGCGCAGCTCGTAGCGGGCGCCGGCCATGGTCGTCAGCCGGTCGTTGGCCGCGGCCACCACCTGCTCCAGCCGGGCGGCGAGCACGTAGGCCGACAGCCGGACGCTCTCGCGGTTGTCGGCGGAGGTACCGGCGGCCAGGCGCGCCAGGCCGTCGGCGACGCTGTGCCGGCGGCGGGCGGGGCGGGACTCCGCCAACCGGTGCTCCAGCCGGGCGCGCAGCTCGGTGAGCCGCTCCGCCCGCTCGGCGAAGCGGTCGCGCCAGCGCACCGCGTGGTCGGCGGCGCCCTCGGCGCTCTCGGCCGCCGCCGACAGCCCCGCGACGTCCGGTGCGGGAAGAGCGCCGGCCGCCGCGAGGTCGGCGTCGTCCAGAACCGCGCGCACCGCGGCCGCCTCGTCGTCGTGGGCCCGAATGCGCTCGCGCAGCCGGCGGCGCTCATCGTCGCCGCGCTCGGCGGCCCGCACCCGGTGGGCACCGGTGAACCCGGCCTCGGCTGTGGCGGCGCGCGCCTCGCGTTCGGCGGCGCGAAGCTCCCCGGCGGCGGCCGACCGGTCGTCCAGAGCCTGCACCGCCTCCTTGAGCAGGTCGGCCTCATCGGCCAGCCGGCTGATCCGCGCGGCGAGGTCGGCGTCCTCGCCCCGGGCGTCGTCGAGCGTGCGGGTGAGCCGGTCGGCCTCCGCGGCCTTGGTTTCGCGGACCTTCTCCAGCTCGGCGATGCCGCGGACCAGCTCGGCCTCGTCGGTGCGCGCCTTCTCGACCTCGGTGTCGATCCGCTGCAGCTCCGCGGCGAGCCGCTCGGCCTCGGCCTCCGCTGCGCCGATGCGCTCCAGATCGGCGCGGCGCCGCTCCAGCAGCTCGGCGGCCGCGTCGGCCTCCATGCCGCCGGCGGTGTCCCGGGCGGCGTCCAGCTTCGCGGTCAGCTCGGCGACCGTGTTCTCGGCGGTGCTGCGCTCCGCGGCGGCCGCATCGGCGGCCGCGGTGGCCGCCTCCTCGTCCGCCGGCGAGGGCCGGTCGGCGGCCCCCGCGGCGGGGGCCGGGTGCTCGGCCGAGCCGCACACCGGGCACGCCTGGTCCGCCTCCAGCCCCTCGGCGAGTTCGGCGGCCATGCCCTCGATGCGCGACCGGCGGATCTCCTGCAGCCGGTCGCGGGCCGCCTGCGCGGCGTCGACCCGGGAACGGCGCCGCTCCTCGGCTTGTGCCAGTTCGTCGGTGAGCCGCTGCGCAGCCTGGGCCGAGTCCTGCCGGGTGCGGGCGAGCTCGAGCGCCTCCTCGGCGCTTTCGCGCGATCCGGTCCGCCCCCGGGCCGCGTCCAGCTCGGCGGCCGCCCGGGTGCGCCGTTCGGGCAGTTCGGCGGCCCGCTCGCGGCACTCCCCAAGGCGGCGCCGCGCCTCGGCGGTCTCGGTATCGGCGGCCGCGATCTCCGAGCGCACGGTCCGCAGCCGCTCCGCGTCGCCGCGGAGGTGCTCCAGCTTGGCGACCTCGTCGCGGCGCGCGCGCTCGGCCGCCGACAGCGGCTCGCGCCGAGCGGAGCCCGCAGGGTCCGCGGAGTCGGAGGCGTCGGAGGAGTCGGCGGCGATGGCGGCGGAGGGGCCCGAGGCGTCGGCGCCGGACCGGTCCCCACCGCCGGCGGTTCCGGGCGCCAGCTCACGAACGAGGCCGAGCCGCTCGGCCGCGGCCAGTTCGGCCTTCTCCACCTGGCTGCGCCGGTGGTCCTCGGTGCGCAGCAGGGGCATCACCCCGGCCGCGCGCTCGGCGGCGTCCAGTTCGGCGGCCCACTCCTCGCGCTCGGGTTCGCGCCCGGCCAGCTCCTCGCGGCGGCGCAGCGCGTCGGCGCGGCGCCCCTGCCGGAGCTCCAGCTCGCGGGCCTCCTCCAGGCGGCGGCGCGCGGCGTCGCGGTCGTGCAGGGCGGCCGCTGCCGCCCGGGCGGTGTCGTCTGCCGTGCCCGCGGCCACGGCCGCCAGCTCGGCCGCCCACGGCGCCAGCGCCTCCAGGTCGCCCTCGGGACGGGCGGAGCGGCCGACCTCGGCGACCAGGTCGGCGGCCTGCCCGACGGCGGCCTCGGCGCGCCCGGCCTCCTGGCCCAGGCCGCGCGCGTGCTCGCTCAGCCATTTCTCGACCTTGGTGAACACGTCGGTGGCGAAGATGCGTTCGAGGCTCGCCTGCCGTTCGTGCGCCTTGGCGCGCAGGAACCGCGCGAAGTCGCCCTGGGGCAGCAGCGCGATCTGGCAGAACTGGTCGAGCGACAACCCCAGCACGTCGCGGGCGATCTGGCCGGCCTCGTCGGGCCGGTTGGTCAGCCCGCGCCAGGTGCCCTCGTCCAGTTCGGTGACGACGGCCTTGGCCTTCTCCTCGGTGGTGCCGCTGCCGCGCTTCTTCGGCCGCTGCCAGGCGGGCCGGCGCAGGAAGTGCAGGCGGCGCCCGCGCACGGTGAGCTCCAAGGTGACCTCGGGCGCCGCGCCGGGGGAGGCGTGGTTGCTGCGGGGCGAGCGCGCGGCCTCGCGCACCCCCGGCACGCGGCCGTAGAGCGCGAAGCACACGGCGTCCAGCACCGAGGTCTTGCCGGCGCCGGTGGGCCCGTGGATGAGGAAGAGGCCGCCATCGCCGAGGCGGTCGAATTCGACGGTCTCGGTCCCGGCGAAAGGGCCGAAGGCGCAGACGGTGAGCTTGTGCAGGCGCATCAGCGGGCGGCCTCCCCGATGCGGACGTCCTCCAGCGCGGCGGCGACGAGGTCGTGCTCCTCGCCGGTGGCGGGCGCGCCCCGCGCCCAGTCGACGAAGTCCAGCACCAGCTCGGAGTCGGAGCGGTCGGCGGTCCGCCGCGACCAGCTGCGGTCGTCCGCAGGCGGCCGGTCGTCGGGGGCGAAGTCCAGCACCAGGGCGTGCGGGAACCGCTCGCGCAGCCGGTCCATGGGAAAGGCCGGGCGCAGCGGGTCGGTGAGGGTGACCTGCAGCCAGTGGCCGGTGTAGTGCTCCCAGCGGTCGGCGGTGAGCAGGTCGTCGATGCGGCCGCTGATGCGGGCGACCGGGCGCGGCACCGGTGCGGGGGCGAACTCCGCGGCGACGGCGCCCGAGGGCCCGATGTCGAGGATCCAGCACCCTTTGACCTGGTGCTCCTCGGAGAACGAGTAGGCCAGCGGCGAACCGGAGTAGCGCACCGACCCGGCCATGGTCTGGCGGCCGTGCAGGTGGCCCAGCGCGGTGTAGTCGACGCCGTCGAACACCGTCAGCGGCACGTGGGAGGCGCCGCCGACGGAGATGTCGCGCTCGCTGTCGGAGGGCGCGCCGCCGCTGACGAAGGCGTGGGAGAGCACCACCGAGCGGGTGCCGGCGGGCCGCGACGCGAGGTCGGCGCGCACCAGGTCCATGGCGTGGCCGAGCACCGCGGGGTGGCCGCGCCGCTGCAGGCCCCAGTGCGGCCGGGCGATCTCGGGCTCCAGGTAGGGGATGCCGTAGAAGGCGACCGGACCGTGCTCGTCGTCGATCAGCACCGGCGAGCCGACGTCCTCCAGCGAGGCGCGCAGGTGGATGCCCGCAGCGTCGATGAGGCCGGTCGCGTAGCTCAGCCGGACCATGGAGTCGTGGTTGCCGCTGATGAGCACGGCCCGCGCGCCGGTGTCGCGGATGCGTCCCAGCGCCTCGTCGAGCAGGCGCACGGCCTCGACCGGGGGCAGGGCGCGGTCGTAGAGGTCGCCCGCGACCGCGACGACGTCGATGCGCTCCCGGCGGACGGTGTCGATGAGGTGGTCGACGAACGCCGCCTGGGAGTCGAGGAGGTTCTCGCGGTGGAAGGAGCGTCCCAGATGCCAGTCGGAGGTGTGCAAGAGGCGCATGTTCCGGCAGAGTACTGGAGGCGGGCGTGTTTCCGCAGTGGATCGCGATGACCTGTGGACGGGCGGCGCACCGCCCGTCCCGCGGCTCTTCGGGACCGCTCAGGCGCGCTTGCGCGCCAGGGTCAGGCCGTCGCCGATCGGCAGCAGCACCAGCTCGACGCGGTCGTCGGCCAGGGCGCGGTCGTTGAAGTCGCGGATGCCCTGCACCTGCGCGGAGTCCTCGGCCGGGTCGATGACCCGCCCGTGGGAGAGGGTGTTGTCGACCAGGAGCACGCCGCCCGGGCGCATCCGCGGCACCAGCTCCTCCCAGTAGCCGATGTAGCCGTCCTTGTCGGCGTCGATGAAGGCCAGGTCGAAGCGCCGCTGCTCGGGCAGCGCGCGCAGGCTCTCCAGCGCCGGCCCGATGCGCAGGTCCACCTTGTGCGCGACGCCGTCGCGCGCCCAGTAGCGGCGCGCGATCGCGGTCCACTCCTCGCTGACGTCCAGTGCGAGCAGCGTGCCGTCGTCGGGGATGCCGCGCGCCATGCAGATGGAGGAGTAGCCGGTGAACGTGCCGACCTCCACCACGTCGCGGGCGCCGCTGATCCGGGCGAGCAGTGTCATGAACGTGCCCTGTTCGGCGCCGATCTGCATGGTCGTCAGGTCGGGGTAGAGCCGGGCGGTCTCTTCGGCGAGGTCGGCGAGCACGGGGTCGACCGGCGCGCTGTGGTCCACCAGGTAGGCGTGCAGTTCAGGGGGCAGGGATTCCGAAGCGCGTGTCACGCGCGCCACTCTAGCCGCGCCGCCCCCGGCTGTCCCGCCGCCGCGGCCGTCACACCTCGGGCAGCAGTTCCGGCCACGGGAAGAGGTAGAACGTCAGCAGCACTATGGCGATGGTCAGCGACGGGGTGACGAGGTTGCGCTCGACCTTGCTGTCGGTCGTGAAGCCGATCTTCTCGCCGAAGCGGTACTTGGTGGCAGGCCACAGCAGCGGCACGCCGAGCTCGGTGGCCATGTCGCCGAGGAAGTGCAGGAAGCAGCCGAACGCCACCGCCAGGCCGATCCAGGAGTAGTCCACGCCCGAGGTGAAGAGGGCGAGCGTGACGGCGCCCGTGGCCATCGCGTTGATGACCGCTGAGGCGATGCTGTTCTTCTCGCTGCCCAGGCCCAGTCCGTTGAAGGCGATGCCCAGCAGCAGGAACACGAAGATCTGCACGGCGAACTCCGACCACAGTGCCAGGCCCTGGGTCACCGAGCCCATCAGCACCGCGAACAGCAGGGAGTGGGTGCCGTTGCGGTGCCCGCCGAACATCCAGTTGAAGATGCCGCTGAGCGCCCGGGTGAAGGCGCCGTAGGTGTTGGTGATCGTGGAGCTCTTGGCGTCCAGGTCGGGGATCAGCGCGGCACCCGCGCAGACCAGCGAGCCGGCGACGATCTCACCGGGGCCCAGGTCGAAGCTGACCCCGAGCACCTCCCGGCCGTCCAGAAAAGGAACGACCGCCATCCAGCCGACTATGCCGCTCAGCGCGTGCGAGTGCCCCATCATGGGCGAAAACCGTAGCGGTTGCCGGAATTCCAGGCGAATCCGAGGGTGGTTTCGGGGCGGGGGAACGGGCCCGGGGGAGTGCGCGGAACGGGTGCCCCTGGGTCCGGAGTCCGCTTCGGGCGACCGTGCGCGACCGGGGCCGATCCGCGGGCCGACGATTGTGAACGGCGCGTGACACTCGCGAGGTAAATCGTTGACGCAATTCTGTACATGCTGGTAAACAACCAACTGATCCCTGCGTCACGATCCCTGTACACCCCGTCTTTTCCCCCGCACCGCGAACCCGAGGGGTTGAGCAGCACATGGCCCGACAGCAGGAACCCGCCCGGCCGCCGGCCCGGGCGCCGAAGAGCCGCGCGGCGCGGCGCACCGCCGCAGTCCTGACCGCGGCGCTCGTCGCCACCGCTCCCGCCCTGACCGCGGCCCCGCCCGCCGCCGCCGAGGCGGAGGGCGCCGACACCCTCACCATCGCGGCGTCCCAGCCGGTCGACTCGTTCAGCCCCTTCCTGGCCCAGCGGCTCATCAGCACCAGCATCCACCGGCTCGCCTACGATTACCTCACCAACTACGACCCCCGGACCAACGAGCCCATCCCCGGGCTGGCCGAGTCCTGGACGACCTCCGACGACGGCCTGACCTGGACCTACACCATCCGCGACGGCGCCACCTGGAGCGACGGCGAGCCGCTGACCGCCGAGGACGCCGCCTGGACCTTCACCACGATGATGGAGGACGAGGGCGCCGCCACCGCCAACGGCAACTTCGTGGCCAACTTCGAAAGCGTGGAGGCCGTCGACGCCACCACCCTGAAGATCACGCTGAAGGAGCCCCAGGCCACCATGCTGGCCCTGGACGTCCCGATCGTGCCCAAGCACATCTGGAAGGACGTCGGCGACTACTCCTCGTTCGACAACGACGAGTTCCCGGTCGTCGGCAGCGGCCCCTTCGTCATCACCGGCCACAAGCCCAACCAGTCGATCACCCTGGAGGCCAACGAGGACTACTGGCGCGACCCGCCGAAGTTCGACCGGCTGGTCTTCCGCTACATGCCCGAGCGCGACGCCCAGGTCGAGGCGCTGCGTGCGGGCGAGGTGTCCTTCGTCAGCGGGCTCACCCCCGCCCAGGCCGACGCGCTCAAGGGCACCGAGAACATCACGGTCAACACCGCCAGCGGCAAGCGGTTCCAGGGCTTCACCATCAACCCGGGCGCGCGCACCCAGGACGGCGAGGAGTTCGGCGACGGCCACCCCGCCCTTGAGGACCGGGTGCTGCGCCGCGCCATCATGCGCGCGATCGACAAGGACGAGATCGTCGAGTCCGTCTACGGCGGCTACGCCGAGGCCGCCGGCGGCTACGTCCCGGCCCGCTACGACACCTACCACTGGACGCCCGACGCCTCCCAGCGCCTGGACTTCGACCCCGACGCGGCCAACGAGATGCTGGACGAGGCCGGCTACGAGCGGGGCGGCAACGGCGTGCGCGTCTCGCCCGGCGGCGACCCGCTCAAGCTGCGCATGCACGTCCACAACGACCGGCCCGACTACGTCGCCATGGGCAAGCTGCTGGTGGAGCGGCTGGCCGACATCGGCATCGAGGTCGACAACCGCACCGTCGACCCCGGCGTGCTCAGCGACGCCCTCTACAGCGGCGAGTACGACCTGATCTTCACCGGGTGGACGGTCAACCCCGACCCCGACTACGTGCTGGGCATCCACACCTGCGGGGCGCTGCCGACCGAGCCCGGGACCATGCGCAGCGACGCCTACTTCTGCGACAAGGACTACGACCGCCTCTACGAGCAGCAGTTGGCCGCCTACGACGACCCCGAGGGCCGCGCCGCCACGGTCAAGAAGATGCAGGAGATCCTGTACGAGGAGGCCGTGGTCAACGTGCTGACCTACGCCGACACCCTGGAGGCCTACCGGTCCGACCAGATCGCCTCCATCCAGGTCCAGCCCGACCCCGGCGGCAACATCTGGGGCCAGGACGGCCACTGGTCGTGGAGCTCGGCGGTGCCCGCAGCCGACTCCCGGGCCGGCGCCGCCGTCTCCCCCTGGGCGCTGGCGGGCCTGGGCGCCGTGGTCCTGGTGGCCCTGGGCGGGGGCGTCTACCTCCTCCGCCGCCGCGCCGCCACCGCCGGGGACCGCGAGTAGCCGTGGCAGCCACCGAGAAGGCCGGAACCGGACGGCCCGCGGCGGGTACCCGGCCCCGCCGCGGCCGCCCGGGCCTGCACCCGGCGGTGCGCTACCTGGGCGGGCGCGTGCTGACCGCACTGGTCTCGCTGCTGGCGGTCATGGTCACCAGCTTCTTCCTGTTCCGGGTGCTGCCCGGCGACCCCGTGGCCGCCCTGACCCAGGGGCGCTCGGTCAGCGTCGATCAGCTGGAGGCGATGCGCCGCGACTTCGGCCTCGACCAGCCGCTGCCGCAGCAGTTCGCCGACTACTGCCTGGGCATGCTCACCCTGGACTTCGGCATGTCCTACCAGTACCGCGTGCCCGTCGCCGACCTGATCGCCGAACGGATCGGTCCCACCCTGCTGCTGGCGGGCACCGGCACCGTCATCGCCGCGATCCTGGGGCTCGTGCTGGGCACCCGAGCGGGGTGGCGGCGCGGCTCGCTGATGGACCGCGTCGACACCGGCGTCGCGCTGACCCTGTGGTCGGTGCCCTCCTTCTGGCTGGGACTGCTGCTGATCGTGCTGCTGGCCTCGGGCGCCGGCCTGTTCCCCACCAGCGGGATGTCCAGCCCCGGTGTCGAGGGCGCGTTCGCCGTCGCGCTGGACGTGGGCCACCACATGGTGCTGCCCGTGGCCACCATGGTCGCCGTCGTCTACGCCCAGTACATGATGATCATGCGCTCGTCGGTCCTGGACGAGATGGGATCGGACTACCTGACGACCGCCCGCGCCAAGGGGCTGCGCGACTCCGTGGTGCTGCGGCGCCACGCCGTGCCCAACGCGCTGCTGCCCACGGTCACCCTCATCTTCCTGAACCTGGGCCGCGTGGTCTCCGGCGTGATCCTGATCGAGACCGTGTTCGCCTGGCCGGGTCTGGGCTCGCTGTTCTACTCCGGACTCCGGGTGCCCGACCTGCCCATCGTCCAAGCGCTGTTCGTCGTCTTCGCGGGCTCGGTGATCGTGATGAACCTGCTGGCCGACCTGGTCTACCCGCTGCTGGACCCCCGGGTGCGGACATGAGCCGCGCCGCGCTGGCCTGGACCCGCCGGCGCCGTGCCCTGGCCGGCTACGCCCGCGCCTTCGCCGGAAACCGCGGCGGCATGGCCGGCCTCGCCGTGCTGGCGCTGATCGGGCTGGCCGCGCTCGCCGCCCCGCTGTTCATCGACGCGGACGCGCTCAGCCTCACCGAGGCCGAGGGCGGCCGGTTCCAGCCGCCCGGCCCCGGGTATCCGCTTGGCACCGACGCGTTCGGCCGCTCCGTGCTGGACCTGGTGGTGTGGGGCGCGCGGATCTCGCTGACCGTGGGGTTTCTGGCCGCGTTCGTGTCGGTGGCCCTGGGCACCCTCATCGGGGTCGTCGCCGGCCACTTCGGCGGATGGCCGGGCAACGTGCTGATGCGCGTCACCGACTGGTTCGCCGTGCTGCCCGCTCTCGTCATGGCGGTGGCGCTGGCGGCCGTGATGACCCGCAGCACGCTGACCATCATCATCGCCATCGGGGTCACCGCCTGGCCCACCACCGCTCGCGTCGTGCGGGCCCAGACCCTCGCCGTCGAGGCGCGGCCCTTCATCGAGCGGGCGCGCGCCCTGGGCGGCGGCCACGCCCATGTCATGCTGCGCCACGTGCTGCCCAACGTCCTTCCGGTCGTGCTGGCCCAGACCACGCTGCTGGTGGCCGAGGCGATCCTGATGGAGGCGACGCTGGCCTTCCTCGGGCTGGGCGACCCGGGCACCGTCTCCTGGGGCGGCATCATCCAGGAGGCGCGCACCGCCGGCGCCATCAGCTCGGGCATCTGGTGGTACATGATCCCGCCGGGAGTGGCCATCGCCGCCGTCGCACTGTCGTTCACCATGTGCGGGCGCGCCCTGGAGGGCGTGCTCAACCCCCGGCTGCGGGAGCGCCGATGAACCCGACCGAGCATCCCCCGGACACCCCGGCGCCCGAACCCGCGGACGCGGCGGCCCGCCCCGGCCCCGACCGCTGCCTGGAGGTCGACGGCCTCTCCGTGTCCTACCGCGCCGGCGGCGGCGAGATCCCCGCCGTGCGCGGCGTCTCCTTCGACCTGGAACCGGGCAGCAAGCTCGGCGTCGCCGGGGAGTCGGGCTGCGGCAAGTCCACTGTGGCGCTGGCGCTGCTGCGGCTGCTGCCCCGCTCGGCGCGCATCAGCGGGCGGGTGCTGCTGGACGGCGAGGACGTGCTGGACATGCGCTGGGGCCGGCTGCGCGCCGTGCGCTGGGCCGGAGCCTCGATCGTGTTCCAGGGCGCGATGCACTCGCTCAACCCCGTCCAGCGCGTCGGCGACCAGATCGCCGAACCGCTGCTGGTGCACGGCGGCGCCGCACCCGCCCAGGCGCGCTCGCAGGTCGTCGAGCTGCTGGAGCAGGTCGGCCTGCCCGCCTGGCGCGAGCGCTCGTATCCGCACGAGCTCTCCGGCGGCCAGCGCCAGCGCGCCATGATCGCGATGGCGCTGGCCTGCCGGCCGCGGCTGATCATCGCCGACGAGCCCACCACCGCCCTGGACGTCATGATCCAGGCGCAGATCCTGCGGCTCATCGACGAGCTGGTCACCGGCCGGGACATCAGCATGCTGATGATCAGCCACGACCTCTCGGTGCTCGCCGAGACCTGCGACCGGCTCGCCGTCATGTACGCCGGGCGCATCGTCGAGGAGGGGCCCGCGGACGCGGTCTTCGCCGCGGCGCGCCACCCCTACGGCGCCGCGCTGAGCGCCGCCTTCCCCCGCGTGGGCGACCCGGCGTCGCGCCGCGCACCGCGGGGGCTGCCCGGCGACCCGCCCGACCCCGCGGAGCTGCCCTCGGGCTGCTCGTTCCGCCCCCGCTGCCCCGAGGTCCAGGAGCGCTGCTCCGAGGTCGACCCCGTGCTCTGGCCGGCCGGCCCGGGCCGCACCGCCGCCTGCGTGCAGGTGCTCCCACCCGAGCAGGACACTCGGCCGCCGCCCGGCCGCGACCGCGCCTCGGAGACGACGGGTGAGTGAGGAGACGGGATGAGTTCTGAAGCCGACGCCCCCGGCGGCACCGAGGCCGCCGTCCCGGTGCTGGCGGCCGAAGGGCTGGAGGTCGCCTTCACCGGGCGCACGGGCCGCAGCACGGCGCGCGCCGTCGACGGTGTCGACCTGGAGATCGGCGCCGGCGAGATCGTCGCTCTGGTGGGCGAGTCCGGGTGCGGCAAGTCCACGCTGGCCCGCGCCCTGCTCGGGCTGGTGCGGCCCTCGGCCGGCCGCGTGGCCTTCCACGGCCTGGGGCTGGGGTACCGGCCGCGCGAGCTGAAGGAGGTCCGCAGGCGCGTGCAGCTCGTGCTGCAGGACCCCACCGGCGCGCTGAACCCGCGGCACACCGTCTACGAGGCGGTCGCCGAAGGCCGGCGCATCCACAGCGGCAGCACCGCCGACGAGGAGGAGCACGTCGCGAAGGCGCTCGCGCGCGCCGGGCTGCGTCCGCCGGAGCGCTTCTTCCTGCGCTACCCGCACGAGCTGTCCGGCGGGCAGCGCCAGCGTGTCGCCATCGCCGGCGCGCTGGTCCTGCAGCCCGAGGTCATCGTCGCCGACGAGCCCGTGGCCTCGCTGGACGCGTCGGTGCGCGGCGAGATCCTGCAGCTGCTGCTGCGCCTGCGCGACGACCACGGCCTGGCGGCGCTGGTCGTCACCCACGACCTGGGACTGGCCTGGAACATCGCCGACCGCGCCGCCGTGATGTACCTGGGGCGGGTGGTCGAGACCGGCACCGTCGAGGAGGTGCTCGCCGCGCCGCGCCACCCCTACACGCAGGCGCTGCTGTCGGTGCTGCCCGAGTCGGGCGCCGCAGAGCCGCAGATCCTCGCGGGCGAGCCGCCCGACCCGACCCGCATCCCCGGCGGCTGCCGCTTCCACGTGCGCTGCCCGGTCCTGGCCTCGGGCGCCGCGCAGGCGGCGGGAGTCGCCGAGCGCTGCCGCAGCGAGGACCCCGGCATGCTGGGCGGCTCCGGCGCCGCCGCGCAGGTCGCCTGCCACTGGGCGCACGCGCACGAGGCCGAGCCGGCCGGCTGAGTCCGCCGCGGGAGTGGGCCGGGTCAGAAGCCGGGCACCCGGACGACGAACCCGCTCCTGGGCAGGGCCGGCAGCCGCCGCATGTCCACCTCGGCGTCCTGTTCGGGAACCTCGTAGTCCAGGCGGGCCAGGCGGCGGGCGACCGCGGCGATGAGCGCCACCGTCACCGGCTCGCCGGGGCAGCGGTGGTGGGTGTTCGGGTCGCCGGCGCCCTGGGGTACGAGGTCGTAGGGCGTCGGCATCCGGTCGCGGAAGCGCTCGGGCCAGAACGCTTCGGGCTCGCGCCACACCCGGGGGTCGTGGTCCGTGCCGTAGAGGTCGAGCAGCACGCGCCGGCCGCGCGGGATGCGCCGGCCCCGCAGCACCATGTCGTGGCGGGCGCGGGCCGCCACGAACGGGAAGAACGGGTAGTAGCGCCGCACCTCCTGGGCGAACAGCCGCGAGGGCGCCGGATCGCCGGAGCCGCCCGCGCCGCCGCCGTCGTCCTCCGCGGCGATCTCCTCGGCGCAGCGGGGGTCGCGGTGCAGCGCGTGCGCGGCGAAGGCGAGGTAGACCGCCACCGCCACGACCGGCCGCAGCACATTGAGCAGCTCGACCGCCGCGGTGTGCTCGTCCAGCAGGGCGCCGTCGGGATCGCGGTGCCAGGCCGCGGCATGGGCCGCGGTGTCCTCCGGCGGCGCGATGCGGCCCGCGCGGATGCGGCGGACGACGTCGCCGGCCCACCGGTCGGCCGCGCGCCGCGCTCGCCGGGAGCGCAAATGGCGCGGCCCGATCCGGCCCGCGCCGTCGTAGAGGGCGGTGAGCTGGGCGGTGCGCTTCGGCGCGTCGGCCGGCTCCAGCGGCACCCCCGCCCAGGTGCACACCGCGCGCGTGAGCACCGCGCGGAACTCGTCGTAGAGGACGACGCGGCCGCGCCCCGGCCAGTCGGCCGCCGCGCGGTCGAACCCCCGCTCGACCAGCGCCGCCAGTTCGGCGACCCGCTGCGGCGACATGAGCGAGACGAACAGGCGCTTGCGGTGGCGGTGGGCTTCGCCGTCCAGGCCCTGGACGCCGCCGCGGCCGAAGATCGTCTTGGTGATGCGCGGGGGCACTGCACCGCTGCGGGTGAAGTGGCCCGTGTCGGTGAAGACCGCCGCCGCCTCCGGGCCGGTGACGCACACGGCCGGCTCCAGCATGAGCCGGGTCGTGAACGCGTCGGTGCCCCGCCGCCGGCAGCGGCGCGAGATGAACCGGTAGGGGTCGAGCAGCAGGGCCGGGGTCCGGTCCCACACCGCCCTCTCTGCGCCGGCAGCCATGCTCCTCCCTCCGCCGCGGTGGGCCCGGGCCACCGGGTCCGCCCGGCACGCGTGCCGCCCGCCGAGCGGCGAGCGCTCTCGCCGCCCCGCTCGGGGTCCGCCGCCGCGACTACCCCGAAGCGGGCGATCGACGCGCGCCCGGCCGAATGGGGCGGCGCGCGGCGCCGCGTTCGGCCGCCGTCGGCGGAAACACCGGCGCGCGGGCGCGGGATGAGGCACCATGGGTGCGTGGACGCCCAACACGTAGCGCTCCTGCGCGAGCTCCTGGCCCCGACACCGTGGCTGGAGCGGACCGAGGACTTCGCCAAAGCGCTCCGCCGCACCCGCAACCCCGGCGGCCTCATGCTCGTCGGCACCGCCGAGGACGAGCCCTGGCACCTGGCCGCCCATCTGGACGACGAGGCCCGCTACAGCGGCCTGCCCCAGCTCGCGCCCAGCCTGGTGCGCTGGCAGCCGCCGCCGGACGCCCCGCCGCACCTGCGGATCGGGCTGGAGCGGCTGGCCGACGCCCGGCGAGGCGAGACCCTGTTCGTGGTGAACTCCGAGGAGGAGGCGCCCGTCCCGCTGCTGGAGCGCGTCGACGACGCCCGCCGCACCGGGGCGACCGTCCTCTCGCTGGACCAGGGCGACCGCGAGCTCGCATCGCTGGCCCACGAGTCCATCAGCCTGCGCCCCGAGCGCGAGCCGCTGACGTTCGAAGGGCTGCAGCACCTGGTCAGCACTGCTGCCGGGCAGCCCGGCGCCGACCGCAAACCGGGGCTGCGCGAACGGCTGTCGCGGTTCCTCGACGTGGTCAGCGGTCCGCGTATCCTCGACTGACCCGCCCGCCGCCGCTCTGCGCGCGGGCACGGGCGGGCGCACGGCCCGGTGCCGGCCGCCACGGCGCCGGAGAGGCCGGCCCGGTCGGGGGAGGGACCCGGATCAGTCGCGGTCCTGTTCGTCCCAGGACTCGTTGCGCTCGGCGACGATGTTCAGCGCGGCCGCGGCGGTGGCCTCGTCGGGGTAGGGGCCGAGGCGGTACTTGCCCGGGCACCCGGGCCCCTGCTCGGGCTTGCTGTGCCTGAGGCAATACCACCACTGCCGGTCCTCATCCGGGGTGGTGTGGTCCCGGTCGCTCATGGTCGGCTCCTGCTGATTCGTCCGGCTTCTCGTTGCCTGTTCCCCGGCTCTTACCCGCGTGTCGGTGTCCCGACGCGGATCGCCGCGGGTCCCCTAAGAACTAGAATGCGCTGACATGACTACTCCGCTGGTTCCCGGGCGTATCTCGCCGCCCCGTTCGGTCCCCTCCGCCATCGCGCGTCCGGAGTACGTCGGCAAGAAGCGCCCCGAGGAGGGCGTGCTCGGCGACGTGCAGACGCCCGAGACGATCGAGGCCATGCGCGAGGCCGGGCGCATCGCGGCCCGGGCGCTGCGCGAGGTCGGCGAGCACGTGGTCCCCGGTGTGACCACCGACGAGCTGGACCGCGTCGGCCACGAGTTCCTCTGCGACCACGGCGCCTACCCCAGCACCCTCGGGTACAAGGGCTACCCCAAATCGCTGTGCTCCTCACTCAACGAGGTCATCTGCCACGGCATCCCCGACGACACCGTCGTCTCCGACGGCGACATCGTCAACATCGACATCACCGCCTACATCCACGGGGTGCACGGCGACACCAACGCCACCTTCCTGGCGGGCGACGTCGACGAGGAGTCCCGGCTGCTGGTCGAGCGCACCCGCGAGGCCACGATGCGCGCCATCAAGGCGTGCCGCCCGGGCAGGCGGCTCAGCGTCGTCGGCCGGGTGATCGAGTCCTACGCCAAGCGCTTCGGCTACGGCGTCGTCCGCGACTTCACCGGGCACGGTGTCGGCCCGGAGTTCCACTCCGGCCTGGTGGTGCCCCACTACGACGACCCGCGGGCCGACACGGTCATGGAGCCCGGCATGACCTTCACCATCGAGCCGATGATCACTCTGGGCACGATCGACTACGAGGTCTGGGACG
The DNA here is from genome assembly GCF_039531585.1 of Streptomonospora arabica. NCBI lineage: Bacteria > Bacillati > Actinomycetota > Actinomycetes > Streptosporangiales > Nocardiopsidaceae > Streptomonospora > Streptomonospora arabica. The sequence continues at coordinate 114,833 of NZ_BAAAQI010000001.1, read as the reverse complement.
ACGGCTGGACGGCGGTCACCGCCGACCGCAGGCGCACCGCCCAGTTCGAGCACAGCCTGGTCATTACCGACGAGGGTGCCGAGATCCTCACTCTGCCCTAGGAACGGGCGCCGCGGGCCGAGCGCCCGCACCACCACAGCAGGCGCGGCCAGGCGAGGGGAGCGACGCGGTGCGGATCCTGATCTCGGCCGACATGGAGGGGGCCACCGGGGTGACCTGGCCCGCCGACGTCACGCCGGGAACCGAGCAGTGGCAGCGCTGCCGGGCCATGTTCACCTCGGACGTCAACGCCGCGATCTCCGGGTTCTTCGCCGGCGGCGCGCGCGAGGTGGTCGTCAACGAGGCGCACGCGACGATGCGCAACCTGCTGCTGGAGCGGCTCGACGAGCGGGCCGCCATGATCACGGGCCGCCACAAGGACCTGTCCATGGTCGAGGGAATCCAGCACGGCGACGTCGACGGGGTCGCCTTCCTCGGCTACCACAGCGGCGCCGGCGCCGAAGGAGTGCTCGCCCACACCTACCTGCCCAACTCCATCACGGGCGTGTGGCTGGACGGCGAGCCCGCCGACGAGGGCCGGCTCAACTCCTGCGTCGCCGCCGAGTACGGCGTGCCGGTGCTGCTGGTCACCGGCGACGACCGGGCCTGCGTCGACGCCGCGGCCTACGCGCCCGACGCGCACACCGTGGCGGTCAAGCGCTACGTCTCGCGCTACGCCGCGCTGTGCCGCCCGCCGGGCGCCACCGCCGACGACATCGCCGACGCGGCGGAGGCCGCGGCGGCCGAGGCCGGGCGCACCGCGCCCACCGCCAGCGGGCCCCTGACCGTCGAGGTCGAGCTGGACGCCGCCCACCTGGCCGGCGCCGCGGCGGTGGTGCCCGGCGTCGAGCAGACCGGTGCCCGGCGTGTCCGCTACACCTCGCAGACGGCCTTTGAGATGATCCGCTGCTTCAAGGCCGTCACCACGCTCGTCTCCAACGCGGTCGAGGCCGACTACGGCTGACCGGCGGCGAGCGGGAGGGGGCGGCGGCACCGGGGCCGGCGACCAGCGCCGGCGGGCACTGACGAAAGGCATGCACGAGGTGGAGCGCGCCCGCACAGCACGACGGCCCGAAGCCGGAACCGCCCCGGGAACGGGCGGCCTCGACCGGCTCGACGAGGAGGCGGTGCGGTTCACCTCCGAGCTGATCCGCCTCGACACCACCAACCGCGGCGGCGGCGACGGGTGCGAGCGGCCCGCCGCCGAGTACGTCGCCGAGCGCCTCGCCGACGCCGGCCTGAGCCCGCAAGTGCTGGAGTCGGCGCCGGGCCGCGCCAACGTGGTCGCCCGGGTCGAGGGCACCGACCCCGCCGCTCCCGCTCTGCTCGTGCACGGCCACCTGGACGTGGTGCCGGCCGACGCCTCCCGGTGGAGCCGGCATCCGTTCAGCGGCGAGGTCGCCGACGGCATGGTCTGGGGACGCGGCGCCGTCGACATGAAGGGCACCGACGCCATGGTGCTGGCGCTGGTGCGCCACTGGGCGCGCACCGGCGTGCGGCCCCGCCGCGGCCTCGTCCTCGCCTTCACCGCCGACGAGGAGGACAGCGCCGCCTACGGCGCCGAGTGGCTGGCCCGCGAGCACGCCGGTCTGTTCGAGGGCTGCACCGAGGCCGTGGGCGAGTCCGGAGGGCATACGGTGCACGCCGCGGCCGCCGACGGCACGCCCGTGCGGCTGTATCCCGTCGGCGCGGGCGAGCGGGGCACCGCCTGGCTGCGGCTGAGCGCCGAGGGCACCGCCGGGCACGGGTCCAAGACCAACCGGGACAACGCCGTCAGCGCGCTGGCCGCCGCGGTCGCCCGCATCGGCGCACACGAGTGGCCGGTGCGGCTGACGCCCGTCACGCGCGCCGCGCTCGACGGCGTCGCCGCCGCGACGGGCGTGCCCGCCTCCACCGCCGACCCCGGGTTCGACCCGGCCCGCGACACCGACGCGCTCGTCGACTCCCTCGGCGACGCCGCCGATCTGGTCCGCCCCACCGTCCGCTGCAGCAGCGCGCCGACCGTGCTGGACGCCGGCTACAAGGTGAACGTGGTCCCCGGCCGGGCCGAGGCCGGGATCGACGGGCGGGTGCTGCCCGGGACAGAGGAGGAGTTCGCCGCCGCCCTCGACGAGCTGACCGGCGACGAGGTGCGGTGGGAGTACCGCCACCGCTCCCGGCCCCTGCAGTCTCCGGTGGACGCGCCGATCGTCGCCGAGATGCGCGACGCGCTGCTGGCCTTCGACCCCGGCGCCCACGTCGTGCCCGTGTGCCTGACCGGCGGCACCGACGCCAAGCAGTTCGCCGAGCTCGGCATCGCCGGCTACGGGTTCTCGCCGCTGCACCTGCCGCCCGGCCTGGACCACGGCGCCCTGTTCCACGGCGTCGACGAGCGCGTCCCCGTGGAGGGGCTGCGCTTCGGCGTGCGCGTGCTGGACCGCTTCCTGCGCGGCCCGCGCTGACCCCGCGCCCGCACCCCCGACCGAGCACCGCGACCGCGACGACGGAAGAGGCACCACCGTGAACGACGCACCCCCCTGCGGAGCCTGGCCCTCGCCGATCGGCGCCGGCGACGTCGCCGACCACGAGGGCGCCCCCAACTGGCCGGCGGCCCTGGGCGAGGAGGTGTGGTGGACTGAGCCGCGCCCCGCCCAGGGCGGGCGAGTCACGCTGTGCCGCACGCGGCTGGACGACCCCGCGGCGCGCCCGCGGGAGATGCTGCCCGCGCCCTGGAACGTGCGCAGCCGCGTGCACGAGTACGGCGGCCGCCCCTACGCGCTGGTGCCCGCTGCGGCGGGCACGGCCGTGGTCTTCGCCGAGTTCGGCGACCAGCGCCTGTACCTGTGGCAGCCGGGCGGGGAGCCCGCGCCGCTGACCCCGGAGCCACCCGAGCCCGCCGGGCTGCGCTACGTCGAACCCGTGCTCTCGCCGGAGGGCCGGGAGGTCTGGTGCGTGTGCGAGCGCAGCACCGGCCCCGCGCCCACCGACGTGCGCCGGGCGATCGTCGCCGTCCCGCTGGACGGCTCGGCCGCCGGCGACCCCGCGGCCGTGCGCGAGGTCGCGGCCGGCCACCGCTTCCTGGCCTGCCCCCGCGTCTCGCCCGACGGCCGGCGGCTCTCGTGGATCGGCTGGGACCACCCCGACATGCCCTGGGACAGCACCGTGCTGCACATCGCCGACCTGGGGCCGGGTGGGCGCACCGCGGGCGCGCCCGCGACCGTCGCCGGCGGGCCCGGCGTCTCCGTGGTCCAGGCCGAGTGGGCCGACGCCGACACCCTCTACTGCGTCGCCGACCCCTCCGGCTGGTGGAACCCCTACCGCATCAGCGCCGGCGCCGACGGGACCTGGGGCGAACCGCGGCCCGCGGCGGCCGCCGAGGAGGAGTTCGGCGGAGCGCTGTGGCAGCTGGGCTACACCTGGCTGGCGGTTCCGGCGCGCGGACCGGTGGCCGCCGTGCACGGGCGCGCCACGAGCGCGCTGGGCCGGATCGACCCCGCCACCGGCACCGTCGCCGACGCCGACACGCCCCACACCGAGTGGTTCGGCCGGCTGGCCGTCGGCGGGGCCGCGGGCGACACCCTGGTCTGCCCGGCCGCCGCGCCCGACATCGCCCCCGAGATCGTGGCCGTGGGGCCGAGCGGGTCCTGGCGGTCGCTGAGCGCGCCCGACCGCCGCGGCCGCGGCGCGGGCGCTGCCTCCGCAGCCGAGGGCACCGCCGCGGACCCGGACTACATGCCCGTCCCCCGCCCGCGGGTGTTCACCGGCCCCGGCGGCCGCGAGGTGCACGCCAACCTGTATCCGCCGCGCAACCCGCACGCCCAGCCGGCTCCGGGGGAGCGCCCGCCGTACGCGGTGTGGGTCCACGGCGGGCCCACCGGCCGGTCCCCGATGATCCGCGACCTGGAGGTCGCCTACTTCACCAGCCGGGGGATCGGCGTCGTCGAGGTCGACTACGGCGGATCGACCGGCTACGGGCGCGCCTACCGCGAGCGGCTGCGGGAGAACTGGGGCGTGGTCGACGTGGAGGACTGCGTGGCCGCCGCGCACGCCCTCGCCGAGGAGGGCGCCGCCGACCCCGGCCGCATCGCGATCCGCGGCGGCAGCGCCGGAGGGTGGACGGCGGCCGCGGCACTGGCATTCACCGACGTCTTCGCCTGCGCCGTCGTCAGCTTCCCCATCGTCGACCTCGCCGGCTGGCGCACGGGCGAGACCCACGACTTCGAGTCGCAGTACCTGGAGAGCCTGGTGGGCCCCTGGCCCGAGGCCGCGCGCCGCTACGCCGACCGCTCGCCGGTCAACCGCGCCGGCGACGTCAGCGCCCCGTTCGTGCTGCTGCAGGGTCTGGAGGACGAGATATGCCCGCCCGCACAGGCGGAGCGGTTCGTGCAGCGGGTGAACGGCGTGCCGCACGCCTACCTGGCCTTCGAGGGCGAGCAGCACGGCTTCCGCCGCAAGGAGACGATCCGGGCGGCCCTGGAGGCCGAGCTGTCCCTCTACGCCCAGGTGTTCGGGTTCGAGACCGACGCGCCGCATCTGGAGCTGCGCCGGTGACGGCGGCGCCGGGCGCGCGCGGGCCGCGGCTGCGCCCCGGCGACGCCGTCTCGGTGGTCGCTCCGTGCAGCCCCGTGACCTGCGACGGGATCGAATCGGGCCTGTCCGTGCTGCGCAATTGGGGCCTGGAGGCCGCCGAGGGCGAGCACCTGCGCGGCCGCCACCCCCGGCTGTCCTACCTGGCCGGCACCGATGAGGAGCGCGCCGCGGACCTCCAGCGCGCCTGGCTGGACCCGCGCACCGCCGCGGTGCTGTGCGCGCGCGGCGGGGACGGCGCGCACCGCGTCCTGGACCGGCTGGACTTCGCCGCGATGCGCCGCGCGCCCGCAAAGACGCTGGTGGGCTTCAGCGACGTCACCGCGCTGCACGAGGCGTTCGCGGTGGAGCTGGGCGCCGCCACCCTGCACGGACCGGTGGTGGCGCTGGAGTCCTTCAGCGAGGACCCGGTCGCGGCCGCGCACCTGCGCACCGCGCTGTTCGAGCCGGAGGCCGCCACCGTGCTCGGCGCTCCCGGCGCGGAGACGCTCGTGGGCGGCACGGCGCGCGGAGTGACCGTCGGCGGCAACCTGAGCGTGCTCAACGACAGTCTCGCCGCGCCGCACAGCCGCCCCTCGGCCCGGGGCGGCCTCGTGCTGCTGGAGGACGTGGGCGAGGACGTCTCGCGGATCGACCGGATGCTGACCCAGCTGCTGCGCAGCGGGTGGTTCGAGGGCGCCGCCGGTGTGCTGCTCGGCTCGTGGGAGGGCTGCACGCCCGACGCCGCCGCAGTGCGCACGCTGATGCTGGAGCGGCTGGCGCCGCTGGGGGTCCCGGTGGTGGGCGAGTTCGGCTTCGGCCACCGCGCCGCGCAGATCACCGTGCCGCTGGGCGCTGCGGCCACCCTCGACGCCGATGCGCGCACCCTCACCCTGGACCGGCCCGCCCTGGCGTAGGCGGCGGCCCGACTTGCGGCGGTGCCGGCGCCGCTGGATGCCTCCTTAGGTCCAACCCGATTCCGAACCCGCGCATGATGCCCGTTAACGCGGGGATGCCGATACTGAGGACGGGAGACCGGGAGGAGCCAGCAGACACCGCACCAGGGGAGGGGAGGCCGATATGGTCGCGATCACGTGGCGGCACCGGAACCGGCGGCCCGAAAGGGGTGTGGCGCACAGCGCCTCCTCCGAACCCGGTGCCGGGCACGCGCACCGCCCCTCGGGGATCAGCCGGTTCGGCCCGCGCCGCGTCCTGGCCGCCGTGCTTCCGGCGCTGCAGGCGGTCGTCGACGCCCGCGGCCTGGTCCCCGAGCCCGAACCCGCGCGGGTGCGCGCGATGCTCGTCGAGATCGGCGAGCTGGACGCCGCCGCGCCGCCGCAGGAGCGCCGCCGGGCGCTGGCGGACTTCCAGCGCGCCAACGGGCTGCCCGGCGACGGCGTCGCCGACGGCCGCACGGTCTCCATGCTCTCCCGCGCCTGGCGCGAGCACCGCGAAGCGCGCGGGCGGGGAGACGCGGCGCGCTGACCGGGGGGTCGGTCCCGCCGCGTCGGTGCAGCGGGCGCCGCACCGGGTGACCCGCCCGAAACCGAGTCCGGTTCGGTCCTGCGGCGGGCACCTGGCAGGATCGTGGCATGGCAGAGCAGAGAACCCCACACGACCTCCCCGACGTCTCCAGCCTGTCCGTCGCCGTGCTCGGCGGAACCGGCGACCAGGGCCGCGGCCTGGCGCTGCGGCTGGCGATGGCCGGACACCGGGTGGTCATCGGCTCGCGCAGCCGGGAGCGGGCGCAGACCGCCGCCGACGAGCTGGGCGAGGGCCTTCCGGTCGTCGGCGACGAGAACGCCGCGGCGGCCCGCGGCTGCGACGTGGTCGTCGTCGCGGTGCCCTGGGACGGGCACCGCGCCCTGCTGGAGTCGCTGGCCGGCGACCTCGCGGGCAAGCTGGTCGTCGACTGCGTGAACCCGCTGGGCTTCGACTCCAAGGGCCCCTACGCCCTGGATGTGCCCGAGGGCAGCGCGGCGCAGCAGGCCGAGGCGCTGCTGCCCGACAGCCGCGTGGTCGCGGCCTTCCACCACGTCTCGGCGGTGGTTCTGCTGGATCCCGGCGTCGAGGAGGTCGACCTGGACGTGCTGGTGCTGGGCGACGACCGCGACGCCACCAACACCGTGCGGGCGCTGGCCGCCCGCATCCCGGGCGTCCGCGGGATCTACGGCGGCCGGCTGCGCAACGCCCACCAGGTCGAGGCGCTGACCGCCAACATCATCGCGGTCAACCGTCGCTACAAAGCGCATGCGGGACTGCGCATCACCGACGTCTGACCGGCGCGCGCGGCGGGCGGAGCCGGCGCAGCCGCCGGCCCCGCCCGCCCCGCCGCTACAGCATGGAGCGCAGCTTCTCCACGAGCGCGACCGGGTCGTCGCCGACTGGTGTCACGTTGAGGTGGGTGACACCGGCCGCGCGGAAGGCGGCCACGCGCTCGCGGACGTAGGACTCCGGCCCCACCAGGTTGGTCAGCTCCACGAACTCGTCCGGAACCGCGGCGGCGGCCTCCTCCTTCTTGCCCTCCAGGTACAGGTCCTGGATGCGCTCGGCGGCCTCCTCGTAGCCGTAGCGCCGCGCGACGTCGTTGTAGAAGTTCTTGCCCTTGGCGCCCATGCCCCCGACGTAGAGGGCGATCATCGGGCGGGTGAAGTCGGCGAGCTTGCGGGTCTCCTCGCCCTCGCCGATGGCCAGCAGGCCGCCCGCGGAGATCTGCAGCTCGCCCAGTGAGGGGTCGCGCTTGGCTCTGCCCCGGGCGAGGGCCTCGCCCCACACCGAGTCGGCCTTCTCCGGGATGAACAGGTGCGGCAGCCAGCCGTCGGCGATCTCGGCGGTCATGGCGACGTTCTTCTCGCCCAGGGAGGCCAAGAAGATCGGGACGCCGCTGCGCACCGGGTGGTTGATGATCTTCAGCGGCTTGCCCAGGCCGGTGCCCTGCTCGGGCGGCAGCGGCAGGGTGGTGGTGCGGCCGTCGTGGGTCAGGCGCTCCTCGCGCGCCCACACCTTGCGGCAGATCTCGACGACGTCGCGGGTGCGGCCCAGGGGCTTGGTGTAGGGGACGCCGTGCCAGCCCTCGATGACCTGGGGGCCGCTGGCGCCCAGCCCGAGCACGGCGCGCCCGTCGGAGAGGTAGTCCAGCCCGGCCGCGGTCTGCGCGATGAGGGTGGGGGTGCGCGTGTAGACGGGCAGGATCGCCGAGCCGATGTTGACGCGCTCGGTGCGCGCGGCGATGTAGCCCATCAGGGTGGGGCTGTCGTAGCCGTAGGCCTCGGCCACCCACAGAGTGTCAAGCCCGGCCTTCTCCAACTCGACGACCTGGTCCACGGCCGGCTTGGCCTCGCCGGCGTACTGCAGCGGCATGGAGATGCGCATGGTGCCTCCCTTGACTCGCGCGGCGGGGCGCGCACGGATGCCGCAAACTCTACTACCGAGTAACTTGTCGGCGGCGGGAAGGCCCGGACGTGCGCCGGGCGCGCACGCTGACGGCGCGGACGCGTGGGCGGCCCGCCGGGGGCGGCTCCCGGCGGGCGCCGGTGATCAGTTGTAGGAGTGGTCGGCGTCGGGGAAGGAGCCCTGCACGACCTCGTCGGCGAACGTGCGCGCGGCCGTGGACAGGGTCTCGTTCAGGTCGGCGTAGGCCTTGACGAACTTGGCCACGTGCGGGCTGAGCCCGGCCATGTCCTGCCAGACCAGCACCTGGGCGTCGGTGCGGGGACCGGCGCCGATGCCGATGGTCGGGATGCTCAGCTGCTCGGTCACGCGGGCGGCCAGCTCGCTGGGCACGCACTCCAGCACGACGGAGAACGCGCCGGCGCGCTCCAGCTCCTTGGCGTCGGCCAGCAGCGCGGCGCCGGCCTCCTCGCCGCGGCCCTGGACCCGGTAGCCGCCGAGGGTGTTGACCGACTGGGGCGTGAGCCCGATGTGGCCCATGACGGGGACGCCCGCGCCGACCAGCGCCTCGACGTGCGCGGCGACGCGGTGCCCGCCCTCCAGCTTCACGGCCTGGGCGTGGCCCTCCTTCATGAACCGCGAGGCCGCGTCCAGCGCCTGCCCGGGCGAGCCCTGGTAGGAGCCGAACGGCAGGTCCGCCACGACGAGCGCGCGCCTGGTGGCCCGGGAGACGGCCGCGGTGAGCGGGAGCAGGTCGTCGACGGTGACGGGCAGGGTGGAGTCGTAGCCGTAGACGACCATCGCCGCCGAGTCGCCGACCAGCAGGACGGGGATTCCGGCCTCGTCGAAGACGCGGGCGGTCAGCGCGTCGTAGGCGGTGAGCATCGGCCAGCGCTCCTGGCGCTCCTTGGCCTGCAGGATGTCGCGGACGCTCACCCTGCGGTTGGTCTTTCCGCCGTAGAGGGCGGGGGGTGCTGCGGTTGTGCTCATAGTGCTTCCTCCGGTGTCTCGAAGCGCGGCTGCGGCGTCTCCGGACGGTGTCGGACAGGCGCGGCGGCACTGGGCGCCGTCGGCCGATTCATCATCCCATAGCAGGATTCGCGGCCTTCACTGTGGGCCAACCCCGCGCGGCCCTCGGATCATCCCGGTGGGGACGGCGCCGGTCCAGCCCGCCGTGCGGGCCGCCCGAGCCGCGGGGGAGCGCGGCGGGGGAGCGGGGTGAGGCACGGTGGGGCGCTGCGGAATCCGGTCCGTGTCCGAGAGCGGTATGCGGGAGAGGGATGAATTCGGCGGGCCGCAGGAAATCATCGCCGTGCGGAGTGTGCCGGCCCCGGGCCGCACGGTGCCGAGCGGTCGGCGCCGTAACGTGAAAACGTCTCGATATGAAGCGACTTCCGGGTCCGGTGGAGTGCGGTGATCCGGTAATCGGCTACGAATCGGCGGAATTGGGCGGAGGCGTGTACGTGCCCGGATATATTGTCCGAAGGCTACGCGGAAGCCCGGCAAAGCCGCCGTTTCCGGCATCCCGGCGCGCCCGAGTCGCCACTGTTGAAGCACGCGGCAATGGCATAAACTGTTTGGAACAACGGTCTTGGGAACCGCGCAACCAGCGCCGCCGAGGGGTGGCGACGCACTCGCGGGTTTCATGTCCGCGGGTCCGAATAGAAGATACCCGGCCACCTCGCGCGAGGAGGGAATTTCCGTTGTGAGTGGGCATCCCCCCGCCCCGGAGGCAGCCTTCGCGGCCCCGTCCGCGACCCAGGCGCCGCCCGTCAAGGTCCTCGTCGTCGACGACCACGCCTTCTTCCGGCGCGGCCTGGTCTCCGTGCTGGACGACGAGCCCGACATCGACGTGGTGGGCGAGTCCGGCGACGGCGAGCACGCGGTGCGCACCGCCGCCGACCTGGTGCCCGACGTCGTGCTGATGGACGTGTGGATGCCGGGCAGCAGCGGCATCGACGCGTGCACCGGCATCAAGGACATGGTTCCCAGCGCCAAGATCGTGATGCTGACCATGAGCGACGAGGAGGACGACCTCTTCGAGGCGCTCAAGGCGGGCGCCACCGGCTACCTGCTCAAGGAGATCTCCGTCGACGAGCTGCCCGCCGCCGTGCGCGCCGTCGCCAGCGGGCAGTCCTTCATCACGCCGTCGATGGCCACCAAGCTCATCGGCGAGTTCACCGCCCTGGCCAAGAAGGACGGCGGCCGCGCCCGCCGAGTCCCCGCACCGCAGCTGACCGGCCGCGAGACCGAGGTCCTGCGCCGCGTGGCGCGCTGCCTGAACAACAAGGAGATCGCCGAGGAGCTGTTCATCTCCGAGCACACGGTCAAGAACCACGTGCGCAACATCCTGGAGAAGCTGCAGCTGCACTCCCGCACCGAGGCGGCCGTCTACGCGGTACGCGAGAAGTTCCTCGACGGCGACTAGGCGGCGGCCACGGGGGCGGCCGGAGGCCGAAGACGTGCGCCGCCTACACGCCGGTCGCACGCGGGCGCCGGGTCCCGCACCCGGCGGGCGCGGGACCCGGACCGTTTCGCGGGCGGGGCCGCGCGGTGCGCGCCGCCGATCAGAGCGTCGGCAGGTAGCGCTGCAGCTCGTAGGGGGTCACCTGGCGCCGGTAGGACTCCCACTCGGCCTTCTTGTTGCGCAGGAAGAAGTCGAAGACGTGCTCGCCCAGGGTCTCGGCGACCAGCTCGCTGTTCTCCATCGCCCGGATGGCCTCGTCCAGGCTCTGGGGCAGCGGCGCGATCCCCAGCGCGCGCCGCTCGGCGTCGGTCAGCGCCCACACGTCGTCCTCGGCGCCGGGAGGCAGCTCGTAGCCCTCCTCGATGCCCTTCAGCCCGGCGGCCAGGATCACCGCGTAGGCGAGGTAGGGGTTGCAGGCGGTGTCCACCGAGCGGAACTCGATCCGGCTGGAGTTGCTCTTGTTGGGCTTGTACATCGGCACCCGCACCAGCGCCGAGCGGTTGTTGTGGCCCCAGCACACGTAGGCGGGGGCCTCGCCGCCCGCGCCCGCCGAGGCGGCGGCGTTGTCCCAGAGGCGCTTGTAGGAGTTCACCCACTGGTTGCACACCGCGGTGATCTCGGCCGAGTGGCGCAGCAGGCCGGCGATGAACCCGCGGCCCACCTTGGACATCTGGTACTCGGCGCCCGCCTCGTAGAACGCGTTGCGCTCGCCCTCGAACAGCGACATGTGGGTGTGCATGCCCGAGCCCGGGTACTCGGTGAAGGGCTTGGGCATGAAGGTGGCGTAGACGTCCTGCTCCATCGCCACCTCCTTCATCACCAGCCGGAAGGTCATGATGTTGTCGGCGGTGGTCAGCGCGTCGGCGTAGCGCAGGTCGATCTCCTGCTGGCCGGGGCCGCCCTCGTGGTGGCTGAACTCCACCGAGATGCCCATGGCCTCCAGCATGTTGATCGCGTTGCGCCGGAAGTCGTGCGCGCTGTTGTGCGGGGTGTGGTCGAAGTAGCCCCCGGAGTCGTTGGGCTCGGGCAGCTCGCCGAGCTCGGGCTTCTTCTTCAGCAGGTAGAACTCGATCTCGGGGTGGGTGTAGAAGGTGAACCCGAGGTCGGAGGCCTTGCTCAGCTGGCGCTTGAGCACGTGGCGGGGGTCGGCGTAGCTGGGACTGCCGTCGGGCATGAGGATGTCGCAGTACATGCGGGCCGTACCGTGCGGCTCGTTGCGCCAAGGCAGCACCTGGAACGTCGAGGGGTCGGGCTGGGCGAGCATGTCGGCCTCGTAGACCCGGGCGAAGCCCTCGATGGCCGACCCGTCGAACCCGATGCCCTCGGTGAACGCGGCCTCGAGCTCGGCCGGTGCGACGGCGACCGACTTGAGGTAACCGAGCACGTCGGTGAACCACAGTCGCACGAACCGGATATCGCGCTCCTCCAGGGTACGGAGCACGAACTCCTGCTGTCGGTTCACGGTCCACCTTCCTCGTCGTGATGCGCGCGGCGCTGCCTGCAGCGGCCGGCGCGGACTCCTACGCCAGTTTGCACGCCGCAGGTTTCCGGCGCATTAACGCAGCTCGCGCCCTCCGCCGTGGCCACAGTGTACGCAGCCGCACATCGCGGACCCTCCGCTGCGCCGGACCCGGGTGCGGCGCGCCGGGCGCCCCACCCACTAGTCTCGAATGCGTGGCCCAGCTCAGAATCGCGATGGCGCAAGTCAACCCCACCGTAGGCGACCTCGACGGCAACTGCCGGATCGTGCTCGACCACGCCCGGCGCGCCCACGAGGCGGGCGCGCACCTGGCCGTGTTCCCCGAGCTCGTGGTGACCGGGTACCCGGTCGAGGACCTCGCCCTGCGCAACTCGTTCGTGTCGGCCTCGGTCAAGGCCGTGGCCGCGCTCGCCGAGCGCCTGGCCGACGAGGGCCTGGGCGAGCTGCCCGTGGCGGTGGGCTACCTCAGCCGCCGGGTCGGTGTGGGGGAGCGCTACGGCCAGCCCGCGGGCACCCCGCAGAACGCCTTCGCGCTGCTGCACTGCGGCCGCGTCGAGGTCGGCTCGGCCAAGCACCACCTGCCCAACTACGGCGTCTTCGACGAGGCGCGGCACTTCGTCCCCGGCGAGACCCTGCCGGTCGTGCGGCTGCACGGCGTCGACGTCGCCTTCGCGGTCTGCGAGGACCTCTGGCAGGGCGGCGGGCCCGTGGCCGCGGCCCGGCGTGCGCGCGCCGGACTGCTGGTGACCGTCAACGCCTCGCCCTACGAGCGCGACAAGGACAACGTCCGGCTGGAGCTGTGCCAGCGCCGCGCCCGCGAGATCGGCGCCGCGGTGGGCTATGTGAACATGAGCGGCGGCCAGGACGAGCTGATCTTCGACGGCGACTCGCTGATCGTCGACGCCGAAGGCGAGCTGGTCGCCCGCGCACCCAAGTTCGAAGAGGACCTGTTCGTCACCGACCTGGCGCTGCCCGCGGCCGACGGCGGCGTGCCGCCCTCCGAGGGGCCCGGCGAGGCCGTCGACGGTGTGCGGGTGGTGCGCCACCTGCTCTCGGGCGAGCCGGCCGAGCCCTACGCGCCCGCGCCGCCGGTGCTCACCCCGCGCGCCGACCCCGCCTCCGACGTCGGCGAGGTCTACCGCGCCCTGGTGGTGGGCGTGCGCGACTACGCGCGCAAGAACGGGTTCGGCTCGGTGGCGGTCGCGCTCTCCGGCGGCATCGACTCCGCGCTGACCACCACGGTGGCCGTCGACGCGCTGGGCGCCGACCGCGTCCACGTGCTCCTGCTGCCCAGCAGGTACTCCAGCGAGCACTCGGTCTCCGACGCCGAGGAGCTGGTCAAGCGCCAGGGCGTCACCTCGCGCACGGTGGCCATCGCGCCGATCGTTGCGGCGTTCGAGGAGGGCCTGACTCTGGAGGGGCTGGCCGCGGAGAACCTGCAGGCGCGGGTGCGCGGCACGCTGCTGATGGGCCTGTCCAACCAGGAGGGCCACCTGGTGCTGGCAACGGGCAACAAGAGCGAGCTGGCCACCGGCTACTCCACCCTCTACGGCGACTCGGTGGGCGGGTTCGCGCCGATCAAGGACTGCTGGAAGACGCTGGTCTGGGAGCTGGCGCGCTGGCGCAACGCCGAGGCGGAGCGGACCGGCGCGCCCCCGCCGATCCCGGAGAACTCCATCAGCAAGCCGCCGAGCGCCGAGCTGCGGCCCGACCAGCTCGACACCGACTCGCTGCCGGACTACGACCTGCTCGACGGGCTGCTGGACGCCTACATCGGCACCGACAAGGGCATGCGCGAGCTGACCACCGACGGCTACCCGCCCGACCTGGTCGAGCGCGTCATCCGCATGGTCGACCGGGCCGAGTACAAGCGCCGCCAGTACCCGCCGGGGCCCAAGATCAGCTCGCGCAACTTCGGCCGCGACCGCCGCCTGCCGATCACCAACCGCTGGACGCCCCGGTCCTGAGCACGGCCCGGCCGGGGTGTGCCCGGAGGGCGGTCAGACGAGTCCCAGCTCGTGTGCGCGGGCTCCCGCGCTGGCCCGGTTGGGCAGCTCCAGCTTGGCCAGGATGTGCGATACGTGCACGCTGGCCGTCTTGGCCGCGATGAACAGCTCCTGGGCGATCTCGGCGTTGGTGTAGCCGCGGGCGAGCAGCCGCAGCACCTCGGCCTCGCGCGGAGTCAGCCCTCCGGGCGGGGACGCCGGCGGCGCGCCGCCGACCGGGCCGCCGTCCTCCAGCGCCACCCCGGTCCGCCGCGCCAGCTCGCGGGCCCGGCCCTCCAGGACGGCGGCGCCGTGCTCCGACGCGCGCTTGGCGACCTCCCGCAGCCAGTCGCCCACCGGTGCGCCGCGGTCGGCGGCCAGCGCGGACTCGGCCGCATGCAGCAGGGCGTCGGCGCGGTGCAGGGGCATGCTGACCCTGTTCCAGGCCGCGACCGCCGCCTGCCAGGCCGCGGCGGCGCCGGCCGCGCTTTCCGGCCCCAGGCCGCACGCGGCCGATGCGAGCCGTGCGCGCACCGTCGCCCGGAAGGCCGCCTGGACCGGTCCGTCGGTCCGCAGCCCGGCGACGATCCGCTCGACGCATGCGCGCACCGCCGCCGCCTCGGCGCAGACCTCCTCGGGCATCTCGGCGGCCTGCCGCAGGAACGCGGCGGTGCGGTCGAGCAGGACCCAGCCGTAGCCCGGCGACCGGTCGAAGTCGATGTCCTCCAGCGCCTTGGCCGCCAGCGCCGACGCGCGTGCGAGGTCGCCTTCGGCCATGTACAGGTCGAGCAGTGCGGCGGTGCTGAGCTGCACCGTGTGGATGCGGGAGCGTCCGGACGCGCATTCGGGGTCGAGCTCGTTCGCGCTGCGGCGGGCCCCCTCGACGTCGCCCTGGGCCAGGGCGGCCCGCACGGCCACGGTGGCCAGGTACACGCGGTGGGCGGGGGAAGGGGAGGCGATCATGCTGCTGCGCACCAGCTCACGGCAGCCCGCGAGATCGCCCAGGTCGAAGCGGGTCTCGGCGATGTTGAGTGCGACGAAGCACCCGTTGGCGCTCATCAGCCCCAGCTCGCGCAGCCGCTCCATGGCGGCGTCGAGCTGGACGAGCGCCTCCTCGTGCATCCCGCGCTCGCGCATGTAGTGGGAGAGGTTGGCCATCCCGCGCGCCTGCAGCGAGGGGTCCTGCAGCTCCCGCGCCAGCTCCAGCCCGCGCTCCAGGGTCGCGCGGCCCTCCTCGAAGTCGCCGTCGTTCATCCGGCAGGTGCCCAGCGTCATGAGGGCGTCGGCCTCGGCGCAGGTGTCGCCGCCTTCGCGGGACCGGCGGATCGCCTCGGTGGCGAGCGCGGTCGCACTCGACCACCAGAAGGAGGCCTCCGGGACCCCGTCGACACCGGGGGTGGCCGTAAGCGACTCGTCCTGGTGCAGCATCGCCTCCCGCGCCAGCAGCGACAGCACGAAACCGTAGCCGGGCTCGCGGGGCGGGTGCTCGGCCATCGCCTCGAACAGGTCGGCGATCCCGTCGCCGTCGGAGATCTGGGTGCGCGCCTGGCCGCGGCGGCGCAGCAGGGTCGCGCGGTCGGTGCGGCTCTGCTCGTCGTCGGCGCCGGCGGGGATCTCGGCGAGTCCCGAGTCGCACAGCGCCCGCGCCCGGAAGAAGTCGCCGCTCTCCAGCGCCGCCGCCGCGGCCCGCGAGACCACCTGCACGTGGTTGTGGCCCTGGACCCGCTCCACGGCGTCGGGAACCCTCTCCCAGAACTCCAGGACGCGCTCCAGCATCTGCAGCTCCTCGGCGAAGGCGAGCGTCTCCGCGGACCGCACGGCCGCCCACCAGGAGGCGCTGAGGGCGCGCGGGAGGTCGTGGCCGGAGCAGTAGTGGTGCGCCTGCTCCGCGGCGAGGCGGTGCAAGGGGACGGCGCCCGGAATGGCGTCCAGGGCCTCGGCGAAGCGCAGGTGCAGCAGGGTGTGCTCGCCGGGCAGCAGCTCGTCGTGCACGGCCTCGCGCAGCAGTGCGTGCCGGAAGCGGTAGCCGCTGCCGTCGATGCGCAGCACGTTGGCGTCGACCAGAGCGCGCAGGGCGGTGTTGAGGTCCTCCTCGCCGAGCCCCGCGACGTGGGCCAGCAGCTCGTGCTCGATGTGGGCGGCGCTGACGGCGCCGATCGAGGCGACGCGCAGCACGCGCCGGTGCGCCTCGTCGAGCCCGTCCAGGGAGGCCAGCAGCAGCTCTCGGGGCCGCTCGGGCAGCCCGGCGCCCACGAACCCGCTCTGGCCGGCCAGGGACTCCACGAACAGCGGGTTGCCGCCGGTGCGGTCGAACAGCGCGGCCGCCTCGTCGGGCTCCAGCTCCCGGCCGCGGATGGCCGCGGCCTGCTCGGCGGCCTGGTCGTGCGTGAGGGGCTCCAGCGTGATGCGGGTGACCGAGGGCAGGCGCTCCAGCTCCAGCAGCAGGCGGCGCAGCGGGTGGCCGCGGTGGAGGTCGTCGCTGCGGTAGGTGGCGACGATCTGCACGGCGGCGGAGTCGAGGTTGCGCAGCAGGAACACCAGCAGGTCGCGGGTGGCCGAGTCGGCCCAGTGCAGGTCCTCGATGACCACCGTGAGGCCTTCGGAGCCGGCGACTCCGGTCAGCAGGCGCAGCACCTGCTCGAACAGCAGGCCGCGCGCCTCGCGCCGGTCCTCGGGCGGCGTGCCCAGCTCCGGCAGCAGGCGGGCCAGCTCCTGGGCCATGAGCGAGCCGCCCGCGCCCCCTTGGACGAGCTCGTCGAAGACCGCGCGGCCGCGGTCGCGCAGGATCTGGCGCAGCACCGCGACGAAGGGGGCGAAGGGCAGGCCGTCGACGCCCAGTTCGAGGCATCCGCCGGCGACCACGCCGCCCGTGACGTGTTGGGAGAGCTCCGCGATCAGCCGGGACTTGCCGACCCCGGCGTCACCTCCCACGAGCACCGTGGCCGCGCCGGCGCCGGAGCGCGCGCTGTGCGCGTGGTCGAGGAGGGTGCGGAGTTCGTGCTGGCGCCCGATGAAGACGGGACTGGTGCCGACAGGCGTCATGCCGTCCAGTATGCCGACAAAAGGGGTGTTCGGGCCATCGGAATTCCGGCGGGCGGGACCGCCGGAGCAGGGACGGGCCCGGCCGACCGCCGCGGGCGCGGACGGCCGGGGCCCGGAGACCGCGTCCAGTGGGGCGCCGGCCGCCCGGAAGCGGCCGGCCGGCCCGTCCCGCGGGTCAGCACGGGGCCGGTGCGCGCTCGGCGGCGTTCTCCGGAGCGTCGCCGGCGCGGGTGGCCGGACCCGGTGCCGGAGTGGTGCCGGCGGGGGCGGTGCGGGAGACGGACGGCTGCCGCTCGGGCAGCGCGTCGGCGGTTCCGCCACCGGGGTCCTCATCCCGGCCGCGCGCCCGCCGGATCCGCGCCCGCGCCGCGCGCAGCAGCCTGCTCTGCCGGGCCACCTCGTGAAGTCGGGCGATCCGCTCGTCCGCGGCCGCTTGCAGGAAGTCGGGGTGCATGGCGATGACCTACTCTCGTGGAACTGCCGTGGTGCCAAGCCGGGCGCTTCTGCCCCGGTGACGTCCACGCTCGCCGTAAGACGGCCGTGCCCGCATCGGGCGAATGCCTTATGTGCGCGCCCGGACGGCGCTCACCACCGCGGATTCCGGTCTCCGCGCCTAAGACACGCCCGATCAACCCCGCCGGGCCGCACGCCCGCCGGGGCCGCCGGGCGCGCAAGTCCCCTGCTCACGCCGCATTCCGCCGGCCTCTTACGGTGACGTTGCAAAGCCGGTCGCCGACCTGCCGGCCGGCCGGGTTCGGATGCAAGCCCCGCCCGAGCGGAAGCGGCGCGGTCGCACGTGCGGCGGTGGTCCGTCGGGGGGAGTTTGCCGTGATGCCGTCCCTTGCCTGCGCGGATGTTTCGCGTCTTGGGTGCGGTCCGTGCACGGGAGTGGTGGTGGCGGGCGGAGGTGCGTGGCGCAGGCGGTGGGGCGCTTGCGCGCTGCGGCCCGTGACTTCGTAGAGGGGCTGCCGCGCCGATGGGGCTTGTGAAGGGCTGCCAGAGCGGTCGGGGCCGCTCGTGTGGCGGTTGAGCCCGCCGGGGCGGTGTCTTGTGCCTGTGCGGATGCTTCGCGGCTTGGGTGCGGGACACCCGCGTGCGCCGCCCGTTCGCGGACCTCGTGCGGGGCGGTGCGCAGCCGCCGGCCGGAGGCGGCTGACGGGGGGATCGCGGAATCGCGCCCCATCGGCGTGGGGGGCGGTGCGGGCCTTGCTCGTCGGCGAATCCGGAGCCCGCGCGGATGGCGCTTGGCGCCTGGGGTGCGAGAGGGTTCGCGGGGCGGGGTGGGGACGGTCTCCGACAGTTCATGCCACGGCGGGGAGGCGGGTCAGCGGTTCCGGATGGACTGCCGTGGGCGTGTCACTTTCCGTTTTCGGCCGGACGCGCGTAGTTGTCTTCGGTGTGGCCGCTCGTGACGGAGAGCGGCTCCGACGGCCGGACGGGCGATCGGGGGCTGGTGGACGTGTCCGACGGGAACGGGAGCTTAGGCCGCCGCTGCGCGGCGGGTGCGATGACCGCGGCCATGGTGGCGGCGGCCGCAGCGGGCGCCGCCGGTGCGGCGGACGTGCCGGGCACTCCGGGGGAGGAGGGCGCTGCGGCGGATGCGGCCGGTGCGGCGTGGAGCGGGACGCCGGCCTCGGCGGCGTTCGCGCCGGGGGCTCCGCCTTCGGTGGTCGCCGCGCTCGCTCCCGCCGATTCAGCGGAGCCGGGTGCCGGCGAGCGCACCGCGACGGTCGAGGGGGCGACCCTGGGCGTCCGCATCACCGACGACCGCGACACCATCGCCGCGGGCGAGGAGGTGCTCTACACCCTTACGCTGCGCAACGAAGGCGACGAAGAGCGCCACGCCATCGTCTCCCAGCGCGTCTCGGCGAAGGCGCGGTTCGTCGACGTGGGAGAAGGCGGCACGGCGAGCGGCGGGGTTGCGACCTGGCGCGTGGTGGTCGAGCCCGGCGCCGAGATCGAGCGCACGGCCCGCGTACGCCTGGGCGAGCCCGGCGAGCGGCTGTGGCGCATGTCCACCACCGCCTGCGCCCAGAGCGAGGCGGGCGCACCGCCGGTGGCCTGCGCCACCGACGCCGACCGGGTCGACGGCTCGGTGCGCGAGGCGGCGTCGGCGGTCTCGGCACCGCAACGGGTGCTCACGGTCACCAGCGTGCTCACCGCGGTTCTGCTCGTGGTGGCGACGGGCGTCGCGGCCTTCGTCGTGTGGACCCGCCTCCGCCCGGGAGCCCGCAGGGACCCGGCGAACGGGAGCGACGGCTGAGCCCGTCCCCCCGGCCGCCGCGAGCCGGAGGCCGCTGCGAGGCGGGGCGGGGGGCGGGGTCGGCCTGGTCTGCGACGCCCGGTGGTTCCCGTCCCGGGTCGCTGCCTCGTGGTCGGTGGGTGCGGGTAGCGGGGCGCAGGGGTGTCAGCGGCGGGATGTGGGGACGGGTCCGGGAAGGCTTGCGGGAAGATCGTGTCTCGCATTCGCGCGTCCGCCAGCGGGGCGGTGTTGCGGGCCGCCGGGGCAGTGGCCCTTCGGTTCAGGGCCCGCTGTCCTCGCCCGCGCCCAGGATGTGCGTGAGCACCGCGCGGATCTCCGCCGCCTCGACCCCGCGCTCGTCCAGCAGCCCCTGCAGGAACAGGCCGTCGACGGCCGCGACCGCCGCGCGGACGGCCGTGGGATCGCCCGTGCAGCGGGCGACGGCCTCGGTGAGCGCCGTGAGGTAGCGGCGCACGACCGGGCGCAGCGCCGGGCGGCGCACCGCCAGCAGGGTCAGTTCGCACTCGGCCAGGGCGCGGCGGCGGTCGGTCACCGCACCGTCGGCGACCAGGCCGGCCAGCGCCGCCGGGACGTCCTCGTGCTGCCGGGCCATCGCGTGCAACTGCTCGACGTAGGTGTCGGTCGCCGAGGTGAGCGCGGCCACCAGCAGGTCGTCGAGGGTGGCGAAGTGGTAGACCGCCGAGCTCGCCGGTACGCCCGCCTCCCGCGCCACGGCGCGGTGGGTCACCCCGGCGACCCCGCCGGCCTCCACGACGCGCAGCGTCGCGGCGATCAGTTCGGCGCGCCTGCGCTCGCCCCGCGCCCGGCGGCCGTCGGCGGCGGCTTCGGTGGTCAGTGCGCCCCTCCCAGCTCCAGGGCGAGCACGCCCGCGATGACCAGGACGATGCCGCCGCCCTGGATCCAGGTCAGGCCGTCGCCCAGGAAGGCGGCGCCGATCACCGCGACCAGCGACACCCCCAGCGCCGCCCACACCCCGTAGGCGACCCCGATGTTCATGCCGCGGACCAGCACCTGGGCCAGCAGCCAGAAGGCCGCGCCGTATCCGGCCAGCGCGACCGCGGTGGGCACCAGGCGCGTGAACCCGTCGGAGAAGCGCAGCGCGATCGTGCCGGTGACCTCGGCGGCGATCGCGGCCAACAGCAGCAGCCACGTCATGGACGGCCTTCTTTCCTTCCGGCCCGGCCGCAGCGGGGCCGGGTGTGCTGGGGGCGGTGCGGAGGCGGGACGCGGCCGCACCGGCACGCCGGGCGCGGGCTCCGGACGGCCGGCGCCCTCGCGCGCCGTCCGCCGCGACCCCGGAGGCCGGCGAGAAAGTTGAACGTGTGTTCAACTAGATCAGCCTACCGGCG
The DNA here is from genome assembly GCF_039531585.1 of Streptomonospora arabica. Lineage (NCBI taxonomy): Bacteria > Bacillati > Actinomycetota > Actinomycetes > Streptosporangiales > Nocardiopsidaceae > Streptomonospora > Streptomonospora arabica. Next base: position 94,273 of record NZ_BAAAQI010000001.1, on the reverse strand, counting down.
GATCGCCGCGGGCGGCTACCGTGATCAGCGTGGCTCGGGAGACTTTCACCATGACGGCCGGTGCGCTGGCGAGGCGCGGTTTCGGCGACGGCGCGCGGGCGGTGCGGCTGCTGGCGGACTGCGGACTCGATCCCGGGCGCCACGCCGCCGTCGTCGACGAACTGGGCGCCGCCGCCGACCCCGATCAGGCTCTCCTGGGCCTGACCCGCCTGCTGGAGTGCTGCGCCGAGCCCGACGAGCTGCTCGACGCACTGTGCTCCGACCCCGATCTCAGCGCCCGACTGGTCAAGGTCCTCGGCGCCAGCACCGCCCTCACCGACCACCTGGTCCGCCATCCCGGCGACTGGCGCGAGCTGCGCGGCGCCGACGCCGCCCGTGCGCCCGGCCCCGACGCGCTGCGGGCCGGCATGCTGCACATCGTCGGCGCCGACCCCAACGCCGCGGCGCCCGTCGCCGCGGAGAAGGTCGACGACCCCGCCGGCCCTGCGCACGCGCTGCGAGTCGCCTACCACCGGCGCGTGCTGCGGCTGGCCGGGCGCGACCTCACGGGCGCCGCCGACCTGGAGACCGTCGGCGCCGAACTGGCCGACCTGGCCGCCGCGGTGCTGGACGCGGCGCTGGCGATCGCGCGGGCCGACGACCCCGAGCAGGCCGCGCTGTGCCGGATGGCGGTCATCGGCATGGGCAAGTGCGGCGGCCGCGAGCTGAACTACGTCAGCGACGTCGACGTCGTCTTCGTCGCCGAGCCCGCCGACGGCGCCGAGGACGACCAGGCGGCGATGCGCGCCGCGGCGCGCCTGGCGGCCGAGACGATGCGCATCCCCTCCGAGACCGGCCCCGAGGGCACCCTGTGGCAGGTCGACGCCGCGCTGCGCCCCGAGGGCAAGAACGGGCCCCTGGTGCGCGCGCTGTCGGGGCACGTGTCCTACTACCGGCGCTGGGCCAAGACCTGGGAGTTCCAGGCGCTGCTGAAGGCCCGGCCCATCGCCGGCGACGCCGCGCTCGGCGCCGCCTACGCCGAGGCGATCGAGCCGATGGTCTGGCAGGCCGCCGGCCGCGACAACTTCGTCGACGACGTGCAGTCGATGCGCCGCCGCGTGGTCGCCCACATCCCGCCCGCCGAGTCCGAGCGCGAGATCAAGCTCAGCCGCGGCGGTCTGCGCGACATCGAGTTCTCGGTGCAGCTGCTCCAGCTCGTGCACGGCCGCAGCGACCCGGCGCTGCGTTCGGGCAACACCTTGGCCGCGCTCGACTCGCTGTCCTCGCGCGGGTACGTGGGCCGCGACGACGCGGCCGGCCTCGCCGACGCCTACCGCTTCCTGCGCCGAGTCGAGCACCTGCTCCAGCTCAACCGGCTGCGCCGCACGCACCTGCTGCCCGACCCCGACAGCGCCGACGGCGCCGAGCAGCTGCGCCGGCTCGGCCGGGCCATGGGCTACGGCGCCAACCCCGTCACCGAGTTCATGTCGGCCTGGCGCCGCGTCGCCGCCGAGGTGCGGCGCCTGCACGAGAAGCTCTTCTACCGCCCGCTGCTGCACGCCGTGGCGCGCCTGCCCGAGGGCGAGCAGCGGCTCACCCTGGAGCAGGCGGGCGACCGGCTCAGCGCGCTGGGCTTTGCCGACCCGTCCGGGGCCCTGCGCCACCTGGAGGCGCTGACATCGGGGGTGTCGCGGCGGGCGTCCATACAGCGCACGCTGCTGCCGGTGATGCTGGGCTGGTTCTCCGACGCCCCCGACCCCGACGCCGGGCTGCTGGGCTTTCGCAAGGTCAGCGAAGCGCTGGGCGGCACACCCTGGTACCTGCGGCTGCTGCGCGACGACGTGCGGGTGGCCGAGCGCATGGCCTGGGTGCTGGGGACCAGCCGGTACGTCACCGAGCTGCTGCTGCGGGCGCCCGAGGCGGTGGCCGTCCTGGCCGACGACGCCGACCTGGTGCAGCGGCCCACGCACGCGCTGGTGGCCGAGGCCGACGCCGCCCTGCGCCGCCACGGCACCGCCGAGAACGCCGTGGCGGCGGTGCGGGCGCTGCGCCGCCGCGAGCTGCTGCGCACGGCGCTGGCCGACCTGCTGGACGTCTCGCCGGTGGCAGCGGTGGGCGACGCGCTCACCGCGATCACGGTGGTGACCATCGAGGCCGCACTGCGCACCGCTCGCGCGCGGGTCGCCGACCAGCGCGGCGAGGAGCCGCAGACGCGGCTGTGCGTGGTGGGCATGGGCCGCTTCGGCGGCCGGGAGCTGACCTACGCCAGCGACGCCGACGTGGTCTTCGTGCACGAGCCGCTGCCCGGGGCCGACCCGGTGGCCGCCACCGAGACCGCCGACGCGATCGTGCGGGAGCTGCGGCGGCTGCTGGAGATGCCGGCGCACGACCCGCCGCTGCTCCTGGACGCCGACCTGCGCCCCGAGGGCCGCAGCGGTGCGATGGTGCGCACCCTGGACTCCTACGCCGCCTACTACCGGCGCTGGTCGGCGACCTGGGAGAGCCAGGCGCTGCTGCGCGCCGCGCCCGTCGCCGGCGACGCGGAGGTCGGTGAGCGCTTCGCCCGGATCATCGACCCGATGCGCTATCCCGACGGCGGCGTCGGCGACACGCAGGTGCGTGAGATCCGCAAGCTCAAGGCCCGCATGGAGGCCGAGCGGCTGCCCCGCGGCGCCGATCCCGCCACGCACACCAAGCTGGGCCGGGGCGGGCTCTCCGACGTCGAGTGGGTCGCCCAGCTCCTCCAGCTCCGGCACGCCCACGAGGTGCCCGAACTGCGCACCACGGGCACGCTGGAGGCGCTGCACGCGGCGGTCGGACACGGTCTGCTCGACGCAGAGGACGGCGCCACCCTGGAGGCCGCCTGGTGCCTGGCCGCCCGCGTGCGGGGGGCGATCATGCTGGTGCGGGGCAAGCCGTCGGACTCCATCCCCAAGCCGCTGCGCGACCAGGCGATCCTGGCAGGCGCGCTGGGCTACCGGGACGACGGTGACGAGGGCGCGGTCGGCCGCATGGTGCAGGACTACCGCCAGGCCACGCGCCGGGCGCGCGCGGTGATGGAGCGCGTCTTCTACGACGACTGAGCCGCAGAGCCCGCGGGGCCGGGCGCGAGGAGTCCGAGCGGCGAGGAGGCCTGCCGTCGGCGAGCGGGGCGCGGAACGCGAAACGAGCACCGCCGCGCCGCGCGCGGAGGTGCTCCGGTGGTGCGTTCGCGCCCGGAGGCGGGGGAGAGGCTAGACGAACACCGCCACGGCCACGTTCACGACGGCGAGGGCGCCCGCGGTGATCGCCAGGCGCTTGTCGGGCCTGCGGACGTCGAGGATCGCCACGACCGTCACCGCCAGGGCGACGACGAGCTTGACGCCGATCTTGGCGTGGTCGACCGGACCGTCGCCCATCTCGGCCAGCCCGGTCAGCAGCAGCCCGGTCACCAGCTGCAGCAGCGAGCTATGCAGGATGCTCTTGGGGCCCGCGGCGTGTCCGGCGATGAGCTGGAGCATGAATCCCGCGATGATGCCCGCCATCCCCAGCAGGTGCAGGAAGACGAGTACCGAGTTGATGAAGTCCATGCACCCGACGCTACTACGACCTGTAGTAACGAGGTGTCGCCCCCGGGCCGCCCCGCCATCACATTTCGGCAGCGCCGCCGGCACCCGCGCGCCCGGTGCCGGAGGGCAGCGGCGAAACTCTCCGGCCCCGGGAGGGCGAAGGGCCGCCGCCCGCACCCCCTGCCAGGTGCGGGCGACGGCCCGAGTACGGCCCGGATCAGCGCTTACGTGCGCTGACCTGCAGCGACGTTAAATGTCGTAGTACAGCTCGAACTCGCGCGGGTGGGGGCGCAGGCGGAGGGAGTCGATCTCCTCGGTGCGCTTGTAGTCGATGTAGGTCTCGATCAGGTCCTCGGTGAAGACACCGCCCTCGACCAGGAACTCGTGGTCGGCCTCAAGGGCGTCCAGAGCGGCGTCGAGCGAGGCGGGCACCTTCTCGATGGCCTCGGCCTCGGCCGGGGGCAGCTCGTAGAGGTCCTTGTCGACCGGCTCCGGCGGCTCGATCTTGTTCTTGATGCCGTCGATGCCGGCCATGAGCATCGCCGCGAAGGCCAGGTAGGGGTTGGCCGAGGGGTCGGGCACCCGGAACTCCAGGCGCTTGGCCTTGGGGTTGGACCCGGTCAGCGGGATGCGGATGCAGGCGGAGCGGTTGCGCTGCGAGTAGACCAGGTTGATCGGGGCCTCGTAACCCGGAACCAGGCGGTGGTAGGAGTTCACCGTCGGGTTGGTGAACGCGAGCAGCGCCGAAGCGTGCTTGAGCAGGCCGCCGATGTAGTAGCGCGCCATGTCCGACAGCTGCGCGTAGCCCGACTCGTCGAAGAACTGCGGGGCGCCGTCCTTCCACAGGCTCATGTGGCAGTGCATGCCCGAGCCGTTGTCGCCGAAGACCGGCTTGGGCATGAAGGTGACCGACTTGCCCTTGGAGTACGCCGTGTTCTTGACGATGTACTTGTAGAGCTGCACGTTGTCGGCCGTCTTGAGCAGCGTGCCGAACTTGAAGTCGATCTCGGCCTGGCCGGCGGTGCCCACCTCGTGGTGCTGGATCTCGACGTCCATGCCGGCGTCGATGAGGTTGCGCACCATCGTCGAGCGCAGGTCGCTGTAGTGGTCGACCGGCTCGACCGGGAAGTAGCCGCCCTTGTAGCGCGGCCGGTAGCCCAGGTTGGACTCGCCGTTGCGGGTGCCGGTGTTCCAGGCGCCCTCGATCGAGTCGATGTAGTAGAAGCTCGCGTTCTCCTGGGTCTGGAAGCGCACGTCGTCGAAGATGTAGAACTCGGCCTCGGGGCCGACGAAGACGGTGTCGGCGATGCCGGTGCTCTTCAGGAAGGCCTCGGCCTTGCGGGCGACGTTGCGCGGGTCGCGGCTGTAGGACTCGCGGGTGAAGGGGTCGTGCACGAAGAACGTGAGGTTCAGCGTCTTGTGCTCGCGGAACTGGTCCAGGACCGCGGTCGCGAGGTCCGGCAGCAGCAGCATGTCGGACTCGTGGATGGCCTGGAAGCCCCGGATCGACGAACCGTCGAACATCAGGCCCTCGTCGAAGGTTCCCTCATCGACGTGCTCGATGGGGAGGGTGAAGTGGTGCGCTGCCCCGAACAGGTCGGTGAATCGGACGTCGAGGAATTTGACGTCCTCGTTCCGGGCGAAGGCCAGTAGTTCTTCGGCGCTGCTGAACAAGGGTTACCTCCGTGCAGGTGAAAGAGGTCGCACGGTCCGTGCCCCGCGCCATTGCGGTACCGTGCTCCGGCCCAGCGACCTCCCGGCTACGTCAACGACGCTAGGAGCAGGCGATTTCCGGTCCATGTCTCCAATGTTTCCTGCGCGTTACGGAGCTCGGCGTTTACCCTGCCTATCGTGCATGAGCGGCGATAACACGGTGAAACCGGACACGCGGGAGGGGTGCGGACACCGCTCGCGGTGCCTGCGGGACGACCGGAACCGCCTGTGTGTGCCGATACCGTTGTGTCCATGGCCAACACCGGAGGCGCCGGTCAGGCGCAGTTCCGCTACCGCGGCAGCCGTCTGGGCATGACCGAGTTCGGGTCGGGTTCCGTGCCGGGGATCGGCCGGCGGCTGTCGGGCCTGGTCCTGGACTGGCTGCTGTGCGCCCTCGTCGCCTCGGCGGCCACCGGAGGGCTGCGCGGCGACCCCCAGGACACCACGTTCGCCTCCGGCGCGGCGCTGGTGCTGTTCGCCGTCTACACCGCCGCGATGCTGTCGGTGTTCGGCACCACGCTGGGCAAGCGGATGGTGGGTACCGAGGTCGCCTCCACCGGCGAGCGCGCGCTGCCGTGGCCCGTCGCGATGGTGGTGCGCACGGTCCTGCTCTGCCTGGTCATCCCGGCCGTGGTCTACGACCGTGACCACCGCGGCCTGCACGACCGTGCGGCCGGCACCGTCACCCGGCGCATGTGAGGCGGGCGCCCGGCGGCACGCAGGTGCGGCACCCGGGCCACCGTTCGGCGCGGCCCGCGCAGTGAAGGGCCCCGCGGATCTGGGCGGCCACGGCCCCGCCCGCCGGTCCGGTCCCCGGCGCAGCCGGCCCGAGGCTCCGCCGGGCCACCGGCGCCCTCGGGCGCGCCCGCCGGGCGCTTCGCCCGGAAGGCCGTCTCAGCGTCCGCCGCCGCCGGGAGCCTTGGGCCCCTTGGGCATCCGCACGCCCTTGGGCATGGGCCCCTTGGGCATCTGCATCCCGCCGGGCAGCGCCTTGAGGCGGTAGCGCAGCTCGGCGACCTCGCCCTTGTCCAGGTTGCGCGGCAGACGCACCAGCCGGCGCTGGAGCCGGGCGATCGGCACCTGGGACTCGCCGTGGCCCACCTGCAGGTCGTAGATGGGCGTGTTGGAGGCGACGCGCGCGACCTTCTTCTTCTCCGCGGCGATGAGCCCCTTGAGCCGTGCGGGGTCGCCCTCGCCCACCAGCACCACGCCGGGCCGCCCCACCGCGCGGTGGACGACGTCCATCTGCCGGTTGGCGTTGACGCCGGGCTCGTTGGTCCAGTCGCCGCGCATGTTGTCCAGCACCGCGGTCGCGGCGCCGAGCTGGCCGTCCAGCATCTGGTACTGGAGGCGCTGCGTGGCGCGCGTGAAGTAGAAGAAGCCGGCCAGGAAGGCCACGCCGAACCCGAGCGGCCCCCAGTACAGCCATCCGCCGAAGACGGTTCCGCCTACGACGGCCAGCGCGAGCACCGCCAGGAAGATCCCGACCGCGATGGGGATGGTGCGCGGACTCTGCCGGTGGACCACTCGGACGACCATGCCGAACTGCTTGAGCCGGCCGGGCGGCTTCTGCGCCCCGTCCTGGCCGGAGGCGCCTTGCGCCGGGGTCGCGGTGGCCTTGGTGTCCTTGGGCTTCTTCGCCATTGCATTTCCAGGCAGGGCGCACCGGCGGTGCGCCGGCGGGGGAACCCCTCTCCTGCCCGTCCTCCTATCGGTCGAACCCTGCTCGTCGGCCGCGTCCCGCTCGCATCGGGCGCGCCGCAGCTCGTCTGGCCGGTGCAGGACCGCCGCCGGCCGCCCGGGCCGGGGGCGGCGGTCCGTCCCGCGTCCCTTTCAGGATATGGGCCGCCGGTGGGCGGACGTGAGACGGCGGCCCCTCGGCCGCCGTCTCAGCTTGGTTACGTTGTCACCGGTGGCGCCGTCCGCGCCGGCCGCGGTCGGCGGCGCGTACGCCGGAACGCCGGTGCGGCCCGCCGACCGGGGCGCCCCGAGCCCCCGCGGGCCCGGCGTGGCCTCAGCTGCCCGCGGCGACCCGCTCGCGCTTCTCGATCGCCTGCTGGTACAGGCGCCCGGCGCGGTAGGAGGAGCGCACCAGCGGCCCGGACATGACACCGGCGAAGCCGATCTCCTCGGCCTCCTCCGACAGCTCGACGAACTCCTCGGGCCTGACCCAGCGGTCGATGGGGTGGTGCAGCTTGGACGGCCGCAGGTACTGGGTGATGGTCAGCAGGTCGCACCCGGCCTCGTGCAGGTCGCGCATCGCCTCGCTGATCTCGGCGCGGTCCTCGCCCATGCCCAGAATCAGGTTGGACTTGGTGACCAGCCCGTCGGCGCGCGCCTTGCCGATGACCTCCAGCGAGCGCTCGTAGCGGAAGCCCGGACGGATCCGCTTGAAGATCCGCGGCACCGTCTCGATGTTGTGCGCGAGCACCTCGGGCCGGGACCCGAAGACCTCGCCCAGCTGCTCGTCGTCGGAGTTGAAGTCGGGGATCAGCAGCTCGACGCCCGTGCCCGGGTTGAGCTCGTGGATCTTGCGGACGGTCTCGGCGTAGAGCCAGGCGCCGCCGTCGTCGAGGTCGTCGCGCGCCACACCGGTGACCGTGGCATAGCGCAGCTCCATCTTGCGGACCGACTCGGCCACCTTGGTGGGCTCCATGCGGTCCAGGGGGCTGGGCCTGCCCGTGGCGATCTGGCAGAAGTCGCACCGCCGGGTGCACTGGTCGCCGCCGATGAGGAAGGTGGCCTCGCGGTCCTCCCAGCACTCGTAGATGTTGGGGCAGCCCGCCTCTTGGCAGACCGTGTGCAGCCCTTCGCGCTTGACCAGGGAGTGCAGCTCGGAGTACTCCGGCCCCATCTTCGCCTTGATCTTGATCCAGGGCGGCTTCCGCTCGATGGGCGTCTCGCTGTTGCGGGCCTCGATCCGCAGCAGCCTGCGGCCCTCAGGAGTGACGGTCAACGCGGACCCTTCCTTTCCTGCTTCCCTTGTGGGGAGTTCGTGGTACGGCGGCCCGGCTCAGGCGCCCGCGGGCTCCGGCTCGGCACCGCGGACCGGCTCGGGCGCGCTGTCCTGCACGCGGTAGCCGGTGGCGCCCAGCACGGCGGCCAGGTGGCGCTCGACGACGGGGACGGCATCGGCGACCGAGACGTCGCGGCCCAGTTCGGCGGAGAGCGAGGTGACCCCGGCGTCGGTGATGCCGCAGGGCACGATCCGGTCGAACCAGGACGGGTCGTTGTCGCAGTTCAGCGCGAACCCGTGCATACCGACACCGCTGGCGATCCGGCAGCCGATCGCGGCGATCTTGCGCTCGGCCAGACCGCGGTCGGGGTCGGCCGCCAGCCAGACTCCGGTGCGGCCCTCGACCCGCCTGCCCTCCAGACCGAACTCGGCGATGGCGCGGATGAGGGCCTCCTCCAGCATCCGCACGTAGCCGACGACGTCGATCGGCTGCCCCAGCCGCACGATCGGGTAGACCGTGGCCTGGCCGGGGCCGTGCCAGGTGAGCTTGCCGCCGCGGTCGATGTCGACGACGGGGGCGCCGGGATCGGTCAGCGGGCGGTCCCAGCGGCCGGTGCGCTTGCCCGCCGTGTAGACCGGCTCGTGCTCCAGCACCAGGACGGTGTCGGGGATGAGGTCGCCGACGCGGTCGGCGTGCACCCGCTTCTGGAGGTCCCAGCCCTCGTGGAAGGGCACCGGGGTCTCGCCGAGGCGGACGAAGACGAGCTCACTCATACATCCCACCATATGCCCCGGCCAGGGCTCAGGCGATGTCGGATAGGGCACCGGCCAGCCCGGGGCGGCGGAAGGAATACCTCTCGGCCGACAGGCGTTCGGGCACCGCACGCTGGCTCACGAGCGCCGCCTCGTCGGCGAAGCCGCCCAGCGCGGCGCGCATCGCGAATCCCGGAACGGCGAGCACGGCGGGCCTGCCCACCGCGCGCGCCACGTACCGGGTGTAGGAGGCGTTGGTGACCGGCTCGGGCGCGACCAGGTTCACCGGGCCGGTGATGTCGGGCCGCTCGATCAAGAACCGCAGCGCGCCCACCGCGTCGGCCAGCGCGATCCACGAGATGTACTGCCGCCCGCTGCCCAGGCGCGCGCCCAGCCCCAGCCGGAACAGCGGCAGCAGCGTGCCCAGCAGGCCGCCCGAGCGCGCGAGGACCACGCCCGTGCGCGCATGCGCCACGGACAGGCCCGCCTCCTCGGCCGGGGCGGTGGCGGCCTCCCAGTCGGCGACCAGCTCGGCGAGGAACCCGCGGCCGCGCGGACCGTCCTCCCCGGTGCGGACGGCGCCGGTGTCGCCGTAGTAGCCCACGGCCGAGCCCGAGACCAGGCGCGGCGGCGGCCGGTCCATGCCCGCCAGCGCGACCGCCAGCGTGCGGGTGCCCGCGATGCGGCTCTCGCGCAGCAGCCGCCTGTAGCGGCGCGTCCAGCGGGCCGGGCCGATCGGGGCGCCGGCCAGGTGCACGACCGCGTCGGCGCCGGCGAGGCGGCCGGTGTCGACGTATCCGCTCTCGGGGCGCCACTCCGCTTCGCCGGTGTGGCGGGCGGGGCGCCGGACCATGCGGACGACCTCGTGGCCGTCGTCGGTGAGGGAGCCGGCCAGTGCGGAGCCGACGAGTCCCGAGGCCCCGGTGATCGCTACGCGCATGGCCGCCAAGCTACCCCCTGCGCCGTCCGCGGCGCCCGCGAGGCGGGGCCGCCGGAGGGCCGGGGCGGTCCGGCCCGCGTGAGCGCGATGCCCGTGGCCGGTTTCCGCCAAACTCCGACGCGACAAGCACGGGTGAAATACCGTAGTGTTAGCGCCGCGGGACTCAACGTAACCGTCGGGTTCCGCGGCGCAGACCTTTGGTGATGGGGATCACCAGGGGGATGGTGAATGGTGGGGTAAAAAGCGGGGCGGTACCCGGTCTCGGGCACCGCCCCGTCCGCTTGTGCGCGGCGCCCGCTCGCGGGGCGCCGCCGGAGCCTAGGCCAGGCCGACCTCGGACTCGAACGCGCCTTCCTCGATGCGCTCGCGGATGTCCTGCAGGAAGCGCGCGGCGTCGGCGCTGTCGATCAGCCGGTGGTCGTGGGTCAGGGCCATGTACATCATCGACCGCACCGCGATGACCTCGCCCAGCTCGGGGTCGTCGACCACCACCGGGCGCTTGACGACCGCGCCGGTGCTCAGGATGCCGACCTGCGGCTGGTTGATGATCGGGGTGGTGAACAGGGCGCCCACCTCACCGGTGTCGGCCAGCGTGAACGTGCCGCCGCTCAGCTCGTCGGGGCTGAGGCTGCCGGTGTGCGCGCGCTCGCTGAGGTCGGCGATCTTGCGGGCCAGCCCGCCCAGGTTGAGGTCGCCGGCGTCCTTGATCACCGGCACGAGCAGCCCGGGCTCGGTGTCGACCGAGATCCCCAGGTTCTCGATGCTGTGGTAGGTGACCTCGTAGCTGCTGCTGTCGATGACCGCGTTGAGCTTGGGGTGGGCCTTGAGCGACTCGACCGCGGCCAGCGCGATGAACGGGAAGAAGCCGAGCTCCACGCCTTCGCGCTGCTCGAACTCCGCGGCGGCGCGCTCGCGCAGCCGGGCGACGGTGGTGACGTCGACCTCGATCACCTGGGTGACCTCGGCCGAGATCCGCAGCGACTCGGCCATCTGGTCGGCGATGGTCTGGCGCAGCCGCGACATGGTCTCGGTCGTGCCGCGCAGCTGGGTGTCGGCGGCCGCCGGGCGGCGGGTGCGCGCGGGCGCCTGCGGTGCGGTGCCGCCGCCGGCGGGGGCCTCGCGGCGCTTGCGGGCGGCGTCCTGCACGTCCTGCTTGCGGATGCGGCCGCCGACACCGGTGCCCTGCACCGTGGAGAGGTCGACACCCTCCTCGGCGGCGAGCTTGCGCACCAGCGGCGTCACGTAGGCCTCGGTGACGGCGTCGGTACCCGCGGAGCGGCCGGTGCCGCTGACCGTCTCCACGTCCACCGGCGGGGTGACGTCCTCGCGGCTGGGGCGCTGCGCGGCCTCGGCAGGCGCGCCGCGCTGGGGCTCCGGGGCGGCCTGCGGCTCCGCCTCGGGCTCGGGCCGCGCAGCCGGCTGGGGAGCGGGCTCCGGCTCCGGCTCGGGCTCCGGCGCGGACTCCTCGGCCTGCGGCGCCGGGCTCTCCGCGGGGTCGGACGCGGGCTCCTCGGGCTCAGGGGCGGGGGGCTGCGCGGTGGCGCCGCCGCCCTGGCCGGACTCACCGGAGTCCTCGCCCTCCCCGCCGATGATCGCGATCTCCGCGCCGATCTCCACGGTCTCGTCCTCGGCGACGAGGATCTTGCTCAGCACCCCGGCCGCCGGGGAGGGGATCTCGGTGTCGACCTTGTCGGTCGAGACCTCCAGGAGGGGCTCGTCGACCTCGACGGTGTCGCCCTCCTGCTTCAGCCACTGGGTGACTGTGCCCTCGGTGACGCTTTCGCCCAGTGCGGGCATTGAAACGGAAGTCGGCATGGTTCCTCTTAAATGGACGTGCGGAACGCGGGGAAGAAAAAGGCGGGGCGAGCCCCAGCCCGCCCCGCGGTCGCCTCATTCGTGGACGTGCAGCGGCTTTCCGGCGAGTGCCAGGTGCGCTTCGCCCAGCGCCTCCGACTGCGTCGGGTGCGGGTGGACCAGCTGGGCCACCTCCGAGGGCAGGGCCTCCCAGTTGTAGATGAGCTGGCCCTCGGCGGTCAGCTCGCCCACGCGGGAGCCGATCATGTGGACGCCCAGCACGGGGCCGTCCTTCTGGGCGATGACCTTGACCGAGCCCTGCGTCTGCAGGATCTGGCTCTTGCCGTTGCCGCCGAGGTTGTAGTCCAGCTCGACGGTCTCGTACCCCTTCTCCTTGGCCTTGGCGGAGGTCAGGCCCACTGAGGCCACCTCGGGCTCGGAGTAGGTGATGCGGGGCACGCCGTCGTAGTCGATGGCCGGCGGGTTCAGCCCGGCGATCTGCTCGGCGACGTAGATGCCCTCGGCGAAGCCGACGTGGGCCAGCTGCAGGGTGGGGATGAGGTCGCCCACCGCGTAGATGCTGCCCACGCCGGTGTGCAGGTTCTCGTCGACCTGGACGAAGCCGCGCTCCAGCTGGACGCCGGCGTCCTCGAAGCCCAGGCCCTCCGAGACCGGCCCGCGGCCGATGGCCACCAGCAGGACGTCGGCCTCCAGGGGCTTGCCGCCGCCCTGGAGCGAGACGCTGACGCCGGAGTCGGTGGTCTTGACGCTCTCGAACGGGGTGCCCAGCTCGTACTTGATGCCGCGCTTGCGGAACGCGCGCTCCAGCTGCTTGGAGGTGGACTCGTCCTCCAGCGGAAGCAGGTGCGGCAGCGCCTCGACGATGGTGACCTCGGCGCCGTAGGAGCGGTAGACGCTGGCGAACTCGACGCCGATGACGCCGCCGCCCAGCACCACCACCGACTGGGGGACGCTCTGCATCTCCAGCGCCTGCTCGCTGGTGATGACCTTCTCGCCGTCGATGTCCAGGCCCAGGGTCTTGGGAACGGAACCGGTGGCCAGCAGGATGTTGGCGCCCTTGTAGACGGCGCCGCCGACGGTGACCTCGTCCGGCCCGGTGAGCCGGCCCTCGCCCTCGACCACGGTGATGCCGTGCGCCTTGATCAGGCCGGTCAGGCCGCGGTACATGCGGTTGACGACCTTGTCCTTGTAGGCGTTGACGCCCGGCATGTCGATGCCCTGGAAGTCGGCCTTGACGCCGAACGTCTCGCTGTCCCGCGCCGCGTCGGCGACCTCGGCCGAGTGCAGCAGCGCCTTCGTGGGGATGCAGCCGACGTGAAGGCAGGTGCCCCCGAGCTTGTTCTTCTCGATCAGGGCGACCTTCATGCCCAGCTCGGAGGCGCGGATGGCGGCGGCGTAGCCACCGCTGCCGGCTCCCAGGATCACCAGGTCGAAGGTGCCGCCGTTCTCACTCACGGGAAGGACACTCCTTGATGTGGATGTAAGTGTTCGTCTGGTTCGGACGAGTCCGCGCGGAGGGCGGTCCGGGTCCGCTACCCGGATGCCGCCGCTGTTCGCGTACTAGCTGCGGTCGCCGTGGTTCGGCTTCCGCGTCAGGTCCGGCGTGCGGAGCGGTTCTCCGCGATCCGCACCAGGGTCCGGGTGGCGGCGCCGGTACCGCCCTTGGGCGTGTAACCGAAGGGGCCGCCCTGGTTGAAGGCGGGGCCGGCGATGTCCAGGTGCGCCCAGGCCGTGCCGTCGGCGACGAACTCCTTGAGGAAGACGCCCGCACTGAGCATGCCCCCCCAGCGCTCGCCGGCGACGTTGGCGATGTCGGCCACGGAGGAGTCCAGCCCCTTGCGCAGCTCCGCGGGGAGCGGCATGGGCCAGGACTGCTCACCGGCTTCGGTGGCGGCGGCCACGACGTCCTCGCGCACACCGTCGTCGTTGGCCATGACGGCGAACACCCGCGTGCCCAGCGCGACCAGTTGGGCTCCGGTGAGGGTGGCCACGTCCACGATCAGGTCGGGGGAGTCCTCGTGGGCGCGCACCAGCGCGTCGGCCATAACCAGGCGTCCCTCGGCGTCGGTGTTGAGGACTTCGACTGTCGTGCCGCCGTAGATCGTCAGCACGTCGGAGGGCCGCTGTGCGCTGCCGCCGGGCATGTTCTCGGCGATGGCGAGGTAGGCCACGGCGTTGACGGCCGGGCCCAGCTGCGCGATGGCGCGCATGGCGCCCAGGACCGCCGCGGCGCCGCCCATGTCGGACTTCATCCAGTCCATCGCGGAGGCCGGCTTCAGCGAGAGGCCGCCGGAGTCGAAGGTGATGCCCTTGCCGACGAACGCCACGGTGCTGCTCGCCTCGGGGTGGGTGTACTCCAGGCGGACCAGGCGGGGCGGGTTGGCCGAGCCCTGGCCGACGCCGATCAGGCCGCCGTAGCCGCCCTCGGCCAGCGCGTGCTCGTCGAGGACCTCGACGGCCAGGCCGTTCTCGCGCGCCACCTGGGCGGCGATGTCCGCCAGGTCCTCGGGTACGAGGTCGGCGGGGGAGGTGTTCACCAGGTCGCGGCTGAGGCTGACGGCTCCGGCGAGGGTGCTCGCGCGCTCGGCGGCCTCCCGCGCGCCGGCGGCGGTGCTGGCGACCAGCAGCTCCGCGGCGGGGTCGCGGGTGTCCTCGCCGGTGCGGTACCGGGTGAAGGAGTAGTCGCCGAGCAGGGCGCCCAGCGCGGCCGAGTGCACCAGCTCGGGGGTGTCGGCGGGCAGAGCGAGGGCGATCCGGGTGTGCTTGGCCCCGCGCGACCGCAGCGCGGCTCCGGCGGCGCGGGCGACGGCGTCGGGGCCGGGCGCGCCGCCCGGCGGCGGGGCGCCGAGGCCGACGGCGATCACGACCGGAGCGGTCAGCGTGCCCTGGGTGGGGACGCTGTGCACCTCCTCGGCGGCACCGGTCGCTCCGAGCAGCGACAGCGTCTTGGCCAGGCCGCCGGGGAAGGCGGCGTCGACGCTGTCGGCGCCGGACGCGGGCTGGGGTCCGTCGTCCGACGGATGGTAACCGACCACCACCGCGTCGACGTCGAGCGAACCGGGGGATTCCGTAATTACTGACAACGACGTGCTCACGTCCCCGATGCTAGCCCTTGTGACGTGCCGCCGGGCACCGCGCCCGCGGCGTGGCCGCGCGCGTGCGCAGAACGCCGGAATGCGCCGCGGTCCTGGCGGCCGTATGCGGCGGCGGAGGCGAATGGTGGCGGACGGAGGCGGCGCCCGGGGCCGGGAGCGGCCGCGCGCCCCGCGGAGCGGAGACCGCGCCGTCGGCCCCGCTCACGCGGGCGTCGCCGCGATCCGGGCCCGGCGGCGGTTCGGGGTGCGGTGCGTGTGCGGTGCGCTTCGGCGGCACCGCGGCGTGCCGGAGGCGCACGCCGCGGCGTGCGCGCCGGGCGGGCGCCGCCGGTGCCGCCCCGGGCGGACGCGGCAGCGCGGCGGCTGTGAAGAGATGTGAGGATGGCAACACGTGCCACCCGCCGGTACGCCGAGGCGGGGAGGCGGGAGCGGCAGCCGGGCTCCGCCGCCGCGGGCTCAGGCGGCGGCAGCGGCCGTGACCAGCAGCGCGGCGGTCGTCGCGGTCTCGGACAGCGCCCCCAGGGTGTCGCCGGTTATGCCGCCGGTACGGCGCAGCGCGCGGGCGAGCAGCAGCGCGGCGGCGGCCGGGCCCGCCGCGGCGGCGAGGGCGCAGGAAAGCGCGAACGCGCCGCCGCCCGCGAGCCCCGCCAGCGCGGACACCGCCACGACCGCCCCGGTCGCCGCGGCCGCCGCCCAGTACGGAACGGTCCCCGACACGAACGCTCCCAGGCCCTCCGGGCGCGCCGAGGGTACGCGCGGGGTGCACGCCCAGGTGATCGCCAGCCGGCCGCTCGCAGCCGCGGCCACCAGCGCGGCGGCCGCGGCGGCGGGCGAGGAGTCGGCGACGGCTCCCAGCGCCGCCGTCTGTATCAACAGCACCAGCACCAGAGTGATGACGCCGAAGGGCCCGATGTCCGAGCGCCGCATGATCTCCAGGGCGCCCTCCGCCGGACGACCGCTGCCGAGCCCGTCGGCGAGATCGGCCAGGCCGTCCAGGTGCAGCCCGCGGGTCAGCAGTGCGAGCGAGCCCACCGCCAGGACGGCGGAGAGGAAGCCGGGCAGGCCGACCAGCAGCGCGGCCGCCAGCACGGCCGCGGCGGCGGTCCCCAGCGCCGCGCCCACCAGCGGCGCGAGGGCCATCGCCCAGCCCGCCACGGCGCGGTCCACCCGCGGAGCCGCGACCGGCACCGCGGTCAGTGTTCCGCCCGCCATGCGCAGCCCGTCGAGGCAGTCGCGCAGGGGGCCGCCGCGGGAGCCGCCCCCGGCGGGTTCCGCGCCGTCGGCTGGGGGCATCGCGTGTTTCCCTTTCGTCACTGGGCGGGACCCGCGGCCGCCGGAAGGGCCGGCGCGGCGGTGCGACCGGCGCCCTCCACGCGCCGCCGCGGCCTTCGTGCCGGGCCCGGTCCGGCGGGTGCCGCCGTCGCCGCGAAGGTAAGGGGCCGGGGAGGTAAGGAGCCGGGGAGTCCGCCGACCGCCGAGGATGCGGCGCGGACGGAACCCACCCTACGCAGCCGCTCGGCAAGGCGGCGATCCGCCGAGGGCGCCCGAGGGCGTGTTCGCCGTGTCCGTCGGCAGCGGGCGGGGTTCGTGTGCGCCTCGCACATGAGAGGGCGGTGCGCTGCTGCCGGGCTTGCTTCAGGGAGTCTGATCTTGCGGGGTGGGCGCCGTCGCGGCGCTGCGCGGGGGTGCCGCTTTCGCGGGGTTGGGGAGGGAGCGCCCTTTCCCTGGCGGGCTGCGCATCCCTGCACAGTGGGGGGCGGGGACTTCTGCTGCGAGCGGTCAGCCCGGACCGGTGCGGCACCAGCGTCAAAGGGGACTTCTGCCGCTTGCGGAGGGAAGGTCGCGAGGGCGTGCCGGGGTGCCGCTCGGCAGGGCGGCGATCCGCCGAGCGTGTCCTAGCGCAGCTCGACGACGCGTCCTGCTGCAGCGAGCACGACCTCCTCCGACTCCGCCGCCAGGAGCTGGTTGACCCGCCCCAGCCAGTCGCGGAACAGTCCGCCGCTCGCCGTCGCCGGCACCACGCCCGAGCCCACCTCGTTGGTCACCGCGACCAGGTAGGCCGGGCAGCGGCGCCAGGCCTCCACCAGCTCGTCGACGCGTGCGGCCAGCTCGTCCTCGGCGCCCGAGGGCGGCGGCTCCTGCCACAGCCCGCACGACTCCATCGCGCCGGCCAGCCAGGTGCCCACGCAGTCGAACAGGACGGCGCCCCGCGCCTCGCGCAGCGCGGCGGCCGCGTCCGGGGACTCCTCGGTCTTCCACCAGGAGGGCCGCCGTGCCCGGTGCAGCGCGACGCGGCGGGCCCACGCCCGGTCCCCCTCGTCGCCGTCGTCCTCCCCGCCGCCCGGCCGGGGGCCCGTGGCCAGGTAGGTGACCTCGGGCTCGCCCAGAAGGCGCGTCTCGGCCTCGGCCGACTTCCCCGACCGGGCACCCCCGGTGACCAGCACGCGGTGCGGGCCGTGGGCGCGCTCGGGCGGCCAGGCCGACGGGGGGCACCACTGCTCCTGGCCGTCGAACGGCGCCGAGGCGCCCCACAGCCGTGCGCGGCGGTCGAACTCCGCGGGGGAGTGCACCCGGTGGTCGCCGCCCACCGCGAGGACCGCCGTGGTCGTGGCGGCGACGCCCGCCCGGCGCAGGGCCCCGATCGCGGCGGGCGACGCACCGACGTCCACGATCGCCACGTCGACCTGGTGCGCGGGGGTACCGGGGGCGGAGGCGGCCTCGGCCGTCCAGCCCCCGGCGTCCTGCGGGTCGGGGCGCGGCGAGGGCGCGGGACCGTCGGCCGGCGCGTCCGGGCTGGCGAGCAGCAGTCGCCCGCCGCCGGGGCCCTCGACGCGTGTGCCGTAGGGGGTGACCTCGACCGTGTATCCGGACGGGGGAGCCGAGACCGGACCCGCGCCGGGTTCGCGCAGCGTCAGCGCGTCGTCGACGGTGACCCGCAGGGGGACGCGGCGGTTCTCCGCGGCGCGGTTGCACGATGCGCAGCGGCAGTGGGGTGCGGGCCAGCCTTCGGGGCCGGAAGTACCGGAAAGTCGGATTCGCACGTTGGCCAGTCAATTGCATCGGGGGCGGGGACGGCGGGGCGGGCCCGCGGCGCGCAGGGCGCACTGCGGCGACGCGCGCCGGGAGCGGTGGCGCTCCGCGGGCACAGCCTATGCTCGGAACCGTCTCCGGCGCCGGTACGGGCGCCGGCAGCGCGAGTCGGACATGAGAAAGGGCGGCCCATGGCCTGGAGCTGGCGGTACGAGACCGAGCACGGCAAGCCCCTGGAGGACGGGGCCCTGCCGCGCGAGCTGTTCTCCTCGCGCGGCGACGCCGAGAGCTGGCTGGGCGAGACCTGGCGCGAGCTGGTCGACGGGGGCGCCTCGCGGGTCACGCTGCTGGAGGACGAGCGCCCGGTGTACACGATGAGCCTGGACGACCCCGCCTGAGCGGAGCCCCCGCCGCGCGCCCGCCCGGAGGCGGCGCGCAGCGGGGCACGTCAGTCTGCGGCCCGCGGGCGGCGGCCCCTTCCGGCCCGGCCGGAAGGGGCCGGTTCGCTCAGGGCCGCTGGGGCGGGCTGACCGTGAGCGCGGGGTCGCGCTGGACGGCGTCGCCGAGGGCCTCGTCGATGCGGGCCATCAGGCTCTCGTCGAGGCGCACGCCCGCGGCCGCGGCGTTGTCGCCCACCTGCTCGGGCCGCGAAGCGCCGATGATCGCCGCCGAGACGTTGTCGTTCTGCAGCACCCAGGCCACCGCCAGCTGGGCCATGGTCAGCCCGGCCTCCTCGGCGAGGGGGACCAGGCGCTGGACGCGCTCCAGTACGTCGTCCTTCAGCACGCGGCTGATGAACCGCCCGCCGGTCTCGTCGGTCGCACGCGAGCCGGCCGGCGCCTCCTGGCCCGGCTTGTACTTGCCGGTGAGCACGCCCTGGGCGATGGGGGAGAACACGATCTGGCCCAGCCCGCCGCGCCGGCTGGCCGGAACCACCTCGGGCTCGATGACCCGGTGCAGCATGCTGTACTGCGGCTGGTTGGAGACGATCCGGTCCAGGCCCATCTCGTCGGCGAGCGTGAGCGCCCGCTCGATCTCCTCGGCCCGCCACTCCGAGACCCCGATGTAGCAGACCTTGCCCTGGCGCACCAGGTCGTCGAAGGCCCGCAGGGTCTCCTCCAGCGGGGTCGCGTAGTCGAAGCGGTGCGCCTGGTAGAGGTCCAGGTAGTCGGTGCCCAGCCGGCGGAGCGAGTCCTCGCAGCTGCGCACGATGTGCTTGCGGGAGAGGCCGCGGTCGTTCTTGCCCGGGCCCGTCGGCCAGAAGACCTTGGAGAGGATCTCCAGGCCGTCGCGGCGCTCGCCCTTCAGCGCCCGGCCCAGGACCTCCTCGGCGCGCCCCTGCGCGTAGGCGTCGGCGGTGTCGAAGGTCGTGATGCCCTCGTCCAGCGCCGCGCGCACGCACGCGGCGGCCCCTTCCTCCTCGATCTGGGAACCGTGGGTGATCCAGTTCCCATAGGCGATCTCGCTGATGACCAGACCGCTGTTGCCAAGATGCCGGAATTCCATGCCGAGCACCTTACGCCGGTGCGGGCGGGCGGCCCATCGGAAGGGTGGGCGTGCCGGGCCCGCGGCCGGTCAGCGCCTGGGGGCGGGAACGGGCTCGCCGGGCTTGACCCTGGGCTTGGGCAGGCGCAGCCGCCGGACCTGGAGCTGGCGCACCGCCGCGTACCAGCCCGCGCCGCGCACCGAGCCGTCGTCGGGGAACAGCTCGCGCGCCTGGCGCTTGACGCGGTTGGCGACGAAGACGCCCTCCACGATGATCGTGACCATCATGGCCGGCCACACCACGTAGGTCACCACGACCTGGAACTCGGGCAGCGGCAGGAACAGCAGCACGATGATGGCCAGCGAGAAGTACAGGAAGTACTCGCTGATGCTGCGCCGGGAGTCGACGACATCGCGCGCGTAGGCGCGCACCGGGCCGAGGTCCTGCGGGCGGAAGTTGCGCTCCTCGCCGGGAGGGGCCCCCTTCGCGCGCTTGACGCGCGGGACGTCGCGCGCCTGGCGCTCGCGCCAGGCGCGGTAGGCCTCCTTGCGGGTCTGGGGGGCGTTCACCGGCCGGTGCAGCGCGGGTGCGGATTCGCGGCGCTTGGGCGTTGGCGCGCCCTTCTTCGGGGTATATCCCTTAGGTTGGGTGGCCTCAGCAGTGGCAGGGCCGGACGCGGCCGGATCTTCGGATGCGGGAACGGAGCGACGTCGGAACACGTCTACCAGGGTAGCCGGTCCGAGCTTCATGGCGACCCTCCGCCCGAGAGCGTAGGGTTGGATGCAGCGCCCGCCGGGAACAGCCGATACACGGACCGAGAAGGGGACGGCCACGCCGATGAGCGTGTTTCAGCGACTTTCCATGATCTTCAAGTCCAAGGCCAACCGGGCCATGGACTCCGTCGAGGACCCGCGCGAAACCCTCGACTACTCTTACCAGAAGCAGCTCGAACTGCTGCAGAAGGTCCGGCGCGGCGTGGCAGACGTCGCCACCTCCCGCAAGCGGGTCGAGCTGCAGGTGCAGCAGCTGGAGCAGCAGTCGGGCAAGCTTGAGACCCAGAGCCGCCAGGCGTTGGAGCAGGGCCGCGAGGACCTCGCGCGCGAGGCACTGACCCGCCGGTCCGGCCTGCAGTCCCAGATCGACGGACTCCGCCAGCAGCACGAGCAGCTGCAGGGCGAGGAGCAGAAGCTGACCCTGGCCGCCCAGCGCCTGCAGGCCAAGGTCGACTCCTTCCGCACCCGCAAGGAGACCATCAAGGCCACCTACACCGCGGCCCAGGCCCAGACCCAGATCAGCGAGGCGTTCTCGGGCATCTCCGAGGAGATGGGCGACGTCGGCATGGCGGTGCAGCGCGCCGAGGACAAGACCGCCGAGATGCAGGCCCGCGCCGGCGCGGTCGACGAGCTCCTCGAATCGGGCGCCCTCGACGACGTCAGCGGCAGCTCCCGCGACGACATCCAGTCCGAGCTCGACCGCATGGCCAGCTCCAGCGGAGTCGAGCTGGAGCTGGAGCGGATGAAGCAGGAACTCGGCGGGGGCTCGGCCCCCGCGCCCCAGATCGAGGAGGGCGGCACCGCCTCCTCGGGCGGCACGGGCGGCGCCGGAGGCAGCACGGCCAACGGCAGCGGCACCAACGGCAGCAGTGCCAGCGGCGGCCAGACCCAGCCCTACCGCCAGGGGGAGGGAGCATGATCGTACGGATCATGGGGGAGGGGCAGCTCGACCTCACCGACGCAGACCTGGACCTGCTCAACCGCTTCGACCGCATCCTTGAGGAGGCCCTCGAGTCCGACAGCGAGGACACCTTCCGCCAGGCCCTGCACGACCTGCTGGAGCGGGTCCGCCAGGACGGCAAGCCGCTGCCGCCGGACTCCCTGGAGCCGTCGCAGTTCATCCTGCCGCACGCGGACGCCAGCATGGAGGAGGTCCGCGCCATGCTCGGTGACGAAGGACTCATCCCCGACCTCTCCTGACACCGGGAGCGCCTTTTCCCGGCCCGCCTCCCGGTCGGCTGCCCGCGATGGCCGCCGCGCGCCGCGCGGCGGCCATCGGCGTTTCCGGGCCTCGCCGGAGCGGGCCCCGGGCGTCCGCGCACCGGCGCCGCCCTCTCCCCGCCCAACGCGCGGCTGCGGCACTCCGGGTACGCCGTCGCCGCTGACTAGACTGCAGATGTCCGGTCGGATGAGCAGGGCCGTCGATCCGCGGCGCGCCTCCGGCCGGCGGACCCGGCCGCCGCCGGGACCGGACCGTGCAAGCGGACCGAGGAGCGCCGCCGTGGCTGGTTCGAAGTTCACGCCCGACCGCGGGCTGACCACCCGCATGGTCGCCACCATGTCCTTACTGGGCATCCTCTACGTGGCGTTCGTCATCGCGCTGTACCTGGTGGGCATGCCGCTGTGGCTGCTGGTCCTGGTGGTGCTCGGCTTCGCCGCCTTCCAGTACTTCGCCTCCGACAAGATCGCCGTGTTCTCCATGGGTGCGCGGGAGGTGTCGCCGGCCGAGGCGCCGGAGCTGCACGCCGTCGTCGACCGGCTGTGCGCGATGGCCGACATGCCCAAGCCCAAGGTCGCGATCGCACGCACCGACGTCCCCAACGCCTTCGCGACCGGCCACAACCAGAAGAACGCGGTCGTCTGCGCGACGACCGGCATCATGCGCCGCCTGGACACCGCCGAGCTGGAGGCCGTCCTCGCGCACGAGCTGAGCCACGTCGCCCACCGCGACGTGATGGTCATGACGATCGCCGGCTTCCTGGGCATCATCGCCGGGTTCCTCACCCAGATGGGCCTGCGCTTTGCCCTGTTCAGCGGCGGCGCCCGCAGCAACAACAACGGGCCCGCGCCGGCGGTCGTCGCCCTGCTGGTGGTGCTGGTCAGCGCCATCGTGTGGGTCCTGAGCTTCCTGCTGACACGGGTCCTCTCGCGCTACCGCGAGCTCTCCGCCGACCGCGCAGCCGCCTACCTGACCGGACGCCCCTCGTCGCTGGGCAGCGCACTGACCAAGATCAACGGGGACATGGCGCGCATCCCCACCAACGACCTGCGCCGGGCCGAGCCGTTCAACGCCTTCTTCTTCACCCCCGCGGTCTCCAAGAAGGGGTTCAGCCTCAGCCAGCTCTTCTCCACCCACCCGCCCATCGAGCAGCGCCTGTCCCAGCTCTCCGACATATCCCGGCAGCTGGGGACCGGGGCCTGAGCGCGCGGCGCCGCGGCGGCGCACGGCCGCCGGGGCGGGCGGAGCACCCACGGACAGCCGAACACGGGGAAGGACCCGACATGAGTTTCCTGCGCGCCCTGCTGGGCCGTTCCAAGCCCGCTCAGCCCGACCTCGACGCCCTGTTCGGCCTTCCCTCGGCCGCCATCACGCTGCAGGCGACCGCGGGCCTGCGGCCCACCGGCACCGGCTCGGTGGCCTTCCGCCCCGCCGAGGGGCAGGCCTTCAGCGAGCTGCAGCAGAGCGTCACCGACCTCCTCAACGCCGACGGCGGTCCCCGCATCGAGGCGACGGCCGACGAGTACGGCTACACCTGGCTGGTGATGGAGGCGCCGGACGAACCGGCCGATCCCGCGTCCGGCGGTATCAGCGAGCTGGTCACCGACATCCACGCCGTCAACTCCTCCCTGGAGACCCACGGCTACGGGCCCTCCCTGCTGTGCTCGCTCGTCACCTTCGCCGACGAGGGGGGCCGCCGGGTCGCGCTCGTCTACCTCTACAAGCGCGGCACCTTCTACCCGTTCGCACCCCTGGTCGGCCAGCGGCGGGACAACGCCCTGGAGCTGCAGGTGGAGGCCGCGGTGGGTGACGACCTCGCCGTCGAGCGGGACAAGGCCCGCTGGTTCCCCGTCTACGGAGCCCCCGGCCTGTAACCCGCCGCCCGGCGGCCGGGAGGGCGCACGTTCGGAAGCGGGCGGACCGGGGTGGCGGCGCCGTACGTACGGGCGGACACGCGCCGTGCGGAGCCGCGGAGCGGCGCTCACGTGCGCGCCCGCCGCTTGTGCGCGAACACGGCGGCCGGGTCGGCGTCGGCCACCACCAGGTCGACCACCTTCGCCGCCCCCAGGCGGTCCAGCACTGCGATGTGCCGCGTCGCGCCGGTCGACGTGGGGAAGGACGCAAGATTGTCCGTAGCGGTCACCGTGGTCCCGGCGATCGCGACACTGTAGCCGCGACCGCGCTTGAGCGCTATACCGCGTTTCCGTGCTTCGGTTGTGATCATTTCGAGGATTTCAAGTTCGCCCATGAATGCAGGCTGATGCCACAGTGACGGATCTACCAGAGATGCCACAGTTTCCTAGCGACAATGGGAATCCGTGGCAGCGTGTGGCGCGTCGGGGCATGATGGGGCCATGGTGGATGACGCGTGGATCCAATGGGGCGCTGAACTTGCACGACAGAGGTCTCTAGCTGGGAAGACGCAGCAAGAACTAGCGCGTTCCGCCCTGCTGAGCAGGCAGCAGATATCGGCACTCGAGAAAGGGGCGCGCAAGCCGAAAGCGGACCACGCGGACACGCTGGACAGTGCGCTTGCCACAGGTGGGATTCTTAGGAAGCTGTGGGGGCGGCTGACCGAGCACCAGGAGGTGCCCCCCGAATTCCGGGACGTATTGCAGGTCGAGGGCCGGGCAGCGGAGATTCGGGAGTATCAGCCCATCGTGATTCCCGGGCTGCTACAGACGCACGAGTACGCCCGCGCGATCCTCAGTACCAGCCACAGTCGGCGCTCCCCGGAGCAGGTGAACGAGGTGGCGCGTGTGCGCACCGAACGGCTCGGGAAGATCGCGCCGGGGCGCCCGCTGCTGTGGTTCGTGATCCGCAGTTCCGTTCTCGCCCGCGTGGTGGGTGGTACCGGGGTCATGGCCGCCCAGCTTCGCCACCTGGCTAGGCTGGCCCGAGACGGCGTGAGAGTCCAGGTACTGCCGGATGCGTCCGTGGATGCAGGGCTGTATCCGCCCTTCCGGGTAAGCGCCTTGCGTGACACGCAGTCGCTTGCCTACGTGGAGCACCCGTTAGGGGGGATGACCATCGGCGAACCCGAGAAGGTCTCGGAGTTGTGGACGATCTTCGCTGCCTTGCAGGCTGAGGCGATGTCACCGAGAGACAGTGTCCGCTTGATCAGAAATCTTCAAGGACGGTTGTAATGACCTCTGAATGGCACAAGAGCACCTACAGCGACTCGTCTGGGCATAACTGCGTCGAGGTCGCCGAGGGCATCGAGACACTCGTTCGCGACACGCAGAATCGCGAGCAAGGACACCTCTCATTCCCCTCAGACGAGTGGCACGCGTTCCTCGCGGGAATCGACGACCTTTAGGCGCCCAAGTCCCCCTTCGCCCTTCGGAAGACCCGGCGGTCGCGCATCCCGCCTCGCAAGCGCGATGAGGCGCACGGCACACTGGTGGGGTGCGCATCGTCATAGCCCCAGACAAGTTCGCCGGCACCCTCAGCGCCGTCGAGGCCGCCGAAGCCGTCGCCGAAGGGTGGCGCTCGGTCGACCCCGGCGCGCAGACCCGGCTGCTGCCGCTGTCCGACGGCGGCCCCGGCTTCGTCGAGGTCCTGCACACGGCCCTCGGCGGCACCCTGCACGAGGCGCAGGTCACCGGCCCGCTCGGCGCCCCCGTTCCCGCCCGCTACCTGGTGTCGGGTGCCACGGCCTACATCGAGAGCGCCCAGGCCTGCGGCCTGCACCTGGTACCCGGGGACCGGCGCGACCCGGGCCGCACCACCAGCCGCGGCGTGGGCGAGCTGATCGCCCGCGCGGTCGCCGACGGCGCGCGCAGCGTCGTCGTCGGGCTCGGCGGCAGCTCCACCAACGACGGCGGCGCCGGCATGCTCGCTGCGCTGGGCGCCGAACCCGCCGAAGCGCTCAGCTGCGGCGGCGCGGCGCTGGGGCGGCTTCCGGGCGCCGTCGGGCTCGACGCCGCGCGCGAGGCGGTGCACGGGGTCTCGCTCGTCGCCGCGACCGACGTCGACAACCCGCTGCTGGGCCTGCACGGCGCCAGCGCCGTCTTCGGTCCGCAGAAGGGCGCCGACGACGACCAGGTGCAGCGCCTCGACGCCGCGCTGGCCGCCTTCGCCGAGGCCACCGACCCCGGCGGGCTGCGCGACGCCCCCGGCGCGGGGGCGGCCGGCGGCCTGGGCTACGGCATGCTGCTGGTCGGCGGCGCCGTGGAGTCCGGTATCGCCCGCGTGCTGGGCGCGGTCGGCCTGGCCGAGGACGTCTCGGCGGCCGACCTCGTCATCACCGGCGAGGGTTCCTTCGACACCCAGTCGCTGCGCGGCAAGCTCCCGCACGGCGTCGCCCGGGCGGCCGCCGACCAGGGTGTGCCCTGCGTGGTCCTGGCCGGCGCGGTGGGCGTCGGGCGCCAGGAGGCCGCGGCCGCCGGCATCGCCGAGACCTACTCCCTGGTGGAGTCGGCGGGTTCGACCGAGGCCGCCATGAGCCGCTCCGCCGAGGAGCTGCGCAAGCTCGCCGCCGATGTGGCCCGGCGCTGGTCGGGCGCGCGCACCGGGGCGGCGGGCGCCGCCGGCGACTCGTCCGCCGAATAGGCCCGGTGGCGCCGCGCAGCGCCACCGGGCCTATTCGGCGCGTCAGCGCACGTCCGGGTACCCCGCGGGTCGTCCCCAGCACAGATCGCGAATATGGCGGCGGCCGGTATGAGCGCCTAGTCTGGACGGCAGCAGCATTGCGCGTCCCCGCCACGGGCAGGAATGCAACAGCGGCCGCGGGCGTTGACCTATCCGGGTCGACCAGTGCCAGTGGCGGCCGCCACGCTTTTACGGAGGAGCTAGCAGATGACGGTTCAGAGCGAGGCCCCCGCGCAGGGCATCATCCTGACGGAGACGGCGTCGAGCAAGGTCAAGAACCTCCTGGAGCAGGAGGGGCGCGACGACCTGCGGCTTCGTGTCGCTGTGCAGCCGGGCGGCTGCTCGGGGCTCCGCTACCAGCTGTTCTTCGACGAGCGCGAGCTCGACGGCGATGTCGTGCGCGACTTCTCCGGCGTCGAGGTCGTCACGGACCGGATGAGCGCCCCCTACCTCATGGGCGCCAAGATCGACTTCGTCGACACCATCGAGAAGCAGGGCTTCACGATCGACAACCCGAACGCCTCGGGTTCCTGCGCCTGCGGCGACTCCTTCAACTGAGGCGACCGCTCCCGCACGCCGGCGCCCCGATCCCGGGCGGCGGCGCGGTCGGGCATCGCCCGCAGACCAGCCGAGGGTCCGCACGCCCCGCCGGGGCGCGCGGACCCTCGTCGTTTCGCCGGGGCGCCCGCGCCGCCGCCGAACCCGCTGTAGCGGTGCGCCCGCACCGGGCGACGGCTCCCGCCGCCGCGCGGCGGGAATTCTTCTCCCGTAGGCGCAGGGCGGAACGGAAAGCGTGTGGCGGAACAATCCGGATTCGGATTCCCGGCTGCGCCCGCTGCGGCGCGGAATTCGCGGCGCCGGCGCGCACCGATCCTGCACAGACCGGAACCGGAGCGGATATCCTGCCTCTGACCTGCGACGGAGCGGTACCGTCGCAGGCGCCTTCAACGGGAGAATCCGGGATCGGTAGGCTTGAGGACCGTCCATTCTCCCCAATCCAAGGAGCCCTCTGCAGTGCGCATCGCGGTTACAGGATCGATTGCCTCCGACCATCTGATGACCTTCGAGGGACGGTTCTCCGAACAACTCATCGCCGATCAGCTCGAGCAGGTGTCGCTGTCGTTCCTGGTGGACGAGCTCGAGGTGCGGCGCGGCGGCTGCGCCCCCAACATCAGCTTCGCCATGGGGGTCCTGGGCCTGAGCCCCGTCCTCGTAGGCGCGGCAGGGGC
This sequence comes from Streptomonospora arabica, assembly GCF_039531585.1. Lineage (NCBI taxonomy): Bacteria > Bacillati > Actinomycetota > Actinomycetes > Streptosporangiales > Nocardiopsidaceae > Streptomonospora > Streptomonospora arabica. The sequence goes on along the minus strand of NZ_BAAAQI010000001.1, from coordinate 67,144 downwards.
CGACTTCGACGAGTACCGCTCCTGGCTGGAGCGCCACGGGGTGGACACCTCCGGCGTGCACATCTCCGAGCTGCGCCACACGGCGCGCTTCGTCTGCACCACGGACAAGGACCACAACCAGATCGCGTCGTTCTACCCCGGCGCGATGGCCGAGGCGAAGAACATCGAGCTCAAGCCGCTCTCCGACTCCGCCGGCGGCTTCGACCTGGTGCTGGTCAGCGCCAACGACCCCGGCGCCATGACCCGGCACAGCCAGGAGTGCCGGGACCGCGGCCTCGCGTTCGCCGCCGACCCCTCCCAGCAGCTGGCCTTCATGGACGGCCCGCAGGTGCGCGAGCTGATCGAGGGTGCCGACTACCTGTTCACCAACGAGTACGAGAAGGCCCTCTGCGAGCAGAAGACCGGCTGGAGCGAGGACGAGATCCTCGGCAAGGTCAGCACCCGCGTGACCACGCTGGGCGCCAAGGGCGTGCGCATCGACCGCCGCGGTGAGCCGCCGATCCAGGTCGGCCCCGCCGCGGTCTCCGACAAGGTCGACCCCACCGGTGTGGGCGACGCCTTCCGCGCCGGCTTCCTCGCGGGACTGTCCTGGGGACTGCCCCTGGAGCTGTCCGCCCAGGTCGGCAACGCCATCGCGGTGCACTGCCTGGCGGTCAACGGCCCGCAGGAGTACGAGCTGACCGCGGCGAGTCTGCTCGACAAGATCACCGAGTCCTACGGCGAGGACAGCGCGCGCGAGATCAAGCCGCACCTGGCCTGAGGTCTTGTGGCCGTACCCGCCCCGGCGCCGCGCAGCGGAGCCGCGACGGGTGCACCGGGCCTTCCCGGCGGCGGGTCGCGGGCGTCTCGGCCCGCTCGCGGTCCCGCCGGGGAGGCCCTTTTCGCGTGTCCGCCGGTCCGCCGCGCCCTCGGACCGCGCGGGTCAGCTCCGGCGGCGGGCCTCGTCCCGGGGGCAGCGGCGGCGGTGCCGTCCCTGGTCGGCGCCGTGCGCCGGTGCGGCGTCCCCGGCGAGGAAGTCGAACAGCGCGCGCTCCAGCTGGCACGCCTCCGTCGCGCGGGCGCTCCAGGGCACCCGCACCAGGGCCGCGTCGGCGCCGCCCGTGAGCTGCACCCACACCGTCGCGCCGCGGGCGTCCAGCTCCCACAGCCAGGCGGCTCCCCGCGGCGCTCGGGGCAGCCGGTGCACCGCGCGCGTCAGTTCGTCGCGGTAGCGGTCGTTGACCCGGGCGATGATCTCCTCGGCCGGCCCGGTGAGCGGGTCGGGGCGGGTCAGCGCGAACGCGGCGCCCTCGACCAGCCCGGCGGCGTCATAGGTGTGGTAGGCCACACGGCGCGGTGTCAGCCTGAGCAGCACCGGTGCGTCCGGCTCCGGGCGCCGCGCGGCGGTGGCGAGCAGCTCCTCGTCGGGGTGGCGCTCCCACACCGCGAGGGCCGCCGAGCGGCGGTCGCGGGCGGGGACCTCCTCCAGGCTGCCCTGGCACCACAGCCGAGCGCGTACAGTAGAGGTGCGACCCACGCGCCGAAGCGCGGACAGATCGACACCGGCCTCCGGGCCGCGGGCTGTCCGCCGCTCCTCCCGCACCGCCTCGTGCAGCGGGTGGTGCGCCGCGACCCACAGCAGGACGCGGCCGGCGCGATCGACCGCCCCGCGCACGCTGAAACGCGTGTCGGGATTGTCTGCCAACGTCGCCGCGGTGGGGGTCGCCGTGGCGGCAAGGGAGCGGACCCGTTCGGTCTCGGACGGGCTGGGCTGTCGCATGACACCTCCTAGACTTAGGCAAGCCTTACCTAGGACTCCCACTTTTCGCAAGTGACTCATAGACGGAGGACGTGAATGCGCTACACCGGACCTAAGGTGCGGTTGTCCCGGCGCGCGGGTACCCCGCTGACCCGTAAGGCGGTCAGCTACTTCGAGAAGCGGCCTTACCCCCCGGGTGAGCACGGCCGCCGAGTTCGGCGCTCCACCAGCGACTACGCGGTGCGCCAAGCGGAGAAGCAGAAGCTGCGCTGGTACTACGACCTGTCCGAGAAGCAGCTGGCCCGTGCCTACGAGACGGCCAAGAAGCGGCCCGGGCGTACCGGTGAGGAGCTGATCGCCGAGCTGGAGACGCGGCTCGTCTCGATCGTGCTCCGCTCCGGGCTCGCGCCGTCGGTCTACGCGGCGCGCCAGTACATCAACCACGGCCACATCACCGTGGACGGCAAGAAGGTCGACATCCCCTCGTACCAGGTCAAGGCCGGCCAGGTCATCAGTGTGCGGGAGAAGTCCCGCCAGATGGTGCCCTTCGTCGAGGCCGCCGAGGGCGTGCACGCCGACGACAAGACCGCCGGCTACCTCGCGGTCAGCCACAAGGACCTGCGCGTGGCGGTCATCGACCGCCCCAAGCGCGAGCAGGTGCCGGTGCCCTTCGACGAGCAGCTCGTCGTGGAGTACTACGCGCGCTAGCCCCAGCGCTTCGCGTGCCTGATGCGGGCCGCGCGCCTTGCCGGACCTCCGGAAGGGCGCGCGGCCCGCTTCGTGCCGGCGGCCGGGCCGCCGACACGCCCGCACCCGCCCGCCGCGGGCGGCCCGGCCGCCTGCGCGGGCTCAGTACATGCGCCGGATGTGGAACGCACTGCCCCGGGTCAGCGGCACCTCGCCCACGAACTCCTGCATCTTCATCCGGCACCAGGACGGGATGTCGGTGCGCGCCGCCGGGTCGTCGGCCGTCACGGCGATGACCGAGCCGATCGGCACCTCCCGGATCCGCCCGGCGAGCATGATGATGGGGATCGGGCACTTGCGCCCGACCGCCTCGACGGTCACCAACGGCTCCTCCGCCAACGGACCTCCTCTGGTGGTGGCTCGTACTCCATTCTTTACCCGAGCCGGGCACTAAACGGCACCCGGTTAAGAGGCCGGTAAATCCAGCGGTACTCTCGCCTTAGCCCGCTACCGACGGCCGGAACCGGATACTCCGGGCACCCGGCGGCCGAGGCCGGCGGGCCGGGTGAACACGCCGACTCCCCGGAGCGCCCGCATCCCCGTGCCACCGGGCGGTGGGGCGGGGCGGACGCGTGTGGCCGCGTCCCCCGCGCGGGCACGCTGCCAACACGCTGGTCAGGCATGCCCCTGATCGGGGGCCCGGGAAGATCGCGCTAGTGTTTCCCCCGAAAAGCTTTGGAATACGACCGCCCGCGCAACGTCCGCGGGCATCACCGCTGGGAAGGCAATCCGTGAGTCCGACCCGCCATAGGAATCGGCGCCCCGCGCTGCGCCGATGGGCACCGCGTGGCGCCGCGCTTGCCGCGCTGGGCCTGGCTGCGACCGGCTGCGCGTCGAACGAGTTCACTCGTTTGGGTGTGCCGGAGCCGATCACCGAACAGGGCCAGCGCGTCCTCACGCTCTGGCAGGGTTCATGGGTGGCGGCGTTCGCGGTCGGCATTCTCGTGTGGGGATTGATCGTCTGGTCGGTCATCTTCCACCGCAAGCGCTCCGAGCAGCTCCCGCCGCAGGTGCGCTACAACATGCCCATCGAGGCCCTCTACACCGTTCTGCCGATCGTGATCATCGCGGTGCTCTTCTACTTCACCGCGCGCGACCAGACGGCGCTGCTGTCCACCGAGGAGGCGCCCGACACCAACATCGAGGTCGTCGGCTTCCAGTGGAGCTGGCAGTTCAACTACCTGGAGCAGTCCAAGGCCGAGGCCGAGGAGCAGGGCAGCGAGCCGCAGACGCGGTTCTCCGTGGCCGGAACCCCCGAGCACAGGCCCACCCTGGTACTGCGCGAGGGCGACGTGGTCCACTTCGACCTCACCTCGCCCGACGTCATCCACTCGTTCTGGATCCCGGCCTTCGCGTTCAAGATGGACGTCATCCCGCACCAGGACAACGAGTTCCAGGTCAAGGTGAAGGAAGGCACCGCGGGCACCTACGCCGGCCGCTGCGCCGAGCTGTGCGGCGTCGACCACTCCCGGATGCTGTTCACCCTCAAGGTGATGGAGCCCGGCGACTACGACGCCTGGGTCGCCGAGCAGGAGGCCAAGGCTAAGCAGCAGCAGCTGGAGACGGCCGAGCAGCTGGAGTCGGGAGTCGAGAACCCCGGTACCGGGATCGACCTTCCCGGCCCCGAGGGCGAGGGCCCCGAGGACGAGGTCACCGACGAGGAGCCGGCGGCCGACGAACCGGCCCCGGCCGACGAGGCGAACGTGCCCGCCGCGGCCAGCGAGGAGGCAGGGCGCTGATGGCGACCGTGACGCAGACCCCCGAGGCGGCGGCTCCCGCCGGCACACGCAAAGGATCGATCCTGGTCAGCTGGGTGACCTCGACCGACCACAAGGTCATCGGGTACATGTACCTGATCACCTCGTTCGCGTTCTTCCTCCTCGCCGGTGTTATGGCGATGATCATCCGTGCCGAGCTGATGTGGCCCGGCATGCAGGTGGTCAGCCACGAGCAGTACAACCAGCTGTTCACCATGCACGGCACGATCATGCTGCTGCTGTTCGCGACCCCGCTGTTCGTCGGGTTCACCAACATCATCATGCCGCTGCAGATCGGTGCGCCCGATGTGGCGTTCCCGCGCATGAACCTGCTCGGGTACTACCTCTTCCTGTTCGGCGGCCTCATCGTGGTCGGCGGGTTCCTCACCCCCGGCGGCGCCGCCAGCTTCGGCTGGTTCGCCTACACGCCGCTGTCGGACGCGGTGCGCTCACCCGGGCTCGGCGGCGACCTGTGGATCATGGGCCTGGTCGTCAGCGGTCTGGGCACGATCCTGTCCGCCGTCAACTTCATCACCACCGGGCTGTGCATGCGCGCCCCCGGCATGACCATGTTCCGCATGCCGATCTTCACCTGGAACGGACTGCTGACCAGCGTGCTGGTGCTCATCGCCTTCCCGGTGCTGACGGCCGCGCTGGTCGCGCTGGGCGCAGACCGCATGGTCGGCACCCACGTGTTCGATCCCGAGCACGGCGGAGCCATCCTCTGGCAGCACCTCTTCTGGTTCTTCGGCCATCCGGAGGTCTACATCATCGCGCTGCCGTTCTTCGGCATCGCGACCGAGGTGCTCCCGGTGTTCAGCCGCAAACCGATCTTCGGCTACAAGAGCCTGGTGGCGGCCACCATCGCCATCACCGGCCTGTCGGTGACCGTGTGGGCCCACCACATGTTCCCCACCGGCGCGGTGCTGCTGCCGTTCTTCTCGTTCATGTCGTTCCTCATCGCGGTTCCCACCGGCGTGAAGTTCTTCAACTGGGTCGGCACGATGTGGCGCGGCCAACTCGTCTTCGCCACGCCGATGCTCTTCACCGTCGGCTTCCTGGTGACGTTCCTCTTCGGCGGGCTCACCGGTGTGCTGCTGGCGTCGCCGCCCATCGACTTCCACGTCACCGACTCCTACTTCGTGGTGGCCCACTTCCACTACGTCGTGTTCGGCACCGTGGTGTTCGCGATGTTCGCGGGCTTCTACTTCTGGTGGCCCAAGTTCACCGGGAAGATGCTCAACGAGGCCCTGGGCAAGATACACTTCTGGCTGCTGTTCTTCGGGTTCCACGGGACCTTCCTGGTGCAGCACTGGCTGGGCGCCGAGGGCTTCCCCCGCCGCTACGCCGACTACCTGCCCTCCGACGGGTTCACCGGCCTGAACATCATCTCCTCAGTCAGCTCGTTCGTGCTGGGCGCCTCCACTCTGGTGTTCTTCTGGAACATGTGGGTCACCCACCGCAACGCCGCCAAGGTCGAGGTGGACGACCCCTGGGAGTACGGCTGCTCGCTGGAGTGGGCGACCTCCTGCCCGCCGCCGCGGCACAACTTCACGTCGCTGCCGCGCATCCGCTCCGAGCGTCCGGCGTTCGACCTGCACCACCCGCACGCCGCCGCACCCGGTGTGGCGCCCGAACCCGCAACCGCGAAGTAGGGGAGCGAGCTCACCATGAAGATGCAGGCCTACCTGTTTATGGGCGTCTCGACCTTCTTCGGCCTGGTCGCCGCCATGTACGCGTACTGGTCCTGGGTGGCGCACGGCACGATCGAGTGGACCGGCACCGTCGCGCTCGTCGTGTCGATCTTCTTCGGCTGGATGATCGGCTTCTGGCTGTGGCAGTCGGCGCGGCGCAGCGAGCGGTACCACGGCCTGGCACCCGAGGAGCGCCTCGACGGCGACATCCCCGAGAACTCCGGCGAGTACGGGTTCTTCAGCCCGCACAGCTGGTGGCCGCTGTTCGTGGCGATGGCGGTGGCCTTCATGGCCGTCGGTGTGACCATCGGCTGGTGGATGGTGTTCATCGGCGCCCTCGCCGTGATCCTCACCGTCATCGGCTGGGTGTTCGAGTACTACCGCGGCGAGTTCAGCCACTAGCCACTAGCCACTAGCCACCGGACCCGGCCCGGCCGGGCGTCCGAGACTCCGGTCACCCCCGGTGGGCGGCGGTTTCCACCGAAACCGTCACCCGCCGGGGGTATTCTTTTTCCGGCGGCCGGCGTCTCCCGCCGGTACGTTGCCGGTTTCCCACCCCCCGCGGCCGCCTTCCCGTGGAACAGCGGAACTTTTCGGCATTGTTTGGCATCGGCCCTGTAGGGGCAGTGCCGAGCAAAGGCCGCCTTCAAGACTGGAGGTCGCAGGGTGAAGGGCAGATCACTCCCAACGGCGCTGCGCGGCACTGGAGTCGGACTGGCCGGGCTGGTCCTCGTCCTGGCGACGGCCTGCACCGGCGGCTCCGGCTCACCGACGGCCGCGGGCGAGGGCGAGACCGGCCCCGCCGTCGACGTGCGGATCTCGCCCAAGGACGGCGCGAGCGAGGTCGAGCCCGACGTCCCGGTGACCGTCGAGGCCGCCGACGCCAAGGTCACCGACGTCCGGATCGAGCAGACCGGCGGTGCGGCCGACGCCGCCGCCGAGGAGAGCGCGAGCCCCTCGCCGAGCGGCGAGTCCGGACTCGGCGAGGTCACCGGGTCGCTCAGCGAGGACGAGTCCACCTGGGTCAGCGACCGCAACCTCACGCCCGGCTCCGAGGTCACCGTGACCGCCACCGCCGAGAACAGCGACGGCGAGCAGACCGAGGTCGTCAGCGAGTTCCGCACCAAGCAGGCGGTCGAGGGCAAGCGCCTGGAGCTGCAGTCGAACTTCCCCACCAGCGGCCAGACCGTGGGCGTGGGCATGCCGGTGATCGTCAACTTCGACCTGCCCGTCGAGAACAAGGCGCAGGTCGAGAACTCCATGGAGGTCACCTCCGAGACCCCGGTCGACGGCGCGTGGAACTGGTTCGGCGACACCACCGCGGTCTTCCGCCCGCAGGAGTACTGGGAGCCCCACCAGAAGGTCACCGTCGACCTGCGCCTGGCCGGGGTCGAGGGCTCCGACGGCGTCTACGGCATCGAGAACCACCAGCTCAACTTCGAGGTCGGCCGCGAGCAGATCAGCACCATCGAGGACTCCCAGCACACCATGACCGTCGAGCGCGACGGCGAGTCCATCAAGACGTTCCCCATCAGCAACGGCCGCGGCGACATCCGCAAGTACACGACCACCAGCGGAGTCCACCTCACCATGGAGAAGTACGACCACCTGGTCATGGACTCCTCGACGACGGGCATCCCGGTCGACAGCCCCGAGGGCTACAAGCTCGACGTCGACTACGCGGTCCGCTTCTCCAACAGCGGCGAGTTCACCCACGCCGCTCCGTGGAACGGGCGGCTCGGCGAGTCCAACGAGAGCCACGGCTGCACGAACATGAGCAACGCCGACGCCAAGTGGTTCTACGAGCAGTCGCTGATGGGCGACCCGCTCATCATCAACGGCACCGACCGCGAGCTCGAGGTCGACAACGGGTGGGGCTACTGGCAGCGCTCCTGGGACGAGTGGCTGGCCAACAGCGCCACCGGCGAGCCCGACACCACCGACGGCGAAGGCACGCCGGGCGACGTGCACGGCGAGGACGCCTGAGGAGCCGCTGACCGGGCGCTCCGGGCGGGCTGCACACTCCCGCCCGACCAAAGCGCCGGTACCGGCCACGGGGCCGCGGAGTCGCACTCCGCGGCCCCAACGCGTGTCGGCCTCCCCCATTTGCCCGGCGCGGCCCCCGAGCCCCGCAGGGGGCGGCTCAGCGCGGCTCAGGCGGCTCCCGGCGCCCCGCTTCTCCCTCAGCCGTGCGCCGTTCTCTGCAGGCGGCGGGGCGACGGGGCCGTGGGAATGGGGGAGTGGGGACGGGGGGCGGCTCCGGCGGGCGCACCGCCGGGAGACGCCGGAACGCGACGGCCCGGCACCCCGCGGGGTGCCGGGCCGTCGCGTTCCGCCCACCGGCCGCGGGGCGGCCGGAACGGCAGGCTAGGAGGTGGAGGAGGTGGTGGCCTCCTCGCGGGCCTCCTCGTGCTCGCCCTCCTCGTGGGCGCCGTGGTGCAGGTGGTGGCCCGTGTGCGGGCGCACGCCCTCGAAGGAGACGTTGTCGCGGGTGTACCACTCGGCGAGGCGCTGCCGCAGCCGGCCCGTCATCCCGCGCGAGGACGGCGACTCCACGCCGTTCTCGTCGAGGGCCTGCACCTCGATCCGCGAGACCGGCTCCTTGCTCTCCAGCACGCGCACGGTCTCGTCGGAGGACTCCTTGTGCACCTCGATGAACTCACCGCTGGGCAGCTGCTGGATGGTGCCGCTCTCGTAGCCGTGCTCCAACTGCTCCCGGTCGCGGCGCTGGAGGCCCAGGCACACGCGCTTGGCGATCATGAAGCCGATGAACGGCCCCACGATGACCGTGATCCGGAAGAACCAGGTGGTCGCGTAGAGGCTGATGGAGAAGGTCTCCGACAGGATGTCGTTGGACCCCGCCAGCCACAGCAGGCCGTAGAAGGTGATCCCGGCGACGCCCATGCCGGTGCGGACCGGGGCGTTGCGCGGGCGGTCGGCCACGTTGTGGTGGCGCCGGTCGCCGCTGATCCACTGCTCCACGAACGGCCACAGCGCCATCGCGCCGAACACCAGACCCGGAATCACCAGGCCCGGCACGAGCACCGCGGTCGGAATCGCATAACCCGCGATGTTGAGGTCGAACCAGTTCGGGAAGATCCGCAGCGACCCCTCCATGAAGCCCATGTACCAGTCGGGCTGCAGCCCGGAGGTGATGGAGGTCGGGGTGAAGGGCCCGAACAGGTGGATCGGGTTGACCTGCACGAACGCGCTGAGTCCGGCGGTGACGGCGAAGACGAAGAAGAAGAACCCGCCCGCCTTGACCGCGAACGCCGGCAGCATCGGCGTGCCCACGACCTGTTTCTCCGTGCGCCCCTTGCCGGGGTACTGGGTGTGCTTCTGGTGCCACAGGATCAGCACGTGCGCACCGATCAGTGCCAGCAAAATGCCCGGGATCAGCAGGATGTGCAGCATGTACAGCCGCGGGATGATGTCCTCGCCGGGGAACTCGCCGCCGAAGAGGAACATCGACACGTAGGGCCCCACGATCGGCAGGGCCATCATCACGCCCTGCAGGATGCGCACGCCCATGCCGGAGGGCAGGTCGTCGGGCAGCGAGTACCCGAACAGCCCCTCGATCATGGCCAGGGCGAAGAGCGCCACACCGATCAGCCAGTTGATCTCACGCGGCTTGCGGAACGCGCCGGTGAAGAACACCCGCAGCATGTGGACCAGCATCGCCGCGACGAAGATCAGCGCGGCCCAGTGGTGGATCTGGCGGATCAGCATGCCGCCGCGCACGTCGAAGTTGATGTAGAGCGTGGAGGCGTAGGCCTCGCTCATCGTCACGCCGTGCAGGCGCTCATAGGAGCCGTGGTAGACGATCTCGGCCATGCTCGGCTTGAACCACAGGGTCAAGAAGACGCCCGTGACGAGCAGGATGATGAACGAGTACAGGGCGATCTCGCCGAGCATGAACGACCAGTGGTTCGGAAAGACCTTGCCGAGCTGCTTCTTGCCGGTCTTGGCGAGGTGGAACCGGTCGTCGATGTAGTTGCCGGCGCCGCGCAGCGCCTTGGGCGCCTGTGTTGTACGACTCATCGGCTAGTTCCCCCTCTGCGCGTCCCAGAAGGTCGGCCCGACCGGCTCGGAGAAGTCGCCGTCGGCCACCAGGTAGCCTTCTTCGTCCACTGTAATGGGCAGCATCGGAAGCGGCCGGTGGGCCGGTCCGAAAACGACCTTGGCGCCGTTGGCGGCGTCGAAGGTCGACTGGTGGCACGGGCACAGAATCCGGTGCGATCCGCTCTCGTAGAGCGCCGCCGGGCATCCGACGTGCGTGCAGATCTTGGAGTAGGCGACGATCCCGTCGTGGGTCCAGTTGCGCTGCTCCCGCGTCATCTCGTCGCTGAACTCGGACTCGTCCATGCGGATCAGCAGGATGACCGTCTTGGCCTGGTCGTTGAGGCTCAGCCCGTGCGGGTGCTCGGGGTCGGGCGCCACATAGGGCAGGGCGCTGATCATGCCGCCCGCGCGGAGGTCGTCCGCGTGGATCCAGCCGTCCTCGTCCTCCTGGACGCCGCCCTCGACGACCATGTGCATGCCCGGCTCCCACAGCGTGTGCTTGAGGGTGTCGCGGGGCAGCGGGCCGGTGTCGCGCAGCAGCACGATGGGCGCCAGCCCCAGCGGGGCCATGGCCAGCAGCAGGGTGCGGCGCATCAGGGGGCGCTTGGTGAACCCGCTCTCGTCGGCGCCGCGCATGAAGAAGTCGCTGAAGGAGCTCTTCTCCTCGGGCGCCGACGGAAGCTCGTCGTAGTCGTTGGCCACCTCGTAGTGCGGCATGACCCGCCGTGCCCACACCGTCATGCCCGCACCGATGCCGAACAGGGACAGCGTGAGCGTGCCGCCCATCAGCATGTTCGCCCACTGGCCCACCAGCGGGTTGGCGATGGCCGGGTCGCCCTCGGCGTCGGGCGGGAACAGGAAGTAGGACACCAGGAAGCCCACGCCGCCCAGAAACGCCAGGGTGAACCACATCGAGGCGGTGCGCTCGCCCTTGCGCTGCACCTCCTCGGGGCGGGAGTGGGTCTCCGCCGCGGAGTAGGCGCCCTCGTGGTCCGCCTCCTCGCCGGTCCTGCCGGAGACCACCCGGTCCTCCTCGGCGGAGGTGGGGGTGCCGATGACCCGGTCGGGCCCCTCGGCGCCCGGGTCGGTGTCGTGGTTGCGGTTGTTCTCAGTCATGGGCTCGCTGCTTTGCGGTGATCCAGATCGCGCACGCCACGATCAGGCTGAGACCGACGGTCCAGCTGATGAAGCCCTCGGCGACCTGGCCCACACGGTTGAGGTCGAAGATGCCCCCGGCGTTCGGCTCGGCCTGGAGGTCCTTCACGTAGGCGATCAGGTCCTGCTTCTCGTCCGGGGTGACGGTCGTGTCGTTGAACACGGGCATCGCGCCGGGGCCGGAGATCATGGCCTCGTAGATCTGCCGGGGCGTCGCGTCGCCGATCTCGGGCGCCCACCGGCCGCCCGTCAGCGCGCCGCCCTCGCCCGACCAGCTGTGGCAGTGCGCGCAGTTGGCCAGGTAGAGCTGCATGCCGGCCTCGGTGTTGTCGGCGCCCTCGAGGTAGTCCTCGTAGCCGGCTTCCCACTCCTCGGCCGCCTTCTCGTAGGCGGCGTGGCTCTCGAAGTCGGCGCGCTGAGGAGCGGCGCCGGGGATGTCCGTGGGCACGCCGGGCGCGCCCTTCTCGCCGATCTCGGCGTTGTAGAACGCGAGAAGGTCGGCGAGCTCCTCCTCGGTCAGCGCCGACGGCTTGCGGGGCATCTGGGCGTCGGGGTTCATGGAGGGCATGCGGCCGGTGCTGACCTGGAAGTCCACGGCCGCGGCGCCTTCACCGGTGATGTCGGGGCCGGAGTAGCCCTCGCCGCCCGTGCCGTCCCTGCCGTGGCAGCTGGCGCAGGTCTTGGTGTAGATCTCGCGGCCCTGGGCCACGTCCTCGGCGGTCGGCTGCTGCTCAGCCGCTGCGGCGTCGGCCGCCAGAGTCTGCGCCTCGGCCCGCTCCGCGCTGGGGGCGAAGACGGCATAGCCCACTCCGAAGAGGGTGAGCGCGAGTATGACGACGGCGTATCCCGCAAGGGGATGCCGTCGCCGCGCGGTAATCCATTTCACGGTTTCCCCGTTTCGGGTCACTGAAGGAGGTAGATGGTTGCGAACAAAGCGACCCAGACCACGTCGACGAAGTGCCAGTAGTAGGACACGACGATGGCGCTGGTCGCCTGCTGGTGAGTGAAGCGCTTCGCGGCGTACGTGCGTCCCAGCATGATCAGGAACGCGATCAGACCACCGATGACGTGGAGACCGTGGAACCCCGTGGTGAGGTAGAACATCGAGCCGTAGGCGCTGGACTGCAGCGTCAGGCCCTCGTGCACGATGAGCTCGTAGTACTCGTAGCCCTGGCCGAGTACGAAGACCAGGCCCATGAGGAACGAGATGACGAACCACAGACGGAGCTTCCCGACATCACCGCGCTCGGCGGCCCAGACGCCTGCCTGGGCGGTGAAGCTGGAGGCCACCAGAATGATGGTGTTGACGAGGGCGTAACCCACGCTGAGCTCGGCAGCGGGCCATTCGCCCAGCTCGGGGTCGCCCAGGGTCACCGATCGGATGGTGTAGTACATCGCGAACAGCGCTGCGAAGAACATGAGCTCGTTGGCAAGCCACACGATGGTGCCAACGCTCACCAGGTCAGGTCGCTTTGCCGCACCGTGCAACGGTGTCGGTCCTGTTGGTTGATTCGCGGTTGCTGTCGCCACGGGAGCATTATTACGGCATCCCGCGAAGGTTGTTGCACGACCCCCCGAAAGGCGCCCGATCTGCCGTGGCAACGGTATCGGCTCGTGATCGTCGGGCGGGCGCCCGCGCACCGGATACGGGGCGACGTTGAGAGGATAGCGCGCGCGGCGCCGCCAGTCACGGGATCCGCCGCACCTTCCGGCGTGTCCGGGTTCCGGGGCGGCCCGCACCGCCGGGCCCGCCGAGGGGCGCCGGATGGCCAGGCATGTGCCCTCGGTGGCATGCTGAGGTGGCGAAGGTCTCAACTCGACGGCCGCCGGGCTCGTGCCCGGACGCCCGGAGCGCCTCCCGAAGGCACCGGTGCCGGCCGTGACGTACAGGGATGGTGACGGTTGACCATGGCGACCAACGGCCCCGCTTCCGGGGAGCCCGCCGCGCGCATGCGCGTGCTCCTCTACAGCGACAAGCCCGGTACCCGCGAGCAGGTGCGTACGGCGGTCGGGCGCCGGCCGGCCGCCGACGTCCCGAAGGTCGAGTTCGTCGAGTGCGCGACCGCGCCCGGCGTGCTGGCGCGCCTGGAGGACGGCGGCATCGACGTCGCGGTGTTCGACGGCGAGACCGCGCCGGCCGGCGGCATGGGCGTCTGCCGCCAGGTCAAGGACGAGATCTACCGGTGCCCGCCGGTGCTGCTGATCATCGGGCGCCGCGACGACGGATGGCTGGCCGCGTGGTCGCGCGCCGACAAGGTCGTCAGCCACCCGATCGACCCGGTCGCGCTGGCCGAGGCGCTGGCCGAGCTGATGCGCGAGCAGGCGGCCGGGACCGCCGCCCTCGGGTAGTCTCCGACGCAGGAAGCGGCGCCGCCGGCCGGCGGCGCCGCGGCACACCGCCGGCCGCGCGCCCGAGGTGTGCACGCGCCTCCGCCCGTGCGGTGCAATCCGCGGCGGGCGGCACGGACCCAGCCGAGCGAGAGACGTTGCCGATGGTGCACAGCGCAGGTGCGAGCCGAGGCGGCCGACCGCGGCCGCGCGGCCCCGCCGCTTTGGCGCGCCGCCCGCTGACCGCGGCCCCGGCCGCGCCGGGCCGCACCGGGGCGAGCGCCGGCCGCGGGACCCGCGGCGTGCAGGCGCGCTTCGCCGGGGGCGGGGGCCGCCACGGGGCCGACACCGCTCGATGGCGCGGCTGAGCCACTCCGCTCAGTCCGACCGCCCGACGACGCGTCCCCTGGACGATCCCCCGAGGAGCACCCACGTGAGCACCACCGAACGCACCTGGTCCGAGCTGATCACCGCGCTGCTGGAGGGCCGGCCGCTCTCCGCCGAGGACACCGGCTGGGCCATGAACGAGATCATGTCCGGCTCGGCCACCGACGTGCAGATCGCCGGCTTCGCCGTGGCGCTGCGCGCCAAGGGGGCCGAGGTGGCCGAGGTCACCGGCCTGGCCGAGGGCATGTTCCGGCACGCCGTGCAGATCACGGTCCCCGGCAGCACGGTCGACGTCGTCGGCACCGGCGGCGACCGGGCCCACACCGTCAACATCTCCACCATGGCGGCTATCGTGGCCGCCGCGGCCGGAGCCAAGGTCGTCAAGCACGGCAACCGCGCCGCGTCGTCGTCCTGCGGCACCGCCGACGTGCTGGAGCGGCTGGGCGTGGTCATCGACCTGGCGCCCGAGGACACCGCGCGGGTGGCCGAGGAGGCGGGCATCACCTTCTGCTTCGCCCCGCTGTTCCACCCGTCGCTGCGCCACGCGTCCAAGACCCGCAAGGAGCTGGGCGTGCCCACGGTGTTCAACTTCCTGGGCCCGCTGACCAACCCGGCGCGGCCGGGCGCCGCGGCCGTGGGCGTCTTCGACGAGGGCATGTGCGAGACCATCGCCGGCGTGTTCGCCCGGCGCGGCACCTCGGCCATGGTCTTCCGCGGCGACGACGGCCTGGACGAGCTCACCACGACCAGCACGTCCCGCATCTGGACGGTGCACGGCGGCGCGGTCTCCCACGAGCGCTTCGACCCGGCCGAGCTGGGCATCGAGCGCGCGGAGCCGGGGGCGCTGCGCGGCGGGGACGTCGAGTACAACGCCCGCGTGGTGCGGGACCTGGTCGCGGGCGGCCCCGCCGCCGAGGGAGCCGTGCGCGACGCGGTCCTGCTCAACGCGGCGGCGGCGGTGGCCGCCACCCTGCCCGGCTTCGGCTCGGCGGGAGCGGCGGAGACCCTGGGCTCGGCCCTGGAGGTCACCGAGAACGCGTTGACCAGCGGAGCCGCCGCCCGCGTGCTCGACGACTGGGTGGAGGTCAGCCAGTCCCGCGCCAAGCGGGCCTGAGGGGGCCCACACCGCCCTGCGGGGCCCGCGGACGTGCGCGCGGCCGGGTGGCCGGCCGCGCGGGGTGCGGAGTGACCGCAGCGCGGCGGCCGTTGCGGACCGGCGCCGGACGGCGGGGCGGCACGAAAGTGGTGACATCGCGCGCCAGAGGGGTACGCCGTGTGCGACACGGCGAGCCGCATCGCCCCTTCCGCCCCCCTCACCCCCAGGAGGCAGCAGTGCGCAGCAGAGTCGTCATCGCAACCGTCGTGGTCGTCTGGCTGCTCATCGGCCTGTTCGCGGCTATCCAGCGCGGCTACTTCAGCACAGACGAGGCCAACTGCGCGACGATCGGCAGCACCCTCACGACGATCGCGGCCGGACCGCTGAACTACTTCGGCGTCAACCCGACCGTCGAGTGCCCCGAGCTGCCCCAGCCCTCGGAGTAGGCCCCGGTCCGCCCTTCCCGCGGCGCCCCTACCCGGCGGCGCGCGAAGGGCGGACCCGGCGCACCGCCCGCCGGGCGGGGCCCGGACGCGAACGGACCGGGAGGTCGGCTGCGCGCGCGGTCGTCGGCGGGCGCCGGCCGCCGGTCAATCCTCCATGCCCAGCGAGAACGCCGCCTCCAGGTCATGGTTGGAGTAGGCGTGGAAGGCGATGTGGGTGTCGGAGGAGAGCACGCCCGGAACCTTGTTGACGCGGCCGGGGATGACCTCGGCCAGGTCCTCGTGGCCGCGCACCCGCACCATCGCGATCAGGTCGACGCCGCCGGTGACGGAGTAGACCTCGCTGACGCCGCCGATCTCGGCGATCGCCTCGGCGACCTCGGAAATGCGGGCGACTTCGGCCTTGATCATGACGATCGCGGTGATCACGGGGTGTCCTCCGGTTCGGTGGGTCGGCGGGCCGGTCAGTAGACGTCGGAGCGGCGGATCCCGGAGCGCCAGCGGATGCGGTGCATCAGCAGCGCCCCCAGCGCGCCGGCGATGAAGCCGTAGACGTGGGCGGCGTAGGCCACGCCGGTGTCGGAGCCGGGATAGGCCGACATGCTGACGTAGAGAAAATACTGGAGGATGAAGTAGGTGCCCACCAGCGCCCAGCCCGGCAGCCGCACCGGCACGATGACCAGCACCAGGGTCACCACGCGGCTGCGGTGCTGCACCAGCAGGTAGGCGCCCAGCACGCCGGAGATCGCCCCCGAGGCGCCCACGAGCGGGACCTCCGCCGACGCCTGGCTGAGCGCGAAGGCGTAGGTGGCCACCAGGCCGCTGCCCAGGTAGAGGCCCAGGTAGCGCAGCCGCCCCAGGCGGTCCTCGACCACCGGGCCGAACACGAACAGATAGACCATGTTGCCGATCAGGTGCAGCGCCCCGCCGTGCATGAACATCGAGGTCAGCGCGGAGACCCAGGCGACCTTCGTGTGGCCGGGCGCGGGGCAGGGCCCCGCCCCCTCGACCTGGGCTCCGCCCAGCAGCTCCACGGGGATGGCCGCCCAGCGCAGGAAGTAGTGCTCGACGGCGCACTGGCGGGGCAGGTCGCCGGCGTCGTACCACACGGCGAGCAGCGACAGCGGCGAGAGCAGGTAGGCGGCGACGTTGACGGCGATGAGCGCGTAGGTCACCGTGGGCACGCGCCGCACCGGGTAGTCGTCACTCAGCGGGATACCCGCCATCTGCACTCCTTGGGCGAGGACTCCGGTCACTGCGGGCGCGGGCCGGTGCGTCCGCCAGGCGCGGGGCGTCAGCGGTGCGCGAGCGCCGACACGCCGCGCTCCCAGTCTGTCAGGTGGCGGTACTTCTCGGCCCCATTGACGGGGCATGTCCAGCCTTCGGCGGATTCGGCCAGGCGTACGCCCGGGGCCTCCAGCCAGCGCAGTACGCACTCCATCTCCCAGGCGCTGGCGCACGGCGCCGGCCCGGGGCCGGGGAACACGGACTCGGCGGTGCCGCTCAGCGCCGCCACGAACTCCGCGGGGTCGGTGCCCGGGGCCATGACCCCGCTGTTGGCCAGCCGCCCGTAGCGCACCACGTGGACGTCCCAGCCGGGCCGTGCGGCGCCCGCGGGGCCGCGTGCGGGCGCCGCCGCGACCAGCTCGGGGATCGCCGACAGGGCGGTCAGGCGCTGGCTGCGCGCCGATGCGGTGAGGAACGCGGCCAGCCGGTCGCGGTGGCCGGCCGCCTCCTCGTAGCGCAGCTGCTCGGACAGCTCGCGGATGTGGGCGGTGATGCGCTCGACCACCGGTGCGGGGTCGGCGGTCATGGCGCCCTGGGCGGCCGCGGCGTGCACGGCGTAGTCCGCGGCGGTCTCGGCGCCCGAGCAGGGGGCCCCGCACCGGCCCAGCTCCGCCAGCACACAGGCGGCGGTGGGCTTCGCGGGTGTGATCCGGCGGGTGCACTGGCGCAGCGGGAAGGCCTCGTGCAGCGCCTCGCGGGCGAGTTCGGCCTCGCGCGCGGACCGGAACGGCCCCAGGTAGGGTGCGCCGTCGTCGCGCACGGTGCGCACGATCGACAGGCGCGGGAAGTCCTCGGCGGTGAGCTTGAGCCAGGGCGCGCGCTCGGGGTTGCGCGAGCGCCGGTTGTAGGGCGGCTTGCGCTCGGCGATCATCCGCAGCTCGCGCACCTCGGCCTCCAGGCCGGTCTCGCACACGATGGGGGTGACCCCCTCGACCAGGGCCGCCATCTCGCGGATGCGGCCCCGCTTCTCGGAGCCGGTGAAGTAGGAGCGCACGCGCCGGCGCAGGTCGGTGCTCTTGCCGACGTAGAGCGCGTCGCCCTTGGCGTCGGTGAAGACGTAGACGCCCGGGGCCGCGGGGACGTCGTCGGCGATGCGGCGCTTGGTGCGCTGTGCGGCGGTGGGGGCCGAGCGGAAGCCGCGCAGCTCCTGGGCGGTCTCGACGCCGAAGGCGCCGAGGCGCTCCAGCAGGCCGTGCAGGACGCCGACGGTGGCGCGGGCGTCGTCGAGGGCCCGGTGGGTGGGCTGGTCGGCGACGCCGAAGTAGCCGGCGAGGGTGCCGAGCTTGTGGTTGGGCACCTCCTCGCGGGTGACCAGCCGGCGGGCGAGCGCGACGGTGTCGACGACCTGGGGCGCGGGCCAGTCGTAGCCGTGCGCGGCGCAGGCGGCCTTGAGGAAGCCGACGTCGAAGGGGGCGTTGTGGGCGACCAGGAGGGAGCCGCGCTCCAGCCCGGCGAACTCCAGGAACCCGGGGATCACGCTCTCGACGGCGGGCGCCGGGGCGACCATGGCCTGGGTGATCCCGGTGAGCAGCGTGATGAACGGCGGTATGGGCAGGCCGGGGTTGACCAGCGTCGAGAACTCGCCGAGCACCTCGCCGCCGCGCACCTTGACGGCGCCGATCTCGGTGATGCCCGACGCGTCGGCGCGGGTGCCGGTGGTCTCCAGGTCGACGACGACGAACGTGCATTCCGACAGGGGGGTTCCCAGGTCGTCGAGGGTGCCTTGGACGGGGGTGTGCTGCTCGGCCACCCCGACAGGGTAAACGGGGGCACCGACGCCGCCGGCGGCCGGGCGGGGTCGGCGGCCGGTGTCGGCGCAGGTGGCGCGGTGTGCCGAACGCGGGCGGGCGCCGGGTCCCGCGGGGCGGGGCCCGCGTGGTTCGGCCGGTTTCCCCCGCGATCTCCGTGGAAGGATGGCCCAGACCCCGGGGGAGACCGGGCCGCGAGCCGCGGCGGGGCCCCGGTGCGCAGCGAGGCTTGAGGTGCGGAGTGCAGGAGGACCAGGCAGATGGGTGTGCGGAATCCGGTTCCGCCGCGGCGCGGGCGGTGCGTTCGCGGCGCCGGGGTGCGGTCGTGACCTCCGAGGCCGGCGGGCGCCCGCGGCGCCGCGGCGCCGAGGAGTCCGCGGCCGCCGCGGAGCGCCCCGGCGGCGGCGAGGGCGGCGAGGGCGACGGCGCGGAGAGCGCGGAGAGCGCCGTGGAGGGTCCGGAGCGCCCGCTGCCCGAGGCCGTGCGCGCGCGGGTCGTCGAGTACGGCTCCGAGGTCCTGGGCGGGATGCGCCTTTCCGACCTGCCGCCGGTGCTGCGCCGCGTCGCGAAGTTCGAGCCGCGCCGCCGTGCGCGGCTCGCCGGTCCGCAGATCGCCGCGCAGCTGGAGGCCGACGCGGGCTTTCGCGGGCAGGTCGCCGAACGCGTCGAGCAGGTCTGGCCCGAGCTGGTCGGCGAACTGCGCCGCGGCGTGGTGCCGCCGGCGGCCGACCCCGTCGCGGTGGCGGCGGCGGCCTACCTGCTGCGCCCTGAAGGCTGGCGCGCCGTCGTCGGCCGCGTGCGCGAGGAACTCGACCGCCAGGAGACCGCCAAGGAGGTCGACGACGCCGCCGGCACCATCGCCGACCTGCGCCGCCGGCTGGAGGAGGCCAAGAGCGGCCAGCGTGAGGAGCTGGCGCGGCTGCGCAGCGAGCTCAAGGACCAGCGCAGCACCATCGCCGACCTGCGCCGCCGGCTGCACACCGAGCGCGAGCGCGCCAAGGAGGCGATGAACAAAGCCGAGCAGGCGATCGCGGAGGCGGCGGACCGCAGTGCCACCACGACCGGTCAGGTCAACGCGGTGGAGGCGGAGAACCGCCGGTTGCGCAACCGCCTTGCCGCGGCCGAAGCGCAGGTGGAGAACGCGCGCCGGGCCGCCCGCGCCGGGCGCAGCGCCGA
This sequence comes from Streptomonospora arabica, assembly GCF_039531585.1. Taxonomy (NCBI): domain Bacteria; kingdom Bacillati; phylum Actinomycetota; class Actinomycetes; order Streptosporangiales; family Nocardiopsidaceae; genus Streptomonospora; species Streptomonospora arabica. The sequence continues at coordinate 47,526 of NZ_BAAAQI010000001.1, read as the reverse complement.
CGAGGCGCGGCTGCGGGTGCTGCTGGACGTGCTGCTGGAGGCCTCCCACGGGCTGCGCCGCGAGCTGGCGCTGCCCAGCTCCATCGAGAGTCCGGCCGACCTGGTGGCGGAGCAGCACCCGGCCGGGGCGGCCTCGGTCCCCGGCCAGGGGCTGCCCGACGACGACCCGGGGCTGGTCGACGAGCTGCTGAGCCTGCCGCGGATGCACGTGCTGGTGGACGGCTACAACGTCACCAAGACCGGCTACGGCACCCTGCCGCTGGCCGACCAGCGCAGCCGGCTGCTGTCGTCGCTGGAAGGGCTGGCCAGCCGCGCCAAGACCGAGATCACCTGCGTCTTCGACGGCGCCGACGTCAGCACGCCGCCGGTGCTCTCGGCCACGCGCCGGGTGCGGTTGCTGTTCAGCGAGCCGGACGAGACCGCCGACGAGCTGATCATCCGGCTGGTGCGGGCCGAACCGCGGGGGCGGCCGCTGGCTGTGGTCACCTCCGACCAGGAGATCGTCGCCGCGGTCCGCCGCGAGGGGGCGCGCACCGTCGCGTCGTCTCTGCTGCTGCGCCGGCTGGGCGGATAGGCGCCGGGCCGGCGGTGCCTACGCGCCGGCCGGCCCCCGGGCGTGGTTCCCGGCCAGGGCGGGCGCGACCGATGCGGCGTCCGAAACCCCGTGTGCACCGGGTGACGCGTCGGTCGTTGTGGTTGAGGTGCCCTGTCCGGTCCGCTAAGTTCTATCCGGAGCTTGTTCGGCTTCCCGCGAAGAACGCGAGGGTCGCGCCTGCGGCGCCGGTGTCGCCGCGTCGTGCGCTCTGCGGGAGGCCCCCGGTGACGGCGGTGCCTTTGCGGCGTGCCGCCGCACCGACCGGAGGTCCGGCCCGGTGTGTCCGCGGTTCCCGCTCGCCCGGCACCCTGCCCGGATTCCGGTCGCCCCCGCCCCGATCCCCCCCATCCCGCATGTGGACCTGACCCGTAAGGAGCGTGGACCGCCATGACGAGCACAGGTGGTCGGCGCACGGCCCGCCGGATCGCGACCGGTTTCGGGGTCGTGGCCGTAGGAGGCCTGATCGTGCCCTCCGGGGTGGCCTATGCCGAGCCGACCCAGCAGGAGGTCGAGGACAAGATCGGCGAACTCCAGGAGGAAGCCGACGGCATCGTCCAGGAGTACAACAAGGCCAAAGAGGACTACCAGGCCGCCAAGGAGAAGGCCGACGACCTCGAGGAGCGGGTCGGCGACGAGCAGGAGCGCTACAACGAGCTGCGCGACGACGTCGCCGACTTCGCCAGCGCCGCCTACCGGGGCACCGACCTCGACTCGCCCTCCAACATCATCAACGTCGAGAACCCCGAGGAACTGCAGGCCCAGTCGGCCGACGTCGGCTACCTCTCGGAGAACCAGAAGGAGAAGCTGGACGACTTCACCGACTCCTCCGAGCGCCTGTTCCGGTTGAAGGACGAGGCCGACGAGGCCCTGGCCGACGCCAAGGACGAGAAGGAGGAGATCGAGGACAAGAAGGACGAGGTCGAGGAGAAGATCGAGAAGCAGCAGGACCTGCTCTCCGAGTTCCCCTCCGCCGACCCCGCCACCGGCGGCGACGACTCCGGGGGCGGCAGCTACACCGGCGCGGCCTCCGGCGACGCGCGTGCGGCCCTCGACTTCGCCTACGCCCAGCTGGGCAAGCCCTACGTCTACGGCGCCACCGGCCCCGACAGCTACGACTGCTCCGGCCTGGTGATGCGCTCGTGGGGTGCCGCCGGGGTGAGCCTGCCGCGTACCACCTACGGCCAGGCCGAGGCCGGCCCGCGCGTCAGCTACGACCAGCTGCAGCCCGGCGACATCCTGTTCTTCTTCGACGGCCTCGGCCACGACGGCCTCTACGTCGGCAACGGCCAGATGATCCACGCGCCGCGCACCGGCAAGAACGTCGAGGTCGTCTCGCTCTCGGGGTACTGGGACGGCCAGTTCCAGTTCGGCGTGCGCCCTTAGGGCGGACGGCGGACGCCGGGTCGCCTGCGCCCGCTCCGGTCGCGGACCGGGGCGGGCGGTGCGCCCCTCAGCACTCCGGCTCTGATCCGGTCGCCGCGTGCTCCAGGGCGCGGCGGGCCGGGCGGCGACGGCTCCAGGTGAATCGGCGCCGATGCCGATATGGGGTGGGGATGATCCGGACGTTCCATTGCGGACGGGCCGTAAAGAGGTAGAAATAGTAACGAATCGGTTGAGTATGGTGCTGGGGATGCACTAGTGTTCCTCGCCGAGCCCGGTCGCCTGTACGTGCCATCAGAAGGGTGGCGCCGGCCGGCTCCCGCCGACCTCCGACCGTGCCGTTCCACCCCCGGGCCGGCGGAGACCGGAAACCCCCTTGCGGGCGTGTTCTCTCGCACGCCGCACGCATCCTTCCCGGATCACCGGGCGCCGACTGCGCCCCGGGTGCGACCGCCGAACGCCGCGGCCGCCCCGCTTCCGTGGAGTCCTCCGGTCAGGCGGCCCCCTGGCAGAAAGGTGTGCCACCATCGTGGATGAACGCCATGAACGTGGCTCGTTCCGCCGGCATCTCGCGACCGTCGGCTTCGTCGCCGCAGGCGCTTTGATCCTGTCCTCCAGCGCCGCGGTCGCCGAGCCGAGCGTCGACGAGGTCCGCAACAAGATCGAGAAGCTCGAAGAGGAGCACGCGGAGCTCGCCGAGAAGTACAACCAGGCGAAGGAAGACCACGACGCCGCCAAAGAGAAGCTTGAGGACCTGCGCGAGGACAAGCAGGAGACTCAGGACAAGATCGACGGCATGCAGGACGACATCCGCGGGCTCGCCAACGCGGCCTACACCAACGCCGACTTCGGGTCGCCCGCTTACCTGCTGGGCTCCCAGGGCCCCGCAGACGCCCTGGAGCAGGCCGCCGACCTGGGCTACCTCTCGGAGAACCAGCAGCAGACGCTCGTCGACTACAACGAGCAGAAGGACAAGCTGGACGACCTGACGGCCGAGGCGGCCGACACCGAGGACAAGGCCAAGGACAAGCTGGACGAGGCCGAAGAGGCCAAGGACGAGGCCGAGAAGAAGATCGAGAAGCAGGAGGACCTTCTCAGCGACCTGACGGCCGAGCAGCAGAACGCCGCCACCTCCGGTGTCGGCGGCGGCGACTCCGGCGCCACCTATACCGGCAGCGCCTCGGGCAGCGCCGGGGTGGCCATCGACTTCGCCTACGCCCAGATCGGCGACTCCTACAGCATGGGCGCCACCGGCCCCGACGTCTGGGACTGCTCCAGCCTGGTGCAGGCCGCCTGGGCCGAGGCCGGCGTCAGCCTGCCGCGCACCACCTACGACCAGGTCAACGCCGGAACCCCGGTGTCCTGGGACAGCATGCAGCCCGGCGACCTGATCTTCTTCTACGACGGCCCCAGCCACGTGGGCCTGTACGTCGGCAACAACATGATGGTGCACGCCTCCAACCCCTCCAAGCCGGTCGCCGAGGTCTCGCTGAGCGGCTACTACCAGAGCAACTTCCACTCGGCGGTCCGCCCGTAGCGCCCGCACGCGGGTCTCGGCGGCGGGCGGCCGCGCTCGGCGCCGAGACCGCGGTCCCGGCTCTCCCTGAGGGACCTGACGGCGTGACCGCCGTGACCGCCGCCGAGTCGCGGCGGCCGAAGCGCCGCCCATCCGGGGACACGGCGCCGCTTGCCGGGCGCCGGTCCGCGTCGCCGGCGCGCCCGGCGGCGTCGACCGCGAACCGCGTCCGTCCGGCCGTCGGCCGCGGGCGCGCCGACGCTGAGGCCGCGGCGCGGACCCGGTGAGCGCGGGCGGTCGCTGGAGCGTGCCCGGCGCGGACTGCGCCCCCGGTCGGCGGCCGCGCTCACCTGCAGGGGGTGCTGACCCGCCACGGTGACGCGATGGCGCCGGGGCGGTTCCCGGTCATCCGCGTCGTCGACGGGGTGCGGGACGGCCGGGACCTCGCCGACGCCCTGGAGCGGGGTGCCCGGACGTCCCCTCCGGCCTCGGCGGCTGTCGCCGACCTGCTGTTCACCGCGCGTCCGGACCGACGCCGGCCGTGCGCGCGGCGACCGGTAGCGCGCTGCCGGGCGGTCCGCGGAGGACACCGGCGTGCGCTTCCGGACGCTGGGCCGGCCCGCGCGGCCGTGTACCCCCGCGGTGCGGATCGGCCTAGACTCGGGCCCGTGCCGCGTACGCTGATCATCACCAACGACTTCCCGCCGCGTCCCGGGGGCATCCAGGCCTTCGTGCACGAGCTCGCGCTGCGCCGTCCGCCGGACTCCGTGGTCGTGTACTGCTCGACGCCGAGCCCGCGCGGCGCGGCGGCCCCGGACGAGGCCTCCGACTTCGACCTGGGGCTGCCCTTTCCCGTGGTGCGGGAGCGGACGCCGGTACTGCTGCCCACCCCGGCGGTGCGGCGGCGGGCCGCACGGATCGCGGCGCTGGAGGAGTGCGACTCGGTGCTCTTCGGTGCGGCCGCCCCTCTGGGCCTGATGGCCGGCGGTCTGCGCCGCGCCGGGGTGCGCCGCATCGTGGGCCTGACACACGGCCACGAGACCGGCTGGTCGGCACTTCCGGGTGCGCGGCAGGCGCTGCGCCGTATCGGCGAGGACACCGACACTTTGACCTACCTCGGCGAGTACACGCGCGCCCGCTTGGCGCGCGCGCTGACGCCGGAGGCCGCCGACCGCATGCGGCGGCTGGCGCCCGGCGTCGACACCGCGCGGTTCCGCCCCGGCGCGGGCGGCGAAGGCGTGCGCGAGCGCCACGGCCTGCGCGGGCGCCCGGTGGTGGTGTGCGTCTCGCGCCTGGTCGCCCGCAAGGGGCAGGACACGCTGCTGCGGGCCTGGCCCCGCGTGCTGGCCGACGTGCCCGACGCGGCCCTGCTGCTGGTGGGCGGCGGCCCCTACCGGGGGCGGCTGGAGGCTCTGGCGCGCGAGCAGGGGGTCGCGGACTCGGTGCGCTTTGCCGGCGACGTTCCGGCCGGCGAGCTGCCCGCCCACTACGACGCCGGCGACGTGTTCGCGATGCCCTGCCGCACCCGCAACGGCGGGCTGGACGTCGAAGGGCTGGGCATGGTCTACCTGGAGGCCTCGGCGACCGGCCTGCCGGTGGTCGCCGGGCGCTCCGGCGGTGCGCCCGACGCCGTCAGCGAGGGCGAGACCGGACTCGTGGTCGACCCGACCCGCCCCGGTCCCACCGCGCGGGCGCTCATCGGGCTGCTGCGCGACCCCCAGCGGGCCGCGGCCATGGGAGAGCGCGGCCGCGCGTGGGTGGAGCGCGAGTGGACCTGGGACGGCGTCGCGGAGCGGTTGGCCGACCTGCTGGAGGGCTGAGCGCCGCCGGGCCCCCGCCGCGCGCGGGCGCCGGTGCGCAGGAGTCGGGGCGGGTGCGGGCCCGCCCGGCCCGCACCCGCCCCGCCGATCGCCCGGCCCGCGCGGGTCAGCCGCTGTAGAGCCGGTCGATCTCCTCGCTGAACTGCTTGGCCACGACGTGCCGCTTGACCTTGAGCGACGGCGTCATCTGGCCGCCCTCCTCGGAGAAGTCCGACGGCAGGATGGTGAACTTGCGCACCGACTCGGCGCGCGAGACCGCCTTGTTGGCGTCGTCGACCGCCTCCTGGACAGCGGCCACCAGATCGGGGTCCTCGACCAGGTCGGGGATGTCGCCGGTCTTGCCCTTCTCCTTCTTCCAGAACTCGAAGGCCTCGGGGTCGACGGTGATCAGCGCGGAGATGAAGTTGCGGTTGTCGCCGACCACCATGCACTGGCTGACGATCGCGTGGCCGCGCAGCCGGTCCTCGATCACCGCGGGGGCGACGTTCTTGCCGCCGGCCGTCACGATGATCTCCTTCTTGCGGCCGGTGATCGACAGGTAGCCGTCCTCGTCCAGCACGCCGAGGTCGCCGGTGCGGTACCAGCCCTCGGAGTCGAAGGCCTCGCGCGTGGCCTGCTCGTTCCGCCAGTACCCGCGCATCACGTGGTCGCCCTTGACCAGGACCTCGCCGTCCTCGTCGATGCGGTGGCTGACCCCGGGCAGCGGGGGCCCCACCGTGCCGATCTTGTTCGCCGACGGGCTGTTCACGGAAGTGGGGGCCGAGGTCTCGGTGAGGCCGTAGCCCTCGATGATGGTCAGCCCGACACCGCGGAAGAAGTGGCCGAGCCGGTCGCCCAGCGCGGAGCCGCCCGAGACCGAGTACCGGGCCTGCCCGCCGACGGCGGCGAGGATCTTGCCGTAGACCAGCCGCTCGAACAGCGCGTGGCGCAGGCGCAGCGCCAGCGGCACGCGGCCGGAGTCCAGCGCACGGCTGTAGGCGACGGCGGTGTCGGCGGCGGCGCGGAAGATGCGGCCCCGGCCCTCGGAGACGGCCTTCTGCTCGGCCTTGTTGTAGACCTTCTCGAACACGCGGGGCATGGCGAGCAGGAACGTGGGGCGGAACGAGCCGAGCGCGTCGATGACCTCGGGGCCCGTGGTGGGGAAGTGGCCCATCACGGTGCGCGACTCCACGCAGCCGACCTGGATGATGCGGGCGAAGGAGTGCGCCAGCGGCAGGAACAGCAGCGTGGAGCGGCCCTCGATGGAGAAGACCTCGTGCAGCGGTCCGTGCACCGTGTTGAGGATGGTGAAGAGCAGGTTGCGGTGGGTCAGCTCGCAGCCCTTGGGGCGGCCGGTGGTGCCCGAGGTGTAGATCAGGGTTGCGGCCTCGTCGGCGGTGCCCGCCGTGCGCCGCTCCTCGACGGCGGAGTCGCCGACGCCGTCGCCGCTCTGCCGGAACTCGCCGAACGCCGGACCCTCGATGCGCCAGACGTGCTCCAACTCGGGCAGGTCGCCGCGGACGGCCTCGACACGTGCGGCGTGCTCGTCGCTCTCGGCGAAGACCGCCCGGCTCCCGGAGTCGCTGAGGATCCAGGAGATCTGCTCCTCGGACGAGGAGTCGTAGATCGGGACCGTGACGCCGCCCACCGACCAGACCGCGTAGTCGATCACGGTCCATTCGTAGCGGGTGCGCGACATCAGGCCGACCCTGTCGCCGTGCTCGATCCCGGCCGCGATCAGGGCCTTGGCGACGGCCGAGACGTCGTCGCGGAACTGCGCGCAGGTGACGTCGCGCCACTGGCCGTCCTCCTGCCGGCGGAACGCGACGGCGTCGGGCTCCTCCCGGGCCCGCGCAAAGAGCGTGTCGGGCAGCCGCGACTCGGCCGCGACCTCCACCTTCACCGGACTGCTGAATTCGCGCACGTCATTGCTCCCGGACATCTGCTTCCACGAGGGGACAGCACGACCGTAACAACTTTCCCTACCCGCGGGTAGAACACGTTCTCGGCTGGACGGCGTTGGTATCCGAAAGTGACCTTGAGCCCCGTACCGGCCGCGTACCGGCCGTTTCCCCGGGCCTACCCCGGAATCCTCCGGGGGGTCCCCGGATTTCCCCCGGGCGCCTCGCCCGGACCGCGCCCCGGGCGGCTAACGTGACGGGCAGAGCCGAGGAACAGGGCCGACAGGGAAGCGGGGTCGAAGTCACCATGGCCGAGCCTGATCGCGGCACCGACCGCACCGACAAGGACGGCAACGGGTCGCAGGACATCATCGACGACGCGCTGCGCATGGTCGACACGCTGCAGAGGCGGCTGCTCGTGGCCGGGGTGCGCCGCGGCGCCGCCGCGGCGACCGCACCGCCGCGCAAGGGGGACGTGTGGGAGGAGGCCGTCAAGTACGAGCAGCCCCGGCCCGCGGTCTCACCGGTGGACGAGCTGCTGGGCATCGCGCGCAAGAAGGGCCCGGAGGTCGTCGGACACCTCGGGCGGGCCGGCATCGCCGTGGTCGGCGCCGTCGGCGAAACCCTGGGCGTGGTCGAGCGCGCCCTGGAGCGCCGCACCCCCGACCCCGAACGGCCGCGCCCGAGCGACCGGGGGTCCCAGATGCGCTCCGAGGTCGAGGCGCCGCGTGAGATCCCCCGCGGGGACTGAACTAGAATCCCGCGGGAACCGGTTTAGACCAATCGCCGTGCCGCCCGCGCTCCACCCCCTGCGCCCCTGAGCCGCGGTGCGCCCGGCGCCGCGCGCACCGCGGGAGACGAGCAGGAGGAGCCGCGCATGCGGATGACGATCGGCGTGGACATCGGCGGCACCAAGGTGGCCGCCGGGATCGCCGACTCCGAGGGCCGGGTCCGCGACGTCGTCACGCACCCCACCCCCTTTGGCGACGGCGAGGCCCTGGCCGACGTCGTGGGCGGGGTGGTGCGCGAGCTGCGCGACGGCCACGCCGACGGCGCCGTCGCCGCCGTCGGCGTGGGCACCGCCGGGTTCGTCGACGCCGACCGGGCGACCATCGTGCTCGGCGCGAACCTGGGACTGGCCGAGGAGCCGTTCAAGGAGCGGCTGCGGCGGCGCGTGGACCTGCCGGTCGTGGTCGAGAACGACGCCAACGCCGCCGCGTGGGCCGAGGTCCGCTTCGGCGCCGGCCGCGGCAGCGGGCACGTCGTCTGCGTCACTCTGGGCACCGGAGTGGGCGGCGCCGTCGTCATGGACGGCGAGCTGCAGCGCGGGCGCTACGGCGTGGCCGGCGAGGTCGGCCACTACCGGGTCGTGCCGTTCGGGCGCCGGTGCGGATGCGGCAACCACGGCTGCTGGGAGCAGTACGCCAGCGGCCGCGCCCTGGTCGGCGAGGCCCTCGACCTCGCCCGCGCCGAGCCCAAGCGGGCCGAGCGGATGGCACAGCTGGCCGGGGGCGAGGCCGAGGACATCCAGGGCCGCGAGATCACCGCCGCCGCGATGGAGGGCGACGAGGGCGCGCTGTCCTGCTTCCGCGCGGTGGGGGAGTGGGTGGGCCTGGGGCTCGCCGACCTCGCCGCGATCCTGGACCCGGAGCTGTTCGTGATCGGCGGGGGAGTCTCCGACGCCGGCGACGTCCTGCTCGGGCCGGTCCGCGACTCCTTCGCCCGGCACGTCACGGGGCGCTCCACCCGCCGCCTGGCCGAGATCCGCATCGCCGAGCTGGGCTCCCGGGCGGGCATCGTCGGCGCCGCCGACCTCGCGCTGCGCTGATGCCGCGCCCGTCCCGTCCTCGGGCGGCGGCATGGGCGGCGCCGTCCACCCATGCCGCGGGGCGGCGCGGGTAGTCGTGCGGGTGTGACGGAATTCCGGATGCTCAGCTACAACGTGCACGGCCTGCGAGGCGGCCCGGACGCCGTGGCGCGGGTGGTCGACGCCTGCGCGCCCGACGTCGTGTGCCTTCAGGAGGCGCCGTACCTGCTGCGCTGGCAGTCCCGCAGGCGCAGGCTGGACCGCTCCATCGGCATGGTCCCGGCGATCAGCCGCCGCACCGGCGGGCTGGCCGTGCTGTACCGCCCGGGGATCGAGGTGCACCGCATCGGGCACCACGTGCTGCGCCGCTATCCGGGCCTGCGCGTGCGGAGCCTGTCCATGGCCGCGCTGCAGGTGGAGGGGCTGCCGCTGCTGGTCGCCTGCGCCCACTTCGACCCGCACCCCGGGGCCCGCCTGCACCACGCCGGGGAGGCGGTGGACCGCCTGGCCGCCTTCGCCGCCGAGAACCCGGGGCCGTTCGTGCTCGCCGCCGACGCCGCCTGCTCCCCCGGGGACGCGGCCTGGCGGCTGCTGACCGCCGGGCTGCGCGACGCCGCGGCCGAGCACCCGTGGGGCGGTTCGGCGACCTTTCCCGCGCACGCGCCGCGCCGCCGCGTCGACGGCGTCTTCGCCTCGGGCGACGTCCTGGTGCGCCGGGCCGGTGTGCCCGTGGACCTGGTCGACCCGGCCGACATGGCCGCCGCGAGCGACCATCTCCCGGTGCTCGCCGACATCGTGCTTGGCGAGGCAGGCGAGGCAGAGGAGGGGCGGCGCCCGGTCGGAGGCTGACCGGCGGGCGGCCCGCGCCGGGGGAGGGCCGCCCGCCGGGCGGCGCCGCGTGCTCAGCCGGTCGGCCGGCGGTGCGCCGCGCCGCGGCTCAGCGCCACCGGGCGGTGAAGGCCTGCGCGCAGTCCTCGCCGGGCGAGTCGGCGGAGGCCGAGCGGTCGGCGCCGACTCCCATTCGACGGACCCCGCGGGGCCGACCTTCACCAGCCGACCACGCGGACGTTCTGCCCTTACACATAGGGACGTCGTGCGGGGAACTCGGTCAGTGCGTAGCCCGGGCGGCGCGGTCCGAGCGGGAGCGGGCGGGCCGCCGCGGGTGCGGCGTACGGGGAGAGCCGGAGGCGCGGGGGTGCGCGGTTACGCCGCGGTGCCCGGGTTGTCGTCGGGCCGCTCGGTGCCGGTTCCGTCGGACTCGGGGGCGGGCACGCCCTCGGGGCCGGTGTCGGCCTCGGCCGACGAGCGCGTGCCGCGCTTCCTCCCCTTCTTGCGCGTGGACTTGCGCTCGGCCTTCTCGGCGCGCCTGCGCTCCTTCTCGCCGGCGTGCTGCTCCTTCTTCTCCTCCTTGGCCGCCGCCTCAAGCTCGGACTTGACCGACTGGGCGTAGCGGTCGACGTACTCCTGGCCGGACAGCTCCATCAGGGAGTACATGATCTCGTCGGTGACGGCGCGCAGGACCCTCGGGTCGCGCTCCATCCCGTAGTAGCGGGAGAAGTCCAGGGCCTTGCCGAAGACGACCTTGGGCCGGATGCCGAGCTTGGGCAGGGTGCGCCCGGGCGGCATGATCTTGTCGGCGTTGATCATGGCCATCGGGACGACCGGCGCCTTGGACTCCAGCGCCATGCGCGCCACCCCGGTGCGGCCGCGGTAGAGCTTGCCGTCGGGCGAGCGCGTGCCCTCGGGGTAGATGCCCAGCAGCTTGCCCTGCTTGAGCACCTTCAGTCCGGTGCGCAGCGCCGCCTCACTGGCCTTGCCGCCGGACCGGTCGATGGGGATCTGCCCGACCCCGGTGAAGAACAGGCGGCTGAGCAGCCCCTTGGGCCCGGTCCCGGTGAAGTACTCGGCCTTGGCCAGAAACGTGATCTTGCGGGGCAGGGGCAGCGGCCCGAAGAAGTGGTCGGAGAAGGACAGATGGTTGCCGACCATGATCGCCGGTCCCTGTCGGGGCACGTTCTCGACGCCTTCGGCGCGCGGCTGCCACAGCACCGCGATCACAGGTCCCAGAATCGCCTTGACAACCCAATAGAACACCGGCACTCACCCCCGCTCACGCGGGGCGTGCTTCGACGAACTCGCCACGTCAGCCTTCCCGCTCACACGAACATTCGCCGTCATCTTCCCATTGTCGCGGGCGTACTACCAATGGCGGAACAAGTTACCCGCAGGTAGTCGCGCCGCGGGTGCCGCGGACCCGCCCGCGGGCCGGTGCTGCGGCCGTTTCCGCCGACCCCGGGACCGGGTATCCGGGAGGCGGAGCGCGTACTAGTTTCGTAAAGTCGGTCAGTGAACCCGCGGCCGTCCGCCGCACCCCGCCGGATCCTCAGGAGGGCCCTCCATGCCGACGATGCCGGGTGCCGAGCCCTACCGCCGATCCGGCGACGGCGTCGGCGTGCTGCTGTGCCACGGCTTCACCGGGACGCCCCGCGCCCTGCGCCCCTGGGCCGAGCACCTGGCCGAGGCCGGGCTGGCCGTCGACGTCCCGCTGCTGCCCGGCCACGGCACCAGCTGGCAGGAGATGGCCAAGACCACGAGCACGCAGTGGGTGGAGGCCGTGGAGTCCGCGCTGCTGCGGATGCACGGGATCTGCCACACCGTCTTCGTCATGGGTTTGTCGATGGGCGGCTGCCTGGCGCTGCGCATGGCCGAACTGCACCCCGACAAGGTGCGCGGCGTGGTCGTGGTGAACCCGTCGCTGGCGCTGGAGAACCGCCTGCTGCTGGTGGCCCGGCTGCTGGCCCCCCTGGTGCCCACCACCGCCGCGGTGGGTGAGGACGTCAAGAAGCCCGGCGCCGGCGAGGGGTCCTACGAGAGGGTCCCCACCGCCGCGGCGGCGACACTCCCGAGGCTGTGGCGCGCCACGAAGCGCGACCTGCCGGCCGTCACCGCGCCGGTTCTCGCCTACCGGAGTCCCCAGGATCATGTCGTGGGGCCGCAGAGTCTGCGTATCCTCACAAGTAGGGCGGTGAACGCGCCGCTGCGCGTCCACTCCCTGGACAACAGCTACCACGTGGCCACACTCGACCACGACGCCTCAACCATCTTCGACGGCAGCCTCGCGTTCGTGCGCGAGCACAGCAGAAGCGGGGAAGGGACGAAGCGATGACTCATCGCCGGGGCAACGGTCTGCTCGCCGACACCTACGTCCCGCTCATCGTGCTCCCCACCGCCCTGGCCGACCAGATGCTCGACGCGCTGCGCGAGTCCGGCATCGCGGCCTACGCGGTGCAGCTGGACGACGGGCTGCTCGACGACTCCGGTGCGGTGGAGGAACCGCCGACCGACCACCTCTACGTCGACTCCCACGAGCGGGCCACCGCCGAGGAGATCCTGCGCGACCAGCTTCCGGACCTGGAGTACCGGGGCCTCGAACCGGGCGGCGCCGAGACCGTAGAGGGCCCCCGCCGGCAGACGCGGGTGGAGGCCGAGCCCGGTGCGGGGACGGGGGCCGCGGCGGCGGCCGCCGATGACGACGTGTGGGCCGATCTCGTCGCGCGCTTCTACGACACACCTTCCGCGTCCGAGGCCGCCTGGCCCGACGCCGAGAACCTCGCCGCCGGCGAGCGCCCCGCCTCCCCGGACCCCGATCCCGACGACGCCGCCGAGGACGCCGACGACGAGGAGGCCGGCGGCGCACCGGCCGCCCGCGTGGTCCGCCCGGCCGAGCCCGCGGACGACCGCGAGCACTTCGTGCCGCCCCCGCCGCCGCCCCTTCCCCGGGGCGACCTCACCAGCCGGCTGTCCTGGGCCGGACTCTTCGGCGGCCCGCTGCTGCTGCTTGGCTCGATGCTGCTGGGGATGTCGCTGCCCGGCTGGCTGGCGTTTCTGGCGGTGGCCGCCTTCATCACGGGATTCGTCGTGCTGGTGGTCCGCATGGGCGACCGCCCGCCCGGCGACAACGGCCCCGACGACGGCGCCGTGGTCTGACCCCGCCGCGCCGCCGCACGCGGCCCGCCGCCGTGCGCGTCCCGGCGCCGCGGCGCCCTCCCGTTCCCCCGGCCGGCAGGACCCTGAGCTGATGACCCCCGAATCCCCCGACCTCACCCGCGCGGCGGCCGGCGCCGCGCCCCCTTCCGGGACCGCTTCCGCGCCTTCCGGCTCCCCGACCGCCGCCCCCGGGACCGCGGGCGCCGGAGCGGGCACCGCGGCGAGCGGCCGCGGCGACGGGCGGCCCAGCGGGCCGACCGGGCTCTCCACGCCCCTGTGGCGCGCCATCGCGGTCTTCCGCGCGGCGTCGGTGGGCTACGCCGTGTTCCTGATGGTGCAGTACCTCGACCTGCTCGCACGGCCGTGGGCGGCGTGGGGCGTCCTCTGCGCCATGGCCGCGTGGACCGCCGCATCGGCCGTCCTCTACGCCCGACCGCACCGCCGCACCCGCCTCCTGCTGGCCGCCGACCTCACCGTCGCCTTCGGCTGCCTGGCGGCCACGGCCCTGGCGGTCGAACCCGGCTACCTGCGCATGGCCCCGCCGCTGACGACCACCTGGTTCGGCGGCGCCGTCCTCGCCGCCGCCGTGCTGGCCGGACGGCGCGTGGCGCTGGGCGCGGCGCTGGCGCACGGCGTCGTCGACATCGCGGTGCGGACAGCCATGGGCCTGACCATCACGGCCGCGGTACCGCGCGGCGTCGTGCTGCTGCTCCTGGCCGGCTACTCGGTGGGCTACCTGGCGACCTACGCCGCGGCGGCCGAGCGCCGCTTCGCCGAAGCCGTCGAGCTGGAGGCGCGCACGCGCGAGCGCGAACGGCTGGGCCGCTCCATCCACGACTCCGTGCTCCAGGTCCTCGCGATGGTGCAGCGGCGCGGGGCGGAGGCGGGCGGCGAGGCGGCCGAGCTCGGCCGCCTCGCGGGCGAGCAGGAGGCGCGGCTCCGCGCGCTGATCGCCGGCAGGCACGGCGCGGGCCCGGCGGACGGTCCCGCAGGGGGAGCGGACGGCGGCGCGGCCCCCTCCGCCGCGCCGGGGGACGCCCCGCCGACCGCCGACCTGGCGGGCCTGCTCGACGCGCACGCCGGCGCTCGGGTGACGCTCTCGGCGCCGGCGACCGAGGTCGCCGTGGAGGCCCGGGCGGCCCGCGAGATCGACGCCGCCGTCCGCGAGGCGCTGAGCAACGTCGAACGCCACTGCCCGCCCGGGACCCGCGCCTGGGTCCTGCTGGAGGACGAGGGCGGCACGGTCACGGTCACAATCCGCGACGAGGGCCCCGGAATCGAGCCGCACCGCCTCGACGAGGCCGCCGCCGAGGGCCGCCTGGGTCTCGCCCAGTCGATCCGCGGCCGCATCGCCGACCTCGGCGGCACCGCCGAGATCACCGCGGCCCCCGGCCAGGGCACCGAGATCGAGCTGCGCGTGCCGCGCTAGGTGTGCTGTCCCGGCACGTCGGTGACAGCCGACGCGCCGCGGCAGCGGTTGCATGAGAAAAGGGCCTGCTGGTCCCGGTGTGGATTGCGAACATCTGCACCGAGGCTCAGGAGGCCTTCGTGTGGCCACCGCAACGCCCCGCCGGTTCCCACCGGGCGCCTGCGACCGGGCCGGGCTGCGCGCCGCACTGGACCGCTGGTTCGGTCCGGTGGCCGCACCCGCTTAGCACGGCCGGGGATCGGGGCGGCTACGCCGGCGGCGGTCCGTCGCCGGGCTCCTCCTGATAGGAGTAGCGCTGCTCCTTCCAGGGGTCGGCGCGGTTGTGGTAGCCGCGCTCCTCCCAGAAACCGCGGCGGTCGGCGGCGAGGTACTCCACTGCGCGCACCCACTTCACGCTCTTCCACCCGTACAGGTGCGGCACGACCAGGCGCACCGGATGGCCGTACTCGGGCGCGAGGCGCTCGCCGCCGCGGTGGGTGGCCAGCAGCACGCCGGGGGCGAGGAAGTCGTCCAGGCGCATGTTGGCGCTGTAGCCGTACTCGGCCCACACCATCACGTGCGTGACGGCGGGCGCGGGCGGAGCCAGCTCCACCAGGGCCGCTGTCGAGACGCCGCTCCAGCGCACGGCGGGCAGGGTGAACCTGGTCACGCAGTGGAAGTCGGCGACGGCCGCCACACGCGGCAGCGCGTCGAACTCGGGCCAGGTCCACCGGTACTCGCCCAGCGACTCGGTGAAACCGTAGACCCGCAGGTCCCATCTGTGCGCACGGAACCGCGGCACCGGGCCGTAGTGCAGGGCGGGTCGGCCGCGTGGCACGTGCTGCCCCGGCGGCAGCGGCTGATCCGACAATCGCTCTCCTTCGCGCGTTCTTCGCCATCCTGCCAGTGCCGGGCGGCGGCGCGCTCGGCCCCTCCGCCCGTTCGGAGCGGGCCGGGGTATGCGCTATAGTCGCTTCCATGCAGCAGAGCTTTTGGCGCTTTTATGGCTACCGGCCCACGGCTAGGACGGTCGCCCGCCAAGCGCTGCGCTGAGACGGACGACCAGAGGAGCCCCGGGCCGGAAGCGGCCCGGGGCTCCTCTGCTGCCCGGCCCCTTCCGCCCCGCCGCTCCCGCCCCGTCCGGCCGACAACTCCACCGCGTCCGGGAACGGACACCGAAGTGCCGAAGGGACAACGCACATGGTCATCGTCATGGGGCCTGGGGCCACACGCGAACATATCGACAACCTCGTCGACCTCGTCGCAAACGCGGGGGGCGAGGCCTACGTGACCCGCGGAGTCAGCCGCACCATCATCGGCCTGGTCGGCGACGTACGGCAGTTCGAGACCCTGGACCTGCGCGCCATGCCCGGCGTGAGCGACGTCCTGCGCATCAGCGTCCCCTACAAGCTCGTCAGCAGCGAGCACCATCCGGGCCGCTCCACGGTGCGGGTCGCCGGCGTCCCCGTCGGCGGCGACAACATGACCGTCATCGCCGGCCCGTGCGCCGTCGAGACCCCCGACCAGACGCTGGAGGCCGCGCGCATGGCCCGCGCGGCCGGGGCCTCGCTGCTGCGCGGCGGCGCCTACAAGCCCCGCACCTCCCCTTACGCCTTCCAGGGGCTGGGCGAGACCGGCCTGAAGATCCTCGCCGACGTGCGCGCCGAGACCGGGCTGCCGATCGTCACCGAGGTGGTCGACGCCGGCGACGTGGACCTGGTCGCCGGCTACGCCGACATGCTGCAGATCGGCACCCGCAACATGCAGAACTTCGCGCTGCTGCAGGCGGCGGGCGAGGCCGGCCGCCCGGTGCTGCTCAAGCGCGGCATGAACGCCACCATCGAGGAGTGGCTGATGGCCGCCGAGTACATCGCCCAGCGCGGCAACCTCGACATCGTGCTGTGCGAGCGGGGCATCCGCACCTTCGAGAAGGCCACCCGCAACACCCTCGACATCAGCGCGGTGCCGGTGGCCCAGAGCCTGTCGCACCTGCCGGTGATCGTGGACCCGTCCCACTCGGGCGGCAAGCGCGAGCTGGTCCTGCCGCTGTCGCGCGCGGCGATCGCGGCCGGCGCCGACGGGGTCATCGTCGACGTGCACCCCGCGCCCGAGACCGCGCTGTGCGACGGCCCCCAGGCCCTGTTCGGCGACGACATCGGCGAGCTGGCCGGGATCGCGGCCACCCTCGCACCGCTGGTGGGCCGCACCCTCACCGCCGCGCCGGCGCCGACCGCGGCCGGCGTGTAGCGGAGGCCGGACGCACCGGGGTTGTCCCGTCCGGCGGTCTCCGCGGAGACCGCCGGACCGGCGCCGCCAGGCGGCGGGTCGGGCGGCCGACAGCGCGGCCCTTCAGACCTCGGCGGGCGCCGCGTCGCCCAGGAAGCTGGGGCGGTGCAGCTGCTTGACCGTGAGCAGGTGCTCGGCCAGCTCCTCGGCGTCCAGGCGCTTCTCGATCTGGCGCAGGTCGGGGATCTTGGCGGCGGTCTCGACCTGGCGCGGCGTGAGCAGCGTGCAGCAGTCCTCGTCGGGCAGCTCCGAGATCGACAGCGTGCCGATCCGCCGCGCCTGGTCCATGATCTCGGTCTTGTCCATGCCGATCAGCGGCCGCAGTATCGGCAGGTCCACGGAGTCGTCCAGCGCCGTCAGATTGGTCATGGTCTGGCTGGAGACCTGGCCCAGCGCGTCGCCGGTGACAAGCGCCTCGGCGTTGAGGTCGTCGGCCAGCGCCTCGGCGGTCTTGAGCATCAGCCGCCGCTGGGCGATGATCTGCAGCCGCTCGGCGCCGGAGGACTTCAGCTGCTGCTGCGCCTTGCCGAAGGGCACGACGAACAGCCGCGAGCCCACCTGGTACCGGTCCAGCTGGCGCACCAGGCTGTAGGCCTTGTAGACCGACTCCGGCCCGGTGAAGGGCATGCCCGAGAAGTGCAGGAAGTCGACCTTCAGGCCGCGGCGCATCATCCGGTGCGCGGCGACCGGGGAGTCGATCCCGCCCGACATCAGGACCAGCGCGCGCCCGCTCATGCCCACCGGAAGACCGCCCTGGCCGGGGATGCCGTCGGTGAAGACGAACACCTCGTCCTTGTCGACCTCGATGGAGACCGTGTTCCGCGGGTGCTTGAGGTCGACCGGCAGGCCGTGGGCCTGCTGCACGGCCGCGCCCACGTGCGCGGCGAGCTGCGAGGAGGTCAGCGGGAACCGCTTGTCGCGGCGGCGGGCCCGCACGGCGAAGGCGCCGCTGCGGTCGGCCAGGGCCTGCACCGCGGTGGCGGTGACCGCGTCGAGGTCCTTGGGCACCCGGCGCACCAGGTGCACCCACACCACGCCCATCACGTTGCGCATCCGCTCGCCCAGTTCGGCGACCTCGATGTCGGAGGCGCCGGGCATGCGGACGATGACGACCCCCGAGCCGCGCCGGGTCAGCCGGATCGGGCTCAGGCCGCGCGCGGACGCGCGGATGTTGTTGTGCAGGCGGCGCTCGAACAGGCTGCGGTTGCTGCCCTTGAGCACGATCTCGCCGAGCTTCATCAGCACGCACAGCTCGTGCGGTCCGGACGCCGACCGCTCCGGGACGGCGGCCTGGGCCTCGCGTCCTTCGACGGCCTCGGGCTCGGACATGACGGCCATGACAGCGGCTCCCAGATGTCTCGACGGGTGAGGGGAGGGCGGAGGCCGTTCCCCCGCCGCTTCCAGTATCGGACATCGCAACGACCGGACGCGACGGAGGATTCCCGCGCACGCGGCCGCAGCGGCGCCCGGGGTGTCCGAAACGCCGACGGCGCGCCCCGGCCGCGGTACCCGGCGCAAGCCGGCGGGGCGGGGCGCGCCGCGGAGCGGTGGGCGGTCGGTGCGCCGCCGCGGTGCGCCGGTCAGCCGAAGAAGACCTCGGCCTCTTCGAAGCGCTCGGCCGGCACGGTCTTGAGCTTGTCGGTGGCCGCCGACAGGTCGACCCGCACGATGTCGGTGCCCTGCAGCCCGACCATCTTGCCGTAGTCCTGGTCGTGGACGGCCTCGATGGCGTTCACGCCCAGCCGGGTGGCCAGCACGCGGTCGAAGGCCGAGGGGGTGCCGCCGCGCTGCACGTGGCCCAGGACCACCGAGCGGGCCTCCTTGCCGGTGCGCGACTCGATCTCCTCGGAGAGGCGCTGGCCGATGCCGCCGAGGCGGACGTGGCCGAAGGCGTCCTTCTCGCCGGCGGAGAGCTCCATCTGGCCGTCCTTGGGGTGGGCGCCCTCGGCGACGACGAGGATGGGCGCGTAGTTGGTCTCGAACCGGCTCTCGACGTGCGCCACGACCTCGTCGATGTCGAAGGGGCGCTCGGGGATGAGGATGACGTTGGCGCCGGCGGCCATGCCCGAGTGCAGCGCGATCCAGCCGGCGTGGCGGCCCATGACCTCCACGACCAGAGCGCGGTGGTGGGACTCGGCGGTGGTGTGCAGCCGGTCGACCGCCTCGGTGGCGATGTTGACGGCCGTGTCGAAGCCGAAGGTGTAGTCGGTGGCGTTGAGGTCGTTGTCGATGGTCTTGGGCACGCCCACGACGTTGACGCCGCGGTCGGTCAGCTGCGTGGCCACCCCCAGGGTGTCCTCGCCGCCGATGGCCACCAGGGCGTCGATGCCCAGCTCGGCCATGTTCTCCTTGACCCGCTCGACGCCGCCCTCGATCTTCATGAGGTTGGTGCGCGAGGAACCCAGGATCGTGCCGCCGCGCGGCAGGATCCCGCTGACGGCCGCCCGGTCCAGGGCCATGGTCGCGCCCTCAAGCGGCCCGCGCCAGCCGTCCCGGAACCCGACGAACTCGTAGCCGTAGTCCTTGATGCCCTTGCGGACCACTGCGCGGATGACCGCGTTCAGCCCCGGGCAGTCGCCGCCACCGGTCAGCACCCCGACTCGCATGCGTGCACTCCTCGAATTCCTGTGGACAACCTGACCGCCCCTGCCGGCGCGGGCGCCGTTCGGGCGGTGCGGACCGCAGGGCGACAGCGGTCGTCCGCCGTCACGCCAGGGGCCACAATGTGACCGGTGCCACGGAAGGCGCGCGCCGAGCGTTGGAAGCCGCCTGCCGGGGGGTAAGTCCCCCGGATGGCGGATCGGAGCCGGGGCGGCGCCTTCAGTCCCGCACCGTCCGCATGGTCTAGACCATAGTCGCCCAACGTGCTGGAGGCCAACCCATGTCCGTCCTCGCGCTCGATGCCGGCACCACCGGCGTGACCGCACTCGTCGTCGACGACAACGGCGGTGTTCTCGCCCGCGGCTACCAGGAGTTCGCCCAGCATTACCCCGAGACCGGCTGGGTCGAGCACGTTCCCGAGGAGATCTGGCAGGCGACCCTGGCCGCGTGCCAGACGGCCCTGGACGCCACCGACAGCGTGCCCACCTGCGTGGGCATCACCAACCAGCGCGAGACGGCGGTGCTGTGGCACCGCAAACGCGGCAGCTCGCCGCGCAGAGCCGTCGTCTGGCAGGACCGCCGCACCGCGGGCATCTGCGCCGAGCTGCGCGAGGCCGGGCACGAGGGCCGCGTGACCGACGTCACCGGCCTGCGGCTGGACCCCTACTTCACCGGCACCAAGCTCACCTGGATCAGCCGCAACGACCAGCGGGCCTGGAGCGGCGTGGAGTCCGGCGAGACCGTCGTGGGCACCGTCGACTCCTACGTCATCAGCCGGATGACCGCCGGGGCCCGGCACGTCACCGACGCCTCCAACGCCTCCCGCACCCTGCTCTACGACATCCACCGCGGCGAGTGGTCGCAGGAGATGTGCGACCTGCTCGGCGTGCCGCTCTCGGCGCTGCCCGAGGTCGTGCCCTCCTACGGGGTCGTCGGCGAGACCGACCCCCAGGAGTTCCTCGGCCTGCGGATTCCCATCGCCGGGATCGCCGGCGACCAGCAGGCCGCCATGTTCGGCCAGAACTGCTACACCCCGGGCACCTCCAAGTGCACCTACGGCACCGGGTCCTTCGTGCTGGTCAACACCGGCCAGCAGCCGGTGGCGCCCGACCACGGCCTGCTCAGCACCGTGCTGTGGCAGCACCCCGACGGTCGGCTCGACTACGCCCTGGAAGGCTCGATCTTCGTCACCGGCGCGGCCGTGCAGTGGCTGCGCGACGGGTTGGGCCTCATCGACAGCGCGCCGCAGTCCGAAGGGCTGGCCGCCAGCGTGCCCGACTCCGGCGGCGTGGTGTTCGTCCCGGCGCTGACCGGCCTGGGGGCGCCCGACTGGGACCCCCACGCCCGCGGCGCCATCTTCGGCATCACCCGCGGCACCCAGCGCGCCCACATCGCCCGCGCCACCCTGGAGGCGATCGCCTTCGAGGTCCGCGACGTGGTCGAGTCCATGGCCGCCGCCTCCGGCACCCGGCTGCCGGAGCTGCGGGTGGACGGCGGCGCCTCCACCAACGACCTGCTCTGCCGCATCCAGGCCGACCAGCTCCAGGTCAGCGTGGCCCGGCCCGAGGTGCAGGAGACCACTGCGCTGGGCGCCGCGTTCCTCGCTGGACTGGCCACCGGCGTGTGGTCCTCCACCGACGAGCTCGCGCGCACCTGGCACCTGGACCGCCGCTTCGAGCCCGGCGACCGCGACGACGCCGCCCACCGGCGCTGGCGCACCGCCGTCGAGCGCTCCAAAGGCTGGGCCGAGCTCCGCTGAAGCCCCGCCCGCGCGGGCCCGCGCAGGCACCGCCCGTGCGGCCGCACTCGCGCGGCCGCGCGGGCGCCGGCGGGCGCGCCGCGCGGCGCCCGGGCTCACTCGTCGCCGTCGAGCCCCCGGTCGATCGCATAGCGCGCCAACTCGACGCGGTTGTGCAGGTGCAGTTTGCTCAGCGTGTTCTGCACGTGGTTCTGCACGGTGCGGTGGGACAGGGTCAGGCGCTCGGCGATCTGCTTGTAGCCCAGCCCCTTGGCCACCAGCCGCAGCACCTCGGTCTCGCGCGGGGTCAGCGACGGCGCCGCGGGCTCGCCGGCCGGCTCCGGCTCGGCGGCCATCCGGCGGTACTCGCCCAGCACCAGCCCGGCGAGGCCGGGGGTGTAGACCGCCTCGCCGGCGTGCACCCGGCGTATGGCCTCCAGCAGCTCCTCGCGCTGGGCCGACTTCACCAGGTAGCCGGTGGCGCCGGCCTTGACCGCCTCCAGGACGTCGGCCTGCTCGCCGCTGGCCGAGAGCACCAGCACGCGCGGCGGCTCGCCGCCGGCCAGCAGGCGGCGCGTGACCTCCACGCCCCCGATGTCGGGCAGCTGCAGGTCGACCACCGCGACCGTGGGCCGGGCCGCCGGGGCCACGCGCACGGCCTTGGCGCCGTCGCCCGCGGTCGCCACCACCGCGAAACCGGCCTCGGCCAGGTCGCGCGCCACCGCGTCGCGCCACATGGGATGGTCGTCGACGACCATGACGCGGATCGCGCGCCCCTCCGCCGACTCCGCCTCTGCCCGGTCGATCATGGAGCGACTCTAACGGAGCCTCCGCGGCGGCCGCGGCCCTCGGCGGGAGGCGGTGGTGCGGTCAGTCGTCACCGCCGTCGCCGTCGCCGCCCTGGCCGTTGCCGTGGCCCGGCGGCCTGCCGCCGCCACCGCCGGTGTCGAACGGGCTGGCGACCAGCTCGATCTCGGTGTCCTTCTCGGCCTCGCCCTGCGGGCTGTAGCTGGTGACCGTGTCGCCGCCGAAGATCCTGGTGACCTTCACCTTGAAGCCCAGCTCCTCCAGCTTCTTCTTCGCGTCGTTCACGTTCCATCCGGTCACATCGGGGATCCCGATCGCCGCGGGCCCCGAGGACACGGTGATCGTGACGGTGTCGCCGGAGCTCACGGTCTCGCCGCCGGGCGGGTCCTGCGATACGACCTCGCCCTCGGGGACGTCCTCGCTGGGCTCCTCGGTCACCGAGACCTGCAGCCCGGCGTCCTGCAGCGCCGTCTCCGCCTGGTCCTGCTGCATCCCCTCGACCTGGGGGACCTCGAACCCCGCGCTGACGGACAGGGTGACCGGCTCCTCGCGGTCGGCGTCGGTGCCCGCCTCGGGGTCGGTGCTGATGACCGTCCCCGCCGGCTGGTCCTGGGACTCGGTCTCCTGCTCCACGACCTCGGCGAAGCCCTGGTCCTCCAGCGCGGCCCGCGCGTCCCCGGCGCTCTGGCCCACCAGGTCGGGCATCTCGACGGTCTGCGGCCCCTTCGACAAGAAGAGCTTGACCGTGTCGCCGGGGAGGATGCGCTCACCCACCGCGGGCTCCAGCTTGGCGACGGAGCCGGCCGACTCCTCGGAGTAGACGCGCTTGTCGGAGGTCTCGATCTGCACCGGGATGTCGCCCAGCACCGCGCGGGCGCCGGACTCGTGCATGCCGACGACCTCGGGCACGGGCTCGTACCTGCCGACCAAAAACCACCAGCCGAACACCAGGAGCACCACCGCGAGCACGCCCGCGACGATCATCATCGGGTAGCTGCGGTAGTCCAGCCGCAGGCGGGAGCGCCGCCCCCGCCCGCCGCGGAACGCCGGTGCGGCCTCCTCCCCGGCCGGCCCGCCGGTCTCGACGACGAGGGTGTCGTTGGACCCGTCCGAAGCCGGGGGCGGCGCGGCGGTGTGACCGCCGTGGGCCGCCTCGGCCGCCCCGGCGGCCGGCAGCGCCGACTTGGTGTTGAGCACCAGGGCCAGGTACTGGCCGGCGTCGCCGGGCCGATAGCTGGGGTCGCGCTCGGTGGCGCGGGTGACCAGGGTGTCGATCTGGGGCGGCAGCCCGGGGACGGCGCGCGAGGGCCGCGGCACGTCCTCGTTGACGTGCTGGTAGGCGATCGAGATGGGGGTGTCGCCGGTGTGCGGCTGCGCGCCGGTCAGCAGCTCGTAGAGCATGATGCCGGCCGCGTAGACGTCGGTGCGCGCGTCCGCGGCGCCGCGCTCGATCTGCTCGGGCGCCAGGTAGGCGGCGGTACCCATCACGGTGCCGGTCTTGGTGGTGGCCTGCTGGGAGGACTCCACCGCCCGCGCCAGGCCGAAGTCGGCGACCTTGACGCGGCCGTCCTCGGTGAGCAGCACGTTCTCGGGCTTCACGTCGCGGTGGACCAGTCCGGCCTGGTGGGCGGCGCCCAGCGCCGCCAGCACCGGCGAGATGACCTCGACCGCGTCCGAGGGCGACAGGCGCCCGCGCGCGTTGAGCATGTCGCGCAGTGTCCGCCCCGGCACGTACTCCATGGCCAGGTAGACGTGGCCCTGGTCGGTGCCCTGGTCGTAGACCTGCACCACGTTGGGGTGGGAGAGCTTGGCCACCGAGTGCGCCTCGTTGATGAAGCGGCGCACGAAGGAGGGGTCCTGAGCCAAGGAGGGGTGCATGACCTTGCAGGCCAGTCGCCGGTCCAGCCGCGTGTCGTGCGCGACGTAGACCGTGGCCATGCCTCCGCTGGCCACCCGTGCCTCGACGTGGTAGCGCTGATCGAGTGTCGTGCCCACCAGAGGGTCGGCAGTCGTCATGTCCACACCCGGGAGTGTAAGGCGTCGTGCGTGCGGGGGTGGCGCCTGCGGTGGTCCGCGGCCCGACCGCGACCGGGCACAAGCCCCTGAACTGGGCGGACGGCGCGGCCGAGGGTGAGACCGGACACGCGGGCCGTCCGGGCGCCGCCGGACGGTCCGCTGTGGATCCTAGTCCACGGCCGGGGAGGACGCCCGGGCGTAGCGCCGAACGGGGATGCGCCCGGCGCGTCGGGCGGCGCGGCCGGCGCTCACGGCGTCGCGCATGGCGGCGGCCATCAGTACCGGGTCCTGGGCGCGGGTGACCGCGGTGGCCAGCATGACCGCGTCGCATCCCAGCTCCATGGCCAGGGCGGCCTCGCTGGCGGTGCCGATGCCGGCGTCGATCACCACCGGGACCCCCGCCTGCTCCACGATCAGCTCGATGTTGTGCGGGTTGCGGATGCCCAGGCCGGAGCCGATGGGGGCGCCCAGCGGCATGACCGCGGCGCAGCCGACCTGCTCCAGCCGGCGCGCGAGGACCGGGTCGTCGTTGGTGTAGGGCAGGACGGTGAACCCCTCGTCGACCAGGCGCTCGGCCGCGTCGAGCAGCTCGACCGGGTCGGGCAGCAGAGTGCGCTCGTCGGCGACGACCTCCAGCTTGACCCAGTCGGTCTCCAGCGCCTCGCGGGCCAGGCGGGCGGTGCGCAGCGCGTCGCCGGCGGTGAAGCAGCCGGCGGTGTTGGGCAGCGGCCGGATGCCGTTGCGCCGCAGCACGTCCCACACCGTTCCTTCGGCGCCGGGGGAGACCCGGCGCAGCGCGACGGTGGTCAGCTCGGTGCCCGAGGCGGCCAGGGCGTCCTCCAGGACGCGCAGCGAGGGCGCGCCGCCGGTCCCGGTGATGAGCCGGGAGGTGAACGAGCGCCCTGCGATGACCAGCGGGTCCTCGCCGGACTCCGCGCCGGGGTGCGGCCGGTCCTCGCGGCCGGTGCCGGGAGCTCCGGCGGCCTCCGGGCTCGCCGGGGTGTGCGTGTGGGTCACGTCAGCCTCCTTGGACCGCGGTGAGCACGTCGACGCGGTCGTCCTCGCCGACCTCGGTGATGGCCCAGCCCGCCTTGGGCACGACCTCGTCGTTGAGCGCGACGGCGATGCCGGCGGGCCGGTGCGTCAGAGAGCGCACGACCTCCTCCACGGTGGTCCGGGGTGGGACCGCGCGGCGCTCGCCGTTGATGATCACATCCACTGGTCCTGCTCGCCTCCCTCGGTGCGGCCGCCGTCCGCGGCGGCGGGGAGACCGCCGGCGGCGCGGGTGGCGGCGAACCGGCGCGCGTAGTCGGGAAGCGCGCCGGTGGTCAGAGCCTGGGCCATGGCGTCACCGGTGGCCGGGGCGAGCAGCACCCCGTGCCGGAAGTGGCCGGCGGCCAGGTGCAGCCCGGGGACCGCGGTGGGGCCCAGCAGCGGTTCGTTGTCGGGGGAGCCGGGGCGCAGGCCCACACAGGTCTCGGCGACCTCCAGCTCGCTGACGCCGGGCACCAGCTCGTGGGCGTCGCGCAGCACCTCCCACAGGCCGCCGGCGGTCAGGCGGGTGTCGAAGCCCTGCTCCTCCTGGGTGGCGCCGAGCACGATCTCGCCGGAGCCGCGCGGTACCAGGTACACGGGCGATCCTTTGACCAGGCCGCGCACGGTGCGGGTGACGATCGGGTCCTCGCCCTCGGGCGTGCGCAGGCGCAGCAGCTGGCCCTTCACCGGGCGCAGCGGCGGCACCACGCCCTCGGGGACCCCCTCGATCGCCGGGGTGCCCACCCCGGCGGCCAGCACGACCTGCCCCGCGGAGACCTCGTTGCCGGAGTCGAGTACGACCCCCCGGGCGCGGCCGCCGTCGAGGACCAGTCGGCCCGCGCGGTCGCGCACGCCCACGGCGCCCCGCCGCTCGGCGGCGGCGCGCATCGCCTCCAGCAGTGCGCGCGGGTCCACGGAGTGGTCGTCGGCCGCCAGGTAGCCGCCGCGCACCGACGGCGCCAGCATGGGCTCCAGCCTGCGGCACTCGCGCCCGGTGAGCCGCTCGGTGGACAGGCCCAGGCGCTCCCGCAGCTCGCCGAGGTGGCCGAGCCGGGCCATGTCGTCGGTGTCGAAGGCGACCTGCAGGGTGCCCTCGGCGCGGTAGCCCGCATCCAGCCCGCTGTCCTCCTCAAGTTCGGCGACGAAGGAGGGGTAGCGGTCGCGGGAGAGGACGGCGAGGCGCATCAGCGCCTCCTCGCCGTAGGAGGCCTCGGTGGCGGGGGTGAGCATGCCGGCGGCCACGGTCGAGGCGGAGCCTTCGACCGGTTCGGCCACCACGGTCACGCTCAGCCCGGCGCGGGCGGCCCGCCAAGCGGTGGCCAGCCCGACGAGCCCGCCGCCGACGACGACCACGTCGGCGGTGCGCTGCGAGGCGGAGAGGTCGGTCGCTGCACACACGGTCCTGCTGCCACTTCCTTCGCCGGTATGACCCGGATCAGGTTCATGCGGTCGGAGGCGGCCAGCCTCCCTCTCAGCCGGGTCCCGCCCCGGCTCCCGCGGGTGTTCTCGTCCGCACCCATTCTAGGGCCCGGCCCGCCGGGGTGTCCCGGGCGGAGCGGCGCTCCTCCCGGCGGACCGGGCCGGGGCGTGTTCGACGGATCCGTCCACAGCGGGCGGCGCGCTCCAGGCCGTCGAAGAGCGACGCGATCCACTCCGGGCTGCGGTGCCGGTAGGGCAGCGGCGCGTTGGCGTTGTACTCCTCCAGCGCGGCCGGCACACCCGGGTCGGTGTCGGTGCCGTCCCACAGTGCGAGGTAGCTGCCGCTGGGCAGGGCCTCGACGAGGGCGCGGATGATCCGCGGCACCTCGTCGGCGTCGATGTGGCCCAGGACGCCCATCAGCACCAGGGCGATCGGCCGGTCGAAGTCGAGGCGCCCGCGGACCGCGGCGACGATGGATTCGGGGTCGCGGATGTCGGCGTGGATGTAGTCGGTCGTGCCCTCGGCCGTCCCGACGAGCAGGGCGTTGGCGTGTGCCAGCACCAGCGGGTCGTTGTCGACGTAGACGACGGTCGACTAAGACGCGTGGGTGCGCCCCGTGGTCGGGGCGTGCAGCGCTGTTCCGGAGCGGGGCGCTGCGCAGGAGGACAGCGACCCGCCGAACACGCGCCCTACGCCCTGAGCGATACGCCGCCGCAGCGGAGTTTGGCACGGGGGCGGGTGTGGCACATTGGCAGCGTGAACGAGAACGACAGCGACATCGACGCCCTCGTCGGTGAATGGATGACACTGAAGGACGCGGCGCAGGAGCTGAACGTCAGCCCGAACCGGGTCAAGCAGTTCATCGCCGACCACAAGCTGCTGGGCGTGCGGCGCGGCGGCGAGCTCTGCGTCCCGGCCGCGTTCATCTCCCGCGGCGACGTCGTCAAGGGTCTGCCCGGCACGCTCACCGTCCTGGCCGACTCCGGGTTCAGCACCGAAGAGGCGCTGGAGTGGATGTTCACCCCTGACGACACGCTGCCGGGAGCGCCCATCGAGGCGCTGAGCGACAACCGCGGCACCGAGGTCCGCCGCCGCGCGCAGGCCATGGCCTTCTGACCGCGCCCTGCGCCGGAGGCGTCCGCCCCCGCCGGGGCGGCCCGCCCCGGCGGAGGAGGGCGCGCGCGGGCGCCCGGCCCGCGGCGGTTACCCTGGCCCGGTGAACGCGAGCCTGCGAGAGCGCCTGGACCGGGCGCGCCTCTACCTGTGCACCGACGCCCGCGCCGACCGGGGCGACCTCGCCGAGTTCCTCGACGCCGCGCTGGCCGGCGGCGTCGACATCGTCCAGCTGCGCGACAAGTCCCTGGAGGCCCGAGGGGAGCTCGCCGCGCTGGAGACCGTGCGGGCCGCCTGCGAGCGCCACGGGGCCCTGATGTCGGTCAACGACCGCGCTGACATCGCCCTGGCGGCGGGCGCCGACGTGCTGCACCTGGGCCAGGAGGACCTGCCTGTGGCCCACGCGCGCGCCGTCGTCGGCGCCGGTCCGCTGATCGGCCGCTCCAACAGCGACGCGGCGATGGCGGCCGCCTCCGACCAGGAGGAGGGCGTCGACTACTTCTGCGTGGGTCCGACCTGGACCACGCCTACAAAGCCGGGCCGGGCCGCCGCCGGGCTGGAGCTGGTGGAGCGCACCGCTGCGATGGCCCCGCAGCGCCCCTGGTTCGCCATCGGCGGCATCGACCTGGCCAACCTCGACCGCGTGGTGGCGGCCGGCGCCCGGCGCGTGGTCGTCGTGCGCGCCATCACCGGCGCCGAGGACCCGCGCGCCGCGGCGGAGGAGCTCGCGCGCAGGCTCGCCGCCGCGGGCTGAAGGCGCCCGTGCCCCCTCCGGCGGGCGCGCCCTTTGCCTAACACCGTCAGGTAACGATGTGCCCGGCATGCTTTCCCGCGTGCCCCGCCCCTTCTAGCGTCGGTGACACGAATCACGTCCGTACTGCGTGAAGGGTGAGGGCGAATGCGCAGCACCATGCAGGACGTCCCGCTGTCCGTCGGCGACCTCGTCCGCTACGGCACCTCGGTGCACAGCCGGGCCCGCATCACCACCTGGACCGGCGGCGAGCCCCGCCGCGCCACCCTCGGCGAGGTCGGCGCGCGCGCCGCCCGCCTGGCCCACGCGCTGCGCGGGCTCGGGGTCGCCGGAGACGAGCGCGTGGCCACATTCCAGTGGAACAACCAGGAGCACCTGGAGGCCTACCTCGCCGTCCCGGCCATGGGCGCGGTGCTGCACACGCTCAACATCCGGCTGCACGCCGACCAGGTCGCCTACATCGCCGACCACGCCGAGGACCGCGTCGTCATCGTCGACGCCTCCCTCGTCCCGGTGTTCGCGCCGATCCTGCCGCGGCTGCGCACCGTGCGCCACGTGATCGTCGCCGGAGGGGAGCCCGGCGGCCTCGCCGCCGAGGGCGTGGAGGTGCACTCCTACGAGGACCTGCTCGCCGGACGGCCCGACACCTTCGACTGGCCCGAGATCGACGAGCGCGACGCCGCCGCGATGTGCTACACCTCCGGCACGACCGGGGCGCCCAAGGGCGTCGCCTACAGCCACCGGTCGATGTACCTGCACTCCATGCAGGTGTGCATGACCGACGGCATGGCCGTCGCCCAGGGTGACACCGTGCTCGCCGTCGTGCCCATGTTCCACGCCATGAGCTGGGGCCTGCCCTTCGCCGCGCTCATGGTGGGCGCCTCGCTGGTGCTGCCCGACCGCTTCCTTCAGCCGGGCCCGCTGGCCGACATGATCCAGGCCGAGCGCCCGACCATCGCGGCGGCCGTGCCCACCATCTGGCACGGGCTGCTGGAGGAGCTGGAGGCGGCGCCGCGCGACGTGTCCTCGCTGCACAGCGTCATCGTGGGCGGAGCGGCCTGCCCGCCCTCGCTCATGGAGCGCTTCGAGGAGCGCTACGGGGTGCCCATGCTGCACGCCTGGGGGATGACCGAGACCTCCCCGCTGGGCAGCTTCGCGCGCCCGCCCGCCGAGGCCGCCGGCAGCGAGCGCCGCGCCTACCGCCTCAGCCAGGGGCGCCTGCCGGCTTCGGTGCGGGGCCGGCTCATCGGCCCCGACGGCGCGGTGGTGCCGCACGACGGCGCCTCCGTCGGCGAGCTGGAGGTGCGCGGGCCCTGGGTGACCGGCTCCTACTACGGCGGAGAGGACCCGGAGAAGTTCCACGACGGCTGGCTGCGCACCGGCGACGTCGGCTCTCTGACCCCGGACGGCTTCCTGCGGCTCACCGACCGCGCCAAGGACGTCATCAAGACCGGCGGCGAGTGGATCTCCTCGGTCGAGCTGGAGAACTCCGTCATGGCCCACCCGGACGTGGCCGAGGCGGCCGTCGTGGCCGTGCCCGACCCCAAGTGGGACGAGCGCCCGCTGGTCGCCGTCGTCCTCCGGGACGGCGCGGCCGCCGGCGCCCCGGAGCTGCGGGAGTTCCTGGCCGAGAAGATGGCGCGCTGGCAGCTGCCGGAGTTCTGGACCTTCGTGGCGGAGGTGCCCAAGACCAGCGTCGGCAAGTTCGACAAGAAGACCCTGCGCTCCCGGCACGCCTCGGGCGAGCTCGAGGTCGTCGACACGCGCGAGTGACCGCTCGCGGCGCCTCTCCGGCGCCGGCGCGGGTCGGACCGGCGCGCGGTGCAGCGCGCCGGGGCGGGTGCGCAGGCAGCCCTCGACGGACCGGGCGGGCCCTCCGGTCAGCTCGGGCACGGCGGGGCGGGACCGCGTCCGGTCCGCCCGCGGCGATCGCGGCGCAGGCGTCGGCGCCGACCCGGGTGCCGGCTCCGGATCCGTCCCGTTCCCCCGGCCGCGCCGATCGCCTCGGGCCCGGTGAGGTCGCAAATGCTCCCGTCGTGCCCGGGCCCGCCGGTGAGCACGGCCACCGCCGCCTCGGCCGCGTCCTCGCGCGAGACCCGCGCCAGGCGGCCCTGCCCGGCGGGCCCGCGGATGAGCCCGTTCCTTCCCGGCTTTCCGGGCTTCCTCAAGGAGCGCGTACTGCGCCGGTCCGGGCGCGCGGTCGCCGACCCCGGGACGGCGCGTCCGGGACCCGCGCGGCCGCGGGCGTTCGCGCGCCTCTCAGCGCGTCGCGGTGCCGGACCCGCCGGACGGGTCTGCGCCGGGCCCGCTGCCGCCGCTTCGGGCCGCGGGACCGTAGCTCAGCCGGCGCAGCAGCACCTCGGCCGGCCCGGGAAGGTCGGCCCGCTCCAGCGCGTAGGCGCCGACCAGCGTGACCAGCCACACGCCCGCGGCGAACAGGGCCGTGGCCGCGCTGCCGAAGTGCGCGCCGAGCCCCAGCCCCCACGCGGCCAGCAGCGGCGCGCACAGCACCGACTGGGCCAGGTAGCAGGACAGGGAGCGCTTGCCGACCGCGATGACGGCGACGGTGCCCGGTCCGGGGCGCGCCCGGCGGCTCACGGCGCGGCCGACCAGGGCGAACAGCGCCACGTAGCCCGCCCCGCCGAGCACGCCGCTCAGCTGCCGCACGCCGCTGAGCGCCGCGGTGACGGCGCCGTTCGCCGGAACGAGGCCGACGTGGGCCAGCGCCTCGGGCAGCGCCGACGCCCAGGCGAGGCCGATCCCCACCGCGGCGGCGGCGACGAGCAGGCGCAGGTGCCGGTCGGTGCGCTCCAGTACCCGGTGGCGGCCCAGGACCAGGCCCAGCGCCATCATGGCGGGCATCACCAGGGTCAGGGCCTGCAGCGGCGCCAGGAGCGCCCAGGCCGCCAGCCGGTCGGCGACGGAGGCGAGGTAGTCCTCCTCGCTGAAGGAGGACCGCAGGATGCCGGACATGTCCGCTCCCGTCCCGCCGACGGCGCCGGAGGGGGCCAGCGCGGCCAGGGCGGCGCCGACCGCGCTGAACACCCACAGCACGAGGGTCAGCCCGACGAGGACCGCCGCCGTCCACCGCATCGCGCGCTCGGGGCGGCGCAGCAGCAGCCCGCCCAGGACGAGCCCCAGCAGCCCGTAGGCGGCCAGGACGTCGCCGAGGAACAGCAGCGCCGCGTGCGCGAAGCCGAGCACCAGCAGCCACAGGTTGCGGCGGCGCACCACCGCGGCCGCGTCCCGCGGCGAGGCGCCCGCCGCGCGCTGGCGGTCGTAGATGCGCACCAGCCCGTAGCCAAACAGGCACGCGAACATCGGGTAGACGCGTCCGTCCACGGCCAGGATCATCACGAACTGCACGGCGCGGTCGGCGGCCGACCCGTCGACAGGGTGGGTCCCCAGCGGCGACTGCCGGGAGCCGTAGAGGTACAGCGGGGTGTTGGCCAGCGCGATCAGCAGGAGCATGAACCCGCGGGCCAGGTCCGGGGCCGGAGCGCGCTCCGCCGGGCGCAGCGGTCCGCGTCGGGGGGCCGGTGTGGCGTCCACGATGGTGCCTCCAAGCGCGGGCAGGCCGCCGCAGGACGTGCTTTCCCTTCAGCGTGCCCGATGCGGCCGCCCGGTGCGACCGCCCGAGGGACGGGACGCCGCTCCGCCTCGGGGCGGAGGCGTGGTGCTCCGCGGGAGGAGGCCCGCACCGGGCGGGCCCCGCCCCGCCCGGCCCCCGCCCGCGGCGGCGCGGCCCGTCAGTGCTTGCGGGCGGTGGCGGCGACCACGAGGTCGGCCAGGGCCGAGCGTGCCGAGCCGTCGAGCAGGCCGCTCTCCAGCGCCGTGCCGGCCTGCTCGACGTAGTCGTCGATGCGGCGCTCGCAGGCCGCGAGCGCCCCGCAGTCCTCGGCCACGCCGCGCATCCACTCCACCGCGTCGGTGTCCAGCCCGGGGTCCCCCAGGCGCCGGAGGAACCCGGCGCGGTCGGCCGCGCCCGCGCGCTCCAGCGTCTCGGCC
Source organism: Streptomonospora arabica (assembly GCF_039531585.1). Taxonomy (NCBI): domain Bacteria; kingdom Bacillati; phylum Actinomycetota; class Actinomycetes; order Streptosporangiales; family Nocardiopsidaceae; genus Streptomonospora; species Streptomonospora arabica. The sequence goes on along the minus strand of NZ_BAAAQI010000001.1, from coordinate 15,358 downwards.
ACGATCAGCGTGCGCTTGCCCTCGCGCAGGTCGTCGCCTGCCGGCTTGCCGGTCTGCTCGGGGTCGCCGAAGACCCCCAGGACGTCGTCGCGCAGCTGGAAGGCCACGCCCAGCGGCAGCCCGTAGGCCGTGTAGACGGGGGAGAGGTCCTCGTGGCGGCCCGCCAGCGCCGCGCCCAGGTGCAGCGGGCGCTCGACGGTGTACTTGGCGGCCTTGTAGTGCATGACCCGCAGCGTCGCCTCGACGGCGCCGCCGCCGCGCACCTGCTCCAGCATGTCCAGGTACTGCCCGGCCATCACCTCGGTGCGCATCGCGTCGAAGGGCGTGCGCCCGGCCCGCAGCGCCTCCAGCTCCAGGCCGCTGGCCTGGTAGAGGTCCTCGCTCCAGGCCAGGCACAGGTCGCCGATGAGGATCGCCGCGCCGCGGCCGAAGTCCGCGGCCGACCCGCTCCAGCCCGAGCGCTCGTGCAGCTCCTCCAGGCGCTTGTGGGTGGCGGGCAGGCCGCGGCGGGTGTCGCTGTTGTCGATCACGTCGTCGTGGATGAGCGCGCAGGCCTGCAGGAACTCCAGCGACGCCGCGGCGGCGTGGATGCCCGGCACGTCGGCGCCGCCCGCACCGCGCCAGCCCCAGTAGCAGAACGCCGGACGCAGCCGCTTGCCGCCGGCGAGCATGGCCTCCAGCGCATCGACGGCCGGCGCCAGCTCGGAGCCGATCTCCAGCAGCTGGGCGCGCCGCCGGGCGACGAACCGGGCGATCTCGCCGTCGACGGCCGAGCGCACGAAGGAGACCGGAGAGGAGGCGGAGAAGGTCATGGGCTGCACATTATCGGTTGGTATGGGGTTCCCCGCCTGATGGCCGGGGTCCGCGCGCCGGGGCATCGGCGGCGCGGCGGCGGGTCCGCTTCTCGCCGCCCCGGTGCCGCCCCGGTGCCGCCGCGGCGGCGGTGCCGAACGGTCCGCGGCCGGGGGCCTCGCGGGCACCCGAGGCCGTTCTGCGGGTGTTCGTGCAGGTAAAGCGGGTAGTGGGTACCCACCCTCCCGGTGCGGGACAGGGCTTCGCCTAAGGTGGAACGCATGGTTGGGTCATCGACACGCAACGGGAGCGCGCCGGCCGCAGCGTCGCGGCCGCGCGACATCCGCGAACTGCTCAAGGCCGGCGAACCGACATTCTCCTTCGAGTTCTTCCCACCGAAGACGGACGAAGGACTGCGCAAGCTCTGGCGGGTGATCCGCCAGATCGAGGCGCTGCAGCCGTCGTTCATCTCGGTGACGTACGGCGCCGGCGGCGGTACACGGGATCTCACCGTCGAGATCACCGAGCAGGTCGCCACTGACACGACACTGCTCCCCGTCGCCCACATGACGGCCGTGAACCACTCCGTGCGCGAGCTGCGCCACCTCATCGGCCGCTTCGCCGGCGTGGGGGTGAACAACCTCCTCGCGCTGCGCGGCGACCCCCCGGGCGACCCGCTCGGCGAGTGGGTCAAGCACCCCGAAGGGCTGGAGTACGCGGAGGATCTGGTCCGGCTCCTCAAGGAGACCGGCGACTTCAGCGTCGGCGTCGCCGCGTTCCCCTACAAGCACCCCCGCTCTCCCGACATCGAGTCCGACACGAGGTACCTCGTGCAGAAGTGCCGTGCGGGCGCCGACTACGCCATCACCCAGATGTTCTTCGACGCCGAGGACTACCTGCGCCTGCGCGACCGGGTGGCGGCCGCGGGCTGCGACACCCCGATCATCCCCGAGATCATGCCGGTGGTGAAGCACTCCACCATCGGGATGTCCGAGCAGCTCTCCGGCGCGCCGTTCCCGCGCCACCTCGCCGAGGAGTTCGACAAGGTCGCCGACGACCCCGAGGCGGTGCGCAAGCTGGGAATCGAGCAGGCGCAGCGCATGTGCGAGCGGCTGCTGGACGAGGGTGCTCCCGGCATCCACTTCATCACGTTCAACCAGTCCACTGCCACACGGGAGATCTACGAGCAGGTCGCCTCCGACCGCCTCCCGGCAATGGCAGGGGCGCGGCCATGATCGTGAAGGGCCGATGAGGGCTGCCGGGGAAGTGGAACTCCGGTAGGACGTCGACGAACCCGCACGAGCGGTAGAGGCCCCGGGCGGCCGTCCGGCCGGCCGGGGTCGACAGGACGGCGGTGCGCTCCCTGCGCGCCGCCGTCAGTGTTTCCAGCAGGCTGCGGCCGATGCCGCGCCCCTGGTGGGCGGGCAGTACGTGCAGTTCGGCGACCTCGAAGGAGTCGGTGAACCAGCGCTGCTCGGCGCCGGGGTCGTGCTCGCGCAGCTCGGCGGTGACGATGTCGTGCCACCACTGCCCGCTGCCGCCGCGGAAGCCGTAGGCGAACCCGGCCGCGCCCCCGCCCTCCCGGGGCAGCGCGATCACCGAGCGGAACCGGGGGTAGCGGGCGTGCTCGCGCATGATGGAGCGGCGCCCGGGGAGCTGCTCGCGGGGCGGGTCCATCGCGGCCGTGTAGATCTCCATCAGGGCCGGCAGAGCGTGCAGGAAGGCCGGAGCGGCCAGCTCCCACAGCTCGATCTCGGTGGTGCGCACAGGGCCACGGTAGACGACCGGCGTCCGCGCGCGGCGCTGTTGACGGAGGCCGCCGGGGTGCGCTTAACTGTCCATGTTCGTACTTCTGTTCGACTGGAGCCTCGGACGAGGCCCCGTCGGGTCGTCCGGAAGCTACGTTCACCCCGTGCTTGCGGCCCGCCTGTCCGGTCGGGCGCGCGGGCGCGGGAAAGCGGCCGGGCGGGGGGAGGGGAAGCCTCTTGCCCGGCCGCGCCCCCTCCGGTCATCCGGGTCGGCGCGCTCCGGGTGCCCGCTCCACACACCGACGGCCGCGTCCCCGCTGCGCGAGTGCAGCGGGGACGCGGCCGTCGTCGTCTCGGCGCGGCGAACCGCGCGGTCCCGAGGAGCACGGGGACACGGGGAAGCGCGGGACCGGTCCGCGCGGCGCTCGGCGGCATGCCCGCGGCGCGGCGGGGCGGCGCGTCCGCGGCCCGGGGGAGTGGGCGCGGGACGCGCGCCTCGGCCGGCGCGCGCGGTGGGCGCGCGCCGCGGTCTGCCGGTCCGTCTCAGGCCTGCCGGAAGGCCTGCCCGAGCCCGCTAGAACGCGTCGACCGCGCGGCGGGCCTCGGGGTCGAGGACGCCCCAGTTGATCAGCTCCTCAGTGAGGTCGCCGGGCGAGCGGTCGTAGATGACCGCCAGCGAGCGCAGGTCCTCCTGGCGGATGGACAGCACGCGCCCGTTGTAGTCGCCGCGCTGGCTCTGGATGGTGGCCACATAGCGTGCGAGCGGCCCGGCCTTCTCCTGGGGCAGCTGCTGCATGCGCTCCAGGTCGATCACCAGCTTGGGTGTGGGGCCCAGCGGCGTCGGCGCGGCGCCGCCCGGCAGCAGCTCGGACATGGGCACGCCGTAGAAGTCGGCGAGCTCGGCGAGCTTCTGGACGGTCACGGCGCGGTCACCGCGCTCGTAGGAGCCCACGACGACGGCCTTCCAGCGGCCGTGGGACTTCTCCTCCACTCCGTGCAGGGAGAGCCCCTGCTGGGTGCGGATGGCGCGCAGCCGCGCACCTAGGGACTTGGCGTATTCGGATGGCATCTTCTTCGTCGCTCCCCGGCCGTGAAAGTGGCTGGTGTGGGCGGTAGGGCCCCGAGTCCGCCATGGGCGACCGCGCCCGGCCGAAGGCGCCCGGTGGGCTCCTGCCGCAGGGCCCGGACGGAGCGGTCCCGCCCGAGATTGGTTACGGACAGTGACGGTAGGGCTGTTCGGTTGCCAGGTCAAGCCGTTGGGTGGAAATGCGACGATTCAGTGGCCAAACCGTGTGTAAGTGAGAGGGCTCTCATTCCGGGACTGATCGGGACACCGTATCCACCCCGGGTGCGCGGAAAGCCCGTTGGCGTGGGGATTCTGGAGATCCGTCCGGTGTGTGCACCGTGTGTGGCATCCCCTTCGCCGGACAATGGTGCACTATGTCAAGATCGGGGAGTGTGACGAGAGTCACATTTTTCGCCGAGTGTCGTCGACCCGCCGCCCGGAGTGCTCTACCTCCGCTGATAGCGTGAAGGCGTTCGACATCCTTTAACGGCCTGTCCCGTGAGGCAGGGAAGGGGGTCACTACTGTGTGTGCGCGCCAGCGTGCCGAACGTGATTCGGACGCATCCGCGGGCGGAGCCGCCGATCCGCTCGGATCCGGCTCGCGCGCCCCATCGGCCGCGCGGACCGTCCTGAACGGCCCCGAGATCCAGCGGGCGCTGACCCGCATCGCCCACGAGATCCTGGAACGCACCAAGGGCGGCGCCGACGTCACCCTGCTGGGCATCCCCTCGCGCGGCGTCCCGCTGGCCGAGCGGCTGGCCGAGCGCATCGAGCGCGTCGAGGGCCGCACCGTCCCCCGGGGCTCGCTGGACATCACCATGTACCGCGACGACCTGCGGCTGGCGCCCGCCCGCGCACTGGGCCGCACCGATATCCCGCCCGAAGGCATCGACGGCCGCCAGGTGGTCCTGGTCGACGACGTCCTGTACTCCGGGCGCACCGTGCGCGCCGCCCTGGACGCCCTCAACGACCTCGGCCGCCCCCGCGCGGTGCAGTTGGCGATCCTCGTCGACCGCGGCCACCGCGAGCTGCCCGTCCGCGCCGACTACGTCGGCAAGAACCTGCCCACCTCGCTGCGCGAGAACGTCACGGTGCAGCTGGAGGAGTACGACGGGACCGATGCCGTTCTGCTGGGCCCGGCGGAGCGGCCCCGTCCCGGCGGCCGGAGCCACGAGGGGCACGAGGGGGTGGAGGCCTGATGCGCCACCTGCTGTCCGCCGGCGACCTCTCCCGCGACGAGGCGCTGCTGGTGCTCGACACCGCCGCCGAGCTCGCCCAGGTCAGCGGCCGCTCGGTGAAGAAGCTGCCCACCCTGCGCGGGCGCACCGTGGTCAACCTCTTCTACGAGGACTCCACCCGCACCCTCACGTCCTTCGAGCTCGCCGCCAAGCGCCTCTCGGCCGACGTCGTCAACTTCTCCGCCAAGGGCTCCAGCGTCTCCAAGGGCGAGAGCCTCAAGGACACCGCGCTGACGCTGCAGGCCATGGGCGCCGACGGCGTCGTCGTGCGCCACAGCGCCTCGGGGGCCGCCCACCGGCTGGCCGAGTGGGTCGACGGCGCCGTGCTCAACGCCGGCGACGGCACCCACGAGCACCCCACCCAGGCGCTGCTGGACGTCTACACCATGCGCGAGCGCCTGGGCCGCCTCGACGGGCTGCGCGTGGCGGTCGTCGGCGACATCCTGCACAGCCGGGTGGCCAGGTCCAACGTGCTGCTGCTGCACACGCTGGGCGCCGAGGTCACCCTGGTCGCACCGCCCACTCTGGTTCCGGTGTCGGTGCACACCTGGCCCTGCTCGGTCTCCTACGACCTCGACGCCGTGCTGCCCAAGAGCGACGTGGTGATGCTGCTGCGGGTGCAGGCCGAGCGCATGCACGACGCGTTCTTCCCCACCGCGCGCGAGTACAGCCGCCGCTACGGGCTCGACGGCGAGCGCTTCGCCCGTATGCAGGACGACGCCATCGTCATGCACCCCGGCCCCATGGTCCGCGGCATGGAGATCTCGGCCGAGGTCGCCGACTCCCCCCGCAGCACCGTCAACGAGCAGGTCGCCAACGGCGTCAGCGTGCGCATGGCCGTGCTCTACCTGCTCCTGGGCGGCTCCTAGCGCGCACCGCCCCGGCCCCGCCGCGCCCGCCTGCTCCCGGGGCGGCGGCCGCGCCGCGCCCGCAACACGACCACCACACAGAAGCGATGGACCATATGACCCAGAGCAGCGCCGCCTACCTGGTCCGCGGTGCCCGGATCGCCGGGCGTGACCCGGTCGACATCCTCATCCGCGACGGCGCGATCGCCGAGACCGGCACCGGTCTCAGCGCCGCCGGCGCCGCCGTCGTCGACGCCGAGGGGCTCGTCGCACTGCCCGGCCTCGTCGACCTCCACACCCATCTGCGCGAACCCGGCCGCGAGGACGCCGAGACCGTGGCCGGCGGCGCCCGCGCGGCCGCGGCGGGCGGCTACACCGCCGTGCACGCCATGGCCAACACCGACCCGGTCGCCGACACCGCCGGCGTCGTCGAGCAGGTGTGGCGGCTCGGCCGCGAGTCCGGCCACTGCGACGTCCAGCCCGTCGGCGCGGTCACCCGGGGCCTCGGCGGTGTCCGGCTCGCCGAGCTGGGCGCCATGGCCGACTCCGCCGCGGCGGTGCGCGTGTTCTCCGACGACGGCACGTGCGTCTCCGACGCGCTGCTGATGCGCCGCGCCCTGGAGTACGTCAAGGCCTTCGACGGCGTCGTCGCCCAGCACGCCCAGGAGCCCCGGCTCACCGAGAACGCCCAGATGAACGAGGGCGTGGTCAGCGACCGGCTGGGCCTGGCCGGCTGGCCGGCCGTGGCCGAGGAGGCGGTCATCGCCCGCGACTGCCTGCTCACCGAGCACGTCGGCTCGCGGCTGCACGTCTGCCACGTCTCGACCAAGGGCTCGGTGGAGATCATCCGCTGGGCCAAGGAGCGCGGCTGCGACGTCACCGCCGAGGTCACCCCGCACCACCTGCTGCTCACCGACGACCTCGCCGAGAGCTACGACCCCGTCTACAAGGTCAACCCGCCGCTGCGCACCGCCGAGGACGTGCGCGCGCTGCGGGAGGGTCTGGCCGACGGCACCATCGACTGCGTGGCCACCGATCACGCGCCCCACCCGGCCGAGGCCAAGGAGACCGAGTGGGCCACCGCGGCGATGGGCATGCTCGGCCTGGAGACCGCGCTGTCGGTGGTGCAGCACACCATGGTCGACACCGGTCTGCTCGACTGGGCCGCACTGGCCCGGCGGATGTCGGCCGAACCCGCTCGCATCGGACGTCTTGCAGGTCACGGTCGTCCGATCGCCCCCGGCGAGCCCGCCAACGTTACGCTGTATGACGCGGACACCGCCTGGGACATCGATCCGGCGGCCCTGGCATCCAAGAGCGCGAACACCCCGTACCGGGGCATGCGCCTGCCCGGCCGCATCCAGGCGACGTTCCTGCGCGGCGTCCCCACGGTCCTCGATGGGAAGATCCAGTGAATCCACAACCAGCAACCGGCGGCGTGCCCGCGGTCCTCGTCCTGGAGGACGGGCGCGCGTTCCACGGAAGGTCCTTCGGCGCACAGGGCGAGACCCTCGGCGAGGTCGTCTTCAACACCGGGATGACCGGATACCAGGAGACCCTCACCGACCCGTCCTACCACCGCCAGATCGTCGTGATGACCGCCCCGCACATCGGCAACACCGGCGTCAACGACGACGACCCCGAGTCGGGCCGGATCTGGGTCTCGGGCTACGTGGTGCGCGAGCCCGCCCGCGTCTCCTCCAACTGGCGCGCCGAGCGCACCCTGGAGGAGGAGCTGGTGCGCCAGAACGTGGTGGGAATCGCCGTCGACGGCACCCGCGCCCTCACCCGCCACCTGCGCGACCGCGGCGCCATGCGCGCGGCCATCAGCACCGTCGAGACCGACCCCGAGCGGCTGCGCGAGCGCGTGCTGGCCAGCCCGCAGATGGCCGGGGCCGACCTGGCGGGCGAGGTCGCCACCGCCGAGCCCTACACGGTCCGACCGCCCGAGGGCGTGGCCGCCCGCTTCCGCGTCGCGGCCGTGGACCTCGGCATCAAGGCGATGACCCCCCAGCGGCTCGCCGAGCGCGGCTGCGAGGTCACCGTGCTGCCGGGCGGCGCCACCGCCGAGGAGATCCTGGCGCTGGAGCCCGACGGCGTCTTCTTCAGCAACGGCCCGGGCGACCCGGCCACCGCCGACGCGCCGGTGGCCGCGATGCGCGGCGTGCTGGAGTCGGGCACGCCGCTGTTCGGCATCTGCTTCGGCAACCAGATCCTGGGGCGTGCGCTGGACCTGGGCACCTTCAAGCTGAGGTTCGGCCACCGCGGCGTGAACCAGCCCGTGCAGGACGTGCACACCAAGCGGGTCTACATCACCAGCCACAACCACGGCTTCGCCGTCGACGCCCCGGCGGACGGGCCGTTCGCGACCCCCTACGGCCGCGCGGAGGTCAGCCACGTCGACCTCAACGACGGCGTCGTCGAGGGCCTGCGGCTGCTCGACCGGCCCGCGTTCAGCGTCCAGTACCACCCCGAGGCCGCCGCCGGGCCGCACGACGCCGCCGAGCACTTCGACGCCTTCTGCGACCTCATGGCCGCCTCCACCGATCCGTCCAGCAGCTCCGGCCGGTCGGCCGAGCCCGCCCAGTCGTAAGCCGGGGGACCGCACATGCCGCGCCGTAATGACCTGAAGTCCGTCCTCGTGGTCGGCTCCGGGCCGATCGTGATCGGGCAGGCCGCGGAGTTCGACTACTCCGGCACCCAGGCCTGCCGCGTGCTCAAGGCCGAGGGCCTGCGCGTGGTCCTGGTCAACTCCAACCCGGCCACGATCATGACCGACCCCGAGATCGCCGACGCCACCTACGTCGAGCCGATCACACCGGAGATGGTCGAGAAGATCATCGCCAAGGAGCGCCCCGACGCGCTGCTGCCGACCCTGGGCGGCCAGACCGCGCTCAACACCGCCGTCGCCCTGCACGAGTCCGGCGTGCTGGCCAAGTACAACGTCGAGCTGATCGGCGCCAACGTCGAGGCCATCCAGTCGGGCGAGGACCGCGAGACGTTCAAGGCCATCGTCGAGCGCATCGGCGGCGAGTCCGCGCGCTCGCGCATCTGCCACACCCTCCAGGAGTGCCTGGAGGCCGCCGAGGAGCTGAGCTACCCGGTCGTCGTGCGGCCCTCGTTCACCATGGGCGGGTCGGGCTCGGGCTTCGCCCACGACGAGGCCGACCTGCGCCGCATCGCCGGCCAGGGGCTCGCGCTCTCGCCGGTGACCGAGGTCCTGCTGGAGGAGTCCATCCTCGGCTGGAAGGAGTACGAGCTGGAGCTGATGCGCGACGGCAACGACAACGTGGTCGTCGTCTGCTCCATCGAGAACTTCGACCCGATGGGCGTGCACACCGGCGACTCGGTCACCGTCGCGCCGGCCATGACCCTCACCGACCGCGAGTACCAGCGCATGCGCGACGTCGGCATCGACGTCATCCGCGAGGTCGGCGTCGACACCGGCGGCTGCAACATCCAGTTCGCCGTCGACCCCGACAGCGGGCGCATGATCGTCATCGAGATGAACCCGCGCGTCTCGCGCTCCTCGGCGCTGGCCTCCAAGGCCACCGGGTTCCCCATCGCCAAGATCGCCGCCAAGCTGGCCGTGGGCTACACCCTCGACGAGATCCCCAACGACATCACCGCCGAGACCCCGGCCAGCTTCGAACCGAGCCTGGACTACGTCGTGGTCAAGGTGCCCCGGTTCGCCTTCGAGAAGTTCCCCGGCGCCGACCCCGCGCTGACCACCACCATGAAGTCGGTCGGCGAGGCCATGGCCATCGGCCGGTCCTTCCCCGAGGCGCTGCAGAAGGCGATGCGCTCGGTCGAGAAGAACGGCGTCGGGTTCACCTGGGCCGGCGAGCCCGGCGGCAGGGACGAGCTGGTGCGCGCCGCGGCCACGCCCGGCGAGCTGCGCATGCGCCGGATCCATCAGGCGCTGCGCGCGGGCGCGGGCGTGGCCGAGCTGCACGAGGCCACCGGCATCGACCCCTGGTTCCTGGACCAGATGCTGCTGTTGGAGGAGACCGCCCGCGGCCTGGCCGGGGCCCGGCTGGACGCCGAGCGGCTGCGCGCCGCCAAGCGCGCGGGGTTCTCCGACCTGCAGATCGGCGAGATCACCGGCAAGACCGAGGAGGTCGTGCGCGAGCTGCGCCACGCGCTGGGCGTCCACCCCGTCTACCTGACCGTGGACACCTGCGCCGCGGAGTTCGCCGCCAAGACGCCCTACCTCTACTCCAGCTACGACGAGGAGACCGAGGTCCCCGAGGGCACCAAGCCCAAGGTGATCATCCTGGGCTCGGGCCCCAACCGCATCGGCCAGGGCGTGGAGTTCGACTACAGCTGCGTGCACGCCTCGTTCGCGCTGTCGGCGGCCGGCTACGAGACGGTGATGGTCAACTGCAACCCCGAGACCGTCTCCACCGACTACGACACCAGCGACCGCCTCTACTTCGAGCCGCTCACGCTGGAGGACGTGCTGGAGGTCGTGCGCGCCGAGCGCGCCACGGGCGAGCTCGCCGGGGTGGTCGTCCAGCTGGGCGGGCAGACCCCGCTGGGGCTGGCGCGCGGCCTGGAGGCCGCGGGGGTGCCCATCGTCGGCACCAGCCCCGGCTCCATCGACCTGGCCGAGGACCGCGGCGAGTTCGGCAAAGTGCTCGCCGACGCCGGGCTGCCCGCGCCCAAGCACGGCACCGCCCACTCCTTCGCCGGGGCCCGCGAGGTCGCCGGCGAGATCGGCTACCCCGTGATGGTGCGGCCCTCCTACGTGCTGGGCGGGCGCGGCATGGAGATCGTCTACGACGAGCGGATGCTGGCCGACTACATCGAGCGCAACGCCGAGGTCAGCCCGGACCACCCGGTACTGATCGACAGGTTCCTCGACGACGCCATCGAGATCGACGTCGACGCCATCTACGACGGCACCGACCTCTACCTCGGCGGCATCATGGAGCACATCGAGGAGGCCGGCATCCACTCCGGCGACTCCGCCTGCGCGCTGCCGGCGGTGACGCTGGGCAACGAGGACTTCGAGCGCATCCGCTACTCCACCGAGGCCATCGCCCGCGGTACCGGCGTGCGCGGGCTGCTCAACGTGCAGTACGCGCTGGCCTCGGGCGTCCTGTACGTGCTGGAGGCCAACCCGCGCGCCTCGCGCACGGTCCCGTTCGTGTCCAAGGCGACCGCGGTGCCGCTGGCCAAGGCGGCCGCCCGGGTGATGCTGGGGGCGGGCGTGCGCGAGCTGCGCGCCGAGGGCCTGCTGCCGGCCGAGGGCGACGGCGGCACGCTGCCCATGGACGCCCCCGTCTCGGTGAAGGAGGCGGTGCTGCCCTTCAACCGCTTCATCGACCGCCAGGGCGAGGGCGTGGACACCGTGCTGGGGCCGGAGATGCGCTCCACCGGCGAGGTCATGGGCCTGGACACCGACTTCGGGGCCGCCTACGCCAAGTCGCAGCTGGCCGCCTACGGCTCGCTGCCGACGGCGGGGTCGGTGTTCGTCTCGGTGGCCAACCGGGACAAGCGCACCATGGTCTTCCCGGTCAAGCGGCTGGCCGACCTCGGGTTCGAGATCCTGGCGACCGAGGGCACCGCCTGGGTGCTGCGCCGCCACGGCGTGGCCGCCCGCGTGGTGCGCAAGCACAGCGCAGGGCCCGGAGCGGACGGCGAACCCACTATCGTGCAACTCATCCACCGCGGCGATGTGGACCTCATCGTCAACACGCCCTTCGGCAGCGCCGGGCAGTCCGGTCCGCGCCTGGACGGCTACGAGATCCGCACCGCGGCGGTCGTGCGCGGGGTGCCCAGCGTCACCACGGTCCAAGGGCTGGCCGCGGCGGTCCAGGGCATCGAGGCCCTGGTGCGGGGCGACATCGGGGTGCGCTCGCTGCAGGAGCACGCCGCGTCGCTGCGCGGCGCCGCGGGCTGAGCGCGCGTGTGAGGGGGCGTCGAGGCGGCCGGGAAGCCCCCGGCCGCGACAGGGGCGGCCGGTAGGCGGCCGGGCGCGGGGCCGGGGCAGGCCGCGCAGCCGAGCGGATCGAGGCAGGGCAGCCGAGTGAGTGACAGCGGGCCGGTCCAGACGCGCAGCTCCGTGCTGACCGTGCGCCGGGTCGACGCCTACCACGCCATCACGGTCGTGGCGCCCCAGATCGCCGAGCGGTTCCGCTCCGGGCAGTTCCTGTCGGTGGGCGTGGGCGGCGAGCACTCCGGCATGCTGCTGCGCCGCCCCTTCGCCGTCCACGACGTCAAGCCCGACTACGGCGGCACGGTGGAGTTCCTCTTCGCGGTGCGCGGGCCCGGGACGGCCTGGCTGGCCGAGCGGCGCTCGCGCGACCTCATCGACGTCGTGGGCCCGCTGGGCCGGCCGTTCCCGCTGCCGCGCGACCCGGTCAACTGCGTGCTGGTCGGCGGCGGGTCCGGCGCGGCCCCGCTGTTCCCGCTGGCGCACGCGCTGCGCCGGCGGGGCTGCCGCGTGGACTTCGTGCTGGGCGCCGCCTCGGCCGACCGGGTCTTCAGCGCGATCAGCGCCCGCCGCGTCGCCGAGACCGCCACCTTCACCACCGACGACGGCTCCTTCGGCGTCCGCGGCCGCGTCACCGACGCGCTGGAGCGGGTGGTGGCCGACGCGCGCTCCGACGTGATCTACGCCTGCGGGCCGATGCCGATGCTGGGCAGGGTGGCCGCGGCCGCCGCGCGCATGGACATCCCCGCGCAGGTGGCGGTGGAGGAGGCGATGGCCTGCGGGACGGGCGTGTGCATGAGCTGCGTCGTCCCGGTGGTCGGCGAGGACGGCATCACCCGCATGGCGCGCGCCTGCGTGGACGGGCCCGTCTTCCGCGGGGAGCGGGTGCGTTTCGACGACGTGGGCACCATCCCCTTCGACGCGCTGGGCGCGCCCGGCTGGAAGGCCCGCGCCGAGGACGCGGGCGGGTCCGCCGAACGGGAGGCCGGCTGAGCGTGAACCCCGACATGCGCGTCCGCCTGGCCGGACGGGAACTGGCCAACCCGGTCATCGCGGCGGCCGGCTGCGCCGGAACCGGGCGCGAGCTCGCCCGCTTCTACGACATCGCCCGGCTGGGCGCCCTGGCGACCAAGTCGGTCATGCTGGAGCCGCGGGCCGGGCGGCCCGCTCCGCGCATCGCCGAGACCCCCTCGGGCATGGTCAGCGCGATCGGCCTGCAGGGGCCGGGCATCGAGGTGTTCCTCCAGCGCGACCTGCCGTGGCTGCGGTCGCGCGGCGGCACCACCGTGGTCTCCGTGGCCGGGTCGGGCCCCGACGAGTACGCCGCGCTCGCCGCGCGCCTGACCGGCGAGGCGGGGGTGGCGATGATCGAGATCAACCTCTCCTGCCCCAACCCCGCCGGGCACGGGCGCGACTTCGCCGACGACCCGGCCGAGGCGGCCCGCGTGGTCGCGGCCGTGCGCGGCTCCGCGGAGCCGCGCATGCCGGTCTTGGCCAAGCTGGCCGCCGACGTGCCCGACCCGGTGGCCCTGGCCGGCGCCTGCGTCGACGCGGGCGCCGACGGGCTGAGCATGGTCAACTGCCTGCGCGGCATGGCGATCGACCCCGCCACCCTGCGGCCGGTGGTGGCCGGGGGCGTGGGCGGCGTCTCGGGGCCGGCGATCCGCCCGATCGCCGTGGGCTGCGTCTACCGCGTGCGCGCCGCCCTGCCGGACGTGCCGATCGTCGGGATGGGCGGCGTGCGCACCGGCGCCGACGCCCTGGAGTTCCTGGCGGCCGGCGCCTCGGCGGTGGCCGCGGGCACCGTGAACTTCGCCGACCCCTCCGCGTGTGTGCGGATCCTGCGCGAGCTGGAGGAGCTTCTGGAGGAGCGCGGTGTGGATCGGGTCACCGACGTCGTCGGGGCCGCACACCGTCCGATCGGAACTGTGCTGGGACGATGACCGGCAAACCGCTCAGATCGCCTCCAGGCACCCAAAGCGCCCGGGGCTGTGTCCGACCTACCCTCGGGTACGGAACGCCGCGCTGCGGTCGTCTCAGCGGCGCCGACGCACATCTGGCGGCGAACATGCATGAACCGGCCGCACGGGGGAACCGCTCGGGGCAGCGCGCCGGCGCTGACCGGTCGGCCGCCTCCGCCCGACCGCGCGGGCACCGCGCGGTCCGTCCCGGCTCCGCGGCCGGCCGCACACCCTGAACCGTTCCGACCACCTCAGCGAGCCGAAGGAGAACCACCGTGGCAGCGCCCATCGCCGTCGCCATCGACGCACCCGACATCGAGACAGCCGCACGCTGGGCCTCCGAGGTCTCTCCCCACGTCAGCACGGTGAAAGTGGGGCTGGAGCTCTACCTGCGCTACGGCCCCGAGGTCGTGGGCACCCTGCGCGGAGGCAACAAGACCTCGGTCTTCCTCGACCTCAAGCTGCACGACATCCCGGCGACCGTGGCGGGGGCGGCGCGCAACCTCGCGCGGCTCAAGCCCTCGATCCTGACGGTGCACGCGGCCGGCGGGCGCGAGATGATCTCCGCGGCGGTCGAGGCCGCCCCGCAGACGAGCATCGCCGCCGTGACGATCCTGACGTCGCTGGACGACGCCGCGCTGGCCGAGATCGGCATCACGGGCCCGGCGGGCGACGCGGCGCGGCGCCTGGCGGTCATGGCGGTCGAGGCGGGCGCCCGCGCGCTCGTGTGCTCGCCGCACGAGGTCGCCTCGCTGCGGTCCGAGGTCGGCCCGGACGTGGCCCTGATCACCCCCGGCGTGCGGCCGCTGGGCTCCGACCACGGCGACCAGGCGCGCGTGGCCACGCCCGAGGCGGCCTACGAGGCCGGAGCCGACCTCCTGGTGATCGGCCGGCCCATCACCCGGGCCTCCGACCCCGGTGCGGCGGCCGCCTCGATCGCGGCGGCGCTGCGGCGGGTGGAGGCGGCCTCGGCCTGATCCCCGCCCTGCGCCGTGCGTCCCGGACGTGGACACGATGACCGGTTGCGGCCACCTCGTGACAGCAGAAAGTTCACGCCCGAAACCTCTCTGAGACGGCACGGCCATGACCTGCGGGGTCGAGGACCGGGCCCGGCCGCGGTACGGTTGAACCGAACTTCAACCGGGCCGAAAGTCCTGATTTTCCTACCTCTGCGCAATCGGTTAATTACAAAGAGTAATTACTTTGATGAAATGGCGCCTGAAAGGCGACTTTGCGTTGCCGAACGGGGTCGGAACCTACTAACTTGCGCAGGCGTCCGCCCTCTACAAACGAGAGAAAACCGAGGTGACCCGGCGTGGCCCTTCCTCCCCTCACACCCGAACAGCGCGCCGCGGCTCTGGAGAAAGCCGCGAAGGCCAGAAAAGAGCGCGCGGAAGTCAAGAACCGTCTGAAGCACGGCGGCGTGTCGCTGTCAGAGGTGCTGGCTGACGGACAGACGGACGACGTCATCGGCAAGATGAAGGTCTCGGCTCTGCTCGAATCCCTCCCGGGCGTCGGCAAAGTCCGCGCCAAGCAGATCATGGAGCGGCTGAACATCGCCGAGTCCCGCCGAGTCCGCGGGCTGGGCGCCAACCAGCGCTCGGCTCTGGAGCGGGAATTCGGCGGAGCCGAGTAGCGCTCGAAGGCGGATGTGCCGTTTTTCACGACGGATTGAGGCCGCTCGCACAAGTGCGGGGCGCGCCTGAGCGCGACCGCCGGTGCCCCACCGCCGCAGCCCCGCGGCGGCGGCGCCGGCGGCGCGCA